>NZ_JAQGLA010000059.1 GCF_027853915.1 Saccharopolyspora oryzae
AAAGAAGGCCTCGCGGGCGCTCGAACCGGAGGAGATGAAGGATCTCCTCAACAAGCTCGATTCCGATGAGGTCGCCAAGAGGCAAGACCTACCGGACCTGGCCCGGTGGTACGCGGGGACCGGCGAACGAACCGGCGAGGCCCTCGCGGTTCACTGGCACCACCTCGACCTAGAAGCAGGGACCGCGGACTGGGCCGGCAACCTCATTCGAGGCAAAGGTACCGGCCTGATGATCAACGAGGGCAAGACGGACGTTTCGGGACGGGCGCTGCACCTGCCCTCCTGGCTGGTGTCGATGCTCCGCGAACGCAGGATCACGCTGGCTGAGAAGTTCGGCGTTGCGCCGGAGGAGCTATCCGGCCCGGTCTTCCCGAACACCAAGGGCGGGCTCCGGGACAAGCACAACACCCTGGCCCGTTGGCGCGAGTTCCGAGAGCGCGCCGGATACCCGTGGGTGACGTTCCGGACGTTCCGGCGCTCGGTGGCGACCGTGCTGGATGGCGCCGGGCTGACTGCACGCGAGATCGCCGACCAGCTGGGGCACTCGAAGGTCTCCACGACCCAGGACGTCTACATGGGGCGCAAGGTCAAGAGCCGCAAGGCCGCCGACGCGCTGAGCGAGGTTGAGTGGTTCGGCGAGTAAAGTGTGGGAAAGGTATGGAGATGATCAATCCGTGCCTTTCCCACAGCTGTTTTAGCAGGTGTTTTGTGGGGCAGGTGGGACTTGAACCCACGACCTGACGGATTATGAGTCCGCTGCTCTGACCTGCTGAGCTACTGCCCCCGTGGCGTTGGCAACACTGGCGATCGTAGCGAGACGCCGGGGCGTTGCGACCTTCGGGTGGACCCGCCGTGCGGCCTACCGGACGATTGGTCGGACTGGTCGAATCGCCTGCGCACGGGGTTGAGCCGACCGGACTAGCCAGCCGTTGCAGGACATGAGAAAGGGCGGCGCACCACTGGCGCGCCGCCCTGTTGATCTCAGCTCGTTCAGCCGATGAAGCTGAAGACGTCGAAGGCGCCGGTGAGCTGGCCGATGACCACCATCGCGGCCGCCAGCGCAGCGATGCCGGCGACGGTGATCACCGCCAGCATGATCAAGTAGACCAACGCCTTGATCGGCTTCGGCAGCTTGGTCACCGAAGCGAAATCGGGCAGCGAGAGCGAGTTCTTGCCGATCCCTGGTGCGGACATCCTGACTTCCCCCGTCCTGTAGTCAGTCCCCTTGGACGAACCACCACTGCTAGAGAGACGGCGTGCAACGGCGCTTCGTTGCACGCAAAAGCATCACGAGTTCGTTTCGGTCAGCAATCGAGCAGATCAACCAGAGTGGTCGGTCAGTGGTCCGCGGTTCGCGCGGCTTGCACAAATCATCAGCGCCAGTGCCGTTGATCGCGAGCCGAGCATGGACGTGATCGCGCGTTGAGCCGGGATTGTTATCCATCCCGATCCCGAGTCGCCCGGACAGGTGAACTGCACTCGCCGCAGCGTCGCGGCGCTCCTCCCCGGGGGCTGCGAAATTCGCGCCAGCGCACCGCTTTCCGCGTTCGCTGCTGATCACCCCGATTGCGGTACCGAAGTACCTCATCACCGATCTTAGCGAACGCCGGAGCGACACCCGCGCAGCGCCACGTGTTACTGCCATCACTCGGCCACCGCGCGGAGGATCAGCTCTCGACGCTCGCCGTCGCGAGCTCTGCCAAGTGGTCGCGCAAGATCTGCTTGAGCTTCTTGGGCGGATGTCGGTCCGGCCAGAGCGCACCTTGGAACGCCAGCCCGTCCAGCAACGCGTACGTGCTGCGCGCCGCGCGGTCGATCGAGCGCCCCTCGCCGAGACCGCCTGCGGCGCGCAGGAACCCCACCACCTGGCGAACCAGGCCCGCCAGCTGCGACTCCACCTCTTCCGCCACCGCGCGCAGTCCCGGATGGGTCTGCGCGCGCACCAGGAAGGCCAGGTAGACGCCCTGCTCCAGACGCCGGTCGGCGTCCAGCGGGATGAGCTCTTCCAGGAGCCGCCGGACGCCGTCGGGGTTTTCGACCTTCTCGAGGCGGGCCCGGACGCGGACCGCCACCCGGTCGGCGACCGCGCGCATGGCGAACTCCATCAGTTCGTCCTGCGTCGTGAAGAAGTAGCGCAGCGCGGTCGGGGACGTCTGCGCCTGCGTCGCCACGGTTCGCACCGACACCGCGTGGATCCCGTCGCGCAGGGCCACCTGCCACAGCGCTTCGGCGATCCGGAGGCGGCGGGCCTGGTGGTCGACGATCTTCGGCACTCATCTTTTATAGCACAGCTGTACTGGATACTATGCGGCACAGGTGTGCCGAATAAGGGGGTCGTCGATGCGAACGCTGTTGCGGATCGTCGGTGTCGTGCTGCTGCTGCAAGGCCTCGCTCCGCTCGCGCAGAGCGCATTCGGCCAAGATCCCGAAGAGAGCTTCTTCCTGGTCAACGCCGTTCCGGCGGCGCAGCCCTGGGCAGGGCTGGCGCTCGCTGCGCTGGGCGCCGGCGCGCTGGTCCTCGCCGAGCGGAAACGCGCACGCCGGAACGGCGCCCGATGACCACGACAGCGATCTACGCCCGCAGGACCTCGCGGAGCCGGGTTTCGAAGGATTCCGGATCCTCGGCGAATCCGATGTGGTCACCGGGGAAGAGCACCGGGTCGACGCCCAGCTCCGCGGCCAGCGCCTTCGAAGTGCGCTCGCACAACTGCCCGCTCGACTCCTCACCGATGCCGACCACGACTCGGGTCGACAACGCGCGCAGGGCCTCGAGGTCAGGCACCCAGTGCGAGGTGCCGCGCAGCATGTGCGCGTTCTGGTAGTGGTCGTCGGCGATCTGCTGCGCGTCGCGCTCGCCGCCGAAGATCTCCCCGACCGCTTCCGGCGGCATGTCGATGTTGGCCATGGCCAGGAACTTCCGCCAACCGCCGAGGTAGTCGCCGGACAGGTGCGTGGCGATGATGTCCTCGGTGCCCGCGCGCAGCTGCTCGCGGTCCGGCAGCAGTTCGCACAGCGGCGGCTCGTGGGCGATCGCGGTGCTGACCAGCTCGGGGCGCGCCTGCACCAGCGCCAGGGTGCTGACCGCTCCCCCGCTGGAACCGAGGACCACGGCCGGTCCCGCGTCGACGTGGGTGATGAGCCGGGCGAGGTCGTCGGCGCGCAGCTCGGGCGTCGAGTCCTGCTCCGGATCGTCCAGCGGGCTGCGGTTGATGCCGCGCGGATCGGTGGTGAGCACGGTGTGGTCGGCGGCGAGCCGGTCGGCGAGTCCCTCGAACGACCTGGCGTCCATCGGGGCTCCGACCAGCACCACGAGCGGCCCGCTTCCGCGCACCTCGAAGTGCAGTCGACCGTCGGGCACCGGGAGCAGGCCGGTGGTGGGTGCGTTCGTCATGGCAATCCTCCTCGCAAGCGATTCACCGGTATGACCGGCGCGGCGAGGGCAGAATCATCGCCGTGAGCGAAATTTCTTCCAGCACGGCGGATGATCTCGCCCTGGCCCGCGGCGGCGACGACGCCGCGTTCGACCGGCTCGTGGCGCCGCTGCGCCGGGACCTGCACGCGCACTGCTACCGCATGCTGGGCTCGGCCCACGATGCCGACGACGCGTTGCAGGACGCGATGGTGCGGGCGTGGCGCGGGCTGGCGCGGTTCGAGGGGCGCAGCTCGGTGCGCACCTGGTTGCACACCATCGCCACCCGGACCTGCCTGAACGTCATCGAGAACCGCGGCAAGCGGGCGCTTCCGGTCGATCTCGGACCGTCCAGCGACCGCGCCGTGGTCGACGACGCCCCGCTCACCGAGGTCGCCTGGCTGGGGCCGTACTCGGACGCCGGGCTCAGCAGCGGTCGAGCCGCCCCGGAAGCGCGCTACGAGCAGCGCGAGGCCGTCGAGCTCGCCTTCGTGGCCGCCCTGCAGCACCTGCCCGGCAACCAGCGGGCGGCATTGCTGCTGTTCGAGGTGCTGGACTTCTCCGCCGCCGAGATCGCCGAGACGATGGGCACCTCGACCGCGTCGGTGAACAGCGCGCTGCAGCGCGCGCGGCGGATCGTCGCCGAGAAGGTCCCGCCGCGCACCCAGCAGCAGACGCTGCGCCAGCTCGAGGACGGGCGGATGCAGGAGATCGTCGCCGAGTTCTCCGCGGCTCTGGAGAACGGCGACGCCGATTCCCTGCTCGCGCTGCTCACCGAGGACGTCACGTGGTCGATGCCGCCGCTGCCGCACTGGTACCACGGCATCGAGGCGGTGACGGACTTCGCCGTTCGGGTTCCGCTGACCTGCGGGTCGTGGCGGCACGTGCCGACCAGCGCGAACGGGCAGCCCGCGGTGGCCTGCTACCTCCGCCGCGACGGCGAGACCACGCACAGCCCCTGGGCGATCAACGTGCTCACGCTGGAGGACGGCCTGATCCGGGAGATCACGGCGTTCATCGGCGCCGAGCACTTCCGGCTCTTCGGGCTGCCCGGGGAGCTTCCGTGAGGACTACGCCCCGTGAGCACTTTGGGCTGCCATAGCAACCCAAAGTGCTCACGGGTCCTGGCGCAGGCACCCGGAACGAATTCGCCCGAGCTTCGCAAGGCTGGGCCGGTCCGGCGAACTCCGGCGCTGTCGTTCGGCGACGATCCGCGATCGCAACAGCGCTGCTGAACCCGTCCGGCCGCCGCCGCAACCCGGGTGCCGCAGTGCTGATCACCCGGCGCGATCTGCTGGTCGGCCGGGCATTTCGACTCAACCGTCAACATGGGGTCGAGCCGGAAACCTGACGCTGGGAGCTCCCGTGATCGCGTTCTCCGACGACGAGCACGAGCTGTACGCGCACGGACATCCCGGGATGTCCGCCCGCTTCCACCGCACCCACCGCTTCGCGCACCGCTCCCGGAACGACTCCCGCTGGCCGCACTTGCCCCGCCGCGGGCCGTCCCAGCCGCACGAGATCCTGCGAGAACGCGCAGCGGCGGCCTTCCACCGAGCCGGGAACGCGCGCCGCACCACCGAATTGCGGTTCGAATGTCCGGACGGCACCGACTTCTCCCTGCTCGTCGAGGTCGAGAGGATCCGCGACGCCCAGCAGGTCCCCAGCGTCCGGCTGATCCGTCCCGCACGCGGTGCCCGCCGAGGTGTCTCCGACATCGACCTGTTCGTCACCGGCGTCGTGCATCCCAGCTGGGAGGACTGCGGGCGGGGCCGGAAGTGCTGGCGCCGGCACCTGCGCCGCACCGACCGCTGCCCCGGTCACCTCCGGTGGCGGACGACGCGCGACGACGAGGAGGTCATCAACGCGACGACGTCCCGCTACGACGGCGCCGCCGTGATGCTCGGCATCGACACCTTCGCCGCGCGCATCACCAGCGGCGGGCTCGTCGTCGTCGACACCCGCCGCGACGACCACCCCGGCACCTTCCCGGTGATCTCCACGCCCCACGGCGCCGAGCAAGCCGCGCTGTACGACGCGGAAGTCGCAGCCTGGTGGGCTTTCCGCCGGATCAACCGCATGAAGTCCAAGGCCTGGGCGATCGCCCTCGAACACTGCACCCACGTCCGCGTCGTCCCGAACGCGTCGCGGTTCCTGGACCAGCTGTCGCTGCCCGGAATCACCGTGTCCCACGACGAAATCCTCCTGGTGCCAACCGAATTCGACCGCGAACGAATCATCGCCGCCGGCGCGGTGTGCGAATGGCCGGGACGAATCCGCGACGTCGTCGCGATGCCGAGCGATCCCGCGCGGAGCAACGGCGAATAGTAGCCAGACGTGAGCGGCTGCCGCAGTTTCAATTGAAACTGCGATCTCCCGCTACGTCGCACCACATTTTCAATTGAGCCTTTTCATCCTGGTCCACGGCCGCAGCCGCGACGCCCGGCCGACACCGGACGGAGATCACCGCATGCGCCGCAGGCGCATAACCCACCCAAGCAACCGGCACCGCCGCGGGTTCTCAGACGTCGCCTGACGAGGACAGCCCGTTTGCCGTGTATTGGCCATACATAAAAACGGGCTCCCGCAGCCAGGCGGCGTCTGAGGCTCCACCACCCGCACCGCCACGCACAACGAGGCTGGAAAAACCTCATTGAAACTGCACCATCCCGGACCACCTGAATGCACTGGTACCAGGCGCATTCACGGATTGATCGCAATGCCGGACCCGCGTCGAGTTGATGTTGTACCTTGGGGTCGATCTTCGGACTCAGCACGAGGGGACAGCCACGATGACGGATTCTCCAGGACCGCTGCAGCGGCTGGTCGGCTCCGAAGCCGGGGCGGACCACGTGCCCGCGGAGGTCAACACCGAGAAGGTCTCCATCGCCCGCATCTACGACTTCGCCCTGGGCGGCAAGGACAACTTCGCCGTCGACCGGGCCGCCGCCGCGGCGATGACCGAGGTCGTCCCGGAGGCCATGCTGCTGGCCAAGGCGAACCGGCACTTCCTGCGGCAGGCCGTGCGCTACCTGGTCGGCGAGGCCGGGATCCGGCAGATCGTCGACATCGGTTCCGGGCTGCCGACCGCGGGCAACGTGCACGAGATCGCGCAGGAGGTCGCGCCCGAGACGCGCGTCGTCTACGTCGACAACGACCCGATCGTGCTGGCCCACGGTCGCGCCCTGCTGGCCTCCAACGACCGGACCGCCTTCCTCAAGGCGGACCTGCGCGAACCGGAAGCCATCTTCGGGCACCCGGACACCGAGCGGCTGATCGACCAGTCGGAGCCGTTCGCCGTGCTGCTGGGTGGAATCCTGATGCACCTCGAGGACGAGGAGGATCCCGAGGGCGTGGCCGCGGGCATCCGCGATCGCCTGCCCTCCGGCGGTTTCCTGCTGGTGTCCAACACCTGCGACAACGGCGAGCCGCGCGCGATGGAGCTCTCGCAGGTGTTCGCCGACAGCGGCATGGGCACCCGGTGCTTCCGCACCTGGGACGAGCAGATCCGCTACTTCGACGGCCTCGAACTGGTCGACCCCGGCCTGGTGCCGCACAACGAGTGGCGCGTCGGCCCGGACATGCCCGAGCCGAACAGCCCAGCGCACGCCATGCACATCGGCGGCGTCGGCCGAAAGCCCTGATCACCTGAACTTCCCACCCCGCTCCGGTGCGGTGCCACGCAAATTCAATGGAAATCGGACGTCTGATTTCCATTGAATTTGCGGGAGTCACCCCACCGGGCGGCTGCGGCGCGCCGAAGTCCGGACTCCGCACGGCAGGGACGCACCCCTTGGCAGCGTGAACTGAATCACGTAGTCTCCAGCGACCAACGAACATGAAATTGGTTCGCATTCACCGAGGAGTGCAGCCCATGCCCGTAGCCAGGAGGCAGGTGCTCGCGGCCGCTGCCGCAGCACCACTGGTCGCATCGGCCCTCGGCGGCACCAGCGCCGCCGCCGGAACCGCCCGGGGATCCGGGGATTACCTGGTCGGCAGGGGCATCGCCGACGTCACCGGCCCGGCCGCCGAGAACGGCATGATGGGCTACTCGATGCCCCAGCAGCAGACCGCGGGCATCCACCTGCGCACCCTCGCGCGCGCGTTCGTCGTGGCCGACGGCGACCAGCGGATCGCGTTCGTCACCGCCGAGCTCGGCGCGCTGTTCCAGTCGGTGCACCAAGGAGTTCTGCGCAAGCTCCGCGAAAAGTACGGCGAGCTCTACACCGAGCAGAACGTGCTGCTCAACGCCACGCACACGCACGCCGCGTGCGGCGGCGACTCGCACTACGCCGCCTACGACCTGTCGATCCTCGGCTTCCAGGAGCAGACCTACAACGCCGTCGTCGACGGGATCGTCGAGGCGATCTCCCTGGCGCACGACGACCTCAAGCCCGGCACCGTGCACCTCGGTCGCGCCGTGCTGACCGATGCCAGCGTGAACCGGTCGCGCAGCGCGTTCGACCTGAACCCCCAGTCCGACAAGGACCACTTCCCGCTGGCCATCGACCCGGCGGTGACGGTGCTGCGCTTCGCGCAGGGCAGCCGGGACGTCGGTGCGATCACCTGGTTCGCCACCCACGGCACCTCGATGACCAACACGAACCAGCTGATCAGCTCGGACAACAAGGGCTACGCCGCGTTCGCCTGGGAGCAGCTCGACGACGAGTTCGTCGCCTGCTTCGCGCAGACGAACTCCGGCGACATGTCGCCGAACCTGAACCTCTCCCCTGGATCCGGGCCCACCGACGACGAGTTCGAGAACACCCGCATCATCGGCGACCGGCAGTTCCGCGCTGCGAGAAGCGCTTTCGACTCGGCGCAGGAGCAGATCACCGGTGCGGTCGACCACCGGATGTGCTTCGTCGACATGTCGAAGGTCGTCGTGGACGGTCGCTTCACCCCGGACGGCCGGCAGCACAAGACGACCACGGCGGCGATCGGCGTGTCCATGCTCGCCGGGAGCCGCGAGGACGGCCCGGGCCTGCCGCTCCCGGAAGGCGTCCGCAACCCGTTCCTGGACTGGCTCGGCGGCGCGGACGAACCGGTCCCGGACTGGCTGGCCGGCGAGCAGGCGCCCAAGCCGGTCGCGGTGCCGTTCGGCGCGATGAAGCCCTACCCGTGGTGCCCGGAAGTGCTGCCGCTGCAACTGATCCGCATCGGCCAGCTGCACCTGGTGGCCGGGCCCGCCGAGTTCACCATCGTGGCCGGTCTGCGGCTCCGCCGCGCGGTCGCCGAGGAGCTGGGCGTTCCGCTGGAGAACGTGCTGGTGCAGGGCTACTCCAACGCCTACAGCCAGTACGTGACCACGCCGGAGGAGTACGACGCGCAGCAGTACGAGGGCGCCTCGACCCTGTTCGGCCGGTACACGCTGCCCGCCTACCAGCAGGAATTCACCCGCCTGGCCGCCGCGATGCGCACCGGCGAATCCGTCCCGCTCGGTCCGACCCCGCGCGACCTGCGCGGCAAGCTGATCAACTTCCAGCCGGGCGTGGTCTTCGACGACAAGCCGCCGGGCCGCGAGTTCGGCGACGTGCTCACCGAACCGGCCACCCGCTACGGCCGCGGCGAGCAGGCCTCCGCGGTGTTCGCGACCGGTCACCCGAAGAACGACCTGCACCGGGGCGGCACCTTCGCCGAGGTCCAACGCCTGGTCGACGGCTCCTGGCAACCCGTGGCCGACGACCGCCACTGGTCGACGAAGTACCGCTGGGCCCGAACCGGACCGGCGACCTCGACGGCCACGATCACCTGGGACATCCCGCCCAGCGCCCCGACCGGCCGCTACCGCATCGTCCACCACGGCGACTGGAAGAACGGCTGGAACGGCGAGATCAAACCCTTCACCGGAACCACCCGGGCCTTCGTCGTCGGCTGACCGGAGCGCGCGCCCGCTACTGGCTGCTCGCCGCGACGCGCAGGCCGAGGGCGATCAGGACGGTTCCGGTGATCGCTTCGAGGCGCCGCCGCACCTTGGACTGGCGGAACCACGCTCCTGCCCGGGCGACGCTCGCCGCCAACACGAGGTACAGCGCGGTCTCCACGATCACCTGGACGAGCGCGAGGACGGCGGTAGTGCTCAGCAGCGGCCAGTCCGCCGGGACGAACTGCGGGTAGAAGGCGAACATGAAGATCAGCGCTTTCGGGTTCGCCAGCTGGACGAGCAGTCCCTCCCCCGCGGAGCGGAAGAAGGATCCGTTCCCGCGCTCCCCACCGGACACCGGTTCTTCGGCGTCGCCGCGATCCCGGAAGACCGCTGCCCACGAACGAATTCCGAGGTAGACGAGGAAAGCAGCACCGGCGAGGCGCATCACGAGGTACGCGGTCTCCGAAGCGGCCACCAGCGCCGTCAAACCGGCACCAGCGGCGATCGCCCAGATGTAGATACCGGCTTCCAGCCCGAGCACCGTGCCGATCGCGGGCCTGAAGCCGCCCAAGGCGGCCCGGCGGAAGATCAACGCCATGGCGGGCCCGGGAGACGCCGAGATGAGCAGAACGGCCAGCAGGAAAGCGGGCAGCGAACCGACCAAGTCCATGGCGCGGATTGTGGCACTTCCACCGACCTGGTCGTCAGAGCCAGTTGGTGCCGGTGCGCTCGATCTGCTGGTGGATCTCGGCCGACCAGTCCACCTGCCCCATCGTCGCGTAGTCGACGTGCAGGACGTTCTTGACGTCCCGGTCGCCGGTGAACAGGCCCTGCCTGCGGTCGGCTTCCAGGACCACGTCCATGCCGTCCGGGCCGGCGAAGAACGACACCCGCAGCTCCCGGATGCGGCGGTACCGCGGGGAGCCGCTGAACTCGATCTCCTGGTGGATCGGCAGCTGCTGGCGCGTTCCGCGGAACCGGCCGTGCTCGACGTCGGCGTGGTGCAGCCGGAACCCCAGCGCCTCCACCGCCTCCAGCAGCACGTGCTGCGCGGGCAGCGCGCCGACCCCGATCGGGTCGGTGTCGGTCGCGTCGAACGCGCCCTTGATCTCCAGCTGGGTGCGCACCGCGACGAGCATGCCCGGCATCGGGCCGTGCTTGTAGTGCGTGATGGGCGTTTCCAGCGGCACCGGCACCTCGAAGGGGATCTCGACGACCTGCCCGGGCTGGAGCACGACGCCGCGCTGGACGTCCACCCGTCCGAAGCCGATCATCGTCTCCCGCGTCCGCTTGTGGCGGTCGTGGTCGTGCCCCTGGTAGTGGTCGCCGTCCGGACCGTGGCTGGGGATCTCGTGCTTGACGCTCGCGACGAACTCGACGAAGACGCCGTCCAAGGGCTGCTGCAGCTCGCCGCCCCGCAGCCGAACGGTGCCGCGCACAGTCCCACCGGGTTGCACCCCGGGCGTGTGCAGCACGGTATCCACCTCAGCGCCACCAAACCCGACGGCGGCCAACAACTTCTTGAACATGCCGCCCAGTGTTCCGCCCAGATCGACCCCGCGCGGACGCAACGGGCGAATCCGTCCGATATGCCGACTATCGACCCGGGTGCCCGAACGCAGATGATCTATTGATTTTCGATCGATACCTATCGATAATCGATGCATGCACACGTTGATCATCACCGCGCTCCGGATCTGCATCGTCGCCGCGCTCCTGCGCAAGGCGGCGGAGATGCAGACCGAGATCGCCGGGGCGATCTGATGGCGATCGTCGTCGAGCTGGACGTCCAGCTGGCCGAGCGCGGGATGTCGGTGGGCGAGTTCGCCGAAGCGGTCGGTATCACCCCCGCCAACATCGCGGTCCTGAAGAACGGCCGGGCCAAAGCGGTCCGCTTCACCACCCTCGACGCGATCTGCCGGACCCTCGACTGCCAGCCGGGCGACGTCCTCCGCTGGGTCCCCGACGCGGAACCCGAAGGAGACTCATAGCGTCGCGGATGTCGAAAAACCCCGCTGCAGAGTGACTTTCACGCCCCGGGTCTCGATCTTCCTGCACCTCCAAGGGAAAAAAGCAAGCCCTTCCGCGGAAAAACCCGGCGCAGTGGTCCGCACGAGTGGCGGGGCATTCCCCATGGTGTGGCCGCGAAGGCGCGTCCTCCGGAACCGGTGCACGGTACGTCTTGCCGCTTGGCGGACCCCCAGGCCCGGAAGACCGGACAACTGCCGCCGACCGGCGAAGTACGGAACACGGATGGGAGTTCGAGCAATGCGCACTTCGCTTCGCCTTCTCGGTGTCACTGCTGCCTGCGCCGCAGCCCTGGCCATCGGCTCACCCGCCTTCGCCAGCGGTTACCACGGCGACGACGACGCGGCGTCCTTCGCCGCCGGCGGCAACGGCGTCGGCGGAAACGGAGGAATCGGCGTCAACGTCCTGAGTGGCATCAACGCCCTGTCCAGCGGCGACGGCGGCAACGCTGCCGCGGGCAACGGCGGCGCGGGCATCGGCGGTGACGCCTTCTCCTTGGCGGGCAACGACTGACGCGGGCACGAACGCCCTGCGCCCTGACCTGACGGGTGCGCCGACCAGCCCCGAGCTGGCCGGCGCACTCGCGCGAGTCCCATTTCGCGATTCGAAAGGGAGTCCGGAAACGAAAGAGCCCCAGATCGTTGATCTGGGGCTTTGCGCTCCTCCGACTGGACTCGAACCAGTAACCCTTCGGTTAACAGCCGAATGCTCTGCCAATTGAGCTACGGAGGAATGTTCTTTTGTTTCGTCAGCTCGTCTCGCTGACAGGAACTACTTTAGCGCATCCCCGCAGGGGGCTTCACAGGCACCCCCCTCTCATTGATCCAAGTGGCGTAATCGCAGGTCAGAGACGGTGGGCTACGACGAAGACGCGACGGAAGGGGAACCACGTCACTCCATCCGGTCGCTGCGGGTAGGCCTCGGTCAGCCGAGGCGCCAGCTGTGCGCGGAACTCCGTCCACTCGGCGTCGCCCAGAGCCGCCCGAACAGGTCGCAGCGCCGTTCCCGTCACCCATTCGAGGATAGGGTCCGGTCCGCGCAAGGCGTGGACGTACGTCGTCTCCCACGCATCCACTGCGACGTCGAGATCCGCGAGGGCGTCGGCGTACCCGACCGGGGCGAGCACCGAGTCCGTGCGCAGGACGTCCGCTCGGTCCCGCCAGCGCGGCTCGGCCATCAGTTCGCGGATCGCCACGTAGGACGGTGATTCGAAGTTCCCCGGGACCTGGAAGGCGAACCACGATCCGGAGGGCAGCTCGGTCAGCCAGCGCTGGAGCAGCTCGACGTGTTCGGGAACCCATTGCAGGACCGCGTTGCACAGCACGACGTCGGTGTCCGGCAACGGTTTCCAGTCGCGGACGTCTTCGACGCGCGCCGGAATCCCGTTGGCCCGCGCCGCTTCGACCATCTCCGGCGACGAATCCGCAGCCTCCACCACCGCGTCCGGCCAGCGGTCGGTGAGCAGGTGCGTCAGATTGCCCGCGCCGCAGCCGAGGTCCACCACGCGGCGCGCTCGGTCAGCTCCGACCCGGGCCATCAGGTCGTGGGCCGGGCGGTCGCGCTGTTCGCTGAAGGTCAGGTACTTCTGCGGGTCCCACATGCCGCGCCTCCTTAGCAGTACGCTCGTACTGTATTCCTGGAGGTGCTCCGCTGTCGAGCGTCAGTTCTGGTGCTTCGCCCGGTTCAGCTGCTCGACGACGGTGGCCGCGAACTCCGCGACCGCGGTCTCGTCCGCCGCGCGATCCGGCCGGACCTGCAGCACGATCCCGTCCTGACCGGGCACCTTGCGCTGCACGAACCACGCTCCCCCGCCGGGGAGATCGCGGTGGTGGCGGGAGCGGATCGACTGGTTCACGCGCTCGTGCACGACGTCCGGCAGGCGCCCGGACTCGGTCAGCTGCAGCCGACGACTCGGCTGGTCGCGCAGCAGCACCGCGCCCCCCGCGTCGCCGGATTCCTCCGCCTCGATCACGGTGAGCACGCCGTTGTTCCAGGTGGCCTTGCTCAGCAGGTGCCAGCCGATGCGGCGCCCCTCGGGCAGCCACAGGCCGAGGTGGGTCGCGACCAGCGCGCCGTCCGAAGTCCGCGACACCGCGAGGACGTGCTCGTCGGCGGCGAGCTCGCCGGTGAAGTCGGCGGGCAGCTCGGCCGTGCCGCTCAACCGCGCGACCAGCCGCCGCAGCCAGGTGATCACATCGTCCCCATCAGCTGTTCGAGCAGGGCCTTCCGGTAGCCCTCGAGCGCGATCATGTCGCCGAAGAGCGCGTTGTACTCCTCGGCGTCCTCCAGCGGGGACATCCGCTGGACCTTCGACTTGATGTCCGCGATCTGCCTGCTGACCAGGCGTTCCTGCAGCCGGACGACCAGCCCGGAGATGTAGCGCGGGCCTTCCTCGGTCCGCGACTCCAGCTTCTCCACCGCCAGCTCGGTGAGCAGGCCCCGCGTGACCTGGTTCTCGCACTGCTGCGACACCGCGTCCACCAGCGCAGCCCCGCTCAAACCGGAGGCCGAACCGCCCGCGGCCAGCACCGCTCGGTGCAGCTCGGCGTAGACGGGCTCGGTGAACGCTTCGTCCGGCAGCGCGTCGTACATCGGTCCGGCCAGCGCGGGTTCCTGCAGCGCCGCCTTCAGCAGCTCGCGCTCCGCCCAGCGCGGGTCGTGCAGCTGCGGCCGCTTGGGCAGGTCGACGTCCATGCCCAGCGACTGCTGCGCCTTGTCGCGCTGCGGTCGGCGCTTGGTGCGCGACGGGGTGCCCGAGCTCTGCCTGACCCGCCGGACCACCTGGTTCTCATCGTTCCAGCCCGCCCACCAGGCGAGCCTGGCCGCGTAACCGTCCCGGCTCGCCGGGTCCTTGATCTGCGCGACCAGCGGCACGGTCCGCTTCAGCGCAGCGACGCGGCCGTCGACAGAATCCAGGTCGTAGTCGGTCAGCAGGCTGCGGATCGCGAACTCGAACAGCGGGCGGCGCCGGGCCACCAGATCGCGCACCGCCGCGTCGCCCTTGGCCTCGCGCAGCTCGCACGGGTCCATGCCGTCCGGGGTGATCGCCACGTAGGTCTGCCCGGCGAACTGCTGCTCGCCCTCGAACGCCTTCATCGCCGCCTTCTGCCCGGCCTCATCACCGTCGAAGGTGAAGATGACCTCGCCGCGGAACGCGTCGTCGTCCATCATCAGCCGGCGCAGCACCGAGATGTGGTCGTCACCGAAAGCCGTGCCGCAGGAGGCCACCGCCGTCGGCACCCCGGCCAGGTGCATCGCCATCACGTCGGTGTAGCCCTCGACCACCACCGCCTGGCGGCGCTTGGCGATCTCCCGCTTGGCCAGGTCGATGCCGAACAGGACCTGGGACTTGTTGAAGATCGGGGTCGCCGAGGTGTTGACGTACTTCGCCTGGATCGGGTCGTCGTCGAAGAGGCGGCGCGCGCCGAACCCGACGACGTCACCGCCGAGGTCCTTCAGCGGCCACAGCAACCGCCGGTGGAACCGGTCGATCGGACCGCGGCGGCCTTCCTTGGACAGACCGCACTTGATCAGCTCGTCGAGCTCGAAGCCCTTCTGCAGCAGGATCTTCGTCAACTTGTCCCAGCCGGCGGGCGCGAAACCGCAGCCGAAGCGCTGCGCCGCTGCCTCGTCGAAACCGCGCTCCGACAAGTACTCGCGGGCCTTGAGCGCCTCCGGCGAACGCAGCTGCTCGGCGTAGAACTCGGCGGCGATGCGGTGCGCCTCGACCATCCGCGCCCTGGTGCCGCGGTCGCGCTTGGGCCCCGGAGCGCCGCCCTCGTACTGCAGCTGGACACCGACCTGGTCGGCCAGCCGCTCGACGGCTTCCACGAAGCCGAGGTGCTCGATCTTCATCACGAAGGCGATGACGTCGCCGCCCTCACCGCAACCGAAGCAGTGGAAGGTGCCGTGGCTCGGGCGCACGTTGAACGACGGGGTCTTCTCGTCGTGGAACGGGCACAGGCCCTTCTGCGCGCCGCCACCGGCGTTCCGCAGGGCGACGTACTCGCCTACGACGACGTCGATCCGGCTGCGATCGCGCACTTCGGCGATGTCGCTCTCCCGGATCCTGCCTACCACGTGGACCAGTCTAGGGGCATTGTGATCGCCGCGGTCCGGGTACCTCTGGTCGGGCCGCACCCGCGGTTCCACCGATTCGGCGCGTCCGCGGTGCCGCTTGCGGCAGAATCGCCGTCGTGGCCGTCAGCAGCACCGCGCTCGCCGCGGAATTCGACCAGCACCGCAGCCGGTTGATCGGTCTCGGCTACCGGCTCACCGGCCGGATCGCCGACGCCGAGGACGCCGTCCAGGACGCCTGGTTCCGGCTCGCCTCGACCGACCGCGCGGACATCCGCGACCTGAGCGCCTGGCTGACGACCGTGGTCAGCCGGCTGTGCCTGGACCGGATGCGTTCGGCGGCGGTGCAGCGCGAGCAGTACGTCGGCCCGTGGCTGCCGGAACCGCTGGTGACCTCGCTCGACGACGACCCCGGCGACATCGTGGCCGATCAGGACGACCTGCGGATGGCCGCGTTGCGCGTGCTGCACGAGCTGACGCCCGACCAGCGGCTGGCGTTCGTCCTGCACGACAGCTTCGACGTGCCGTTCGCCGAGATCGCCGACGTGCTCGGCTGCAGCGTCGTCGCGGCCCGGCAGCACGCCTCGCGAGCGCGTCGCGCGATGGCCGACGCCGACCCGCCGCCGCGGGTGCCGCTGCCCGAGCAGCAACGCGTACTGGAGGAGTTCCTCGCTGCCGTGGCGTCGAAGGACATCGACGCGGTGGCGCGAGCGCTGCACCCGGCGATCGCGGTCTACGGCGACAGCGGTGGCAAGGCCCGCACCGCCCGGCGGCCGGTCGTGGGCGTCGACAAGGTGGCCCGGTTCATCGTCGGACTCATGCAGAAGTACGACGACGGACTGGTCGCGAGCCTCCGCCCGGTCCTGGTCAACGGCGACCTCGGCGTCGTCCTGCCCGGCACCCCCGACATCGCGGGCCGCGTGTTCACCCTTTCGATCATCGACGGCCGGGCGGCGACCCTCTTCGACGTCGTCAACCCCGACAAGCTCACCCGGATCCCCTGGTGAACGGGCGGATCAAGCGGGGTCGGTGATCCGGGCGAGGAAGTAGAGGGCTCCGGTCTCCTGGTGGCGGACCAGGAAGAGGAAGGGGCGGTCCACCTCGACGCGGATCGGGTCCGGCTCCCGGATGATCGCCGACAGGCGCATCATCATCGCCGTCGCCGCCGCGCCTTCGAGGCCCTTCTCGTCCACGTCGAGGACGGCCTGGTGCACCACGGACGAGACCCGCAGCGACTCGTCGGTCAGCGGGGAGAAGTCCGCGGCCGGGGTGAACAGGTCGCGGACGCCGAGCGCGCCCAGCGGACGGGTCAGCTCGGCATCGCCGGTGACCTTGAACTTCGGCAGGAACAGCTCCAGGCGCTCCTGCTTCACCGCCCCCAGAAGCCGGGCCAGGCGCGCCGCGTCGAGCCCAGGCTCGGCCTGCTCCAGACCGTCGTCGGGGAGTAGCACGACGGCCTCGACCCCTCCGGCGGCGGGGAGGCCGACCACTTGCCAGCCCTCTGCCGCGGCATAGTCGAGACGCCGCGTGACGTGCATCGTCGGCACGTCACCGGCACCGCTCGGAGTGTGGAAGGTGCGCGCGGTGGTGGCCTTGTCGTCGAAGGCCTGGCTCCAGGAGACCTTCAGGTAGAGCGCGTTGACCAGCGCAGCGACCGTGTCCGGGAGGACCGAGCCGGTGGGCAGCAGCTCCGGGATCAGATCGCGGGTGGTTTCCGCGACGTCGGCGTTGATCAGCTGCCGGGACTTCTCCGGGTCGGTGCGGAACGGGGCGTTGCGCACCTCGCTGCCGGGCCAGTCCTTTAGCGCGCGCACGTAGGGCTCCTCGATGCGGAGGTCCTCGTGCGCCCACAGCGTGTTCGCCACCGCGAGCACCGGGGGTTCGGGGGCGGAGCCCGCGGTCAGCTCGGCCGCGCCGCCGAGCACGTCGAGCAGCGCGGACGGCTCCTCACGCAGGGCCGTGACCAGCTCTTGCCGGGTCTGGCCACCGGTCGCGGTGGCGGCCAGGCCGAGCGCGCTGGCCACCGAGTACGGCGACCAGCAGAACTGCTCGTCCGGGTTCGGGGCGAGCTGCCGGTGCAGGGACAAGCTGAAGTCGAGGTGTTCGCTCACGGCCGCTGGGCTCCGTTTCCGCGTCGGCTCACTCCGGTCTGATCCCGAGTCTGCCAGCCAACGGACCCCGCCGGCCGCGTCCGAACCGCAGTTTCAACTGAGGATTTTCCATCCTCGTCCTGCGCGGCGGTGCCAGTAGCGGAACCTCAGCCCCGCCTGGACTCCGGGTGCCCGACTTGATGCGTGCCAGATCCCGGGCCCGGCGGATCACAGTTTCAATTGAAACTGCACACCCGGGCATGTCGGGACCCCGGCGTGTCGGAACCTCCGGCCCCCGACACGCCGACACCTGTGGACAAGTCGCCCTGCCTGTGGAGAACTTCCGCAATTTCAATGGAAATTGGACGTCTGATTTCCATTGAATTTGCGGCGGTCACCCGCGCAGGACGGCGGGGGCGAGGGTCAGCGGAGGGATTCCTCGATGTCGGAGAGGCCCATCAGGCGGAGTTCCTGGGCGATGTAGTTGGCCGCTCGCTGGGCTTCGGGGTCCTGCCAGTTCAGGTCGGTGACCCAGTCGGCCAGGTTGTCGGCGTTGATGTACGGCTCGCCACCGACGACGAGCTTCTGGATGTAGTGCCGGTTGCGCATCGGGGTCTCCTCGCGACCCGGCTGCTTCGGGGGACCGGGCCGCTGGGCGGTTTCGGGGGTCGGTGCTACCCGGCGGTCGGGACCCGCCGTCGCGCACTCTGTGTAAGCATCGCGGAGAATCCCAGATCAACTCGCCCCTTTCGGATGAATGTCACACCGATTCAGACACGTTCCGTACATGCTTTCGATGCCAGCGCACCGCCTGCGCATCGGTCAGCGACGCCACCTGGTCCAGCACCACCCGGAGCCGCGCAGCATCGTCGCCGGCCCGCTCCCACACCGCGGACATCGCCGGGTCCAACGACCCCGGGGCGCGCTCGGCCAGCACGTGGACCAGCTCCGCCAGCATCACCCGCTGCCGCTCCTGCATCCGCAACCGCTGCGGATCGCTCATCACGTACCGCAGCGCGACCGCCTTGAGCACCGCCACCTCGGCCACCACCGGCTCGGGAACCACCAGGTCAGCCAGGTACCGGGTGAGCGGCCCGGGACCGAACCGGTCCACCGTGCCGGTCACCGCAGCCGCCACGAACCGCCCCACCAGCTCGCTGGTGAGCCGCTTGAGCGCCACCTGCGCGGTGAACGTGCCGTCGTAGTCCAGCACCGCCGCCACCACCGGCCACCGCACCAGTTCCTCCGCGGCGTGCTCCAGCAGCCCCGAGGTGGCGCCGGAACCATCGCCGCTGAAGTGCTTCGCAGCCATCCGGACGATCTCCGCGCGCTCGTCGCCGCTGGTCAGCGAGCGCAGCGAGATCCGCCCGGAGAGCACCCCGTCCTCGACGTCGTGCACCGAGTAGGCCACGTCGTCGGCCCAGTCCATCACCTGGGCCTCCAGGCATCGGCGCTGCGGCGGGGCGTCCTGCCGCAGCCACTCGAACACCGCCAGGTCGTCCTCGTACACCCCGAACTTGGCCTCGCCGGGCCGCTTCGGCCACGGGTACTTGGTGGCCGCGTCCAGGCACGCCCGGGTCAGGTTCAGCCCGCGGCCGACCTCACCGGATTCGGCCAACTTCGGTTCCAACCGGGTGAGGATCCGCAGCGTCTGCGCATTGCCCTCGAACCCGCCGCAGGGCCCGGCCAGGTCGTTGAGCGCGCGTTCGCCGTTGTGCCCGAAGGGCGGGTGGCCGATGTCGTGCGCGAGACCCGCCGTGTCCACGAGGTCCGGGTCGGCGCCCAACGCCGCAGCGATGCCCCGCCCGATCTGCGCGACCTCCAGCGAGTGCGTCAACCGGGTGCGCGGCACGTCGCCCTCCTCCGGGCCGACCACCTGCGTCTTCCCGGCCAGTCGGCGCAGCGCCGCCGAATGCAGCACGCGCGCGCGGTCTCGAGAGAACGGGGAACGGTCGTCGGAGCGCGCACCTTCGGGCACGGCTAGCTTCGGCGGCTCGGGGAGCAGCCGTTCCAGGTCGTGCGCGTGGTAGCCGGGCGTGGTCTCCATCGCGCTCAGACTACGGCCGGAATCCGACGAATCACCGGAGCCCGCTCGCGTTTCGCCGCAGCGACCACCGGACGTTTGATCCCGCGACGCTCGGCGGAAAACCGTTGGACGCGGTCACTCGTGCGTCCTAACCTCGCCGGGGTTCCAAGCCCGCACGTCCGGATGAGGTGCATTCGATGACGGTCCAGGCAACCGCGGCCAGCGTCAACAGGCCGTTCCCCGCGCACGTCATGACCTCATCGGACGTAAGGAAACCCAGCAGTGGATCTTCCACGTAACTTCACCATCCGCGAGAGCAGCCACCGCATCCACAACCCGTTCACCAGCGAGAAGCTCGCTGCCCTGGGGCAGGCGCTGCACTTGGCCCCCGGGACGCGCGCGCTCGACCTCGCCAGCGGGTCGGGCGAGATGCTGTGCACCTGGGCGCACGCCCACGGCATCACCGGAACCGGAGTGGACATCAGCACCGAGTTCACGACCGGGGCCCGGCTCCGGGCAGCCGAGCTCGGCGTTGCCGATCAGGTGGTCTTCATCCACGGCGATGCGGCCGGCTGGGTCGCGGACGAACCCGTCGACCTCTCCGCGTGCATCGGCGCCACCTGGATCGGCGGCGGAGTGGCCGGCACGATCGATCTGCTGCGCCGCAGCCTCCGCCCCGGTGGCCTCCTGCTGATCGGCGAACCGTACTGGCGCCGGGCTCCCCTGGACCAGCGCATCGCCGAGGCGTGCCACGCCAGCAGCGAGGACGACTTCCGGCTGCTGCCCGAGCTGATCGAGCAGTTCGGCGAACTGGGTTGCGACGTCGTCGAGATGGTGCTCGCCGATCAGGACAGCTGGGATCGCTACCAGGCCGCGCAGTGGCTCAACATCCGGCGCTGGCTCGACCGGAATCCCGATGACGAGTTGGCCGCCGAGTTGCGGGCCGAGCTCTCCGAGGAACCAGCCCGATACGCCAGGTACCAGCGCGAATACCTCGGTTGGGGGGTCTTCGCCCTCATGGACCGCTGACGGTTGGGGTCGGCAGCAACGGCTGCCGACCCCGCTGGGCGGCCCAGGGCGTCAGCCCAGGCCGTCGCCGTTGAGCTCGGCGGGGGCGTGCGTCAGGCGGTAGTACAGCAGACCGCCGGTCTCCCGGACGATGTACTTGAACTGGAACTCGCGGGTCTGCACGACCGGGCCGGAACGGGCCGGCGAGGACCACGACTCCAACCCGAAGTCGCTGGCCATCGTCCGCGCCCGCAGCGAGTGCCACGGGTCGCTCACGATCAGCGCGGTGTCCCAGCCGCGGTCCGCGGCCAGGTTCGCGACCGCCTTCATGCTGCCCAGGGTGTCCTCGCCGACGTCGACCTCGACGATGTGATCGGCGGGAATCCCGTTGCTGCTCAACCACTTCTTGCCCGCCTGGGCTTCGGTGTAGGCATCGCCGGTCTGCCGCCCGCCGACGGTGACGACGTAGTCGGTCACCCCGGCCCGGTACAGCTTCAGCGCCTGGTTGAGCCGCGCCTCCAGCACGTCGGAGGGCTTGCCGTGGTACTGCGCGGCGCCGAGCACGACCACGATGTCCACCGGACGCCGGTCGTCGGCGCGCGCCACCTGCCACACGCGGAACGCGGTGCCGCCGACGACGAGCAGGGCCACCAGCAGCGAACCCACCAGGACCCTGGTCAGAGTCCGACCCGAGCGGGACCGGTGGGCGGCTCGGTGGGGACTCACGCTGGCAAAACCTCGCAGAACCTCGGAACCGGTGTTCCGGGCCCGCCCGAAGGACGAGCCCGGAGCCCGCTCAGCATCTCCGCCCGGGGAACAACCCGAACGGGTGGGAACTCAGCAGCCGATGAGGCGGACCGCCAAGTACTCCTCGAGCTTGTCGATCGCCACCCGCTCCTGGGACATGGTGTCGCGCTCGCGAACCGTGACCGCGTGGTCGGACAGCGTGTCGAAGTCGACCGTCACGCAGAACGGGGTGCCGACCTCGTCCTGGCGGCGGTAGCGGCGGCCGATCGCACCGGCGTCGTCGAAGTCGACGTTCCAGTTGCAGCGCAGCTGCGCGGCGATGTCGCGGGCCTTCGGCGACAGGTCGGAGTTGCGGGACAGCGGCAGCACCGCGACCTTGACCGGCGCCAGGCGGCGGTCGAGCTTCAGCACCACGCGCTTGTCCACCCCGCCCTTGGCGTTGGGCGCCTCGTCCTCGTGGTAGGCGTCGATCAGGAACGCCATCATCGGACGGCCCACACCGGCGGCCGGCTCGATCACGTACGGCCGGAACCGGGAGTTGCTGGCCTGGTCGAAGTAGGACAGGTCCACGCCGGAGTGGTTGGAGTGCGTGGTCAGGTCGAAGTCGGTGCGGTTGGCGATGCCCTCGAGCTCACCCCACTCCTGGCCGCCGAAGCGGAACCGGTACTCGATGTCGACCGTGCGCTTGGAGTAGTGCGACAGCTTGTCCTTCGGGTGCTCGTACTCCCGCAGGTTGTCGCTGTTGATGCCCAGCCCGGTGTACCAGGCCATGCGCTGGTCGATCCAGTACTGGTGCCACTGCTCGTCCTCGCCCGGCTCGACGAAGAACTCCATCTCCATCTGCTCGAACTCGCGGGTCCGGAAGATGAAGTTGCCCGGGGTGATCTCGTTGCGGAACGACTTGCCGATCTGGCCGATGCCGAACGGCGGCTTCTTGCGCGCCGTGGTCATCACGTTCGCGAAGTTGACGAAGATGCCCTGCGCGGTCTCGGGGCGCAGGTAATGCATCCCCTCCTCGCTCTCGACCGGCCCCAGGAAGGTCTTGAGCATCATGTTGAACTCGCGCGGCTCGGTGTACTGGCCGCGGACCCCGCAGTTCGGGCACGGGACGTCGGAGAGGTCGTCCTCGGCGATCTCCTTGCCGCTGCGCTCGGCGTACTCCTCGGCGAGCTGGTCGGCGCGGAAGCGGCGGTGGCACGAGGTGCACTCCACCAGCGGGTCGTGGAACGCGGTGACGTGCCCGGAGGCCTCCCAGACCGGGCGCGGCAGGATCACCGAGGAGTCCAGGCCGACGACGTCGTCGCGGCCCTGCACCATGGACTTCCACCACTGGCGCTTGATGTTGTCCTTGAGCTCGACGCCCAGCGGACCGTAGTCCCAGGCCGACCGGGTACCGCCGTAGATCTCACCCGACGGGTAGACGAAACCACGGCGCTTGCAGAGATTGACGATCGTGTCGATCTGGTCGGCGGGCACGTTAACTCCGGAAATCTTTCGCTGGATGAGTCGAACCAGCTGGTCGGGCTGGAGATTCCCAGCGTACCGATCCGGTCGCGGAGGGGGTGCGCCCGGGCTGCGGTGTCGATGCGATCAGCAGGTCGGGTGCTACCCGTAGGATGGGTGCGTGGAGCGTCACTGCGCGATGGCACCGCAGCTCGACGGCCCCGCGCCCAGACGCCTCGGAGAGGAAGCGATGCCCGCGATCAGCCCGGATGCCGAGCCGGCCCAGCCGAGCGCGCGGCCCGGCCTGGACCGCGCCGAGGACCACGTGCACTCCCCCGACCGGGCCGCGCGCCCGGCGCCGCAGCGGGACCAGCAGGTCCTGGTGGAGGCCGGCGAGCTGCTGCGCGCCCTGGCCGCCCCGGTGCGGATCGCGATCGTCCTGCAGCTGCGGACCGCCGAGCGCTGCGTGCACGAGCTGGTCGACGCGCTCGACGTCGCCCAGCCGCTGATCAGCCAGCACCTGCGGGTGCTGAAGTCGGCCGGGGTCGTGCACGGCGAGCGGCACGGGCGGGAGGTCGTCTACCGGCTCGTCGACGAGCACTTGGCGCACATCGTGGTGGACGCCGTCGCGCACGCGGAGGAGATCTCCGGTGCCCGGTCGCGCGGACCGGCGGCGCGCTCCATCGAACCCGACGGCGGACAGGAGACGGAGACAGCGTGACCACCGGCGAGGGCCCCGCGGTCGGGGTACCGGGACTGCGGGCCACCAAGCAGCGAGCAGCGGTGTCGAAGCTGCTGGACCAGATCGACGACTTCCGGTCGGCGCAGGAGCTGCACGAGGAGCTGCGGCGGCAGGGCCAGGGCATCGGCCTGACCACGGTCTACCGAACCCTGCAGACCCTGGCGGACGCGGGCGAGGTCGACGTGCTGCGCAATCCGTCGGGCGAGGCGGTCTACCGGCGGTGCTCCAGCCATCACCACCACCACCTGGTGTGCCGCCACTGCGGGCGGACCGTCGAGGTCGCCGACCCGCCGGTGGAGAACTGGGCGGAGCGCATCGGCCAGGAGCACGGCTTCACCGAGGTCAGCCACACCGTGGAGATCATCGGGACCTGCCCGAACTGCGCCGGCTGACTCCCCAGCACCGCTTCGCGCTCCGTTTCCGCTGGTCATGCCCCGTGAGTCTTTCCTGTTGCCATGGCAACTCAAAGTGCTCACGGGTTCTGATCAGGCGGAACTCGGATCAGTACTCGTAGGTGTCCGGTGGGGCCGGGATGGTGCGGAGGGTGAGCACCTCCACCGTCGGGACGTAGTCGTTGGCCTCGGTCGCCGTGCCCGGGCGGAGGCGGGCCGCCACCTCGATCCAGGTGTCCGCCGGGAGGCCGACCGCCTGCGGTGCACCCGCGAGGTCGATCTTCACCGGTGACGCGTCTGCCGCGCAGCAGCTGATGCGCATGCGCGCGAGCTGCGCGGTGTCCGGTGTCGGGTGCACGACGAAGCCCTGGAGCCGGACCGTTCGGCCGTCGAGCGAGCCGCTGTCGTCCCAGATCACGCGGGTGACGAACTCCGACGCGCTGAGCAGCGGCTCAGGGTCCGGAGGCAGGGCCGGGAACCGCGGTTCCGCCGGGGCCTGCGGAGCGGCGGGCCGGTCGCGGGTGACCGAGTCCGAGCCCAGCGCCGGCGGGGCGACCAGGAAGATCGCGAACACCGGGAGCAGCAGCATCCACGGGCTGCGCGAGTTGTGCTCGTGGCCCCCGGCGCCGCTCGCGCGGATGTCGCGGACGATGGCGAACGCCGCGAGCCCGACCATGACCAGCCCGGACGCCACCAGCCACGGGAACAGCGACGGCTTGACGTAGCGCAGGTAGCTGCCACCGAGCGCGATCTTGAGCAGCGCACCGCCGAGCAGCAGCAACAGCAGGTTCTGGGTTTCCCGGCGCATCACGAACCTCCCAGCAGCACTGCCCCGACCCCGACGGCGCAGGCCATCGCCACCACGAACGTCACCGGGGCGAAGCGGGCCGCGAACCCACGTCCGAAGGCGCCCGACTGCAGCGCGATCAGCTTCAGGTCCACCACCGGTCCGACGACCAGGAACACCAGCTTCGGGATCAGCGGCAGCCCCGGCATCGACGCCACCACGAACGCGTCTGCCTCGCTGCACAGCGCCAGGACCACCGCGAGCACGGCCATGACCAGCACGCCGAGCAGGAGCTGGCCGCCCAGCGACTCCAGCCAGCCGGTGGGCACGAGGACGTTGAACACCGCGGACGTCAGGCCGCCCAGCACCAGGAACCCCCCGGCCTCGACCAGGTCGTGCCGCGCCGATTCGGCGAACACGACCCAGCGGTTGCCGCCGTGCTGCGGTTCGACCCGGCGCAGCGCGCGTTCGGCCAGCCACTCGGCTCGGCCCAGCCGGGCCCAGAGCCAGCCCGTCGCGCAGGCCGTCAGCAGCGAGCCGAGGAACCGGGCCAGCACCATCCGGGGTTCGCCGGGGAAGGCGACCGCGGTGGAGACCAGCACGATCGGGTTGATCGCCGGCGCGGCCAGCAGGAACGCCAGCGCGGCAGCGGGTGCGACGCCCTGCTGCATCAGGCGGCGCGCCACCGGCACCGACGCGCATTCGCACCCCGGCAAAGCCAGCCCCGCCGCACCGGCGACCGGGACCGCCGCTCCGGGCTTGGCCGGTAGCACGCGGCGCAGCGCGTCAGGCGGCACGAAAGCCGCGATGAGGCCGCTGACCAGCACGCCGAGCACCAGGAACGGCATGGCTTGCACGCAGACCGCGACGAACACCGTCGATCCGGTGCGCAGCGCTGGGACGTCCAGCAGTGCGATCAGCTGCGGTTGGAACACCGCGGCGAGCACCAGCAGGACGCAGAGCACCTCCAACGAGGTGAGGACGGGGCGCCGCGTGCGCGGCGGATCGGCGAGCTCGGTCACCCGCACATCGTGGCAGTTCGAACTGATAATCGTTCGCACCAGTGCGTGACGATCGTCCCGGCACCTCGCCCGCGAATGATCACCCCTGGTCAAGCAGGGATCAGAACCCACCGATCACGAGATCCGACACACCGGCGGATCCCCCGGTCGAGGGCGTCCAGACGCAAATTCAATGGAAATCGGATGTCCGATTTCCATTGAATTTGCGTCCCCGGGAGCGTCAGGACGCGGTGTCCTCGGATTCGAGGAGTTCGGCGCGCAGCTGGGACGCCGTGGCCACGACGAGCATCATCAAGGTGCCCAGCGGGGCCGGCGCCATTCCCTCGGCCGGGAACGCGTAGCGCAGCGTGACGTCCATGCCGCGTTCGGTGCGGACCACGCCCAGCGTGCCGAACAGGCCCTGCCCGGCGCGCTCCGCGACGGACTGGGCGAGCTCCTCGGACGCTGGCAGGTCCCACGCGACCACGCAGGTCAGGCTCAGCACGGTCAGCCCTTCGGCGAGCTGCATCGCCTGCACCGCGCACGGCACCTCCGAGTGCCGGAAGGTCAGCGCGCCGTCGTCGTCGACGTGCACGTCGTGGTAGGTCTCCAGCGCTTCCTTGGCCGCGGTCATCAACCGCGCCGTGGTTGCGGCCTCCTGGGTCATCAATTGCCCTCCTGGGCGGGTTCACCGGATGCCGCCCGATCAACAGCCCCGCCGAACCGCCGGTCGCGGCGGGCGTACTCCTCGCACGCCCGCCACAGGTGCCGTCGGTCCACGTCGGGGAACAGGGTGTCCTGGAAGACGAACTCGGCGTAAGCGGACTGCCAGAGCATGAAGTTCGACGTCCGCCGCTCCCCGGAGGGCCGGATGAACAGATCCACGTCCGGCATCTCCGGCTGGTACAGGTACTTCGCGAGGGTGCGCTCGTCGACCTTGTCCGGGTTGATCTTCCCGGCCGCCGCCAGCCGCGCGATCTCCCGCGCCGCGTCGCCGATCTCGGCCCGGCCGCCGTAGTTGACGCACATGGTCAGGTTCATGACCTCGTTGTTCTCCGTGCGCACCTCGGCGGACTGCAGCTGGTTGACCACGCTGCGCCACAGCTTCGGCTTGCGCCCGGCCCAGCGCACCCGCACGCCCATCTCGTCGAGCTCGTCGACGCGCCGCGCGATCACGTCGCGGTTGAAGCCCATCAGGAACCGCACCTCGTCCGGGCTGCGCTTCCAGTTCTCGGTGGAGAAGGCGTACAGCGACAGCCACTTGACGCCGAGCTCGATCGCACCGCGGGCCAGCTCCAGCACGACGGCCTCGCCGCGCTTGTGCCCCTCGATGCGGGGCAGGCCGCGCTCGTTGGCCCACCGGCCGTTGCCGTCCATCACGACCGCGACGTGGTTGGGCACGAACTCGGCGGGCAGCGCCGGCGGCTTCTCCCCCGAGGCGTGTGGATCCGGCGCCCGTACGGTCGGGTCGTCCTTGCCCCGCCCACGGCGTCGCAACATATCTGGCTTCTCCCCTTCGGACTGCGTGCGGCTCCATTGTCCCCGCCCGCGTCGATCAACAGTTCAGCGCCCGTCCTCGGCGGTGCCGACCAGCGCGGCTTCCGCCGCCCGCTCCCGGATCAGCTCCGGCACGGTCCGCTCGACCAGCGGCAGCGAGCGCAGCTGGCGCTCCATGTACCACTGCAGGTGGGCGGCGATGAGCCCGCTGGCCTCGCGGCGCACCGACTGCTCGGCCCGCTCCGCGCTCGCCCAGTCGCCGTGCAGCAGCGCCTCCATCAACGGCAGCGTGTGCGCGGACGGCCGGACCGAACCGGCCGGGCGGCACTGGGCGCACACCGCACCACCAGCCTGCACGTTGAACGCCACGTGCGGCCCGGACGCACCGCACCGCGCGCACTCGGACAGCGCCGGGGCCCACCCGGCGAACGACATCGCGCGCAGCAGGAACGCGTCGAGCACCTGCGAGGAGTCGCGGTCCCGGGCGGCCAGCGCCCGCAGCGCCCCGTTGGCCAGCAGGTATAGCCGCAGCACCGGTTCGCCCTCTTCGGCGGCCAGCCGGTCCACGGTCTCCAGCACCGCGCAGGCCGCGGTGTAGCGCTGGTAGTCGTCGACGATGTGCAGGCCGAAGGCGTCCAGAGTCTGGACCTGGGTGATCACGTCGAGCGTGCGGCCGGTGTAGAGCTGCACGTCGACGTGGCAGAACGGCTCGACGCGGGCGCCGAACCTCGACGTGGTCCGGCGCACCCCCTTGGCCACCGCGCGCACCTTCCCGTAGCGGCGGGTCAGCAGGGTTATGATCCGATCCGCCTCACCCAGCTTCTGCACCCGCAGCACGACCGCGGTATCCCGGTAGAGGCTCACCCCCACATCGTCGCACCTCTGTGCGGGCAACTCGCGAGCAAGGCGAAGAATGCGGGGATCCGGTTCGCCCGTCGGGACGTCCTACCGGCGAACCAGCTGAGCTTGAGAGGAACGGATGACCTACCCGTACGACCCGAACAACCCGTACTACCAGGCCCCTTCGCCGTACGGCACGGGTTATCCGCAGCTCCCCCGGAACAACGGCATGGCGATCGCATCGATGTGCGTCTCGCTGGCCGCGATCTTCACGTGCTACGGCGCGCTGCTCGTCGGGCCGATCGGCGCGATCCTCGGACACGTGTCGATGCGCGAGATCAACCGCAGCCCGCAGGCCTACACCAACCGCAGCATGGCGCTGACCGGCATCATCGTCGGCTGGTCGCTGTTCGCGGTGTGGGCGCTGTTGATCACGTTCGTCGTCCTCGCTGCCACCGGCGTGCTCGGTCCGGCCCTCCAGGGCGAGTTCGACAGCTAGACGTAGAGGCTTTCGAACGGCGGGAAGGGCAGGTTCCTGATCACCGCCCAGACGGCGATCAGGACCAGCGCTGCGTGCGGCGACCAGCGCCACTGCTCCCAGGTGGTCACCCTCCGACCACGCCAGCGTCCCAGCACCCAGGCGCCCCAGGTCCACAGGAAGAACGGGATGAACAGCATCGCCGCCGCGTTGTAGTGCAGCGCCGCCAGCACATCGCCGTGCAGCAGGCTGTAGATCATGCGCGTCACACCGCAGCCCGGGCAGTCCAGCCCGGTCAGGAACTTGACCGGGCACGGCGGCAGCGGAAAACCCGCGTCGGAAGTCGGGTCCGCGGCGAGCACCACGGCAGCTCCCGCGCATCCGACCAGCACCGTGGCCGCTGGGAGCGCCATGGCGCGCAGCCGACCTGCGCTCATAGCTGGGAGACCGTGAGCGTGCCGAGGGCCACGAAGATGATCACGAAGTAGGCGATGACGAGCAGGACGAGCAGGCCGTAGCCGCAAGCACCGAGGATGACGCCGATCTTGCCCCACTTCTTGGCGTCATCGGCTGCCATCTGCGCCTGGGCGTGCTGTCCCTGGTACCACAGCGAGTTGACCTGCAGCGCCTTGATCAACGAGGGAATCCCGAAGGGCCAGCAGATCAACAGGCTCGCGATGGCCCAGCCCAGGTTGTTGTTCAGCGGCACCGGCGCCACGCCGAACTGCGCCGAGTACGGGGGCGGAGCCGGCATCGGTGCGGGCAGGCTGACCGGATCCTGGGACGGCACCTGATTCTGTTCAGACGGCTCGCTCAAAATCTCTCTCCCCCCCGCGTTCAGCCATGCCGTTGCGGACGGCTTCGCCCTTGCGCAACGGCATGGCCGGGCTGAACGGATCAGTAGCTGGTGCTGCTCGCCGCAGCGGCAAGGATGACGAAGATCACGACGTAGAACAGGATGAGCAGGACCCAACCGCAGGCACCGGTGATGATGCCGATCTTGCCCCACTTCTTGGCCTCGGCCGCGGCCACCTGGGCCTGCTGGAACTGGCCCTGGGCCCACAGGTTCTGCACCGAGGTGGCCTTGATCAGCGACGGGATCGCGAACGGCCAGCAGAGGAAGATCGAGCCGATGCCCCACCCGATGTTGTTGTTCGGCGGAGCGGCGCCGTAGCCCTGCTGCCCGTAGGGCGAGGGCTGACCGTAGGGCTGCTGCGGCATCGGTCCCGAGGGCGGTCCGTATCCACCGGGCTGCTGACCGTACGGCTGCTGCGGGTTGGGACCCGAAGGCGGGCCGCCATAGGGATTCGTCACGTCATTTCCTTTGAAAGTCCTACAAGCCGCCTTGCGGCTGAGCGCAAAGATCGGCAGCAACGTACCTGAGACGCAGGAGCGCGCGTGGGCGTTCCTGCGATTTCACACCGGCGGTGTGATCAGAACCCCAGCTTGCGCAGCTGCCTCGGGTCGCGCTGCCAGTCCTTGGCCACCTTGACGTGCAGATCCAGGTAGATCTTGCTGCCCAGCAGCGCCTGGATGTGCTTGCGCGCCTGGGTGCCGACCGCGCGCAGGCGCTCCCCGCCGCGGCCGATGACGATCGACTTCTGGCTGGAGCGCTCGACGTAGACCACCGCGTGCACGTCGATCAGGTCGTCGCGGTCCTCGCGCGGGATCATCTCCTCGATGGTCACCGCCAGCGAGTGCGGCAGCTCGTCGCGCACGCCCTCCAGCGCGGCCTCGCGGATCAGCTCGGCGATGAGGGTGGTCTCCGGCTCGTCGGTCAGCTCGCCGTCCGGGTACAGCTGCGGCCCTTCCGGCATCTGCTTGACCAGCAGGTCGGAGAGCACGTCGACCTGGTAGGAGTCCTTGGCCGACACCGGCACCAGGTCCGCGAAGTCCATCAGCTCCTGCAGGTCCAGCAGCTGCTGGGCGACCTGGTCCTTGGACACCAGGTCGGTCTTGGTGACGATGCCCAGCACCGGGGTGCGGCGGGCCACCTTCTTCAGCTGCTCGATGATGAACTTGTCGCCCGGGCCGACCTTCTGGTCCGCAGGCACGCAGAACCCGATCACGTCGACCTCGGACCAGGTCTCGTAGACCAGGTCGTTGAGCCGCTTGCCGAGCAGGGTGCGCGGGCGGTGCAGGCCGGGGGTGTCGACGATGATCAGCTGCGCGTCCGGGCGGTGCACGATGCCCCGGATGGCGTGCCTGGTGGTCTGCGGCTTGCTGGAGGTGATCGCCACCTTGGAGCCGACCAGGCTGTTCGTCAGCGTCGACTTCCCGGCGTTGGGGCGGCCGACGAAGCAGGCGAATCCGGAGCGGTGCACATCAGAGCTGGTCACCGACCCATTGTGACCGCCCAGCCCAAACCCCCGCGCACCGGGCACCGTTCCCCATCCCACCACCTCCCCAAGCCCGCGAGTCCACGGATTCAATGGAAATCAGACGTCTGATTTCCATTGAATCCGCACCGATTCCCAACACACCCCGGCATGTCGGGCTCCGGCTCGCCGGGAGACCGCAGTTTCAATTGAAACTGTGATCCACCGTGGGTGGGATTTGCAGTTTCAATTGAAACTGCGGACGACCTGGCCGCGCGCGAGAGGGACGACTCACCCGGGCGGGGGTGGGATTTGGGTGTACGTGTCGGTGTGTCGGGGCCCGACACACCGGCGGGGGCGCAGTTTCAATTGAAACTGCGGCCCCGTCGGTCAGGTGCCGGGTCAGGCGGAGAGGACTCCGGCGACTTCGCCTCGGGCGTCGGCCCGGAGGATCGGGGCCGTGGCGGTGAGGTCGTGGACCGCTGCGACGGAGTCCGCGTCCACGGAATCGGCGTCGGTGACGACCGCAGCGGCCTCGAGGCCCTCCGCGCCGCTGGAGACTGCGGCGGCGACTGCCGCCTGCAGCGCCGTGAGGCGCAGGGACGGGAGGGCGACCGTGGTGGCCGCGTAGGTCCGGCCGTCGGTGTCGCGGACCGCCGCGCCCTCGGCGGCGCCGTTGCGGGCGCGGGACGACCTGGCGAGGGTGACGATCTTGGCGTCCTCCGGGTCGATCTGCTGCGGTGCTGCCGCTTCCACGTGCTCAGCCACGGGTGTTGCTTCCCTCCTGGTCAGCACCGCGCAGCGGTGCTTGGTCGGTGTTCGCCGGGCGGACCAGCAGCGCGTTGATGCGGATCCGTCCCCGGTGGTCCTTGCCGCCCTCGGCGCGCAGCTTCAGCCCGGCGATCTCGGCTTCCGCGCCCGGCAGCGGAACCCGGCCGAGGCGCTGCGCCAGCAGACCGCCGACCGTCTCCACGTCGGAGTCGTCGAGCTCCACGCCGAACAGCTCGCCGAGGTCCTCCACCGGCAGCCGCGAGCTGACCCGGACCGTGCCGTCCTCGAGCCTCTCGATCGGCCGGTGCTCCTCCAGGTCGGACTCGTCGGTGATCTCGCCGACGATCTCCTCGATGATGTCCTCGATGGTCAGCAGCCCGGCGGTGCCGCCGTACTCGTCGACGGCGATGGCCAGGTGGCTGCGGGACAGCTGCATCTCGCGCAGCAGCTCGTCCACCCGCTTGGTGTCGGGCACGAAGCTCGCCGGGCGCATCAGCTCGGACACCGGCGGACCGGCCTCGTCGCGCGCGGTCAGCACCGCGCCGGTGAGGTCCTTGACGGTCACCACGCCGACGATGTCGTCGACGCTCTCACCGATCACCGGAATCCGGGAGAACCCGGAGCGCAGGCACAGCGCCAGCCCCTGCCGGGCGGACTTGGTCTGCTCGATCCAGATGATCTCCGGACGCGGCACCATGACCTCGCGGGCCAGCGTGTCCCCGAGCTCGAAGACCGAGTGGATCATCTCCCGCTCGTCGGCGGCCACGACGCCGCGCTCCCCCGCCAGGTCCACCAGCTCGCGCAGCTCCACCTCGGTGGAGAACGGTCCCTCGCGGAACCCCTTGCCGGGGGTGATCATGTTGCCGATCAGGATCAGCAGCCGGGTCAGCGGGTTGAGCAGCCGGGCCAGCACCCGCACCGGCGCGGCCACCTTCAGCCCGATGCCGTAGGGGTGCTGCCGACCGAGCGTGCGCGGGCCGACGCCGACCAGCACGTACGAGGCCACCAGCATGACCAGACCGGCGATCACCACCGCCCAGGCCTCGGAGTTCGCCAGCCGCAGCGCGACCACCGTGACCAGCACGGTGGCGCCCAGCTCGCAGGCCAGCCTCAGCAGCAGGAGCAGGTTGACGTGCCGGGGCCGGTCGGCTAGCAGCAGCGCGAACTGCTTCGCACCGCTCCGGCCTTCGCGCACCAGCTCGTCAACGCGCGCGCGGGAGGCCACCGTGACGGCGGACTCCGAGGCCGCGAACACCCCGGCGGCCAGCACCAGCAGCACTGCCGTGATCAAGAACGCGGTGGAATCGGCCAATTCCAACGCCGACTCCCTCAGTTGGCAGGCGCCGGGCCGCCCTGAGGCGGCTCCGACTCGTCCAGACCGACCGCGCCCAGCACGCGGTCGTCGGCGCTGCGCTGCGCCTCCGCGCGCTCGGCCTCGGCGCGCGCCTCGCGGAACTCGGCGAGGATGCGGTTCTGCAGGCCGAACATCTCCCGCTCCTCCTCCGGCTCGGCGTGGTCGTAGCCGAGGAGGTGCAGCACGCCGTGCACGGTCAGCAGGTGCAGCTCGTCGAGCATGCTGTGCCCGGCCTTGCGGGCCTGGTCGCGGGCGAACGCCGGGCAGAGCACGATGTCGCCCAGCAGCGCCGGGCCCGCTCCGGCCGAGTCGGGCCGGCGGGCCGAGTCGTACTCGTCCATCGGGAACGACATCACGTCGGTGGGGCCGGGCAGGTCCATCCAGCGCTCGTGCAGGTCGGCCATCACGTCGAGCTCCACCAGCACGATGGACAGCTCGGCGAGCTGGCTGACGCTCATCTTGTCCAGTGCGAAGCGCGCGGCCGAGACGATGGTCGCCTCGGGCACTGCGACGCCGGATTCGTTGGCGATCTCGATGCTCATGCTCGTCCTCGTCGCTGCCCGTTGCGTCGACCGTGGCGGTCGTGCGGTTCTGCGTCTTCCAATGCGTGCCAGCGGTCGTACGCGTTGACGATGTCGGTCACCAGCCGGTGCCGCACCACGTCGTGGCTGTCCAGCAGGGCGAAGTGCACGTCGTCGACACCGCCCAGGATCTCCTGGACGACCTTCAGCCCGCTGCGCTGCCCGCCGGGCAGGTCGATCTGGGTGACGTCCCCGGTGACCACGATCTTGGAGCCGAAGCCCAGCCGGGTCAGGAACATCTTCATCTGCTCGGGCGTGGTGTTCTGCGCCTCGTCGAGGATGATGAACGCGTCGTTGAGGGTGCGGCCGCGCATGTAGGCCAGCGGGGCGATCTCGATGGTCCCGGCCTGCGTCAGCCGCGGCACCGACTCCGGGTCGACCATGTCGTGCAGCGCGTCGTACAGCGGCCGCAGGTACGGGTCGATCTTCTCGTAGAGGGTGCCCGGCAGGAAGCCGAGCCGTTCACCGGCCTCGACCGCGGGACGGGTCAGGATGATCCGGTTGACCTGCTTGGCCTGCAGCGCCTGCACGGCCTTGGCCATCGCCAGGTACGTCTTGCCGGTACCGGCCGGGCCGATGCCGAACACCACGGTGTGGTGGTCGATGGCGTCGACGTAGCGCTTCTGGTTCAGCGTCTTGGGGCGGATGGTCCGGCCGCGCCGCGACACGATGTCCAGGCTCAGCACGTCGGCGGGCGACTCGTTGTGGTCCGCCGAGAGCATCCCGACGCTGCGCCGGACGACGTCCGGGGTCAGCGGTCCGCCCTTGCCGATCAACGCGATGAGCTCGGCGAACACCCGCTCCGCGAACGCCACCTCGGCGGGGTCGCCGGACAGCGTCACCTCGTTGCCCCGAACGTGGACATCGGCGGTGAGCAGGTCTTCGACGACCCGCAGGTTCTGGTCGCGGGATCCGACCAGCGTCAGGACGACGTCGTCGGGAACGGTCACCTTGGACTGCGCCGTCGCGGTCTGGGCTGTTGCCGTCTGGGGTGGTTCTCCGGACTGGGCGGCAGCGCCACCCGCTGCAATACCGGCCACGTGTGTTCGGGCCTGCCTTCTGCGCTCTCCGCGCGGGTCGTTCGGTCAGTTCTGCCTGGCACCGATGGTAGTCCACGCGACAATCGAATTGCCGCAGTCACCGCCCGCGAACGACGTGGATCACGCGAGGCGGAAGTGGCGGCGCGGCTCCCGGCCGCACCACCACCGGGGCGAGCCGCTCAGCCCTTGAGCGGACCGCCGGTCAGGCCGCCGAGGGGCTCGCCGCCGAGCAGGTGCAGGTGGACGTGGAAGATCGTCTGGCCGGCGTCGGCGTTGGTGTTGAACAGCAGCCGGTAGCCGGATTCCTCGATGCCCTCCTGCGCGGCGATCTCGCGGGCCGTGGTGATCAGCTCGGCGAGCAGCTCCGGGTCCGCGGCGGCCAGTTCGGCGGCGTTGCGGTAGCGCTTCTTCGGCACCACCAGCACGTGCGTGGGCGCCTGCGGGTTGATGTCGCGGATGGCGATGACCCGCTCGTTCTCCCGCACGACGTCAGCGGGGATCTCGCGCTCGATGATCCGCAGGAACAGGGAATCCATGTCGCTCATGCCGGAAGACTAAGGGGTGCCGGCCCCGCCGCGGGTGGCGGTCGATGCCCGCACGCTGCGCCGCAATCGGGTCTGGGGGGATTCCCGTTTGCGGCGCAGCTCTCGCCGGACCGAGGGGGGAGGTGTCCGGCGAGTGCTGGGCTCCGATGCCCCGTGCGGCACCGGTCGCGGCTGAGCCGCGATATCCACTTCCGCCACCGAGCGTAGCGTCCCATCAACCGTTCGCGCTACGCGCGTCGCTGAACTTTTTGATCTTCTTCGCGCACAGTCACACCCCGAGCGCCGCGGCGCCACCAGCCGGGCGCACTGGTCGATCCCGCCGAACACGAAAGGGCGCTAGAGCTCCGTGTCGCCGAAGTGCTCCAGCAGGGTGCGCAGCAGGCCGGAGAGCTGTTCGTACTGCTCTTCGCCCAGCTCCGGCAGCAGGCGCGCCTCGTTGGCCAGGTGCAGGCCGAAGATCTCGTCGACGATCCGGTTCCCCTCGTCGGTCAACCGGATCCGCACGGAGCGCCGGTCGACGTCGTCGCGAACCCGCTCGACCCACCCCTTGGACTCCAGGCGGTCGATGCGGTTCGTGATCGCGCCGGAGGTCACCATCATCGCCTTGAGCAGCGCTCCCGCGGTCAGCTCGTAGGGCTCGCCCGACCGCCGGAGCGTCGTGAGCACGTCGAACTCCCACGTCTCGATGCCGTGCGCGGAGTTGAACTTCTTGAGCTCGCGTTCGAGCACCCGGTTGAGCCGCTGCACGCGTCCGACGATGCCGACCGGCCACAGGTCGGCGTCCAGATCGGGGCGCTCCCGCCGCCAGCGCCGCTGGATCTCGTCCACCGCGTCGGCCATTCGTCCTCCAGGTAGCTCGGCAGTCAACGCTGTCGACGTTGTCTCAACATTGAGATTATCGACCGGGAGGAGCCGCGACGACCCCAGGTGCGCGAAATGACCGCCGGTACCTCTAGCTCCAGCGGTCGGTGCGGACGCCTAGGGCGCCGAGCGCGACGGCCGCGGCGGTGGACGCTCGGAGGACCGTCGGGCCGAGGCGCACCACGTGGGCCCCGGCGTCGGTGAGGGTTGCGAGTTCTTCGCCGGTGATGCCGCCTTCCGGACCCACCACCAGGATCAGCTCACCGGAATCGGGGAGATCGGCGGAGGCCAGCGACTCGGTCGCCGATTCGTGCAGCACCAGGGTCGCGTCGGCACCGCTGACCAGCGCAGCGAGCTGCTTGGTGCTCACCGGCTCGTCCACCTGCGGCGTCCACGCCCGCCGCGCCTGCTTCGCGGCCTGCTCAGCGGTGCTCCGCCAGCGCGCCAGCGCCTTCGCCCCGCGCGGGCCGTCGTCCCACTTCGCCACGCAGCGCGAAGCGCGCCACGGCACGACCGCGTCGACCCCGGCCTCGGTCGCCAGCTCCACCGCGAGCTCGCCGCGATCGCCCTTCACCAGGGCTTGCGCGAGCCGCACGCGCAGCGCGGGCTGCGGTTCCCGCCAGGTTTCGGCGACCGCGAGCTCCAGGGAGTCCTTGGCGGCGGCCACCACCTCGCAGCGGGCCATGCCGCCCGCGCGATCGGAGAGCAGCAGGTGCTCGCCCACCCGGAGCCGGCGCACGGTGGCCGCGTGCTTGCCCTCCGGCCCGTCCAACGTCGTCGGCCCGACAGCGGGCAGCTGCTCGACGGTGAACACCGGCAGCGAGGATTCCGACACGTCCTGCCCCTCAGTCCTGGACCCCGGGAACGGCATTCCGGGACCTCCCGGAATGCCGCCCGGAGTTCGAGTGGTGCTCTCAGCGGTGCCCGAAGGAGCGGAACCGGGAGAACAGCCCGTGCCGGCTGCCGTTGCCGTTCGCGGTGACGGTCGGCTCCGGCTGCTCCTCGCCGCGCAGCGAGGCGAGCTGGCGCAGCAGGTCGGCCTGCGCGTCGTCGAGCTTGGTCGGCACCACGACGTCCAGGTGGACGTACAGGTCGCCGTGCCCGCTGACCTTGCCGTTGGAGCGCAGCTTCGGCAGGCCGCGACCGCTGAGCACGTGCTCGGCGCCGGGCTGCGTGCCGGGCTCGACGGTGAGCTCCTCCTGCCCGCCGTCGAGGGTCTCCAGCGTCAGCACCGTGCCCAGCGCGGCCGCGGTCATCGGCAGCTCGACCGTGCAGTGCAGGTCCGCGCCGTCGCGGGTGAACCGCTCGTGCGGCAGCTCCTCGACCTCGACGAACAGGTCGCCCGCCGGTCCGCCGCCGGGCCCGACCTCGCCTTCGCCGGCCAGCCGGACCCGCATCCCGTCGCCGACACCGGCCGGGATCTTGACCGTGATGGTGCGCCGCGCGCGGACCCGTCCGTCGCCGTTGCACTGCTGGCACGGGTCGGTGATGACCTCGCCGAAGCCGCGGCAGACCGGGCACGGGCGGGAGGTCATGACCTGCCCGAGGAACGAGCGCTGCACCGACTGCACCTCGCCGCGACCACCGCAGGTGTCGCAGGTCGAGGGCGCGCTGCCGGCCTTCGAACCGCCGCCGTCGCAGGAGTCGCAGAGCACCGCCGTGTCGACGGTGATGTCCCGGTTGACGCCGCTGGCGCACTCCTCCAGCGTGAGCTCCAGCCGCAGCAGCGCGTCCGAGCCCGGCTGCACCCGGCTGCGCGGACCGCGTCCGCCACCACCGCCGGCACCGCCGCCGAAGAAGGCGTCCATGATGTCGCCCAGCCCGCCGAAACCGGCGAACGGATCGCCCATCCCGCCGCCGGCGCCGCCGCCGTTGCCCAGCGGATCACCGCCGAGGTCGACGACCTGCCGCTTCTGCGGGTCGGACAACACCTCGTATGCGGTGGTCACCTCGCGGAACCGCTCCTGGGCGGTCTCGTCGGGGTTGACGTCCGGGTGCAGTTCCCGCGCGAGTTTGCGGTACGCCCGCTTGATCTGCTCGGGCGTAGCGTCCTTGGACACGCCGAGAGTCCCGTAGTAGTCCGTGGCCACCTTCTCCGTACTTCCTCTGCTCGATCAACGAGTGCAACGCCGGTCCTGCTGGTGAAACGTCACCGACCGACCAGGATCTCACCCACGTACCGGGCGACCGCGCGCACCGCCGCCATCGTCCCCGGATAGTCCATCCGGGTGGGCCCGACGACGCCGAGTCCCCCCAGCACCATGCCATCCGAACCGTAACCGGTCGAAATCACCGAGGTCGTCTGCATCTCCTTGGCCTCGTTCTCCATCCCGATGCTCACCCGGACGGTGCCGGAGTCGCGGGAGGCGGCGAGCAGCTTGAGCACCACCACCTGCTCCTCCAGCGCCTCCATGACCTGGCGCAACGAGTTGGGGAAGTCGGCCACGTTGTTGGTGAGGTTCGGGGTGCCGCCGAGCACCATCCGCTCCTCCGGGTGTTCCACCAGCGAGTCGATGAGCACGCTGCACACCCGGATCAGCGCATCGCGCAGCTCCGACGGCGCCTGGTCGGGCAGCTCGGCGACCGCCGCCGAGGCGTCGGCCAGCCGCTTCTCCGCCATCGCCGAGTTGAGCACGTTGCGCAGCCGCGCCACGTCCTCGTCGGTGATGACGTCGCCCAGGTCGACCACCCGCTGGTCGACGCGCCCGGTGTTGGTGATCAGCACCAGCATCAGGCGGGCCGGGGTGATGGTGACCACCTCGACGTGCCGGACGGTGGAGCGGGTCAGCGTCGGGTACTGCACCACGGCGACCTGCCGGGTCAGCTGCGCCAGCAACCGCACGCTGCGCCGCATCACGTCGTCGAGGTCCAGCGCGCCTTCCAGGAAGGTGTGGATCGCGCGGCGCTCGGCACCGGTCAGCGGCTTGATCTCGTGCAGGCGGTCGACGAACAGCCGGTAGCCCTTGTCGGTCGGCACCCGCCCAGCGCTGGTGTGCGGCTGGACGATGAAGCCCTCCTCCTCCAGCACCGCCATGTCGTTGCGAACGGTGGCGCTGGACACGCCGAGGTCGTGGCGTTCGACGAGCGCCTTGGAACCGACCGGCTCCTTGCTCGACACGTAATCCGCGACGATCGCCCGCAGGACCTCGAACCGCCGTTCGTCCGCGTTCACCCGCGCCACCTCCTCTTCGCCAGCAGCACCTGCCCAGCCTGATGCGCCCGGACCGGGCCCGGGTACCACCATCGAGTTTACGGTGTTGTTCGCCCAGGACCGAGAGCCGCAGGTAGGCACCGGTAGCCTGCCGGTGGCCGACCGGTCCCGGTCCTCGTCCGCCGCTGGCGAGCGCAGCACGTCGATCCGGGTCGCGGACCCACCGCGGCAGCCGCCGGATCCGCCGTTCGCCAGGAGGTACCAGCACGTGATCTTCAAGGACGTCCGCGAGGGCCGGCCGTATCCGGAGCTCCGGATGTCCCTGCGGGAGTGGGCCGAGGTGCCGCCGCGCCCGGTGCGGATGGAGGAGCTGGTCACCACGACCAAGGTCCTGCACCTGGACCGGCTGCTGAGCCCGGACTCGACGTTCTTCGGCGACCTGTTCCCGCACGTGGTCCGCTGGCGCGGCGAGCTGTTCCTCGAGGACGGCCTCCACCGAGCCCTCCGCTCGGCCCTCCACCAGCGAACGGTCCTGCACGCCCGAGTCCTCGACCTCGACACCCCGCCCCGCAATTTCAATGGAAATCAGACCTCCGATTTCCATTGAAATTGCGGAAGTTGTCCACACGCAGGACGACCTGCCCACATCCATCGGCGTGTCGGGATCTGACACGCCGACGGGACGCAAATTCCATTGAAATTGGACGTGCGATTTCAATGGAATTTTGATCCTGGTCGGTGACCACCTGCAGCACCGGCGCGCGCGACGAGGGGTTGGGATCGCACTCAGGCGATGAGGCGTTGGACCACTCCGTCGGCGAGGAGGCGGCCTCGGCCGGTCAGGACGCAGCGGCCCGCGGTGAGGGCTTCCCGGTCGAGGAGGCCGTCGGTCACCGCCTGCTTCGCCGCGAGGACTCCGGATTCGTCCAGGGCCTCGATCGAAAGGCCTTCCGCCACGCGGAGTTCCAGCATGACCCTCTCGATGCGCTGGTCCTCGGCGCTCAGCCGCTCGCGGCCCGCCGCCGGCGAGTTGCCCTCCGCCAGGTGGGACGCGTAGCGGGCCGGGTGCTTGACGTTCCACCAGCGGACTCCGCCGACGTGGCTGTGCGCGCCGGGACCGGCGCCCCACCAGTCCCCGCCCTGCCAGTAGCCGAGGTTGTGGCGGCAGGCCGCCTCCTCGTCGCTGGCCCAGTTCGACACCTCGTACCAGGTCAGGCCCACCTCGGCGAGGGTCCGGTCGATCAGCTCGTAGCGGTCGGCGAGCACGTCGTCGTCGGGCATCGGCAGTTCGCCGCGGCGGACCTTGCGGGCCATCGCCGTGCCGTCCTCCACGATCAGCGCGTAGGCCGAGACGTGGTCCACGCCGGTGCTCAGCACCGCTTCCAGCGAGCGGCGCAGGTCGTCGTCGGTCTCCCCCGGCGTGCCGTAGATCAGGTCCAAGTTGACGTGCTCGAACCCGGCCGCGCGCGCCTCTCGGGCCGCCGCCACCGCGCGGCCCGGGGTGTGCCGCCGCTCCAGGACCCGCAGCACGTGCTCGGCGGCCGACTGCATGCCCAGCGACACCCGCGTGTACCCGGCGTCGCGGATCGCGGCGAAGAACTCCGGCGAGGTCGACTCGGGGTTGGACTCGGTGGTGACCTCCGCCTCATCCGCCAGGCCGAACGTGGCGCGGATCGCGTCCACGACCTCGCCCAGGCGCTGCGCTCCGAGCAGCGACGGCGTGCCGCCTCCGACGAACACCGTCTGCGCCTGCGGCACCGGCGCACCGCCCTGCGCGAGCACCCGCGAACCCAGCTCCAGCTCGGCCTTCAGACCGTCCAGCCAGCTGCCGAAGCCGGCGGAAGAGCCCAGCTCATCGGCGGTGTAGGTGTTGAAGTCGCAGTACCCGCAGCGGGTGGCGCAGAACGGCACGTGGACGTACACCCCGAAGGGCCGCGAACCGAGTCCGGTCAGGGCCTCGGGCGGCAGGGTTCCATCGGCCGGCGCGGGTTCGCCGGTGGGCAGCTGAGCAGGCACAGCACCACTGTCTCACCATTCGGATGCCCCTGGACCGGCTGGTGGGCGCGTGGCACGCTCCTTCACATGGGCGCAACCTTGCCGACGCTTTTGCTGGTCGCCCGCCGCTACGTGGACCTGCGGCGGGTCTCCAGCTGTTTGTGCCGCGCTACGGGTTGATCCCGCGCTGCTGCATTGTCCAGTCGGCGCCGGGGGCGCCGAGCAGTGCGATCCGTCACCGACGGGGTTCCACGCGGCGTCACCGCGCCTGAATCCCGGAGGTCGGACATGGTCCCCCCGACGGAAGCCGCCCCTCGCCCAGCCCGGAAGCGCAAGACGCGCGGCGAAGGCCAGTGGGCGCTCGGCTACCGCGAGCCGCTCAACGCCAACGAGCGGTCCAAGAAGGACGACAACCCGCTCAACGTCCGGCAGCGCATCGAGACGATCTACGCCCACGGCGGCTTCGACTCGATCGACCCGGCCGACCTGCGGGGTCGTTTCCGCTGGTGGGGTCTCTACACCCAGCGCGCACCGGGCATCCCGGGCGCGCGCACCGGCACGATCGAGCCCGAGGAGCTCGACGACCGCTACTTCATGCTGCGGGTGCGCATCGACGGCGGTGCGCTGACCACCGAGCAGCTGCGCACCATCGGTGAGATCTCGCAGACCTACGCCCGCGACACCGCCGACATCACCGACCGGCAGAACGTCCAGCTGCACTGGGTGCGGGTGGAGGACGTGCCGACGATCTGGCAGAAGCTGGAGTCCGTCGGGCTGTCCACCACCGAGGCGTGCGGCGACTGCCCGCGCGTGGTGCTGGGTTCGCCGGTGGCCGGGATCGCCGCCGACGAGATCATCGACGCCACCCCGGCGATCGAGGAGATCACCGAGAAGTTCATCGGCGACCGGTCGCTGTCGAACCTGCCGCGCAAGTTCAAGTCGGCGATCAGCGGTTCGCCGCGTTGGGACACGGTTCCGGAGATCAACGACATCTCGCTGGTCGGCGTGGAGCACCCGGAGCACGGCCCCGGTTTCGACCTGTGGGTCGGCGGCGGCCTGTCGACCAACCCGAAGCTGGCCGTGCGCCTCGGTGCCTGGGTGCCGCTGGGCGAGGTCGCCGAGGTGTGGCACGCGGTGGTGCAGATCTTCCGCGACTACGGCTACCGGCGGCTGCGTCACCGCGCCCGGTTGAAGTTCCTGCTCAACGACTGGGGCCCGGAGAAGTTCCGCCAGGTGCTGGAGGACGAGTACCTGGGCCGCAAGCTGACCGACGGTCCCGCACCGGAGACGCCGACCGGCGCGCGCGACCACATCGGCGTGCACCCGCAGGTCGACGGGAACTTCTACGTCGGGGTGAAGTCCGAGGCCGGGCGGGTCAGCGGCTCGACGCTGATGGAGGTGGCCAAGGCCGCCGAGCGCGCCGGCTCGCGGCGAGTTCGCACCACCGTGGAGCAGAACCTGCTCGTGCTGGACGTGGCGCAGTCCGAAGTGGACGGACTGGTGTCGGACCTGGCCGAGCTGGGCCTGCAGGCCGACCCGTCGCCGTGGCGGCGCAGCGTGATCGCCTGCACCGGCATCGAGTTCTGCAAGCTGGCCATCGTCGAGACCAAGCAGCGGGCGATCGCCCTGGTCCACGACTTGGAGAAGCGGCTGGCCGACATCCAGGGCGACATCGCCGACCCGGTGACGATCAACCTCAACGGCTGCCCGAACGCCTGCGCCCGCACCCAGGTCGCCGACATCGGCTTGAAGGGCCAGATGGTGCCCGACGGCGACGGCAACCCGGTGGAGGGCTTCCAGGTGCACCTGGGCGGTGGGCTCGGCATCGACGCCGGGTTCGGCCGCAAGATCCGCGGTCACAAGGTCACCTCCGCCGAGCTCGGCGACTACGTGGAGCGCCTGGTCCGCCACTACCTGGAGCAGCGCGGCGAGGGCGAGCGGTTCGCGCAGTGGGTCGCCCGCGCCGACGAGGACGACCTCAAATGAGCCGAGCGGCACCGTTCTACTGCCCGTACTGCGGCGAAGAGGACCTGGCGCCCGAAGCCGAACCGGCCGGGGCGTGGAAGTGCTTGTCGTGCCTGCGGGTCTTCGCGGTGCGGCTCGTCGGGTTGGCCTTGGGAGAGGAACAGCGATGACCACCACGAACATCAGCACCCGGCGCAGCGACGAGGAGCTGCGGGCGCTGGTCGAGGAAGCCGCCCCGCGACTGGCCGAGGCCAGCGCGGAGGAAGCGCTGCGCTGGGCCGCGGAGAACTTCGGCGACGGGCTGATCGTCGCGTCGAACATGCAGGACGCGGTGCTGGTCGACCTGGCGGCCAAGGCGAAACCGGGCGTGGACGTCCTGTTCCTGGAGACGGGCTACCACTTCGCCGAGACCATCGGCACCCGCGACGCGGTGGCGCAGGTCTACGACGTCACCATCGTCGACGCCCTCCCGGCGCAGACGGTCGCCGAGCAGGACGCCGCTGAGGGCCCGCGGCTCTACGAGCGGGACCCGAACCGCTGCTGCTTCCTGCGCAAGGTGGTGCCGCTGCGCAACACCCTGGCCCGCTACGAGGCGTGGGTGACGGGCGTGCGGCGGGTGGAGGCCCCGACGCGCGCGAACACCCCGATCGTCACCTGGGACGAGCGCAACGGGCTGGTCAAGATCAACCCGCTGGCGGCGTGGTCGGACGAGGAGATGCAGCAGTACATCGACGAGCACGGCGTGCTGGTGAACCCGCTGGTCGCGGCCGGATACCCGTCGATCGGCTGCCAACCGTGCACCGCCAAACCCGCCCCGGGCGCGGACCCGCGCAGCGGCCGGTGGGCGGGCAGCGCCAAAACCGAGTGCGGACTGCACGGCTGAGACCCCTGGGAGAGGACATGACTGCAATCGACCTGCCGGCCGAGCCGCTGACCGACGCACCGCCGCAGGTGGACAACCTCGACGCGCTGGAGTCCGAGGCGATCCACATCTTCCGCGAGGTCGCCGGGGAGTTCGACCGGCCGGTGATCCTGTTCTCCGGCGGCAAGGACTCCACGGTGCTGGTGCACCTGGCGCTCAAGGCGTTCCGGCCCGCACCGGTGCCGTTCCCGCTGCTGCACGTCGACACCGGGCACAACTTCCCGGAGGTGCTGGCGTTCCGCGACGAGATCGCGGCCCGGCACGACCTGCGGCTGGTGGTGGCGTCGGTGCAGGACTACATCGACGACGGTCGTCTGGAGGAGCGCGCGGACGGCACCCGCAACCCGCTGCAGACCACGCCGCTGCTGGACGCCATCGGCGACAACCGGTTCGACGCGGTGTTCGGCGGCGGCCGCCGCGACGAGGAGCGGGCCCGCGCCAAGGAGCGGATCTTCAGCCTGCGCAACGCCTTCGGCCAGTGGGACCCGCGCCGCCAGCGCCCCGAGCTGTGGAACCTCTACAACGGACGGCACCGTCCGGGCGAGCACGTGCGGGTGTTCCCGCTGTCGAACTGGACCGAGCTGGACATCTGGCGCTACATCCAGCGGGAGAAGATCGAGCTGCCGGACATCTACTACGCGCACCGCCGCGAGGTCTACCAGCGCGACGGCATGTGGCTGACCTCCGGCCCGTGGGGCGGTCCGCGCGACGGCGAAGTGCCGTCGCTGAAGACGGTCCGCTACCGCACGGTCGGCGACGGATCCTGCACCGGCGCAGTGGAATCCGAGGCGTACACAGTGGACGACGTCATCGCCGAGGTCGCGGCCAGCCGCCTGACCGAGCGCGGCGCCACCCGCGCCGACGACCGCATCTCCGAAGCAGCGATGGAAGACCGCAAGCGCGAGGGCTACTTCTGATGTCGTGAGCGTTTCGGGGCGCTGCGGCACCCCGAAACGCTCACGACCCCACTCCCCGAGCCGAACCACCAGGAATGGGTTCCCGAATGACCGAGACGACCACCCGCACCGCGCCGGACAGCGGCACCGAGGTGACCTTGCCGGTGCAGACCGACTTGCTGCGGTTGGCCACCGCCGGATCCGTTGACGACGGCAAGAGCACCCTGGTCGGACGGCTGCTGCACGACACCAAGTCGGTGCTGGCCGACCAGCTGGACGCCGTGCACCGCGCCAGCGCCGACCGCGGCCTGGCGACGCCGGACCTGTCGCTGCTGGTCGACGGCCTGCGCGCGGAGCGCGAGCAGGGCATCACCATCGACGTCGCCTACCGCTACTTCGCCACCCCGAAGCGCACCTTCGTGCTGGCCGACACCCCCGGCCACGTGCAGTACACCCGCAACACCGTCACCGGTGCCTCGACGGCGCAGCTGGCGGTGCTGCTGGTGGACGCGCGCAAGGGCGTCATCGAGCAGACCCGGCGGCACGCGGCGGTGCTGGCGCTGCTGGGCGTACCGCAGCTGGTGCTGGCGGTCAACAAGATCGACATGGTCGACTTCGACGAAGCGGTGTTCACCCGCATCGCCGCCGAGTTCGCCGAGCACGCCCGCGCGCTGGGCTACCGCGACGAGTCCGTGGTGACCATCCCGGTGTCCGCGCTGCTCGGCGACAACGTGGTGGAGCGCTCGGCGAACACGCCCTGGTACGACGGCCCGTCGCTGCTGGAGCACTTGGAGAGCGTGCCGGTGGCGCCGGACCCGCACGACGCGCCGTTCCGCCTGCCGGTGCAGTACGTGATCCGCCCGCGCACCGCCGAGCACCCGGACTACCGGGGTTACGCGGGCCAGGTGGCGGCCGGGATCGTCGCCGAGGGCGACGAGGTCGTGGTGCTCCCGGCCGGGGTGCGCACCCGCGTGTCCAAGGTGGACACACCGAACGGCGCGAAGCCCAGTGCCGCGGCGGGTCACTCGGTCACGCTGCTTCTCGCTGATGACGTCGACATCTCGCGCGGTGACCTGATCGCCGCCGCCGACTCCGCCCCGGAGTTGACCGACGAGCTCGACGCCACGGTGTGCTGGCTGGCCGAGAAGCCGCTGAAGGCGGGTGCGAAGGTGCTGGTGAAGCACGGTACTCGCACGGTGCAGGCCATCGTCACCGAGCTGTCGGCCCGCTTCGACGAGCAGCAGCTGTCCAGTGTGGATGGTCCGGATGCGTTGCAGCTCAACGAGATCGGCCGGGTGCAGCTGCGCACCGCGGAGCGGCTGCCGGTGGACGCCTACGCGGCCAGCCGCCGCACCGGCTCGTTCCTGGTGATCGACCCCGCCGACGGAACCACGCTGGCTGCGGGCCTGATCGGGGTGCCGCTGGCGCCGTTCGCGGCGGAATGACCATGGCGGCACCTCTGGTGGCAGTCGCCCACGGCAGCCGGGACCCGCGTTCGGCCGCGACCATCCACGCCCTGCTGGACGTGGTGCGCGAGCTGCGCCCGGACCTCGACGTGCGGGCGGCGTTCCTGGACCTGTCGGCACCGCGCCTGGGCGACGTGCTCAGCGCGGTGCACGGCGACGGCCACGACACAGCGGTGGTGGTCCCGCTCCTGCTCGGCCGCGCCTTCCACGCCCGCGTGGACGTCCCGGCGGCGGTGGCCGAGACGCAGCGCCGCCACCCGCTCCTCCAGGTGCAGGTGACCGACGTCCTCGGCCCCGACCCGCGCCTGGAGGCAGCGGCCTGGCGCCGCCTCCTCGAAGCCGGAGCCGACCCCGACGACCCGAACCTCGGCGTCCTGGTGGCCGGCGCAGGATCCTCCCACGCCCCGGCGAACCAGCTGGTCGCAGACGTCGCCGAGCGCTGGCAGGCCAAAACCGCCTGGGCAGGAGCGGCAGCCACCTTCGCCTCGGCAGCCGAACCAGCAGTCCCAGCAGCGATCGAGCGCCTGCGCGCCCGAGGAGCCCGCCGAATCGCAGTCGCCTCCTGGTTCCTGGCCCCAGGCCGCCTCCCAGACCGAATCACCGACCTGACCCACGACCACGCGCAGAACCCCCTGATCGCAACCCCGATGGCGAACGCGCACGAAGTAGCAGACCTGATCCTCACCCGCTACACCGAAACCCTCGCCACCACGCAGACCCCGCATCGGCTACCAGCGGTCCTTTGACCCCACGGACCCAGCCCAAGCCATCACCCAGGCACCAGACGAACGAGTACCACGACCGTTCGACCAGCGGCGAACGAACACCACGACCATTCGACCAGCGGCGAACGAACACCACGACC
>NZ_JAQGLA010000005.1 GCF_027853915.1 Saccharopolyspora oryzae
ACCGGCTCCGCTGCCAACGCGTTCCAGCACACGCCCGCGACTGCCCAGGTGCGACCGTTGCACCAGGTTGCACGGCTGCTTCATCAACGACGTTTGCCGTTCTCGTCGTGGTGGGTGCGCACCTGGGCATCGGTGCTGCGGGCACGGCGGTCGGCGTCGGTCTGCGGCGCGTCGACCAGCGCGCGAGGGTGCAGGCGTTCCTTGAGCACCACGTTCAGCTGTGCACCCAGCAGGGTGATGACGCTTTGCAGGTAGAACCACCACAGCATGGTGATCACGGTGGCGAAGGGGCCGTAAGTGCTCTGAGCGGTGTGCAAGAACCGGCTGATGATCAGCGACGACGCGGTTTGCAGCACGAAGAACAGCACCCCGCACAGCGCCGCGCCGGGCAGGACGTCGCGGGTGGTGACCTGCCGGTGGGTGAGGAGCCGGAACGCGGCCACGAACAACCCCAGGTCCAGAACGATCGCGATCGCGTAACCGAGCACGCGACCGACCCAGCCCAGATCGATCCCCTCCGCAGCGCCGGAGACGAATCCGTTGACCAGGGTGCTCACCACCAGTCCCACGCCGATGGTGGCCAACACGGCCAAACCGCGCACGGTCTGCTGGACGATCGTGGGATGCCGGGTGAACGGCAGTCCCCAGACCGAGTTGAGCGCTGCTTGGGCGACGCGAACCACCCGCAGACCGCTCCACAGCGCGGTGACCGCACCTAGGCCCAGCGCCCACCATTCGCCGCTGAGCCCCTGGACCGTTGCGGGGTCCAGCAGCGGCAACATCGTCGCCACGTTGCTGAGCACCTGGTCCTTCATGCTGACCGGCAGCAGGAAGCCGAGCAGCGTGACCAGCACCAGAAGCAGGGGGAAGATCGAGAAGAACGCCCAGAAGGCGAGCATGCTCGCCAAGTTCGCGGACCGGTCCTCGGCGAACTTCCGGAACACGGCCACCGCCACGCCCAACGAACGGTGGTGCTGCTGGAAGCTGTCCACCCGTTGCACCGGAATCTTCAGCGCTCTCCGGCGCCGAGTGCCGGACGTGCGGTCACGGGTGTGCTCACGCATGGCGGAACTCCGAACCGGCAGTGCATGCCATGGGTCGGCCTGAGCATCGAATACCCAGCGGCGGGATCGATGATGCGCAGGTCGGTGCGGCGGCTCACAGCTGCGGTCGTGATTCCTTTCGCCGCGCCCGCATCTCGGGAATCCCGGTCAGAGCGGGCCACACTACGACGGCACCGATGGTCAGGTACCCGACGTAGCCCGGCATCCTGGTGAGCAACGCGCACAGGCCCCACGCCGCCGCGATGACCAGGGAGCCCAGCAGCCGAACTCGAGTCCAGCGCTTCGAAGGCGGCAGCTCACTCCAGGGTTGCATGATCCTCTTCCCCACGAGGGCAGCGTGGCAGAGGCTAAGCCGACCGCGGTCCGGTTTCGGAAAACCCAGACGGCCTGCCCCCTCAGAACTGGTAGTAGAGGAACGGGCTGAAGGAGCCGGTGGCGACGAGGAGGCCGGAGTAGCCGAGGCCGAGGGTCAGGACGCCGATGCGCAGTGCGTAGGCCTGGCGGGTGCGGACCGACTCCAGGAACGGGCCGGTGCCCGAGTTCGCCGGGAGGAACAGCACGACCAGCGCCAGCAGCAGGAACACCAGGCGCTGGTTGGTCACCGAGGCCGACACGATGTCGGTGACGCCGGAGAAGTCCGGCAGCAGCATGTGGCCCAGCATCACGAACGCGCTGCCCAGGTCCGGCGAGCGGAAGAACACCCAGCCGATCACCACCAGCAGCAACGTCAGCGCGCGCCGGGCGATCCGGGCGCGGGTGCCGGCCGGCGAGTGGGCCCAGCCGAAGGCGCGCTCGACCACCAGCAGCAGGCCGTGGAACAAGCCCCACACCAGGTAGGTCCAGGCCGCGCCGTGCCAGAAACCGGTCAGCACGAAGATGATCGCCAGGTTCCGGTAGGTGCGGACCTGCCCGTGCCGGTTGCCGCCGAGCGGGATGTAGACGTAGTCGCGGAACCAGCGCGACAGCGACATGTGCCAGCGCCGCCAGAACTCCGTGACGGTCACCGACGAGTAGGGCCGCGCGAAGTTCTCCGGCAGCCGGAACCCCAGCATCCGCCCCAGACCGATGGCCATGTCCGAGTAGCCGGAGAAGTCGAAGTACAGCTGCACCGCGTAGCCGATCGCGCCGAGCCAGGCGATCGCGAACGTCATGTCCTCGTCCGGCGTCGCGAAGCACGCGTCCACCATCGGCGCCAGGGTGTCGGCGATGACGACCTTCTTCGTCAGCCCCCAGGCGAAGCGCGGGAAACCGGCCGCGATGTCGTCCAGCCGGTGCGTGCGCTGCTGCGGCAGCTGGTCGGCGATCTCCCGGTAGCGCACGATCGGACCGGCCACGAGCTGCGGGAACATCGCGATGTAGGTGACGAACGAGACCGGGTCGCGCAGCGCCGGGCGCTCACCGCGGTAGATGTCCACCACGTAGGAGATGTGGTGGAACGTGTAGAAGGAGATGCCGATCGGCAGCGCCAGGTGCAGCACCGGGAAGTCGCCGCCGAACCAGCTGCTGAGCACCGCCAGCTGCTCGGTGGCGAACCCGGCGTACTTCCACACCGCCAGGATCGCCAGGTTGAACGACACGGCGCCGATCAGCACCCACCGCCGCCGGTTCTGCTCGAAACCCCACTCCACCGGCTCCAGCCGCAGCCCGGCCAGGTAGTTCACCACGATGCACGCCAGCAGCAGCAACGTCGTGCCGCCCGCGCCGCTGGCGTAGAACAGCAGGCTCGCCACCGCGATCACCGCGTTGCGCCCGCGGCGCGGCGCGATCAGCACTGCCGCCAGCACAACCGGCAGGAAGTACCACAGGAACAGGGGGCTTGCGAACGACATCGGGGCCTCGGGTCGCGGGAGGCCCTCGCCTCCCCTTGGAGCACGGCGGGATTGCTGTCCGGACTTTAGCCGAGCCCGGAACGCCACCGAGCCGAAACGCATCGGGTTCACCGCCTGCCGTTTGATCCGCTTTGTCCTGACCAGGCAAAACGAGTTCGCGAACAGGCTCCGGAAATGGCGGACAGCCCCCGCGCCGATCACTTAGCCTGGGCCCCATGAACGCTCCCGCGCCAGGCTGGTACCCCGACCAGGCGGACCCGCGCTACGTCCGCTGGTGGGACGGCCGCCAGTGGACGCAACACGTGCAGCCGGCCCAGGCCCCGGCCCCGCAGCCGCAAGGCGACGCCAACGCCGCGGAGCTGTCCGTGGGCGGGACCGGCAACGCCGCGTCGATCCAGCAGCAGGTGCAGCAGCGCGCCGGAGTCGGCGGGCCGGTCGCCGGCGGCGGGGGCACCCTGTTCACCGAACCGGTGCTGGTGATCAACCAGCAGGCCAAGCTGATCGAGATGTCGAACCAGTACGCCATCTACGACCAGCACGGGCGGCAGCTCGGTTCGGTCGTGCAGGTCGGGCAGAACGGCGCGCAGAAGGCGCTGCGCGCGTTCACCAAGCTCGACTCGCTGATGACGGTCAAGCTCGAGATCCGGGACATCACCGGTCGCCCGGTCCTGCTGCTGACCCGTCCCGCGACGCTCTGGAAGGGCACGGTCCACGTGCAGCGCCCGGACCAGTCGCTGATCGGCGAGATCCGGTTGGCGAACTTCTGGGGCAAGGCGCGCTTCAACTTCGAGATCGGCGGCCAGCGCATCGGCGGTCTGCAGGCCGAGAACCTGCGAGCCTGGGACATCAAGGTCCTCGACCAGGCGGACCAGCCGGTCGGCCAGATCAGCAAGACCTGGCAGGGCCTGGCGAAGGCGGCGTTCACCACGGCGGACAACTACGTCCTGCAGCTCCACCGGCCCCTCCAGGACCCCCTCCTCAGCATGGTCCTGGCCTCGTCCCTGGCCTTCGACACGATCTTCAGCCAGCACCAGTGACGACCCCACCCGACGCGGTGGACCACAGTTTCAATTGAAACTGCGCTCCGCCGTGCCTGGGTTTTACAGTTTCAATTGAAACTGCACACCCGGGCGTGTCGGGACCCCGGCGTGTCGGGACCTGCGGACCCCGACACGCCGACACCTGTGGACAAGTCGTCCTGGCTGTGGAGAACTTCCGCAAATTCAATGGAAATCGGACCTTCGATTTCCATTGAATTTGCGTCAGGTCGGGAGCCCGGGCGCCGTCAGCGGGTACGGCGACGGCGGGCGACCTCGGAGAGGACCACGCCGGCCGCCACCGAGGCGTTGAGGGACTCGACGCCACCGGCCATCGGGATCGAGACCGTCTGGTCGCAGGTCTCCCGGACCAGGCGGGACAGGCCGCGGCCCTCGGAGCCCACGACGACGACCAGCGGACCGGTCGCCAGTTCCAGCTCGTCCGAGGTGACGTCGGCGTCGGCGTCGAGGCCGATCACCATCAGGCCCTCGTTCTTGAGGTCCTTGAGCGTGCGGGTCAGGTTGACCGCCTTCGCCACCGGCAGCTTGGCCGCCGTGCCTGCGCTGGTCCGCCAGGCCACCGCCGTGATCCCGGCGCTGCGGCGCTGCGGCACGATCACGCCGTGCGCGCCGAAGGCCGCCGCCGAGCGGATGACCGCACCGAGGTTGCGCGGGTCGGTGACGCCGTCGAGCGCCACGATCAGCGGCGGCATGCCGGAGTCGTGCGCCGCCTTCAGCACGTCCTCCGGGTGCGCGTACTTGAACTGCGGCACCTGCAGCGCGAGGCCCTGGTGCATCGCGTTGTTCGTCAACCGGTCCAGCTCGAAGCGCGGGATGTCGACCACCGAGATGCCGCGCGACTTCGCCTCGCGGACCGCCTCGTTGACCCGGTCGTCGATGTCGATGCCCTGCGCGACGTACAGCCCGCTCGCGGGCACGCCGGCGCGGATGCACTCCACCACCGGGTTCCGCCCGCACACCAGCTCGGGCTGCGAATCCGCCGCCGCCTGGCGCTTCGCGCGTTGCTGGTCGGCCTTCGCGCGCTGGTCGGCGCGCTTCTTCGCGGGGTGGCTGACGCGCTCCTCCGCCTTCGGCGTCGGGCCCTTGCCCTTCAGACCCCTGCGTCGCTGCCCGCCGGATCCGACGACCATGCCCTTCTTGTTGGTCTTGCGCATGCCGCCGCGGCGCTTGTCGTTGCCAGCCACGTGTTACCCGTCTTTCAATGTCCACATCGGACCGTCGGGGGTGTCCTCGACGGCAATCCCGCTGGCCTGCAACCGGTCGCGCAGCAGGTCTGCGGTGGCGAAGTCGCGCTCCGCGCGGGCCTGCTTGCGCTGCTCCAGCATGGCCTCGACCAGATCGCCGAGCGCGCGCTGCGCGGCGTCGTCCGCGCCGGAGTCCTCGGCCCACTGCTCGGACAGCGGGTCCAGCCCGAGCACATCGGTCATCGCCCGCACCGACGCCGCAGCGCCGCGGGCGGCTTCGTCGTCACCGCGGTCCAGGGCGGCGTTGCCCTCGCGGACCACGTTGTGCACGACCGCGATCGCCTGCGGCGTCGACAGGTCGTCGTCCATCGCCGCGGCGAACTCCGCGCACACCTCACCGTGCCCGACGGCACCGGCGCGCTGGCCGACCCGCCGCACGAACGACTCGATGCGGCGGTAGGTGGCCACCGCCTCGGCCAGCCCGGCCTCGGAGAACTCGAGGGTGGACCGGTAGTGCGGGGTGACCAGGTAGTACCGCAGCTCGGCCGCGCGGGCCCGCTTCAGCACCTCCGGGATGGACAGCACGTTGCCGAGCGACTTCGACATCTTCTCGCCGCTCATCGTCACCCAGGCGTTGTGCATCCAGTACTGGGCGAACCCGTCGCCGGCCGCGTTGGACTGCGCCATCTCGTTCTCGTGGTGCGGGAAGACCAGGTCCAGCCCGCCGCCGTGGATGTCGAACTCGCTGCCCAGGTAGAAGGTGGCCATCGCCGAGCACTCCAGGTGCCAGCCCGGCCGGCCGCTGCCCCACGGCGTCGGCCAGCTCGGCTCGCCCGGCTTGGCGGCCTTCCACAGCGTGAAGTCGCGCGGGTCGCGCTTGCCGCTGGCCAGCGTCTCGCCCTGCTGCACCTCGTCGAGGCGCTGCCCGGACAGCTTGCCGTACTGGTCGGCGTAGGAGTCGACGGAGAAGTAGACGTCGCCGCCCGCAGCGTAGGCGTGGCCCTTGTCGATCAGGCGCTGGATGAGGTCGACCATCTGCGTGACGTGCCCGGTCGCGCGGGGCAGCACCGACGGCGGCAGGCAGCCGAGCTGGTCGTAGGCCCGTTCGAAGGCGCGCTCGTGCGTGGCGGCCCACTCCCACCAGGGCCGGCCGGCCTCGGCCGCCTTGGTGAGGATCTTGTCGTCGATGTCGGTGACGTTGCGGACCAGGCGCGCGTCGTAGCCGTGGTGCTGCAACCAGCGGCGGAGCACGTCGAAGTTGAGGCCGCTGCGGACGTGGCCGACGTGGGGGACGCCCTGCACGGTGGCACCACACACGTAGATCGACGCCACTCCGTCGCAGCGCGGGTGGAATTCGCGCGTCGTTCGGGTCGCGGTGTCATGCAGGTGCAGGCTCACAACCCCGATGGTACGGGGGCCGGTCCGCGCCCAATCACGACAGGGGCGGTCACGTCAAGGCCGTAGTGACGGTCAGCGCAGCAGATCGGCCACGGCCGCCAGCAGCGCGTCCGGTCGCTGCGCGGTGGGCACCGGTTCGACGATCGCGACCTGGCATCCGACCACCGCAGCGGCACCGTCGGCTTCCTCGCTGTCGCCGATCATCAGCGCTTCCTCCGGCGCAACGCCGAGGCGTTCGCAGGCGCGCAGGAAGATCTTCGCGTCCGGCTTGATCACGCCTTCCAGGTAGGACAGCAGGAACTCGTCCACGTATCGGGCGATGCCGATCCGCTCGAAAGCGGGACGGATGTCGAAGGCGATGTTGCTGATCACGCCGATCTTCACCCCGGACTCGTGCAGCCGGCGCATCGTCTCGGCGGCGTCCGGGTACGCGGTCCAGTAGTCGGGATCGACCACGCGCGCGTAGAGCGACTCGGCCTGACCGTCGCGCACGCCGGAGCTGCGCAGCACCTCCGTGTAGACCTTGCGGTGCAGCTCGGGGTCGAGGTCGCGGTTGTCCCACGCGTGCTGGTACTCGGCACCGAGCTCCACGACCTGCGTGGTCGGCGCGGTCATCCGCCGCATGATCTCAGCCTGGGCGGCCAGGTCGAACGGGGCGCCGTCGGCATCGGTGAGATCGGCGTACCAGGACGGATCTTCCTCAAGCCGGAACAGCGTGCCGGAGAAGTCGAAGAGCACCGCGCGCAGAGTCACGAGCCTCAAGGTATGCGCGCGGAACGGCCCCAGCACCGACATGCGGCCAAGCTCACCCGAGGAGCGGACCGCGTTGAATTGCCAGTTCTGCCGGGAACCGCGCCCGGAATGCCCTGGTCGGGCTCACCTGATCCCGCCCGGGACCAGGGCACAGTTCAACACCGGGAACGGTGCTGAATTCCGGGAACGCCTCAGCAGCGAGAGCTCTGCTGACCGCGCATCGGGACGACGATGCCCGCGACGCAGATCGCCGCGCTCATCCACAACAGGAACACCGCCAGCGCCAGGCCGAGCCCGCCGCCCCCGGACCACAGCACGAAGGACACTGGCCACACCACGACCGGCTGCGCAACGAGCAGCCGACGCATCCACCGGTTCCGCTCGACCTCCATGCTTCGAATATCGCGCGCACCGGCCCTGACGTTAAAGACCGCGGACCCTGAGTTTTCCCGGACTCCGCCAGCCCGTAACCCCAGCCACCCGCCCGTTACCGGGCTCGGGTTCAGGCCGTCGGGAAGACGAGGGCGGTGGCGATGGCGGCGATGCCTTCGCCGCGGCCGGTGAGGCCGAGGCCGTCGGAGGTGGTGCCGGAGACCGACACCGGCGCTCCGATCGCTTCCGCGAGCACCTGCTGGGCCTCTTCGCGGCGCTTGCCGATGCGCGGCGCATTGCCGATGACCTGCACCGTCGCATTGCCGATGCGGAATCCGGCCGCCGCGACGCGGTCCCGGACCTCGGCCAGGAAGTCGACGCCGTGCGCACCCGCCCAGCGGTCGTCGTCGGTGCCGAACACGGCTCCGAGGTCGCCCAGCCCGGCCGCCGACAGCAGCGCGTCGCACAGCGCGTGCGAGGCGACGTCACCGTCGGAGTGACCGGCGCAGCCGTCCGCGCCCTCCCAGAGCAGGCCGGCGACCCAGCAGTCGCGGCCGGATTCCACGGGGTGGACGTCGACGCCCTGCCCGACGCGGGGAAGCAGCTCGGTCACGCGAGTTCTCCAGTGTTCTGCGGCGCGCCCTCGACCAGCACCGATTCGGCGATGGCCAGGTCGAACGCCGTGGTGATCTTCAGCGCGTTCGGGTGACCGGCCACGGTCCGCACCTTGCCGCCGATCCGCTCCACGAGCCCGGCGTCGTCCGTGGCGATGTCGCCAGCGGCCGCGTACGCCTCGCGCAGCACCTCGATGGCGAAGCCCTGCGGGGTCTGGACCGCCCTGAGCTCGGACCGGTCCACGGTCGCCACGACGTCACCGGCCTCGTCGACGCGCTTGATCGTGTCCGAGACCGGCAGCACCGGGATCACCGCGGGAGCGCCCTCCTCGACCGCGCGCACGACGTCCTGGATCACCGAGGAAGGCGTGAAGGCACGCGCGGCGTCGTGCACGAGGACGACCCGCGCATCCGGCGCGACCTGCTCGACGGCGTCGAGCGCGATGCGCACCGAGTCCGTTCGCTCCGCTCCCCCTGGCACCACGTGCGCAGCCGGGAGCTCGGCCAATTCCGCGGCCACCAGCTCGACCTGGTCGGGCGGGGCCGCTACGACGACGTGCTGCACGCAGCCCGCGGCCAACAGGCCGCGGACCGCGCGCAACAACAACGATTCACCGTTCACCGGAACCAGCGCCTTGGGCATCCCCAACCCCAAGCGCACCCCGCGACCAGCCGCGGGGACCAGCGCGACAACGCTCACGCTCGATCGTTCCCGATGATCAAACCGCAGTGGCGAGGACTTCGTCCAAGAGCGTTTCCGCCTTGCCCTCGTCAGTGCCCTCGGCCAGCGCCAACTCGCTCACCAGGATCTGACGGGCCTTCGCCAGCATTCGCTTCTCGCCTGCGGACAGGCCACGATCCTTCTCGCGTCGCCAGAGGTCGCGCACCACTTCGGCCACCTTGTTCACATCGCCGGAGGCGAGCTTCTCCAGGTTGGCCTTGTACCGTCGAGACCAGTTCGTCGGCTCTTCGGTGTGCGGGGCTCGCAGCACGTCGAAGACCCGATCGAGACCCTCCTGGCCGACCACGTCCCGGACACCGACGATCTCGGCGTTGTCCGCGGGAACGCGCACGGTCAGGTCGCCCTGCGCGACCTTGAGGACGAGGTACTGCTTCTCCTCGCCCTTGATCACACGAGTCTCGATTGCTTCGATGAGCGCGGCACCGTGATGCGGGTAGACGACGGTCTCTCCGACCTTGAAAACCATGTGTCCTCTGCCCCTTTCGCTATGCCCACTTTACCACGCCGGGCAACTCGCCTTCGACGGCCCATCAGCCGTATTCGCAGGTCAAGCCATGGACTGGGGTTGACAAAGGGCACCCGAACGTGCAAGGAAGAACCTTTCGGCCCACTGAAATCGTCCACAGTGGACGGCCATTTCGAGCGAATGTTCGGCACCTCGGCGCCCCTCGATGCGTAGCTCGGCAAGACCCTGGGACACCTCCGCGCAGGCGGGGCATTAAGCTCCACGTGGTTGTCCGGCAATCAGGAAGGACGCTGCAACCGTGAGCCGCTCTCAGCACCACAAGGCCCTCCGCCTGCGGTTGATTCCGGCCGCACTCGGGATCGGCGCCATCGTCGCCCTCGGCGGGTGCAGCGCCGGTCAGGTGACCGAGACCGACACGCAGGTCGCCGCCGTGAACGGTGGCAACGGCGAGGTCCAGCAGGTCTCCGTCCGCAACGCGATGTTCACCTTCCCGACCGCTGGCACGTCGTACCCGGCCGGCTCGTCCGCCCCGCTCGAGGCCGTGCTGGCCAACGAGGGCCCGGCCGACAAGCTCGTCCAGGTCACCAGCCCGTACACCACGGCGCCGGCCACCATCGGCGGCGTCACCGACCTGCCGAGCCACACCGCGCTGCACGCCGTCGGCGCCTCCCCGGAGCTGACCAAGAACAGCGGTGAGCGCCGGGTCGAGATCACGCTGAACGGGTTCAAGCAGGACATCACCGCTGGGGTGACCGTCCCGGTGACCTTCGTGTTCGAGAAGGCCGGCCCGGTGACCGTCCAGGTCCCGATCGGCACCGACCACGCGGAGCGCCCGGACCACGGTGGCGACCACGGCAGCGAGCACTGACCCAGAGCTTCACCAGATCGGGCCGTCCGCTTGGAGCGGGCGGCCCGATTCGCATTCCGGCCCCAAGGGCGCGCAGTAGCGGCGTCCGCCTGGGCGGATAGCCTCGGCCTCGTGCCGCCGAAGAACGCCAAAGCCGCTCGTCCTGCTTACCGCTGCGCCGACTGCGGCCACGAGGTCGCCAAGTGGGTCGGGCGCTGCCCGGGCTGCCAGGCGTGGGGCACCATCGAGGAGGCCGCCCCGGCCAGACCCGCGTTGGCCAAGGTCAGCGCCGGTGCGCCGGCCACTCCGGCGCGTCCGATCGCCGAGGTCGACCTGGACTCGGCCCGCGCGGTGTCCACCGGCATCGGCGAGCTGGACCGGGTGCTCGGCGGCGGCATCGTGCCCGGCGCGGTCGTGCTGCTGGCCGGCGAGCCGGGTGTGGGCAAGTCCACACTCCTGCTGGAGGTCGCCCACCGCTGGGCCACCAACTCCGCGCGCGGCCCGTCGCTGTACGTCACGGGCGAGGAATCCGCAGGTCAGGTGCGCCTTCGAGCGGAGCGGACGGATTCGGTGCACCCGCAGCTGTTCCTCGGCGCGGAAAGCGACCTGTCCGCCGTGCTCGGGCACGTCGACGCCGTGCGGCCCGGGCTGCTGATCGTCGACTCGGTGCAGACCGTGCAGTCCCCGGACGCCGAGGGCACGCCCGGCGGCGTCACCCAGGTCCGGGCGGTCACCACCGCGCTGGTGGCGCTGGCCAAGGAGCGCGGGCTGCCGGTGGTGCTGGTCGGGCACGTCACGAAGGACGGCGCGGTCGCCGGTCCGCGCGTGCTCGAGCACCTGGTCGACGTGGTGCTGCACTTCGAGGGCGACCGGCACTCGGCGCTGCGGATGCTGCGCGGTGTGAAGAACCGGTTCGGCCCCGCCGACGAGGTCGGCTGCTTCGAGCAGCGCGACGACGGCATCGCCGAGGTGCCCGACCCGTCCGGGCTGTTCATCAACCGGCAGGAGTCGGTGGTCGACGGCACCGCGGTGACCGTCATGGTCGAGGGCAAGCGGCCGCTGCTGGTCGAGGTCCAGGCGCTGCTGATGCACACCCAGATGGCGATGCCGAGGCGGTCGGTCAGCGGGCTGGACTCGGCGCGGGTGTCGATGACGCTCGCCGTGCTGGGCAAGCACGGCAAGATCCCCACCAGCGAGTACGACGTGTTCGCCGCGACGGTCGGGGGCCAGAAGGTCGGCGAACCCGCCGCGGACCTCGCGGTGGCGCTGGCGATCGCCTCCTCGCGCAAGAGCAAACCGCTGCCGCCGAACCTGGTCGTGGTCGGCGAGGTCGGCCTGGCGGGCGAGATCCGCCGGGTCAACGGGGTCGGGCGGCGGCTGGCCGAGGCCGCGCGGCTCGGCTTCGACCGGGCCCTGGTGCCCCCGGACTCGGGTCCGCTGCCGAAGGGCGTGCGGGCCACGGTCGTGTCGAACATCGGCGACGCGCTCAAGATCGTGAGGTGACGATGAGCCACGAGGCGCTGCGCGCCACGCTGGCCCGGCTAGCTCCCGGCACCGACCTGCGCGACGGCCTGGAGCGCATCCTGCGCGGCCGCACGGGCGGGCTGATCGTGCTCGGCTACGACCCGGCCGTGGAAGCGCTCTGCGACGGCGGTTTCCACCTGGACATCGAGTTCAGCGCCACCCGGCTGCGCGAGCTGTCCAAGATGGACGGTGCGGTGGTGCTGTCCACCGACGCCCGGCGGATCATGCGCGCGAACGTGCACCTGGTGCCCGATGCGAGCACGCCCACCGACGAGTCCGGCACCCGCCACCGCACGGCGGAGCGCACCGCGATCCAGACCGGTTACCCGGTGGTGTCGGTCAGCCAGTCGATGAGCATCATCAGCGTCTACACGCAGGGCCACCGGCACGTGCTGATCGGCTCGCCGGAGATCCTGTCCCGCGCCAACCAGGCCCTGTCCACGCTGGAGCGCTACACCGCGCGCCTGGCCGAGGTCGCGCAGTCGCTGTCGGCGCTGGAGATCGAGGACTACGTGACGCTGCGGGACGCGATGACCGTCGTGCAGCGGATGGAGATGGTGCGGCGGATCGCCGACGAGATCGAGGGCGACGTGATCGAGCTCGGCGGCGACGGTCGGCTGATCCAGCTGCAGCTGGACGAGCTGGTCGGCCCGCTGCGCGATGCCCGCACCAAGCACGGCACGCGCGACGGCGTCGACCTGGACCGCGAGCTGATCGTGCACGAGTACCTGCCGACCAGCGGCGCGATGCCGACGTCGGAGCAGGCGAAGCGGGCTCTGCGCAAGCTGGACGCGACCGAGCTGCTGGACCTGACGGCGATCGCCGGCGCCTTCGGCTACCCGGACACGCCGGAGGCCCTGGACCAGCACCTGAGCCCGCGCGGTTACCGGCTCCTGGCCAGGATCCCCCGCCTGCCCGCAACGGCCCGCCACCAGCTGGTGGAGCACTTCGGCTCCCTGCAACGGCTTCTCGCCGCGACGGTGGAGGAACTCCGCGAGGTGTGCGGGGTCAGCGACGCGCAAGCCCGCATGGTGCGGGAAGGTCTGTCCCGCCTGGCCGAATCGTCCATCGTGGACCCGTTCGCCTGACGCCGGGGGCTCAGGGGGTCAGGCGGAACTCGGCCGGGGCGCTGTTGAGGGACGCGAGCCTGGCCACCACCTGGTACTGGCCCTCCGCCGCCTTGGGCTGGTCGGGGGCGCAGTCCTGGGTGGACGTCAGGCCGGACCACTCGACGTCGTTGCGGACCGACTGGCCGGGCTGGAGCAGCGGCTGCTCGTTGGTCGACTCGGCGTAGCAGTCGTTGCTGGACCACACGTGCTTGCCTGCCTGGGAGGTCACGGTCAGCTCGCGCAGCGTTCGGTTGGTGTCGCGCACGCACGGCCGGTCGCCCGCGTTGGTGATCACCATGCTCATCGGAACCCGGTCACCGGCCTTGAACTCCGGGCGGGGCAGCTCCGCGACCACCCGGATCACTTCGTCCGGGCACTGCGGCGGCGGTTCGTCCGCGGCCACCGCGACCGGCGGCCCCGGCGGCGGTGCCGCCTGCGGCTGGGGTTCCGAACCGCCGAGGAGCGCGATCGCTCCCCAGACGAGCAGGACGAGCGCGAGCAGGGCAGCAGCGATCGCCACCACGCGGCGACGCCAGTACACCGCAGGCGACAACGGCCCGTTCGGATCAAGCACGGATCGACAGTAGCGCGACGACTACTCCATGCAGCCCTATCGACGATCACCCGATAAGGTGCAACTCGCCAAATCCTCCCCCTCCAACGTCGTCACTCGGTAGAGGGAGTTGCGCCAATTTCGTGCGAAATCGGCGTTCACCCGGGTGACGGTCAATTTCGTACGAAATTGGCGCCCGCTCCTTGCTCCCAGCGGGATTTGGGCTGGTCGTCGAGGTTGTTCCGGGTGGAGTTCCGAGCTGAGGCTTTGGTGACTGCGCGTGGTTGGGACGGGCGTGGTTTTTCGCCGGATCCGGGGCCTGGCAGGATCGGTCGTGCCATGAAGACCTCCGCCGCGAACCCCGTTGCCCCGCCGCTGAACCCGATCGAGCTGATCGACTGGTTCGCCGCCACCGCCCGACCGCTGCCGTGGCGCGCCCCCGGCATCACCGGATGGGGCGTGCTGGTCAGCGAGACGATGCTGCAGCAGACGCCGGTCAACCGGGTCCAGCCGATCTGGGAGGAGTGGATGCGCCGCTGGCCGCTCCCCTCCGACCTGGCCGCCGAACCGCAGGGCGAGGTCGTGCGCGCCTGGGGCAAGCTCGGCTACCCGCGCCGGGCGCTGCGCCTGCACGAAGCCGCCGGGATCATCGCGGCCGAGCACGGCGACGTCGTCCCCTCGGACGTCAACACCCTGCTGGCGCTGCCGGGCATCGGCGCCTACACCGCGCGTGCGGTGGCCGCCTTCGCCTACGGCAAGCGCGCTCCGGTGGTCGACACGAACGTCCGGCGCGTGGTGGCCCGAGCCGTGCACGGCGCCGGTGACGCGGGGCCGCCGTCGACCAAGCGCGACCTCGACGACGTCGACGCCCTCCTCCCCGACGACGACGCGTCCGCCGCGCGGCTCTCCGCGGCCCTGATGGAGCTCGGACAGGTGGTGTGCACGGTGCGCTCGCCGCTGTGCGAGTCGTGCCCGATCGCGCACGACTGCGCCTGGCAGCACGCCGGACGACCGGCCTACGCGGGCCCACCGAAGAAGGTGCAGAAGTTCGCGGGCACCGACCGCCAGGTGCGCGGCAAGCTGCTCGACGTGCTGCGCGGGGCCACCGGTCCGGTGCAGCGCGAGCAGCTGGACGCGGTGTGGTCCGACGCCGGGCAGCGCGACCGCTGCCTGGACTCGCTGCTGGTGGACGGGCTCGTCGAGCAGACCGACGACGGCCGCTTCGCGCTGCCGGGAGAGCACTGATGGCGCACGCGCTGGTGTTCTTCTTCGACGACCGCACGGAGTCGGAGATCCGCGGCCTGTGGCAGCGGCTGGACGCCGCGGGTGTGCCGAGCCCGAACGGCAAGCAGCGTCCGCACGTGACCTTGGCGGCGGCCGGGAGCATCCCGCCTGCCGCGCGCAAGGCGGTCCGCTCCGAGCTGGACCTGCTGTCCATCCCGGACCTCTGGCTGCACACCCTCGGCACGTTCCCCGGCGAGGACCGGACGCTGCTGCTGGGCGCCGTGGTGGACGCCGAGCTGCTCGCGGTGCACTCCGCGGTCCACGACGCCCTGGCCGGCCGGGTCCAGAACCCCTCGGCGTACTACTTCCCGGGCGGCTGGATCCCGCACTGCACCCTCGCCCAGGGCCTCACCGAGGACCAACTCTCCGCGGGCTTCCGCACCCTGCAACCCCCGGAGGCGGTGCGCGCCGCGATCAGCGAAGTCGCCATCGTCGACACCCGCACCGGAGACGCCGAAACCGTCCTCACCCGCTGACCCGAACCCGCAGTTTCAATTGAAACTGCGCTCCGCCGTGCCTGGGTTTTACAGTTTCAATTGAAACTGCACACCCGGGCGTGTCGGGACCCCGGCGTGTCGGGACTTGTGGACAAGTTCCGGGTCCTGTGGACAACTTCCGCAATTTCAATGGAAATCAGAGGTCCGATTTCCATTGAAATTGCGTGTCGCGCGGGGAGCGGGGGACTTCTGGTCCATAGTGGACGCTGTTTGGCTGATCACGAGTTGCCGAGCGGTGGGCGAGGCACCAGGTTGGTGATCGGCAGTCCGCGCGTGGCAGGAGGACGCATGTACGTCGACGGCGTGAGCATCGTCGGCCGCGGGATCGCCGCCAAGGGGCCGGAAGGCGTCGTGTTCGCCAACCTCGACCTGGAGGTCTCCTCCGGATCCCTCGCCGTGGTGGCCGGTCCCGGCGGAACCGGTCGGACCTCGTTGCTGCTCGCGCTGTCCGGTCGTCTCCCGCTGATCACCGGGTACCTCGACGTCTCCGGGCACGTGCTGCCCGCGCAGGCCAAGGCGGTGCGGCAGCTGGTCAGACCGGCGCGGCTGCGACCCGGCTACGAGCTCGAGGAGCAGCACCGGGTGCGCGAGGCCATCCGGGAGCGCCACCTGATCAGCGGCGCATCCCTCCGCGACATCGACGCCGCGCTCTCCCTCGTCGGACTCGCCCCCGACCGGTCCGCGCTGGTCGGCGAACTGCACGCCGCCGACCAGCTGCTGCTCGCGATCGCGCTGACCGTCGCGTCCTTCCCCGCCGGGATCCTCGTCGACGACGTCGACGTCGGCCTGCCGATGGCGTCGCGGGCGCAGGTGTGGGCCGCGCTGCACGAGGTCACCCGGACCGGGATGACCGTGCTGGCCAGCGCCACCGACGCGCCGTCCGGGGACGTCGAGGTGATCCACCTCCCCGCGCGCGAGCCGGAGGAACTGCCCACCGATGTGTTCGACCTGCTGGAGGAGGACACGCAGTGAAAGCGTTCAACCTGGCCTGGCTGGAGCTGCGCCGCTTCCGCGGACCGCTGCGCCGCCTGGTTCCGCTGGTGCTGGTGCTGGTCCCCCTGCTGTACGGCTCGCTGTACCTGTGGTCGAACTGGGATCCCTACGGCAAGTTGGGCCAGGTCCCGGTCGCGGTGGTGAACTCCGACCGGCCGGTGGACAGCCGCGGCGAGCACATCAACGCCGGTGAGCAGTTCGTCCAGCAGATCAAGGCGACCGACACCTTCGACTGGCACTTCGTGGACGCCGCCGACGCCCGGCGCGGCCTGGTGGAGGGCACCTACTACTTCACCATCGAGGTGCCCGCGGACTTCAGCGCCAGGCTGGCCACCGCGGCGGACCGCAACCCGCAGCGGGCCGGGCTCAACATCGTCAAGAACGACGCGAACGGCTTCATCGTCGGGATCATGGCCGACACGGTGAAGACCGAGCTGCAGAACCAGATCAACGCCGCCGCGCACGCCACCTACGCCCGCGCGCTCTACGGCGAGCTGGACCAGGCGCGGGAGAAGCTGCAGCTGGCGTCGGAGGCGTCCAAGCAGCTGGTCGAGGGCACCGAGCTGAGCAAGCAGGGCACGGAGGCGCTGACCACCGGTCTCGGCGGGGTGCGGGACGGAACCGGCGAGATCGCGCGCGGTGTGCAGAGCATCGCGGACGCCAGCGCCCAGCTGGACCAGCAGCTCAACGCCGTCACCGACTTCACCGCCGAGCGGCTGCCCGGCGCGGTGAACGCGCTGGTCAACGCGAGCAACACGGCGGTCAGCAACCTGAGCGCGATCAAGACCACCACCGGATTCCTCAGCCAGCGGGCCGGTGAGGGGCGCGCGGCCGTCGAGGAGCTCGGCCAGCGGCACCCCGACCTCTCGCAGGACCCCGTCTACCAGCGGGCGTTGGACACCTCCCGCAAGATCGCCGACTCCGCGTCCACCGCCGACGGCGATGCTCAGAAGGCGCTGACGACCGCGCAGGACGCCAACCGGCAGGCGCTCGACCTGCAGAACAACCTCGGTCCGCTGCAGAGCAAGGTCCGCGCGATCACCGCGCCGGCCGACACGCTGCGCGCGGGCACGTCGGAGCTGTCCGGTGGCACCAACGGCGTCACCAACGGGTTGAACACGCTGGTCGCCAGCAGCGGCGTGCTGCACACCGGCGCTGGGCAGCTCAACGACGGCGCCAAGTCCTTGCAGGGGCTGGTCGACGACACGCTGGGCAAGATCCCGCCGACCAACCCGACCGAGGTCGCCCAGGCCGCCGACGTGCTGGGCTCGCCGACCGAGATCCACGACGAGAACATCAACCCGGCGCACGTCTACGGGCGCGGGCTGGCGCCGTTCTTCTTCGCGATCGCGCTGTGGGTGTTCGGCCTGTTCGCGTACCTGCTGCTCAAGCCGGTGAACCAGCGGGCGATGGCGGACCGGGTGAACGCGTGGACGATCGCGCTGGCCGGGTTCCTGCCCGCCGCCGGGCTGGGCGTGATCGGCGGGTTCGTGCTGTACGCGGTGGTCGACTTCGGGCTCGGGCTGGATCCGGTGCACCTGGGGTTGACGCTCGGGCTGATCTCGCTGGCCGCGCTGGCGTTCGTGGCGATCGACCACTTCCTGCGCACCGCGCTGGGCGCGGTCGGCGACCTGCTGTCGCTGGTGCTGCTGATCATCCAGCTCACCGCCTCCGGCGGCCTGTACCCGATGGAGACCGCGCCGGTGCCGTTCCAGGCGGTGCACCCGTTCCTGCCGATGAGCTACCTGGTCGACGGGCTGCGCGTGACGATCTCCGGCGGCGAGATGGAGCACCTGCTCAAGGACGCCGTGGTGCTCGCCGGATTCCTGGTGATCTTCCTGCTGCTGACCACCTTGGTCGTCCAGCGCCAGCGCACCTGGTCGGTGGCCCGCCTGCACCCCCAGATCGAGCTGTAGCGCGCGGTCGCCGATCACCCTGTTGGGCTCGTAGGCTGGCTACATGGCTGTTGTGAAGATCAATGCGATCGAGGTTCCTGAAGGTGCCGGCCCGGAGCTGGAGAAGCGGTTCGCTTCGCGGCACGGTTCGGTGGACAGCGCGCCGGGCTTCCTCGGGTTCGAGCTGCTGCGCCCGGTGAAGGGCGACAACCGCTACTTCGTCTACACGAAGTGGGAGTCCGAGGAGGCGTTCCAGGCGTGGGCGTCGGGCCCGGCGAAGGCCGCGCACGCCGGCGAGGCGAAGAACCCGGTCGCCTCCGGCTCCAGCCTGCTGGAGTTCGAGCTGGTCCAGGAGTCCTACCCGGAGAAGTGACGGACCCGTGAGTCCTTTGGGCTGCTCCAGCGACCCGAAGGACTCACGGGCTCACTTGACCACGAGGGTCGCGAGGATCGCGCGGTGGTCCGCGCCGCTCACCGGGAAGACGTCGAAGGACTGCGGAGCGATCTCCGGCGTGGTGAGGACGTGGTCGAGCGCCACCGGCGGCGGGAACCAGCCCGCCGGCCAGGTGGCGCGCAGGCCCGAGCCGGTGGCCGCTGCGGCGTCGGTGTAGCCGGTGCCGATCAGGGAGCGGAGCCGGGCGTGGTCGAGCGTCGCGTTGAAGTCGCCCGCGAGCACGCGGGGTGTACCGGTCAGCCGCAGCTGCCCCAGGTCGATCATCTCCTGCCGCCACCTGCTGTAGGTGTCGGCGCCCATCGGGTACAGCGTGTGCACCGCGGCGATCTCGACCGGCGGGCTGCCCGGGCGCTGCAGCAGCGCCGTCGGCTGGGCGAGCGTCGACTTCGGCAGCAGGTCCAACTCGCGCAGCGGGTAGCGCGCCGCGATCCCGGAACCGTCCGCCATCGGGCCCGCGTGGAACACCCGGTGCGGCAGCTCCGCGCCCAGCCCGGCGGCGTCGAGCCGACCGACCAGTTCCGGGGTGAGCTCCTGCAGGCTGAGCACGTCGACCTCGTGCTGGCGCACCAGATCCACGATCGCCGCCGCGTCCGCCTGGCCGAAGTAGGTGTTGATCGACAGCACGCGCAGCGCGACGCCCTGCGCCGGTGCCGTGCTCGAAACGGCCCGCGGCACGACGGAGAACGCCAGCGCCACCGTCACCAGACCGACGATCAGCAGCGTCAACCAGCGGCGCAGCAGGAGCGCGAGCAGCGCGATCACCGCACCGGTCAGCAGCGCGTACGGGGTCAGCGCCACCAGCGCCACGGTGTAGCGGTCGAACTCCATCCCGGCCAGCCGCAGCGCGGCCCAGGCGAGGAAACCGAGGCTCACCAGCGCCAGCAGCGCGGTGACCACCCCGCCACCGGGCTTGCGCCGTTCCAGCCGCTCTTCTTCCGGCTCGGCCAAGGTCCGGGTCACTGAGACCTCCTGTCGTTCAGCTCCCCAAGCCTGTCAGCGAGCTGTGCGCGTCCTGTCAGCGCCCTCGCGGACATTCGGACTCGCAAGCCCTCTGGGAGGTTCCATGTCATACGCGATCCAGGCAGAAGGCCTGGTCAAACGCTTCGGCTCCACCACCGCGCTGGCCGGGGTCGACCTCGCCGCGCCCGCCGGGACGATTCTCGGCGTGCTCGGCCCGAACGGCGCGGGCAAGACCACCGCGGTGCGCGTCCTGGCCACCCTGCTGCGGCCGGACGCCGGGACCGCCACCGTCGCGGGCTACGACGTGCTCCGCCAACCGGTGGCGGTGCGCAGCCGCATCGGGTTGACCGGCCAGTACGCCTCGGTCGACGAGGAGCTGACCGGGGTGGAGAACCTGGTGCTGATCGGCCGCCTGCTGGAGATGCCGCGAGGCGACGCGAAGGCGCGCGCCGCCGAACTGCTGGAGCGCTTCGACCTGACCGACGCGGGCGGACGCGCGATCAAGACCTACTCCGGCGGGATGCGCCGCCGCCTGGACCTGGCGGCCAGCCTGGTGGGCCGTCCCGAAATCCTCTACCTGGACGAGCCGACCACCGGGCTGGACCCGCGCAGCCGCAACCAGGTCTGGGACATGGTCCGCGGCCTGACCGGCGAAGGCGTGACGGTGCTGCTGACCACCCAGTACCTGGAGGAGGCCGATCAGCTGGCGGACCGGATCAGCGTGATCGACCACGGCCGGGTCGTGGCGGACGGCCGCGCCGACGAGCTCAAGCGCCGGACCGGCGGGCAGACCCTCCAGGTGCGCCCGACCGACCTGGCGGACGTGCCCGCGGTGCGCCGGATCCTGGCCGAGCTGACCGGCGCCGAACCGGCCACGAACGACGAGAGCGGCCTGCTCACCGCGCCGGTGGACGACCCGGTGCTGCTGTCCACCCTGGTGCGCCGCCTGGACGACGCGTCGATCACCGCCGACGAGCTCGCGCTCCGGCTACCGAGCCTGGACGAGGTCTTCCTGGCCATCACCGGCAAACCCACCGAGGAGGCGGCGTGACTGCAACGTTGGAACGTACGCCCGCCGCGCCGGCGGCGGCGCCGGAGCACATCGGCCCGGTCCGGGCGATTCGGCAGGGGTTGACGCTGGCCGGGCGGAGCGTCCTGAAGATCCGGAAGTCGCCCGAGGGCCTGGTCGACGTCACCATCCAGCCGATCCTGTTCCTGGTCATGTTCGTGTACCTCTTCGGCGGCGCGATCGCCGGGGACACCGCCTCCTACCTGCAGGTCACGCTGCCCGGGGTGATGGCCATGAACATGGTCTTCGCCAGCCTCGGCACCGGGATCGCGCTCAACACCGACATCAACAAGGGCGTCTTCGACCGGTTCCGCAGCTTGCCGGTGGCGCGGTCGGCGCCGCTGATCGGCGCGGTGCTCGGTGACGTCGTGCGCTACCTGGTGTCGTTGGCGGTGCTGCTGGTGTTCGCCGCAATCATGGGCTTCCGGGTCCAGACCGATCCGCTGTCCGCGCTGCTCGCCGTCGTGGTGGTGATCGCCTTCGCGCTGTCGATGTGCTGGATCTCGGTGTTCCTCGGGATGCTGATCAAGAACCAGCAGGCGCTGCCCGGTGTGGCGATGGCGTTCATGTTCCCGCTCACCATGGGCAGCAACGTGTTCGTGCCGACCGAGACCATGCCGGGCTGGTTGCAGGCGTGGGTGGGGATCAACCCGGTCACGCAGCTCGCGGACACCGCGCGCGGCCTGATGATCGGTGGGCCGGTCGCCGGCCCGCTGACGGCCACCCTGGTCTGGTTGGTGGCGATCGTGGCGGTGTTCTTCCCGCTGGCGATGTGGGCCTACCGGCGCCGGGTGTGAGACGTCCTCGTGAGTGGCGATGGTGGTTCTTGCGACCATCGCCACTCACGAGGCAAGTGCAGCGCGCAGCTCCTCGAACGCGGCTTCGCGGGAGAGCGACGCGCCTCTGTCGCGCGCCGCGCTGTGGTTCTCACCCAAGGCGTGCAGCAGGTCTCGGACTTCCGGATCTCCTTCGTCGAGCTGGCCGCGCAGCGCGATCGCGATGCCGAGCAGGCGCGCCGCCGACTCCGGCCGCTCCTGGGTGAACTCCAGGCACGCTACCTGCTCGGCGATGCCGGCGGTCATCGGCATGTCGCGGATGTCCATGCCGAGGACCAGCGCTCGGGCCAGCGCCGCCCGCGCGGCGTCGAACCGGCCTTCGGCAGCGCACAACCGGGCTTCGCAGATCTCCGCGAGCTGCCGCAGGGGATGCGGGGTCATGTTCGCGTCGCTGATGATCTCGCGCATCTCGGCCAGGTACTTCCAAGCCTCGGCGTGGTTCCCGGCGAAGCGGGCCACCTCGACCAGCCCGCTCAGCGCGCCGATGCGGTGGTGCGGGAAGACGTTCCGGCCGAGTTCGTCGGCTCGGAGCAGCTCCGCTTCCGCGCCCTCGGCGTCGCCCGCGCGCAACAGCTCGAGGCCGACCCGCGCCTTCGTGGACACCAGGTCGTCGGTGCTGCGCAGCTCGCGCAGGGTGGCGGCGGATTCCTGCAACGCCTCGATCGCGCCCTCGTGGTCGCCGCGCCGGGAACGCAGATCGGCCAGGCTGTGGATCGTGCTCGCCGTGCCCCACCGGTCACCGATCGCGCGGAACTCGGCCAGCGCGGCCAGCATGTCCTTCTCCGCCGCCCCGGGATTGCCGGAGTGCTCGAAACCCCAGGACCGGCTGAACAGGCCGGCCGCGCGCGCCCACCGGGCCGGGTTCTGCAACGCCACCTCGACCGCTCTGTCCATTTCGGACTGTTCGCCGCTGAACATCCAGGCCGCCGGTTCCATCACCGCCACGTACAGGTACCGGGACTGCGCGCCGGTGTCGCGGACCGCGGTCACCGCGGCGCGCAGGCGGGTGGACCAGTCCTGGTCGTCGGAGACCATCTGCCGCATCAGCTCGACCACCGCCCGGCTCTCCGGTGGGGCCGAGCCCGGCAGTTCGAGGACCGCGTTCAACCGAGCGTTGAGCTCCTCGTGCTGCGCCGCCATCGACCAGTACCAGCACAGCGCCGCCACCAGCCTGATCCCGCGGTCCGCGTCACCGGACGAGATCGCCCGGTGCAGGGCAGCGATGATGTTGTCGTGGTCGGCGTCCAGCCGGTCCATCCAGTCGATCTGGTCCGCGCCGTGCAGGTTCGGCGCGGCGCTCTCGGCGAAATCGACGTAGTGCGCCGCGTGCGAGATCTGAAGCGCGTCCCGCTCCCCCGCGGCATCGAGCTGCTCGGCGCAGAACGCGCGCACCGTCTCCAGCATCCGGTAGCGCATCCCCAGGCCCGAATCCACCGCCTCCACCAGGGATTTCTCCACCAGAGACAGGAGCACGTAGAACGCGTCGCCGCTGGTGAGCTCGGCATCGGCGCACACCCCGGAGATCGCCTCCGGCGTGGCGCTGCCGGCGAACACCGACATCCGCCGGGCCAGCGTCCGCTCCTGCTCGGTGAGCAGGTCCCAACTCCACTCCACGACCGCGCGCAGCGTCCGGTGGCGGGGCATCGAGGTGCGGTTCCCGTTGGTGAGCAAGCGGAACCGGTCGTCCAACCGGTCGGCGATCTGCCGCGCGCTCATCGCCCGCAGCCGCGCCGCGGCGAGTTCGATCGCCAGCGGCATGCCGTCCAGCCGGCGGCAGATCTCCACCACGTCACCGATGTTGTCCTCGTCCAGCGAGAACCCGGGGCGCGCGGATGCCGCCCGGTCCGCGAAGAGCCGCACTGCCGCGGATTCCCTTGCTGCGGCAGCAGATTCCGGCAGCTCCAGCGGTCCGACGGGCAGCAGCGTCTCCCCGGCCACCGCGAGCGGTTCCCGGCTAGTGGCCAGCACCCGGAGCTGCGGCGACCAGCCGAGGACTTCCTGGGCGAACTCGGCGACGGAGCCGATCACGTGCTCGCAGTTGTCCAGCACCAGCAACGTCGGTTCCGCCGCGAGCAGCTCCTTCACCCGGCTCAAGGCGTGCGTCTTCGGCGCCTCCAGCAGCCGGTTCTCGCGGACGCCCAGCGCGGTCAACACAGCAGCGGTCAAGTCCTGGTCGTCGCGCAGCGGCGCGAGCTCCACGAACCACACCCGCCGATCCTGCGTGCCGGCCGCGGTTTCCGCCGCCAACCGGGTCTTCCCCGCACCGCCCGGCCCGAACAGCGTGACCAACCGCGAGTCGGCGAGTTCCGCCCGCGTGCGCTCGACCTCGCGCTCGCGGCCGACGAAACTGCTCAACCGAGTTGGCAGCGCGGCCGGGTGCGACGTCCGGCGCGGCATCAGCGAAGGATCGCCGCGCAGCACCGCGAGCTGCAGGTCCTTCAACTCCTGCGACGGCTCCACGCCGAACTCGTCGTCCAGCCGACGGCGCAACTCCTCGAACGCCGCGAGCGCATCCGGTTGCCGCCCGCACGCGTAGAGCGCTCGGATCCGCAGCGAGGTGAGCCGCTCGCGCAGCGGATGACGTGCGCACAGACCTTGCAGCTCGGGCACCAGATCGACCTGCCGACCAGCGCGCAGATCCGCCTCGACCCGGTCTTCGAGCGCCGTGAGCCGCAACTCGTCCAGCCGCGCCACCTGCGCTTCCGCGAACGGCGCGTCGAGGAAGTCGGCGAGCGCACCGCCGCGCCACAGCGCCAGCGCCTCGCGGAGCGTCGCAGCGGCAGCGTCGACGCGATCATCGCGGAGCAGGCGGCGGCCTTCGGCCGCGAGCCGCGCGAAGCGGTCGGCGTCGACGTCGTCGGGATCGACCAGGAGGGCGTAGCCCGACGGGTCGGAGCGCACCTGCAGGGAGCCGTCGAGCGCGCGGCGCGCGCGGGAGACGAGCGACTGGAGCGCGTTGAGCGCGCCGGCCGGCTGGGCGGAGCCCCAGAGGTCGGCGATGAGCACCTCGGTGGCGACGGTGCGGCCGGCTTCGAGCGCGAGCCGTGCGAGCAGCGTGCGCACCCGGAGGCCGCCGACGTCGACCGTCCGGCCGTCGGAGGTGTTCAGCCGGAATGGCCCCAGGAGCGCGACACGCACCCGCCCAGCTTCTCAAAAACCCCTGACCCGGTGCTCGGGAATATCAAGAGCTCGTGAGTGCGTAACAGTGTTCGAACACTGTTACGCACTCACGACCGACTTCAGCGCCCGTTCCTGCGCAGCACGGAGACTGCGCTGGCTGTGGCGTACCCGCGCCACTCCAGGGACGCGGCGTCCGAGTAGCTGGTGAAGTCCACCGCCCACCCGCCGTCCTGGAGCTGCCCCCGCTCCAGCCGGTCGAGGTCCGCGGAGACCGCTTCGGGGTCGAGCAGGTCGCGGACCGGGCGTCCGGGTTCGGGCGCGTAGTCGAGGAGGTGGAGCGTCTCGCCCTCCGCTCCGCCGACGACGGCGACCGCTCCGTCGGCCGGGACGAACCGACCGAGGTGGTCGAGCAGTTCGCGGGCCTCCGGGTGGGTCTCGGAGACGATGTCGAGGAGCTGGAGCGCGAAGGAGAGGACGTAGGCGAAGGGGGCCTCGTCGATCCGCCGGACCGCGTCGAAGCAGTACCGCATCGCCGTTTTCAGCCACGGGTGGTCGCGGATGGACTCGTCCCAGCGCGCGGCGCGGTGCGCCTGAGCCGCCACCGCGGCGGTGATCTGCAGCGACGACTCCGCCGGGTCCGCCTGGACCCAGAACGGAGCGCACGCTGCGGGGTCGCTGATCGGCAGCGCGAAGGGCAGGCCGCCGTCGGCGAGCGTCACCGCGTTCAGCCAGTCGAGGAGCGCCGTGGTGTGCGGGGAGCCCGCTTCAGCGTCCGCGAGCGCTTCGAACGCGTGCAACGCTCCTCCGGGCTGGCTCTCCGGCGCGCGGAGGTCCGGTTCGAGCCCCCATCCGTAGCCGCCGTCCGGATTCCGGTAGGCGTCCAGCCCTCGGACGATCGCCTGCCGAGCGGCATCGCCGCCGGTGGTCAGGACGTCGAAACGCCGCCGGTCGAGGATTCTCGCGTGCGAGGTCATGAACGTCCTCGCACGTCCCAGGTCGATGCTCATGCGAGGAGCCTGCTACCCGGCGGCCCGGCCCGGCTTGGACGAATCGGCCACGAGCTCAGCGGGGGTCCGCCCCGCGAGCCGCTTGGCCTCGCGGTTGAAGTGGGCCTGGTCGACGTAGCCCGCGGTCGCGGCGGCAACGCTCAACGACTGCCCCGATCGCGCGAGGTGGAGTGCGCGCTGGAAGCGGTGGATCTGCACGAGCGTCTTCGGGCCGTAGCCGAAGAGCCGGTTGCTGAGCCTGCGCAACGACCGCTCCGGGAGTCCGTGGAGGTCCGCCGTCGCTTGGACGCTCAAGCCGTCGCGAGCTGCTCGGTCCAGCGAGGCTGCGAACCGCAGGGCGGAGGAGTCCGGATCGGCCCTCGCCCACATGTCGAGGAAGACCTGCTCGAGCGCATCACCGGGGTCGGCCTCGAACGACCGGCGCTTCGGGAGCGCGACGACCTCGGACAGCTCGACCCGCTGGTCGGTCAGCTCGTGGACGGGCACGCCCAGCAGCGCGTGCGCCACACCCGGGGCGAGCTGGAGACCCCACGTCACCTCGTCCGGTCTGGTCTCCACGACCACCGCACGGGTGTCGGCCCCCGCCACCACCAGGCGGTTCCGGAACCACATCAGGTCCAGCACGCCGTCGGGGACGACCTGCTTGCGCGGGCCGTCCGGCCGCACGCGCCAGATCGTCGCCCCGGTCCGGGTGCCGCGCCGTGCCGCGTAGCTCGCCACGCCGGTCCACCTCCATCCCGAGCGCCCATCGCAGGGCCGCGCCTCCCGCGGGGATTGCGCTCGGGAGTGTCGCAGATCACCGGCCGCGTGGCCGAAGTACTCCGAACGGCTGGAATCATGGAGTGAAACGGACATATTTCCGATCACCGTTCCGCTATTGCCGCGACCCCGACACGGAGCCGCTCGAATGGATCTGACGACGCAAGCCGCCACCTCCGCCGAACCGACCGGCTTCACCGCTTGGGTGATCTCCGTGATGGAAGCGCTCGGCGGCCCCGGTGCCGGGGCCATCGTCGCGCTGGAGAACCTGTTCCCACCGATCCCGTCCGAGGTGATCCTGCCGCTGGCCGGGTTCGCAGCCAGCCAGGGCGAGATGACGATCTTCAGCGCGGTCCTGTGGACCACGCTCGGCTCGCTGATCGGCGCGCTCGCGCTCTACGGCATCGGCGCCACGCTGGGCCGCGACCGCACCCGCGCCATCGCCGCGAAGCTCCCGCTGGTCAAGATCGCCGACATCGACCGGACCGAGGCGTGGTTCGCCAAGCACGGGGTCAAGGCGGTGTTCTTCGGCCGCATGATCCCGCTGTTCCGCAGCTTCATCTCGCTACCGGCCGGCGTCGAACGCATGCGCCTGAGCACGTTCGCCCTGTTCACCACCCTCGGCAGCCTGATCTGGAACACGGTCTTCGTGATCGCGGGCTACCTCCTCGGCGAGAGCTGGTACCTCGTCGAGCAGTACGCGGGCCTCTTCTCCAAGGCGGTCCTGGTCCTGGCGGTCCTGGCGGTGATCGCCTTCGTGGCGGTCCGCATCCGCAACAACCGCCGCGAACCCGAGGCGGCGGCCGAGGAAGCCCCCACGGTCCAGTTCGCCCGGATCTCCGCAGAAGCCCCCACCGAGAAGATCCACCGCCTGCGCTGACCGGCGAAGCCCCCGACGGCATGCGGAAGGCCCCGCTCCCTGGTGGGGGCGGGGCCTTCTGCGTGCAGTCGGATCAGGCGGACTCGTCCGTGCCCTCCTGCTTCTCGTCGGAGCTCGCCGTGACGGCGACCGGCGGGGTGTCCGGGACCAGCGACGGCTTCGCCTCACCGCGGAAGGTGAAGTGGGCCTTGTCGTCGGCGCCTTCGCCATCCCAGCCCTCGACGTCCACGATCACGATCTGGCCCGGCTGGATCTCGCCGAACAGGATCTTCTCGGACAGCTTGTCCTCGATCTCCCGCTGGATCGTCCGGCGCAGCGGCCGCGCACCCAGCACCGGGTCGAACCCGCGCTTGGCCAGCAGCTTCTTCGCCCTCTCGGTCAGCTCCAGGGCCATGTCCTTGCCCTTGAGCGCCTTCTCCACGCGGCCCGACAGCAGGTCGACCATCTGGATGATCTCCTGCTCGGTGAGCTGGTGGAAGACGATGACGTCGTCGATCCGGTTCAGGAACTCCGGCCGGAAGTGCTTCTTCATCTCCTCGTGGACCTTGGACTTCATCCGCTCGTAGTTGGACTCAGCGCCCTGACCACTGGAGAAGCCGAGGCCGACGGCCTTGGAGATGTCCTGCGTGCCGAGGTTCGAGGTGAAGATCAGCACCGTGTTCTTGAAGTCCACCGTGCGGCCCTGGCCGTCGGTGAGGCGGCCGTCCTCCAACACCTGCAGCAGCGTGTTGTAGATCTCCTGGTGGGCCTTCTCGATCTCGTCGAACAGGACCACGGAGAACGGCTTGCGGCGGACCTTCTCGGTGAGCTGGCCGCCCTCCTCGTAGCCGACGTACCCGGGCGGGGCGCCGAACAGCCGCGAGGCGGTGTAGCGGTCGTGGAACTCACCCATGTCGATCTGCACGAGCGCGTCGTCGTCGCCGAACAGGAACTCTGCCAGCGCCTTGGACAGCTCGGTCTTACCGACACCGGACGGACCGGCGAAGATGAACGAACCGGACGGGCGCTTCGGGTCCTTCAGGCCGGCGCGGGTGCGGCGGATCGCCTGGGACACGGCCTTGACCGCGTCGTCCTGGCCGATGATCCGCTTGTGCAGCTCCTGCTCCATGCGGAGCAGACGGGTGGTCTCCTCCTCGGTGAGCTTGAAGACCGGGATGCCGGTCCAGTTCGCCAGCACCTCGGCGATCTGCTCGTCGTCGACCTCCGCGACGACGTCCAGGTCACCGGCCTTCCACTGCTTCTCCCGCTCCTCCTTCTGGCCGAGGAGCTGCTTCTCCTCGTCCCGCAGGCGGGCGGCCCGCTCGAAGTCCTGCGCGTCGATCGCGGACTCCTTCTCGCGGCGGACGTCGGCGATCTTCTCGTCGAACTCGCGCAGGTCCGGCGGCGCGGTCATGCGGCGGATGCGCATCCGGGCGCCGGCCTCGTCGATCAGGTCGATCGCCTTGTCCGGCAGGAAGCGGTCGTTGATGTAGCGGTCGGCCAGGCTGGCCGCGGCCACCAGCGCGGAGTCGGTGATCGACACCCGGTGGTGCGCCTCGTAGCGGTCCCGCAGACCCTTGAGGATCTCGACGGTGTGCTCCAGCGACGGCTCGCCGACCTGGATCGGCTGGAAGCGGCGCTCCAGGGCCGGGTCCTTCTCGACGTACTTGCGGTACTCCTCGAGCGTGGTCGCACCGATGGTCTGCAGCTCACCGCGGGCCAGCATCGGCTTGAGGATGCTCGCCGCGTCGATCGCGCCCTCGGCGGCGCCCGCGCCGACCAGGGTGTGGATCTCGTCGATGAACAGGATGATGTCGCCGCGGGTCTTGATCTCCTTGAGCACCTTCTTCAGGCGCTCCTCGAAGTCACCGCGGTACCGGGAGCCGGCGACCAGCGAGCCCAGGTCCAGCGTGTAGAGCTGCTTGTCCTTCAGCGTCTCGGGCACCTCGCCCTTGACGACCTTCTGGGCCAGGCCCTCCACGACGGCGGTCTTGCCGACGCCCGCCTCGCCGATGAGCACCGGGTTGTTCTTGGTGCGCCGCGAGAGGACCTGCATGATCCGCTCGATTTCCTTCTCCCGGCCGATGACCGGGTCGAGCTTGTTCTCGCGCGCGCTCTGCGTCAGGTTGCGGCCGAACTGGTCCAGCACCAGCGACGACGACGGCGTGCCCTCGCCGCGACCGCCGGCCTCCGCGGGCTCCTTGCCCTGGTAGCCGGACAGCAGCTGCAGGACCTGCTGGCGCACCCGGTTGAGGTCCGCGCCGAGCTTGACGAGCACCTGCGCGGCGACGCCCTCGCCCTCGCGGATCAGCCCGAGCAGGATGTGCTCGGTGCCGATGTAGTTGTGGCCGAGCTGCAGCGCCTCGCGCAGCGACAGCTCCAGCACCTTCTTGGCCCGCGGGGTGAACGGGATGTGTCCGCTGGGGGCCTGCTGTCCCTGGCCGATGATCTCCTCGACCTGTTGGCGCACGCCCTCCAGCGCGATCCCCAGCGACTCCAGCGCCTTGGCGGCGACACCCTCACCCTCGTGGATCAAGCCCAGGAGAATGTGCTCGGTGCCGATGTAGTTGTGGTTGAGCATCCGGGCCTCTTCTTGGGCCAGGACGACCACCCGCCTCGCGCGGTCGGTGAACCTCTCGAACATTCGCACTCCCTGACTGCTGCGCCGGCGGTCTCGTTGGCGGGACACGGCTCCTGCATCGCCGATGCCCACGACGGGTTCAGCACTCTTGAGGACCACTGTAGTAGTCCCACCCGGTCGCGGTCCGTGCCCGCTACGGCCTGCTGCCCACATTCTTGTCCGGCACCCCGACCAACGGCTCGCTGGCCTGCGGGATTCCCGTTTTCGACCGATCGGATGGATGTGTCCGCTGAGCGCGAACACGCATGTCGGAGAGCCGTCCGGCTAGCTCTCCGTAGCGGCTAGGCGGGCCGGTCGGTCTTCCCGGCACCGCGTCCACCGATCGGCACCACCATCGGGGTACCCGCCACCGGATCAGCAATCACGCGCGCGTTGAGGCCGAAGACCTCGGCCAGCAGCTGCTCGGTGAGCACGTCGGACGGGTCTCCCTCGGCGACGACGGCGCCGTCCTTCATCGCCACCAGCCGGTCGGCGTAGCGGGCGGCGAGGTTGAGGTCGTGCAGCACCATCACCACGGTGCGGCCGCTCTCGTCGTGCAGCCGGCCGACCAGCTCCAGCACGTCCACCTGGTGGGACAGGTCGAGGTAGGTGGTCGGCTCGTCGAGCAGCAGCAGGTCGGTGCCCTGGGCCAGCGCCATGGACAGCCAGGCCCGCTGCCGCTGCCCGCCGGAGAGCTCGTCCAGGGTGCGGTCGGCGAGGTCGCTGATGCCGGTCATGCCCAGCGCCTCGGCGACGGCGGACTCGTCGTCGGAAGACCACTGCCGGTACCAGGACTGGTGCGGGTGCCGCCCGCGCGCGACCAGGTCGGCGACGGTCAGGCCCTCGGGCGCGACCGGCGACTGCGGCAGCAGGCCGAGCACCTTCGCGACTTCCCGGGTCGGCATCTTGTGGATCTGCTTGCCGTCCAGTAGCACGCTGCCGCGCTGCGGCTGCAGCAGCCGTCCGAGGGCGCGCAGCAGGGTCGACTTGCCGCAGCCGTTGGGGCCGATCACCGCGGTGATCGTGCCGTCCACGACGTCGAAGTCCAGGCCGTCGGCGATGACCCGGTCGCCGTAGGCGAGCTTCAGGTCGGTGGCGTGCAGCCGCTGCCGGGACGCGGCGGCGGTCCCCTCGCTGGACGTGGCGGACGCGGTCATACCCTGTCCCGCCTCTCCGCGATTTTCAGTGGTGGTTGCGTTCGGGAGTGATCTTGCGTTTTGGGGGCTTCTCGTGGCTGGGTTGCATCACGGTCCCCTGAGGTGCGGTTGAGCAGGGCTCGGGTTGGCATAAGAGGTGTCATGCACGAACCTCCCGGTAACGACGGACGAGCAGGTAGATCAGGTACGGCGCACCCAAGATTGCGGTGACGATGCCGACGGGCAGCTCCAGGGTGCCGAACGCGGTCCGCGAGATCACGTCCGCGCCGACCACCAGCGCGGCCCCGAACACCATCGAGGCGACCAGCGGCGGGCGCGAGGAGTGCGCCAGGCGAAGCGCGATCTGCGGCGTGGCCAGCGCGACGAACTGGATCGGCCCGGCAGCCGCGGTCGCGACCGAGGCGAGCACCACCGCGGCCAGCAGCAGCAGGCCGCGCGACAGGTCCGCGCGCACGCCGAGCCCGCGCACGGTGTCGTCGTCGTACTGCAGCGCGCCGAGCGCGTGCGAACCGGCCAGGACCAGCGGGACCAGCACGACCAGCGCGATCGCCGTGGGCACCACGTGCTCCCAGCCGCGCGCGTTGAGGCTGCCGGTCAGCCACACCAGCGCCCGGCCCGCCTCGTTGACGTCGCCGACGGTCAGCAGCCAGTAGGTGGTGTTGCCGGCCAGGGCACTGACCCCGACGCCGACCAGCACCAACCGGTAGGAGTCCACGCCGCGCCGGTTGGACAGCGCGTAGACCGCCAAGCCGGTGAGCAGCCCGCCCGCGAGCGCGACGAGCGGGAGGCCGTAGTCGGCCAGCGCGCCGGCGAGGCTGCCCGCGGTGCCGCCGAGCACGATCACCACGGTCGCCGCGGTGCCCGCGCCCGCGGTGATGCCGAGCATGTCCGGGCTGGCCAGCGGGTTGCGGGCGAGGGTCTGCATGAGCGCGCCGGACAGGCCCAGCGCGGCGCCGACCAGCAGCGCGGTCAGCGACCTGGGCATCCGCAGCTCCCAGACGATGATCTGCTGCGCCCGGTCGCCGTCGCCGACCAGCGTCCGCAGCACCTCGGCCGGGCTGATCTGGTACTCGCCGAGCCCGACGTTGAGCACGAACACCGCCAGCAGCAGCACCAGCCCGCCGAGCAGCGCCACCAGCGGCCGCCAGCGCAGCACCCCGGAGAACGGGCCGAGCCGCGCCGGACGCCGCCCGGCGATCGGTCCTTCCACCACCTGGGTCACAACCGCACCATCTTCCTGCGGCGCACGAGCGCGATGAAGAACGGGGCGCCGACCATCGCCAGCATCACCCCGACCTGCACCTCGGACGGCCGCGCCACGAGGCGCCCGAGCACGTCGGCCAGCAGCACCAGCGAGGCGCCCAGCAGCCCGGCGAAGGGCAGCAGCCAGCGGTAGTCGGCACCGGTGAAGAACCTGGCCACGTGCGGCACGATCAGCCCGACGAAGCCGATCGGCCCGCAGATCGCAACCGCGCTGCCGACCAGCACCGCGATCCCCGCGATCCCGGCCCGGCGCGACCACTGCACCCGGTGCCCCAGCGAGCGGGCGACGTCCTCGCCGAGCGACAGCGCGTTCAGCCCGCTGGCGTTGGTCAGCGCCAGCACGATCCCGACCAGCACGAACGGCAGCACCTGCGGGATCACGGCGGGGTCGTTGACCGCGATCGAACCGACCTTCCAGAACCGGTAGGTGTCCATCGTCTGCTGGTCGGTGAGCACCAGCGCCGAGGTGATCGCCTGCAGCAGGAAGCTGATCGCGGTACCGGCCAGCGCCAAGGTCACCGGGGTGGGCCCGCCGCGGCCGAGCGAGCCGATCGCGAACACGGCGAGCGCGCCCAGCACCGCGCCGGCGAAGCCGAACCAGATGAAGCCGAGCAGCGTCGTGACGCCGAAGGTGTAGACGGCCAGGACCACGGCCAGCGCCGCGCCCTGGGTGATGCCGAGGATGCCGGGGTCGGCGATCGGGTTGCGGGTGTGGCCCTGCATCAGCGCCCCGGCCAGGCCCAGCGCAGCACCGGCCAGCACGCCGACGACGGTGCGCGGCACCCGGAGCTCGCGGATGATCAGGTCGTTCTCGGTGCCGGTCGGCGCGAACAGCCCGCTCCACACCTCGCCCAGCGGGATCGTCTTGGCACCGACCACAACGCTGAGCACGCAGCTGACCAGCAGGGCTGCCAGCAGGACGGCGATGCCGAGGAGCCGACGGCGGCGGCGTTCGCGCATCCGGGCACCGCCCGCGGCGGCCTGGTCGGCCGCGCGTGGACCGTCGACGGCCAAGCTGCCACTCACGTCCCGCTCCCTCGTCCCGGATCACCTGATCGGTAGTCAGGTTAGGCGCACCTAAGCTTCTAGCCCAGAGCGGGTCGAGATGTCCGCCGTCACACCGGCCGGGAGGCGGTCCGCGGGAAAAGCCCGCCGAAATGATCATCCCGCTTTTCGGCGGGATTTGCGTTGAATAGCGTTATCCGAACGCAACGAGGGGCGTTCACCCGGTGCTTTGCCGGGTAAACGCCCCTCGCGTTGCTGAGTGCGGCGCGCCGCGGAAACGAATTCGCTTCTGCGTCAGTTCGCCTGGTGGTACTGCTCGACGATGTCCGCCGGGATACGACCACGGTCGGAGACCTTCAGGCCGCGCTTGCGCGCCCATTCCCGAATGGCCTGGTTCTGCTCGCGATCAGCACTCGTGGAACCGCCGGCGGCAGCGCGCCCGCCACCAGAACCCGGACGCGGACCCGGCTTCTTGCGACCGCCCGCGCGACGCGCGTTGGAGACGTAGTTCGCCAGCGCGTCCCGCAGCTCACCGGCATTGTCCGCGGAAAGGTCGATCTGGTACGCCACACCGTCCAAACCGAACTCGACGGTTTCGTCGGCCTGACCGCCGTCCAGATCGTCGACAAGGGTGACAGTGACCTTCTGCGCCATCTTCGAAGTCCTCCCCGGAAGAGCAAAATGTGCCAGGAACGGGACAGCACGAACTGCTGGGAGCGGGAACTCCCCCGCGAGTACTCCAAAAGCCGTCACCGAAACATTCTGAGGTCAGGTTAGCGCAGCAACTCCAGCAATGCACTCATCTCAGCCGGAAAATTCGCCACCGCCACCCTGATCGGGTCATTCGGGGCGGACCAGCGGGAACAGGATCGTCTCCCGGATACCGAGGCCGGTCAACGCCATCAACAACCGGTCGATACCCATTCCGACGCCACCGCTCGGCGGCATTCCGTACTCGAGCGCGCGCAGAAAGTCCTCGTCGATCGGCATCGCCTCGTCGTCGCCGGCGGCGGCCAGCGCGGCCTGTTCCTCCAGGCGAGCGCGCTCCACCACCGGGTCGACGAGTTCCGAGTAGCCGGTGGCCAGCTCGAACCCGCGGACGTAGAGGTCCCACTTCTCCGCCATGCCCGGCTGCTCCCGGTGCTGGCGGGTCAGCGGCGAGGTCTCCACCGGGAAGTCGCGCACGAACGTGGGAGCGGTCAAATGATCGCCGACCAAGTGCTCCCACAGCTCTTCCACGAGCTTTCCGTGACCGTTCGCCGGATCGGTCTGCAATCCGTGCGAGTCGGCGTGCTTGCGCAGCACCTCGACCGGAGTTTCCGGGGTGATCTCCGAATCGAGCGCTTCGGACAGCGAGTCGTACATCCGCAAGGACGTCCACTCACCGGAGAGGTCGTACTCCGTTCCGTCGAACCAGGTGACGACCTGCGAACCGGTGACCTTCTCCGCCGCTTCCTGGATCACCGCGCGGGTCAGGTCGGCCATGTCGTTGTAATCGGCGTACGCCTGGTAGAACTCCAACATGGCGAACTCCGGGGAGTGGGAAGAATCACTCCCCTCGTTGCGGAAGTTCCGGTTGATCTCGAAAACCTTCTCGATCCCGCCGACCACGCAACGCTTCAGGTACAACTCCGGCGCGATCCGCAGGAACAGATCCATGTCGAAGGCGTTCGAATGCGTCACGAACGGACGAGCCGCGGCACCGCCCTGCAAGGTCTGCAGCATCGGGGTTTCCACCTCGATGTAACCGCGCCCTTCGAAGGAATCCCGCAACGAGCGCTGCACCGCGGCACGGGTGCGCACGGTCTCCGCGGCCTGCTTTCGGACGATCAGGTCGACATAGCGCTGCCGAACCCGCATTTCCTCGCCGAGTTCCTTGTGCATGACCGGGAGCGGGCGCAGCGACTTCGACGCCATTCGCCATTCATCGGCCATCACGGACAACTCGCCGCGGCGGGAGGTGATCACCTCGCCGCGCACGAAGACGAAGTCGCCGAGGTCCACCTCGGCCTTCCAGGTCGCCAGCGCGTCCTCGCCGACCTGCTTGAGGCTGAGCATCGCCTGCAGCTCGGTGCCGTCGCCCGCCCGCAGCGTGGCGAAGCAGAGCTTGCCGGTGTTGCGCAGGAACATCACGCGGCCGACGACGCCGACCTGCTCGCCGGTGGCGGTGTCCGGCTCCAGCCCCTGGTGGGCGGCGCGGACCTCGGCCAGGCCGTGCGTGATGGGCAAGGTCACCGGGTAGGGGTCGATTCCGGCGTCGAGCAAGCGCTCGCGCTTCTCCCGCCGGACCCGCATCTGCTCCGGCAGGTCGTCGACGCCGTCATCGCTGGTTGCCGGGGGAATGGAACGATCCTCAGTCACGAGCACCAAGGGTACGGTTCGCGGTTCTCCCCCGGATGAGGAGGGCTCGTACCGTGCCAGTTCGCGCTTTTCAGCCGAAGTTGCGGTCGTAGACCAGGCGGAGCCCCAGCAGGGTCAGGTCCGGGACGTGGTGGGTGATGGTGCTCGATTCCGCCACCACCAGCGGCGCCAGACCTCCGGTGGCCAGGACCGTGGTGGGGCCGCCGTGGGTGGCCTCGAGCTCCGCGATGATGCGGCGGACCAGGCCGTCGACCTGGCCGACGAAGCCGTAGAGGATGCCGGACTGCAGGCATTCCACGGTGTTCTTGCCGATCACCGAGCGCGGGCGGACCAGCTCCACCTTGCGCAGCTGCGCGGCGCGGGAGGCCAGCGCGTCCAGGGAGATCTCGATGCCGGGCGCGAACGCCCCGCCCAGGAACTCGCCCTTCGCCGAGATCACGTCGATGTTGGTCGACGTGCCGAAGTCGACCACCACGCAGTTCGTGGCGTGCAGGTGGTGCGCGGCGAGGGTGTTGATCACCCGGTCCGCGCCGACCTCCTTCGGGTTGTCCACCAGCAGCGGAACCCCGGTGCGCACGCCCGGTTCCACCACCACGCGCGGCACGTCGTTCCAGTACTTGGCGAGCATGACGCGCAGCTCGCGCAGCAGGGCGGGCACCGTGGACAGCGCCGCGATGCCGGTGATCCGGTCCGCGTGCTCGCCGAGCAGACCGCGCATGGTCAGCGCCATCTCGTCCGCAGTCATCCGCGGTTCGGTGCGCATCCGCCAGTCGTGGACCAGGCTCGAGGCGATGTCGGGACTCGCCGACTCCACGTCGTAGAGGCCCAGCACGATGTTCGTGTTCCCGACGTCGATGGCCAGCAGCACCGTCTCAGTCCGTTCCTTCCGGGTTCCCGGTCGATCAGTGCTCGGGCTGCTGCAGGAGGGCGTCGAGCTTGGCCGCGTCGTCGGTCTCGGCGGGCGCCTCCGCCGGAACCGCCGCGCTGATCAGGCCGGAGCCCTCCGGTGCGACGCCCGGCTGGTCGCCGGACTCGAGGATCTTGTTGTCGGCGTCCACGAAGATCACCTTCGGCCGGATCGAGCGCGCTTCCAGCTCGTCCATCACGCCGTAGGAGATCAGGATCACGAGGTCACCGGGCTCGATCAGGTGCGCGGCGGCGCCGTTGATGCCGATCACGCCGGACCCGCGCTCACCGGTGATCACGTAGGTCTCCAGGCGGGCGCCGTTGGTGACGTCCACGATCGCCACCTGCTCGCCCTCGAGCAGGTCGGCGGCGTCCATCAGGTCGGCGTCCACGGTCACCGAGCCGACGTAGTGCAGGTCGGCCTGGGTCACCGTGGCGCGGTGGATCTTGGACTTCAACATGGTGCGGAACATCGCAGAACCTCCTACTGCCGATACCGCATCGTCCCGACGTATCTTGCGCGATGCCGAGGCACCCGCGCCGTCGGCCTGTCAGTTCTGCTTGTTCAGCAGCACCAGCGCGTTGTCGATCAGCCTGGTGGTGCCGACGCGGGCCGCCACCAGCAGCCGCGCCTCGCCCTCGTCCGGGACCGGGCCGAGCTCGGTGCCGCGCAGCTCCAGGTAGTCGAGCTCCACCGACGGCTCGGTGGCCAGGACCTCGCGCGCGGCCTGCAGCACCGCGTCGGGCCCGTTGGAAGCGGCGAACGTCGCGGCGGTCAGGGCCGCCGAGATCACCAGCGCGGCGTCGCGCTGCTCGTCGCTGAGGTAGGCGTTGCGGGAGGACAGCGCCAGGCCGTCCGCTTCCCGCACGGTGGGGATGCCCTGGATCAGTGGTTCCAGGTTCAGCTCGCGCGCCATCCGGCGGATCAGCACCAGCTGCTGGTAGTCCTTCTCGCCGAAGAACGCGATGTCCGGGCGCACGATGTTGAGCAGCTTCAGGACCACGGTGAGCATGCCGTCGAAGTGCCCCGGCCGGGCGGCGCCCTCCAGCTCCTCGCCGAGCGGTCCGGAGTGGACGGTGATCTGCGGGTCGTCGCCGTACATCGTCTCGACCGACGGCGCGAAGACCAGCTCGACCCCGGCCTCCCGGCACAGCGCCAGGTCGTTGTCGAAGCTGCGCGGGTAGCGGTCGAAGTCCTCGTTCGGGCCGAACTGCAGCGGGTTCACGAAGATCGACACGACCACCACGCCGTTGATGTCGCGGCGGGCCCGCTCGATCAGCTCCATGTGCCCGCGGTGCAGCGCGCCCATCGTCGGCACCAGGTAGACCGTGCGGCCGGTGGCGCGCAGCGCGCGGGTGACCCGTGTCAGGTCGGCGGGCTCGCGGTGCACGGTCAGCGCGCCGCGTTCGAAACCTGCGTTCATCACGACTCCATCGTTCTCGCTCGCCGTGATCACGACGGCTCCTCGTCCAGTGCTTCGCGGACCTCGGCGGCTCCGTCGGCGCGCAGGATGCCCGCGCGCTCGGCCCGCTCCGCGGTCCGCCGGGCCATTTCCCGGTAGCCCGGGAGGACGGCCGGATTCGCCTCGTCCAGGGCGGCGAGGTGCGCGCGGACCGTGCCCGCATCGCCGCGCATGACCGGGCCGGTGATCGCGCGGTCGCCCAGGCGCAGCGCGTTGTCCAGCGACGCGGACAGGATCGGCGCCATGACCCGGTCGGCGTTGTCGACACCGGCGCTGCGCAGCAGCTCCGCGCACTCGTTGACCAGGGTGATCAGGTGGTTCGAGCCGTGGGTGAGCGCAGCGTGGTACAGGCGCCGGGACTCCTCCGGCACCCGCACCGGCTCCATGCCGAGCTCCAGCGCCAGCGCCTCCGCCACGTGCCAACCGGCCTCGTCCGCGGAGGACGCGGTGACCGCCATGCAGGCGTTGCTGAGGCGCTCGACGTCCTCCGGGCGTCCGGTGAAGGTCATCGCGGGGTGCAGCGCCAGCGCGAGCACCCCGGCCTCGGCCGCAGCGGCGAGCGCGGACACGCCGTGCGCGCCGGAGGTGTGCGCCAGGATCTGACCGGCGCGCAGGGATTCGGTCGCGACCAGACCCCGGACCAGCCCCGCGATGGTGTCGTCCGGGACCGCCAGCAGCAGCAGATCTGCCTGCTTGGCGACTTCGTCGGGCGGCAGCACGGCCACCCCGGGCAGCAGTTCCTCCGCGCGGCGCAGCGACGCGTCGGACACCGCGGAAACCGCGACCACCTGGTGCCCAGCTCGCTGCAACGCCGCGCCCAGCACGGCACCCACCCGGCCCGCGGAGATGACTCCAACGCGCAGCCGAGGGCCCGTGCGACCAGCAGACATCGCCACGTCGTCCTCCATACCGTTCCAGTCCCAACCACCGGGTACCGGACAGCAGCGCGAGACTAGCCCGCCGGCGGCCCGCAAACCCTCCCAGGTGGCGAGAACCACGCCATCCCCGGCACCACCCCCGATCGCCCAGCCGCCCGCACCAACGCAAATTCAATGGAAATCGAACGTCCGATTTCCATTGAATTTGCGGAAGTTCTCCACAGACGCCGGAACCTGTCCACACCCGTCGGCATGTCGGAACCGGACACTCCCCGGCGTGTCGGCCCCGCACCCTCGGCGGAGCACCTCTCCGGGGTTCGGTTCGGGTCCTGATCCGGTGTTCGTCGCCAGGTGTAGATTTACAGTTTCAATTGAAACTGTAAATCCCACCCACGGCGGATCACAGTTTCAATTGAAACTGCGGGGCTCGGTGCGCGAAGGATCCGCGGCACTCGAGCGGACGGCCTGCCCACCTCGGTTGGAACTGCGCTCGTCAGTCGCGGGTGCGTTGGGGCGGGGTTTTGGGAATCGGGCGCCTGAGGTTGTGCTGGGTCAGCTCGTCGAGCTTGATTCGGGCCGTTTTGATCGCCTGCTGGGTGCCCGCCGCCGAGCGCCTCGCCTGCTTGAGGTCCTCGATCAGCTCCTCGCGGCGGGACCGGCGGGCCGCGCTGGTGGTGCGGCCCTCGGACGCCCGGTGCTGCAGGAACGCCAGCTCAGTGACCGCGATCTGGTAGTCGCGGACCGCCTTGGCCGCCTCGTGCCCCGCCCTGCGGCGCACCTTGCGCAGCCAGCCCTTCCGGCCGGCCAGCGTGGCCAGCATGTCCATCTCGCTGCGCGCGATCAGCCCGGCCCGCTCCAGCACCGGCAGCTGCTCGATGACGATCCGCTGCTCGCGCTTGCGCTGCCACACCACCAGCCCGAAGGTGCCCAGGAAGATCGGCACCATGATCAGGAAGTAGACGTTGAGGAACTCCGCGCCGCCGAGCAGCGTCGCCGCGTTCCACACCGCGTGCAGCAGGAACGCCGCCGCGAACCCGCCCAGCAGGTAGACCGGGCGCAGCCGCTTGTCGTCGGTGCGCGCGGCCAGACCGATGCCGATGCCGAACATCGCGCTGAACAGCGGGTGCGAGAACGGCGCCAGCACGCCGCGCATGATGAACACCGCCACCACGCCGCCGCCGAAGCTGCCCATGCCGTCGATCGCGAACGCCTTGCCGAAGTACAGGATGTTCTCGGTGAAGGCGAAGCCCGCCGCGGTCAGCGCCGCGTAGACGATGCCGTCGACCATCCCGTTGAACTCCGAGCGGCGCTTGAACCACAGCGCGACCACGAACAGCGCCTTCGCGCCCTCCTCCACCAGCGGCCCCATCACCGCGGTCAGGAGGAACTTCTGGTCGCCGCCGCCGAACAGGGTGTCGACGAGCTGGATGACGGTGTCGTTGAGCAGCAGCGAGCAGGCGGTCGCCCCGCCCACGCCCCACAGGAACGCACCGAGCAGCAGCATCGGCGGTTCCGGTTCCCACCGGTCGATCCAGATGATCGCGGCGAACACGACGCCGACCGGCAGCAGAGCGGCTATGGCGCCGACCAGCGCGGGCAGCAGACCGACCCGGGACGTGGTGACACCGGCCATCACCAATCCGCAGATCCCGAGCACGATCAGGCCGGCGACCGGCCAACCGACGGCGTGGTGCTTGCGGGTCTGGAGCTTGCGCGCGCCGGAGAGATCGGGCGCGGGCCTCCGGAGATCAGGACTCGACACGGGACAAAACCCTATTGAAGGGAGTCCGGCGCCGCCCGGACAGTCACCTTCTCAGGCGCGTCGCCGCCTCCGCCGCTGCGTGTCGGAGGCGTTCCCGTACGCCGCGAGCAGGTCGTTCACCGAGGTCCCCTCGGCGTGCGCGCCCTCCGGATCCGGCGCCGGAGCCGGGGCGGGCGCGGGAGAGACGACCGCAGGTGCGGGCGCCGGAGCCGGCGCCTTCGGGGGCTCCGGGGCGCGCTGCGGCGGCTCGTGGTTGGCCCTCTCCGGCGGGCGGACCGGGCGCGGGCGCGACGGGTGCGCCTGCGCGGCTTGCGGTTTGAGGCGCGGGTGCGGCTTCGGGTGCTGCTTCGGCCGCGGTTCCTCGCGCGGCGGCTCCTCGCCGGAGAGCCTGCTGATCAGCTCGGTGTTCTGGGGCTGCGCGGCGGGCAGCTCCCGGCCCTGCGGGGCCTGGACGAGCTGGCCTTCGAACTTGCTGCTGTTCTCGCCCAACGACCGGACGCGGGTGGATTCGGCGCGCAGCGCGACCCGCTCGAACAGCACGTCACCGCCGAGCACCTGCTCCAGGCTGGTCCGCAGCCGCTGCAGCTCCGCTTGCAGCGCCTTCAGCTCGCCGTCGGACTCCTCGGCCGCCTTCCGGCGGGCCTCGGCCTCCACCTCCAGCTCGAACTCGCGGCGCGCAGCGATCTCCCGCTCCAGTTCGAGCTCGTAGATCCGCTGCCGGTCCTCGGCGAGCTTCTCGTCCTGGGCGACCCGGTTGCGCAACCGGGCGACCGCGAACGCTCCGATCAGCGCCGACCACAGCGCGGCGACCAGTCCCAACCGCAGCAGGCGGGCGTCGCTGCTGATGACCAGCACTGCGGTGGCGGCCGCGGCGAGCACGAGCGCGCCGACCCACAAGGCGGTCGAGCCGCCTGCGCGGGATTCGGTCTCGGTACTGCCGCGGTCGGACATGCCCACCACGGTACCGGGCGGTTATCAGTTCGAGACCTGAAGGCGAGCAACGCGACTCCACATTGGTCGCAGTGGCGCACGCCACCCGCCTCCGAACGGCCGAACCCGAGCCCGCTAAAGCACGCCAAACCCGCTGGGAGAGGGCACTTTCACCCCGATCCGACGCCCCGCTCCCGCGGTCAGCGGGACGTCCAGCACGACACACCGGAGCGCGTCGGCAACGCTCAGTCCTCGTCGTCGTAAGGCTCTTCGGGCTCGTCGGGATTGCGCAGGCAGTGCTCCAGCCACAAGCCCGCCGCGATCAGCGCAGCCGCGCTCACCAGGCCGATCACCGCGGCGACCATGTCGCCCTGCGCCGCCTCCACGATGCCGACGATCGGCAGCAGGTAGGCGCCGAGCCCGATCCACACCCCGGCCATGATCGCGCCCGCCATCGAGGACGCCTTGGCCAGCGCCACCGCGCGCGCCGCCGTCGGCCCGTCCAGCGGCTCGGTGCCCGGCCGGCGCTTCACGCGCGGACGCATGACCAGCGCCAGGACCAGGTCGACCAGCGCGATCAGCAGCAGGGTCGCCCCGGCCAGCTGCGGCAACCGCGGCAGGTCCCCGTAGGTGATCCGGGTGAGCAGGAAGATCACGACCGCCGCCGCCACTCCGTTGGCGATCAGCTGACCGGGTTTGGTGAAGGTCATGCGCTCTGCTCCTCGCGGTGCCACGGCTCCAGGATCCCACCTGATCGCCACCGCAGGAGTTCCGGGCGAAAATCGCCTTGAGTCTCCCCCGACAGGAGGGTCGAAGGTGGACGACGTGAACGACACCGCGCGCTACACGATCGGCGAACTGGCCCGTCGCACCGGACTGACGGTGAAGACGATCCGGTTCTACTCCGACACCGGCGTGGTGCCGCCCACCGACCGCACCGCGGCCGGTTACCGCCAGTACGACGTGACCGCCGTCAGCCGCCTGGAACTGGTTCGCACGCTGCGCGAACTGGGCGCCGGGCTGGACGAGGTGAAGCGGGTGCTCGCCCGCGAGACGACGCTCGCTCAGCTGGCCAGCGCCCACCTCGGGCTGTTGGAGGAGCAGATGCGCGTGCTGCGGACCCGGCGGGCCGTGCTGCGGGCGGTGGTCAAGCTCGACCGTTCGACCGAGGAGGTACGACTCATGCAGGAACTGGCGAAGATGCCCGACGAGGAGCGCAACCGGCTCATCGACGAGTTCTGGGACGAGGTCAGCGCGGAGCTGAACGTGACCCCGGGCTTCACCGAGTGGATGCGCTCGGCGAAGCCGAACCTGCCCGACGACCCGAGCACCGAGCAGCTGGAGGCCTGGCTCGAACTCGCCGAACTGGTGCAGGACCAGGACTTCCGGCGCGCGGTGCGGGCGCTCTACCAGGAGCACGCGAACCGCCGCGAAGCAGGCGAGAAGATGATCGACCACGCCGACGCGCCCAAGTGGTGGGCGATCACCGACGAGGCGAAGGCCTCCGCCGAGTCCGGGACCGCGCCGGACAGCGCCGAGGCCGAGGCGCTGACCGATCGGCTGATGGGGCTGGCCACCGAGGAGTGGGGAAAGCCGGACACGCCGGAGTTCCGCCGCGAGATGGCCGCCTACTACGAGGAGCACGACGGGCGGATGTCCCGCTACTGGGAGCTCCTGGCCATCATCAACGGCTGGCCGCAGCACCCGGTCACCGACGAGGCGACCCGCTGGCTGGCCACCGCCCTCCGCGCGTCCGCCCGGTAGCGGAACGTCCGCGCTGCTCAAGCCCCGTGAGCACTTTCTGGCGCTATAGGCCCAGAAAGTGCTCACGGGAAGCTAGCAGGCCGGGCTTCAGGTGAGGGTGAGGTCCTCGCGGAGGTGGACGTCGGCGATCTCGTCGTCCGGCAGGGCTTTCAGGAGTTCGGCGACCCGGCCGTGCCCCGGGAGCTCCGCGTCGGGATCGATCGCCAGCCACGGGATCAGCACCGTCGCGCGGCTCGGCGTTCCCGGGTGCGGGAGCAGGAGTTCCGGGTCCTCGCTGCGGACACCGTCCACAGTGACCACGTCGACGTCCAGGGTGCGCGGGCCCCAGCGCTGCTCGCGCCGCCGTTCCGCCTGCTGCTCCAGCTGCTGGCCGCGGCGCAGCCAGCCCCACTCGTCGAACTCCGGGGACTCCACGACCAGGACCGCGTTGAGGAAGTCCGGCTGGTCGGTGACGCCCCACGGCGCGGTCTCGTACACCGGCGAGGCCGCGACCAGCACGTCGGCGAACCCGTCGACGGCGAGCTTGAGGAAGCTGAGCCGATCCCCGAGGTTCGACCCCAGCGAGAGCACCGCCCTGCTCATCCCGCTCACTCCCCGACCGCGCGACCGCGGCCGCCCCGGCGGGAGCGGCGGATGGTCACCGCCACGTCGGCGAAGGTCAGCGGGATCGGCGCGCTCGGCTTGTGGATGGTGACCTCCGCGGCGTGCACCCGCTCGTCGGTCATCACGTCGTCGGCGATCTCGCCCGCCACCGCTTCGATCAGGTCCTTCGACGGCCCGGCCACGATCGCCGCCGCGCGCTCGGCCAGCTCGCCGTAGTGCATCGTCTTCGCCAGGTCGTCGGTGGCCGCGGCCTCGCCGAGGTCGATCCAGACCGTGATGTCGACGAAGAAGTCCTGCCCGTCGCGCTTCTCGTGGTCGAAGACCCCGTGGTTGCCGCGAACCTTCAGGCCGGTCAACGTGATCCGGTCAGCCACCGAACTCCCCTCCGCTGCGCCACGCGGCGGTCACCGCGACGGCGTCCAACGATTGCCGCACGTCGTGCACCCGGACGCCCCAGGCCCCGCGGTCGGCGGCCAGCGCCGACACCACCGCGGTCGCGGTCTCGCGCCCGGCGGGCGGGCGCGGGGTGCCGTCGTCGTCGGCCAGCAGCCGTCCCAGGAACCGCTTGCGGGAAGCCCCGACCAGCACCGGGAAGCCCAGCTCGACGAAGACCTCCAGCCGCTGCAGGAGCTGCCAGTCGTGCTGCCCGGTCTTGGCGAAGCCCAGGCCCGGGTCCAGCACGATCGCTTCCTCGGCGACGCCCGCCCCCAACGCGACGTCGACCTGCCGCAGCAGTTCGTCGCGCACCTCTCCGACCACGTCGGAGTAGACCGCGAGGTCGTTCATGCCCTTGCTGTGGCCGCGCCAGTGCATCAGCACCCACGGCAGCCCGGTGTCGGCGGCGACGTGCGCCATGTCCGGATCGGCCAACCCGCCGGACACGTCGTTGATCACCGCGGCACCGGCTTCCGCGGTCGCCGCGGCGACCTTGGCGCGGGTGGTGTCGACGCTGACCGGGACGCCTGCACCGACCAGCTCGCGGACCACGGGCAGCACCCGCTCGATCTCGGTCGCCGGGTCGACGCGCTCGGATCCGGGCCGGGTCGATTCCCCGCCCACGTCGATGATGTCGGCGCCCATCCGGTGCATCTCGACGCCGTGCGCGATGGCCGCGTCGCGGTCCAGGTAGCGCCCGCCGTCGGAGAACGAATCCGGCGTCACGTTCAGCACGCCCATCACCGCGCAGCGCGGCGGGTTCGGCAACCGCGGATGCATCAGCGTCCCCTGATCAGCGACAACGCCTCGGAGCGCGAGGACGCCGAGTCGCGGAACTGGCCGCGCACCGCGGACGTCGTGGTGGTGGAACCGGCCTTGCGGACGCCGCGCATGCCCATGCACAGGTGCTCGGCGTCGATCACCACGATCACCCCGCGCGGCTCCAGCCTGCGCACCAGCGCGTCGGCGACCTGCGAGGTCAGCCGCTCCTGCACCTGCGGGCGCTTGGCGTAGAGGTCGACCAGCCGCGCCAGCTTGGACAGCCCGGTCACCCGTCCCCGCTCGTTCGGGATGTACCCGACGTGCGCGTACCCGTGGAACGGCAGCAGGTGGTGCTCGCACTGCGAGTACACCGGGATGTCGCGGACCAGGACGAGTTCCTCGTGGGCCTCGTCGAAGGTCTTGTCCAGGACCTCGTCCGGGTTCGTGTAGAGCCCGGCGAACAGCTCGCGGTAGGCGCGGGCGACTCGGGCGGGGGTGTCGCGGAGACCTTCCCGGTCCGGGTCCTCACCTGCTGCGAGGAGCAGTTCCCGCACCGCGGCTTCAGCGCGGTCCTGGTCGAACTGGGGGATGTGGAAAGAGCCGTCGGGACGGGAGTCGCCTCCCGCCCCGATCGGCTCGTCGACCGAACTGGTCAATTCTGCTTTCCTCCACTGGCTGGAGAGCCAGTATCAGCGGTTGGTGCCGCTGCCGTTGTCCTGGGCCGAATCCGGCCCCTCCGAGCGCGGAGCCTCCTCGGCCTGCTGCTCGCCGTGCTCCGGCGCCGCCGGGGGCTCGGGCTGCTGCGAGCCGCGCTCCCAGGACGGCGTCCAGTTGTACTGGCTCTGACCGCCGGAGTAGCTGGAGCCCGACGGCGTCGTCGCCGGGGTCCACCCGGGCGGGGCGCCGTAGTTCGGCGGCACCGCCTGCGGGGCCTGGCCCTGCTGCTGCGGGGGCTGCGGCTGCTGGATCTGCACCGTGCCCTGGTTCGCACCGGCGCCGGCCGGGGTCGGCTCCTGCTGACCGTGGCTCGGCTGGGCGCCGTTCTGGTCGCCCGCACCGATCGCCGACGGCGCCGGGGTCGGCTCCTCCTTGACCGGGGGCCACGGCTCGCCGCGCTCCTTGGCCAGCTCGCCGGGGGTCTTGATCGGCGGCTTGTCCGACGGGGTGCGACCGGCGAAGTCGTTGAACGCGGTGATCCTGGGCCGCTTCTCCACGCGGGCGAAGATCCGCTCCAGGTCCTTGCGGTTCAGCGTCTCCTTGTCGATGAGCTCCAGCACGAGGTCGTCGAGCACGTCGCGGTAGGTGTTGAGCACCTCCCACGCCTCGGTGTGCGCGGCCTCGATGAGGCGGCGCACCTCCTCGTCGATCTCGTGCGCGACCTCGAGCGAGTAGTTCGGCTGCTGGCCGGCGGTGCGCCCGAGGAACGGGTCGCCCTCCTCCTTGCCGTACTTCACCGCGCCCAGGCGGGCGGTCATGCCGTACTCGGTGACCATCGCGCGGGCGATCTTGGTGGCCTGCTCGATGTCGCTGGACGCACCGGTGGTCGGCTCGTGGAAGACCAGCTCCTCGGCGGAGCGGCCACCCAGCGCGAACACCAGTCGGGCGATCATCTCCGAGCGGGTCATCATGTCCTTGTCGTCCTCGGGGACGACGAGGGCGTGCCCGCCGGTGCGACCGCGCGGCAGGATCGTCAGCTTGTAGACCGGCTCCAGGTCGGACATCGCCCACGCGGCGAGCGCGTGCCCGCCCTCGTGGTAGGCGGTGATCTTCTTGTCCCGTTCGGAGACGATCTTGCTCTTGCGGCGCGGACCACCGACCACGCGGTCGACGGCTTCCTCCATCGCCGCGGCGGTGATCAGCTGGCCGTTCTCGCGGGCGGTGAGCAGCGCGGCCTCGTTGACCACGTTCTCCAGGTCGGCACCGGAGAAGCCGACGGTGCGCTTGGCCAGGCTCTCCATGTCGACGTCCTGGGCCAGCGGCTTGCCCTTGGAGTGCACGCCGAGGATCGCGCGGCGACCGCGCAGGTCCGGCGCGGACACCGGGATCTGCCGGTCGAAGCGGCCCGGGCGCAGCAGCGCCGGGTCCAGGATGTCCGGGCGGTTGGTGGCGGCGATCAGGATGATGCCGCCGCGCGAGTCGAAGCCGTCCATCTCGACCAGCAGCTGGTTGAGGGTCTGCTCCCGCTCGTCGTGACCGCCGCCGAGACCGGCGCCCCGCTGACGGCCGACCGCGTCGATCTCGTCGACGAAGATGATGCACGGCGCGTTCTGCTTGGCCTGCTCGAACAGATCGCGCACGCGGGAGGCACCGACACCGACGAACATCTCGACGAAGTCGGAACCGGAGATCGAGTAGAACGGCACGCCGGCCTCACCGGCGACAGCGCGCGCGAGCAGCGTCTTACCGGTACCGGGCGGGCCGTAGAGCAGGACGCCCTTCGGGATCTTCGCGCCGAGGGCCTGGTAGCGGCCGGGGTTCTGCAGGAAGTCCTTGATCTCGTGCAGTTCCTCGACGGCCTCGTCGGCACCCGCGACGTCGGTGAACAGCGTCTTGGGCATGTCCTTGGTGAGCTGCTTGGCCTTGGACTTGCCGAAGTTCAGGACGCGGTTGCCGCCGCCCTGGACGTTGTTCATCATCCACATCAGCAGCAGCACGAGCAGGCCGATGGGCACCAGGTAGAACAGCATCTGCACCCAGAACGAGTCCTGGGAGACCTTGGTGTTCCAGGTCGGGACGTGCGCGTTGCGGATCTCGTTGACCACCTGGTCGGTGGCCCCGGCCGGGTACTGCGCGATCAGCTGGGAGCTGCCGTCGAAGTTCTGGCCGTCATTCAGGGTCAGCCGGACCCGCTGCTCCTTGTCCTCGATCGTCGCTTCCTTGACCTTGCCCTGAGCGATCTGCTCGAGCGCCTGCGACGTGGAGACTTCGCGGTAGGCGCGCGTCTCGTCGAAGAGCACGTTGAAGGACAAGATCAACAAGAATGCGATGAGGATCCACAGCAGCGGGTTGCGGAGCAGGCGCTTTCGGTCCATTCACTTGCGGCCGACGGGCGGCCTCGACCCTCCCTGACTGTCACTTCGGGCGACGACTGCTCGGCAGGCACAGTTAGCCCTGGCCGTCAACCCCTTCAGACCAGCGTACCGGCCGATGTGCGGGCCCGACCACGCCGCGCCCGACACAGGATGAACAGCGTATCCGGTCGCCCCGCCCGCGTGGGCCAGGAGGGGCGAACCGGACAGGCGTGTTCCAGGCGTCAGACGCCCGAGGTGTAGACCTTGGGATCGAGCGAGCCGATGTAAGGAAGGTCTCGGTAGCGCTCGGCGTAGTCGAGGCCGTAGCCGACGACGAACTCGTTGGGGATGTCGAAGCCGACGTACTTGACCGGCAGGTCGACCTGGACCGCGTCGGGCTTGCGCAGCAGCGTGCACACCTCCAGGGATGCGGGGTTGCGCGAGCTCAGGTTCTTGAGCAGCCAGGACAGCGTCAGACCCGAGTCGATGATGTCCTCGACGATCAGCACGTGCCGGTTGGCGATGTCGCGGTCCAGGTCCTTGAGGATCCGCACCACGCCGGACGACGAGGTCGAGGAACCGTACGAGCTGACCGCCATGAACTCGAGCTGGGCGGGCTGCGGCAGGGCCCGGGCGAAGTCGGTCATGAACATGACCGCGCCCTTGAGGACTCCCACCAGCAGCAGATCGCCACCGACGTCCTGGTAGTCCTCGTCGACCTGCTTGGCCAGCTCGGTGACCTTGTCCTTGATCTGCTGCTCGCTGATGAGCACTGACGCAATGTCGCCGTCGTACACGGCCCGGCTTCCCCTCTTCGGCGATGAGACAGTTCCCCCGGCGCTGCACGCCCCGGTCTCGACAACGCGGCGCCCGTCAGCCATTCGGCGGCTTGCGACCCGCGGCTACGACTTGAAGCGTGCCATGCGCACGGCGAAGCACAAAGTCACCCGGCAACCTCGGCCCGCCCTGTCCGCGCCAATCGGTGAGCAGCGCGTCGGCCGCCCGGAGGTGCGCGTCGGTGAGCTCCGGGACGCCCCGGTCCAGCAGCCACTCCTTCACCACGCGACGGCGCAGCGCGGCCGGAATTTCCCGCAGTGCCAACGCATCCAGCCCATCACCGACCTCCACCCGGCGGCGCTCGGCGGCGGCCAGCTCGTCCAGCGCGTCGGCGTCCTCGCGCAGCTGCTGCGCGGTCCGGGTTAACGCCTCGCGAACGCCGCCTTGCAGGACGTCGTCCATCAGCGGAAGAACTTCTGTGCGCAACCGCACACGGGTGAACCGGGCATCGGCGTTGTGCGGATCCCGCCAGGGTTCGAGCCCGAGCTCCCGGCACACCTCCTCGGTGGTCGCCCGCCGCACGCCCAGGAACGGCCGCGCCCACGGCGGATCCACCGGCCGCATCCCGGCGATCGACCGCGCCCCGGAACCCCGCCCCAACCCGAGCAGCACGGTTTCCGCCTGGTCGTCGAGGGTGTGCCCGAGCAGGACGAGCGAACCGGGAGGACGACGTTCGCGCAGCGCCCGGTAGCGCGCGCGACGCGCGGCGGCCTCGGGACCGCCGGAGCCCTCCACCTCGACCTCGATCACCTCTGCGACGGCACCGAGCTCGGTGAGCTGCTCGGCAGCGCGAGCGGCGACGTCGGCGGAGCCGACCTGGAGCCCGTGATCCACCACCAGGCCGTGCAACGGGACGCCCGCGTGGCGGGCGGCGTGCGAGGCGGCAGCGGCGAGCGCCAGCGAGTCGGCGCCGCCGGAGCACGCGACGACCAGCGGAGCGCCCCGGAACGGCGCGGCCTCGGCGGAGCCGAGCAAGCGCCGGACGGCGCCTCGGACGGCGCTGACGGCGGGAGGCGGCGGCACGCCGCCATTCTCCCGCCGGAGGCGACGGACCCGCGGAGCGGGCGGCGTCAGCCGTGGATCCGGCGGATCCAGGCGGCGGGGTCGCTGATCTCGGCGCGGGTCGGCAGGTGGTCCGGCGAGGTCCAGACCGCGTTGAAGCCGGTCATGCCGACCTCGTCCACCACGTGGCGGGTGAACGCCGCGCCCTGGGCGTACTGGCGGATCTTGGCGTCCACGCCGAGGAGGCTGCGCAGCAGGCGGTCCAGCAGGCCGCCGCCCTTGCGGCGTTCGGTGAAGCGGTTGCGGATCGTCGCCACGCTCGGCACCACCTGCGGGCCCACCGCGTCCATCACGTGGTCGGCGTGGCCCTCCAGCAGCGTGGAGATCGCGATGATCCGGTCCAGCGCGAGCCGCTGCTGCGGCGTCTGGAGCAGCTCGATCACGCCGAGCACGCCCGGGCTGGAATCACTGGAGCGGGCCGCGCGCGCTTCCCGCAGGATCGTCGGCAACCTGCTCAGCAGCTCGCCGGTGGTGCCCTCCATCTCGGAGAGCAGGATGCCCAGGCTCTCGGTGAAGTGCTCGCGCAGCCACGGGACCGCGTTGAACTGCAGGCGGTGCGTGGACTCGTGCAGGCACACCCACATCGAGAAGTCATCGGCCGGAACGCCGAGGGAGCGCTGCGCCGCGACGATGTTCGGCGCCACCAGCAGCAGGCTGCCGCGCTGGCCGGCGACTCCGGACTCGCCGTACGGGTCGAACTGCCCCAGCACCTTGCCGCCGAGGTAAGCCAGCACGAGCCCGGCCTGCACCCCGGCGCCGCGCGCGCTCAACCCGCCGAACAAGTCGCTGGCGCGCTGCATGCGGGCGTCGGCGGAGGACAGCGCGGCGTCGGTCAGGGTGGCCAGGCCGTGCGCGGCCCCGCGCACCCAAGCCGGGCGGTCCACGACGTCACCGGCGATGATCGGCAGGTCCTGGCCGAGACCGGTCAGCTCGCGGACGTGGCTCTCGGCGTCGACGCTGAACCGCCGCAACGAGCGGACCGCGTGCTCGGCCTCCGCCCGCGGCACCTCCGGACCAGGCTTCATCAACCGGACCGCGGTCGCGACGGCGACGTTCCAGTCCAGCGCCCGATGCTCCGCAGCCGAGCTGTTGGAAACGGGCAAGGTGGAGGGTCGCGCGTTCACACGACCGACCGTACCCGCCGACCAGGCCGCTAGATACCTCACTTTCGGGCAGTCAGCCGCAGCCGCATTCACGGAGCGCACCGGTGACCCCGTCCAGGGCTCGGCGGCCGTCTTCGGCCGAGCTCGGGCCGTTGGACATCAGCGCGAACACCAGCAGCCTGCCGTCCTTGGTCACGACCGTGCCCGCCAGGCTGTTGACCCCGTCGAGGGTGCCGGTCTTCGCCCGCACCCAGCCGCGGCCGTCGCTGCCGGTGTAGCGGTCCCGCAGGCTTCCGGTGCCGCCCGCGATCGGCATGCCCGACAGCAGGCCCCGCAGCTTCGCGGCGTCCGGGGGCAGCCCGCCCTCCGGGCTGGCCGTGGTGGTCGCCGAGCTCAGCAGCTCGCCGAGCAGCTTCGGCGTGGTCCTGTCGTGCACCGACAGCCCGCTGCCGTCGGACATGGTGGTGCCGTTGAGGTCGAAGCCGTGCTTCGCCAGCACGTCGTGCACCGCCTTCGTCGCCCCCTCGAACGACGGATCAGCGCCGGTGGCGACGGCCACCTCGCGCGCGAGCACCTCGGCGAGCATGTTGTCCGAGTGCAGCATCGCGGTGTCGACCATCTGCTGCACCGTCGGCGACTCGACGTGGCCGAGGACCTCCGCGTTCGGCGGCGCCGACCCCTTCGACACCTGCGTCGCGCCGAGCTTGTCGGCCAACCGCTGCGCGGCCTGCATCGCCGGCTCGTTGGTGCGCGGGCTGTAGTCCTGGGTCGGGTCGTTGCGGCCGCCGTTGAGCATCACCGGCTCCATCGGCGCCATCATGCCCATGCCCACGTCCTCCGGGAGCCAGCCCGGGGCGAGGGCCGGACCGGTGTACCGGCTGGTGTCGACCTGCACCGACGTCACGTTCCCGCCGGTCGCGGCCCGCACCTGGTCGATCAGGTCGTCGAACCGGGCGGCCCCGGGGTACACCGACTCCTGACCGGGCGGCAGCGTCGACAGCGTCACGTCACCGCCGCCGACCAGCACCACGCTGCCCGGCTGGCTGCCGCGCACCACCTTGGTGGTCAGCCGCTGGTCGTGGTCGAGGACGAGCAGCGCGGCGCTCCTCGCGAGCAGCTTGCCGGTCGACGCCGGGACCAGCGCCTGGCCGGTGTTCCGCTCCCACAGCACCTGCCCGGTCCGGGCGTCCTTCACGACACCGGCGAGGGTGCCCAGCGCGGGGTTGCCCAGCGGGCCGGCGAGCGCGGCGTCGAGCCCGGACCTGGTGGGCTCCGGCGCGTCCTGGCCGAGCGGCTTGATCTGCGGGTTGAGCCGGACCGGCGGTGGCGCGTCGGCGATCTGCGCCTTCATCAGCGCGTCGACCACCTGCGGGCCGAAGCCGATGCCCGCGCCGAGCAGCACGACGAGCACCGCCGCGACCGCGATCAGGCCCTTGCGGCTCCGCTTCGGCGGCGCTGCGGCCCGCGGCGGCTCCGGGACTGGCCCGATGTGCTGCGGCTGGGCGCGCGGTGCGGTGAGGCCCGCGAAGTCCTCCGGCGAAGCCGTGGGCTCGATGCGCTCGGGCTCCGCCCGCGGCGCGGTCATCCCGGCGAAGTCGTCGGGCGAAGCGGCGGGCGGGGTCAGGCCCTGCGACGGCTTGGCGTGCGGGGCCGTGAGACCGGCGAAGTCCTCCGGCGAAGCGGCCGGGACCTCCAGGCCGTTCGTGGGCGCGGTCGGGGCGTTCAGACCGGCGAAGTCCGCGGGGGACGCCGTGCGCGGGGCGTCGAAGTCCGGGCGGGCGAACTGCTGGGTCTGCTCGGCCGGTGCGACCGGCGGCACCACCGGGATCCGCTGCGTCGCCGGACCCGGATCCGCCGGGGCGCGCAGGTCGGAGAGCTCGAGGCGGGTGGTCCGCTCCACCTCCGACTCGGCGGGGATCTTGGCGATCTTCTGGGTGGACTCGACCGGCCGCTCGCCGGGGACGCGCGGGATCTTCTGCGTGCTGTCGACCGCCCCGGGCCCGGCGACGTCGACCCGGCTGATCTGCTGCGTCTGCTCGACGCCGGCGACCGGCGGCGCGTCGGTGATCGGCCGGAACTGCTGGGTCTGCTCGACCGCGGTCTCCGGCGGCGCGGCCGGCTTCTCCTCGGCGCTCTCCGGCTCGGAGTCCGTCTTCTCAGCGCTCTCGGGCTCGGAGTCCGTCTCGTCAGCGCTCTCCGGCTCGGCGCCCTTCTCGTCGGAGCCGTCTTTCTCCGCGTCCTCCGACTTGACGTCTTCCGACTGCTCGTCGGCTTCCGCGTCGTCCTCGGACTTCTCGGCTTCGGGCTCCTCGGCAGGGGCCGATTCGTCCGACGGCCAGGACGGTTCCTGCCCGTCAGCGGTGTCCGAACCCTGCTCATCGGCGGTCGACTGCTCAGCCGACTCCTGCTGGTCCGGAGCCGGCTCGGCGTCCTCCGACGACGACCCCTCCGCGTCATCGGACTTCTCGTCGGCGTTCTCCGGCTCCTCGGCCGCCTTTTCGCCGGAGGACGACTCGGCAGCGGACTCCTCGGCCGGTTCCTCGTCCGCCGCTTCGGGGGCAGCGTCGTCGGACGGTTCGTCGACGGCGGATTCGTCCTGCTCAGCCGACTCCTCCTGCGCATCAGCGGAGGCCTCGGCGTCCGCTTCGTCGCTGAGGTCAACGGTTCCGGTGACGCGCCCGGAAGCCCCGGACGTCACTGCACCCTCGGCATCGCCGTCCTCGGACTCCGAAGCGGTGTCGGACTCCTTCTCAGCCGACGTGCTCTCAGCGCCGGAGGATTCTTCCGCCTCGCTCCCGGCGGCTTCCTCGCCGTCCTGATCAGCCGGGGCGGACTCCGGCTCATCGGCGGTGTTGTCGTCCTGAGCAGCGTCGGATTCGGTCGAATCCGCTGCTTCGGTCTCCTCCGCAGCAGCTTCACCGTCGGCTTCGTCGGGAGCAGCGTCCTGATCAGCGGATTCCGGAGTGCCCTGCTCCTCGGTCGAGCCGTCGTCGCTCGCCGACGTCTCGGATGCGCCCTGATCAGCACTGACGTCATCATCCGATGCCTCATCGGCCCCGGACTTCTCGTCAGCGGCTTCAGTCTCCGCAGGGCCGGACTTCTCGTCGGCTTCAGTCTCCGCAGCGCTGGACTTCTCGTCAGCTTCAGCCTCGGCAGCGTCGGTCTCGGCAGCCGCGCTGTCGTCCTCAGCTGCAGGCTCCGAATCGCCGTCCGGCTGATCGGCCGAGTCGTCAACGTCACCCTGATCAGCCGCGTCGTCGGTAGCCGAGCCGTCCTCGAGATTGCCCGCGACGCGCTTCGATGCGCTCGGTTCGCCGCTCGACTCCGCCTTCTCGACGGTCTTCAACCGAGCCGTCTCGGCTTCCGCCGGAGCTTCGGGTTCCGGGTCGACCAGCGCGCCCGACACGCGCTTCGACGAGGTGGTCGTGCGCTTGGTCTCGGCGTCGTCCGCCGACTCGGTCGACTCCGTCGCCTTCTCGGCATCATCCGAGGTCACAGCTTTGCCATCCGCGGTTCGGTCGGTCTCGGGTGGGGTGGTGTCCGACGCCTCCGGGGCGGGGGCTTCCGCGGGTCGGTTCGGCGACGGCGCAGCGGTTCGGCTCTGGCTCTCGCTGTCCGGTGACGACGCCCCAGCGTCGGATTCGGCCACCTCACCCCGGCTGTTCTGGGGTTCGGGCACGTGCTCCTCCTCGACGGATGGCCAGACTGCCAGATTGCGAGCTCCCGCACTGCGGTGGGGCTCGGTGCGCTGCCGTGGTCCACACTAGACGTGGCCGCGCGCGGGAGCGGGCGGCTGCATCCGACGCAAGACGAGTGAGGAACCGCGTGGACTTCGACGTCACGATCGAGATCCCCAAGGGGAACCGGAACAAGTACGAGGTGGACCACGAGACGGGACGGATCCGTCTCGACCGGACGCTGTTCACCGCCACCCAGTACCCGGCCGACTACGGGTTCATCGAGGACACCCTCGGCGAGGACGGCGACCCGTTGGACGCGCTGGTGCTGGTCCAGGAGCCGACCTTCCCGGGCTGCCTGATCAAGTCGCGCGCCATCGGCATGTTCCGGATGCGGGACGAGAAGGGCGGCGACGACAAGGTCATCTGCGTGCCCTCGGACGACCCGCGCCAGGAGCACCTGCGCGACATCCACCACCTCGCCGAGTTCTACAAGCTGGAGATCCAGCACTTCTTCGAGGTGTACAAGGATCTGGAGCCGGGCAAGAGCGTGGAGGGTGCGACGTGGGTCGGCCGCGTCGAGGCCGAAGCCGAGATCAAGCGCTCCTACGAGCGGGCCAAGGAACACGGCCACTGAACCCCAGCACCAAGAACAAGCCCTCCCCGCAGAAGCGCGTGGGAGGGCTTTTTCGTGGTCTCTTGATTCCGGTGGTCGTTTTGCGTGGCGGTGCGGGTAGCGGAACCTCAGCGCCCGCCTGGACTCCGGGTGCCCGACTTTATGTATGCCAATACACGGCAGTCGGGCCGTCCTCGCCAGGCGAACCCTGAGAACCCGCGGCGGTGCCGGTTGCGAGGGTGGGCTATGCGCCTACGGCGCATGCGACTCTTGCCGTCCAGTGCCGACCATGCTTCGCGGTAGCTGCCTACCGCTGGAAGCGGCTCCGCCGCTTGACTGACGATGGCTTGTTTCTGCTGGTCGGGGGCCGTGAGTACTTTGGGGGGCTATAGCAACCCAAAGTACTCACGGGCTTTGACCAGGCTAAATAGGACTGATCGCTAGTTGTCCACAGGGTTGGGGATAACTGGTGGGTTCTGTGGACAAGTCTGTGGAGCGGGGTCAGTCCAGGCGGACGTCCTTGAGGAACCAGGTCAGGGCGAAGGCCACGACCACCACGCAGCCACCGGTGAAGAAGACCGTGCTCATCGAGCTCGCGAAGCCCTCCAGGACGGGGTGGGCCAGGCGCGGGTCCAGGTGGTGCAGGAACGACGTGTCGTTCAGGTCCATCGGCCGGCCGTCGCGCAGCGCCTGCAGGAAGGCCTGGTTCGCGGGATCCGCGCGGACCGCCGGGTCCTGCGTCGCCGCGACGAAGTCCGGCGCGGACGACGCCGCCCGCATCGCGTCCGCGATCCGGCCGCCGACCGTGCTGAACAGGATCGACAGGAACGCCGCCGCGCCCACCGTGCCGCCGGTCTGGCGGAACAGGTTCACCGACGCCGTCGCCACGCCCAGGTCGCGCGGGGTGGCGTCGGTCTGCACCACCAGGGTCAGGGTCTGCATCAGCATGCCGAGCCCGCCACCCATCATCAGCGCCGTCGCCCCCACCTGGACCAGCGAGGAGTCCACCTCGATCAGGCTGAACAGGAACAGCGAGCAGGCCATCAGCGCCGAGCCGATGATCGGGAACACCTTCAACCGGCCGGTGCGGGCGATCAGCTGCCCCACCGTTCCGCTGGCGATCATGATCCCGGCGGTCATCGGCAGCAGCATCAGACCGGCCTGGGTCGGGTTCAGGCCCTTGACGATCTGCAGGTACAGCGGCACCGAGCTCAGCCCGCCGAACATGCCGACGCCGACCAGGAAGTTGAGGACGTTGCCCATCCGGAACGACGGCAGCCGGAACATCCGCAGCGGCAGCAGCGCCTCCGCCCCCATCCGACGCTCGGCGAGCACGAACAGCACCAGGCCCAGCGCCCCGATGCCGAACATGGTCAGCGACAGCGGCGACAGCCAACCCCACTCGCGCCCCTGCTCGGCGACGGTCAGCAGCGGCACCAGAAGCACGACCAGCGCCGCCGCGCCCAGGTAGTCGATGCGGTGCTGGACGCGCTCGGTGGCGACGTTGAGCACCTTCGTCACGACGGCCAGCGCGGCCAGCCCGACCGGCAGGTTCACCAGGAACACCCAGCGCCAGCCGTCGATGCCGAGGAAGCTGTCCATGCCGGCGAACAGCCCGCCGACCACCGGGCCGATCACGCTGGCGCTGCCGAAGGTCGCCATGAAGTAGCCCTGGTAGCGGCTGCGCTGCCGGGGCGGAACCATGTCCGAGATGATCGTCAGCGCCAGCGACATCAGGCCACCGCCGCCGAGGCCCTGGACCGCGCGGAAGGCGGCCAGCTCGTAGATCGAGTTAGCCATCCCGCACAGCAGCGATCCGGCCAGGAACAGCGAGATCGCGGTCAGGTACAGCGGTTTCCGGCCGTAGATGTCGGAGAGCTTGCCGTACAGCGGGGTCGTGATGGTCGAGGCGATGAGGTAGGCGGTGGTGACCCACGCCTGCGCGGTCTGGCCGTGCAGCTGGTCGGCGATCACCCGGATCGCGGAGCTGACGATGGTCTGGTCCAGCGCGCCCATGAACATCCCCAGCAGGAGTCCGGTGAGCACGGTCAGGATCTGGCGGTGGCTGAGCGCGGAAGCCGCGGGCCGCGCTGACGGCACAGCCGTTTCCGACATCTGTTCTCCTCGTTCGGAGCCGGCGTGCGAATCCGGCTGGAGCGCTGCGGCACCCCGACATCCCCAGATATTTGCTTGCAGCACTCAACTAGTAGACGAGGACCAATATCCACCGCTGGAACAGGCGAAGCAACTTCCTTTTCCGCCTCACCGGTGCCGGGGCACCCTCCCCAGCGCGGTGCCGTCGACGCGGCGCAGCACGACGACCGGGACCGTCGAGGCGTGCTTGCCGCTGCCCGGCGTGAACCGCTCGCGCTGCGGCCGCTGCTGGTAGAACCAGGCCAGTTCGGTCCGCGCGCGGGACACCGCCCGGCGTCGGCGCAAGTACCTGCGGATTCCCGGAGCGGCGAGCGCCAGTCCCGCCGCGATCACCACCGTCGACCACAACATCGCGTCCCCTCCCGTCGCGGAGGGGAAATGCGCGAGAACGCCGGTCATGATGCGAGCCGGGGACGCTCCACCCTTTTGGCCCAGCGCCGCTTCACGCTTTCAGCCCAACCGAACACCGAGCGTTGGGCGGATTCCGCTCCCACGACGGGGGCGGGCACGACGATGGCCCCCGCGGGTTTCGCGAGGGCCATCGAGTCTTGATTCGGGGGCGCTACCGGCTACGCACTCGCCGGTCCGGTCCTACGACCGCGCTACCGATCGCCGACAGCGCGGTTCAGGGGCCGCCCTTCGCAGTTCAGCGCTCCGACGCGGGCGGAGGCGTGGCGGATCGCCGTGCTGGATCAGCCGCCCAGCTGCTGGTTGCCGCCGAGCGGGCCGTGCGCGACCAGGTTGCCGACCTGCTCGGTCCCCTGCTGGAGCACCGGGTCGACCTTCTCCAGCGGGAGACCGCCCGGAGCCGCCTTGCCGACCGGCAGGCCCTGGGTCAGGTTGCCGGTGAGGCCGCCGACGACGTCGCTGCCGCCGCCCAGGACCTCGGTCGGGTCGCCGACGCGGCCCAGCGGGGTGCTGTTCACGACACCGTTGAGCGTCTCGCCGACCACGTCCACGTCCTGCGGGAGCTGCTGCTGCGGCAGCTGCGCGGGCTTGGTGGTGGGCTTCAGCTGGTCCACCGAGGGCGCAACGCCGGGCGGCAGCATGTCGGTGGCGCCGCTCCGGCCCACGGGCATGGTGTGCGCGACCGGGACGACGTCGCCGACCGGCAGGGTGCCGAGCAGCTGCTCCGGCAGACCGGTCACCGCGTTGGACTGCTCGCCGGACTTGCCCGCCACACCGGTGAGACCGCCGAGCAGGTCCTGGGCGGGCAGGCCGCCCAGAAGACCGCCGGTGAGGTCGCCGACCGGGTCACCGCTGCGACCGGTGAGCTGCTTGTCCAGCGGGATCACGTCGCCGACGGTCTGCTGCGCGGAGTGCAGCGTCCCCGCAGCGTGGAACGCGGTCTGCGCGAGGTTGTTGTCCGTGGGCAGTTCGGCGGGCAGCTGCCCCGGCGCCGGCGGCATCGGAACGGGTTCGGCGTTCGCAGCACCGGCGAATCCGACGGCACCGGCGCCGCCGACCAGCACAGCGGCCGCGGCCGTAAGGGTGCGCTTCATCTCGCAATGCTCCTCTCTGCACAGGCCGAAAATCCTGTGCCCGGCCGGAGATTACGGAAGGATCAACCACCACTATTCAGCGATCACTTAGGTGGGAAATGTAGACACCCGGTCACTGATTTCCCGGTCTCACGCCCCACTTTCGAGCGACGTAGACCTGTCGTGACTACTGTCTCGACCCGTCGATCGCTGCCGACCGCAACCGCCGCAGCGGAGAAACCGCCCAGCCGCCTCCTGCTCAGCCCACCGGGACGACGCCGCCCACCGGCACGGCACCGGTGGCGCCCTCGACCAGTCCGCCCAGCCCCTGCGGCAGGAGCTGACCGGCGTTCATCGCGTCGAGCGAGCCGGTGCCGGACTTGCCGGCGAGGTCGCCCAGGCCGCCGTTGTTCGGCAGGAAGCTGAACGGCTCGGTGATGGGCATGCCACCGGTCACGGCGTTCGTGAGCCGCGCCGGGTCGTCCAGGGCGCTGCGGCCGGTGAGCTCCTCGTCCAGCGGCACCACGTCGCCGACGGTCTGCTGCGCGGACGCCACGGTGCCCGCGGCGTGGAAGGTGGTCTGCGCCAGGTTGTTGTCCGTCGGCAGCTCCGCGGGCAGCTGCGGGGTTCCCTCCGCGCTCGCAACACCGGCGAATCCGACGACACCGGCGCCGCCGGCCAGCACAGCGGCCGCGGCCGCAAAGGTGCGCTTCATCTCGCAATGCTCCTCTCCGCACAGGCCGAGATCCTGTGTCCGAACGGAGATTACGGACGAATCAGCTCCCACTGTCCAGCGATCACGCGAGCGGGAACCATAGACGTTCAGTGACCAATTTCCCGGCGATGCGCCCCACTTTCGAGCGATAAAGGCCCGGCGTGACTACTGGCTCGGCCCGTCGGTCGCTGCCGACGGCAACCGCCGCGCCTGTTCGGCCCGCAGCGCGTCCACCGCGTCGGCGAACTCCGCGTACGCCTGGCGCTCGCTGTCGAACCGGCGGTACCGCCCGACGCGCAGCTCCACGGATTCGTACTCCCGCTCCAGGGAGTCCGCGGTCTGCTGCAGCGCCTGCGCGCGGTCCCGGTACTTCGCGTACCCGGCGAAGGCCGCGGACACCGCGACCAGCAGGCTCAGCAGCGCCGCTACCCAGCGCAGATCCACAATGGACATCGCGGTGGCGGTGACCGTCGCGGCCACTATCGAGCCGCCCACCACCACCGTCTGCAGGGCGTTGTCCTTCCACCGGTCGCGCCGCGCTTCGCCGCGGTAGCGCTCGACCAGCTCGGGCAGCTGCGCCCGGTAGCGCTTGTGCGCCCCCAGCAGGTCCCCGTTCCCCAGTTCGTCCAGCAGGTGCTCGCGGTGGCCGTGCTCCAGCGCACGCAGTTCTGTCTCCACCGCGCGCACCTTAAAGTGCTGCTGGTAGACGAACTTCGCCGCCACCGCGATCGAGGCGACCGCCAGCACGAACACCACCGCGGCGGGTACCGCGATCCCCCATAACGCCAGCGCGACCGCTCCGAGCACCACCAGCAGCAGGTTGCCCGGCACCGCCCAGAGCAGCAGCATCCGCTGGACCATCCGGGTGCGGTAGAGCTGCTCGGAGCGTTCCGCGATCCGGCGCTCCCAGTCATCCGGTCGGTTGTCCCCGGCGAGCACTCCGCCGCCGACGATCCCAGCCGTGTCCACTCGCTCCATCACTATCCTTCCAGCGCGTTAATGCGATCGAAGTAGCTACCGGAGCACCACGACAATCGGCCAGGAGGGTGATGGCAAGTTCGGCCTTCCGGACCACTTCCGGCTGCGCCGGGTGATCGCCGCTGGGTTCGGAGGTCGTTCGCCGCGCGATACTCCGCAGTGATAACAGCGGGTACCGCCCGTCGGGCGGCGCGACCGGCTCCGGGGCCTGCCACTGTGGCAGCGCCGATCGCGCGACGACCAACCGGGTCCGGACGCGGGGAACGCTTTTCAGCCGAGCAATTCCGCGGAGCGGTCGGCGTAGAACTGCACCGGGTCGACCGGTCGTCCGGCGACGTCGAGCTGGAAGTGCAGGTGCGGTCCGGTGGATTGGCCGCGGTTGCCCATCGTCGCGATGACCTCACCGGCCCGCACGGATTCCCCGACTTCCGCGAAGTCGGCGTCGATGTGCCCGTACGTCGAAATGACGTCGCCGTCGTGTTCGATCCTGATCCACATGCCGTATCCGCTCGCCGGTCCGGAATCGATGACCACTCCTTCCGAAGCGGCCCGGATCGGGGTTCCTTCGCCGTTGGCGATGTCGACCCCGTTGTGGGTGGTCCCCCATCGATCGCCGAATTCGCTGCTGATCTCGCCCTCGGTCGGCGGCACCCACTCCTCGTCGTGCACCGGGGTCGGCGCAAGCCTCGGAGCAGCGATGTCGGCGGCGAAGCCAGCCGCGGGACGGGGGTCCGGACGCGGCGCGGTCATGGCGGCGGACAGATCGGTCGCGGTGCACAGGATGCTGGTCGCGAACAACGCGGCGAGACCGCCGAGCGCGGTCTTCTCTCGAATTGCCATCGGATTCCACTCCTCCCCGCCGTCCGCCGCACCGGGCGGTGGCGGGCTGAATTCCGCAGAGGCGCCGAATGCCGTTCGATCCGGCGCGGGGCGGCCCGGGGGAGATTCCAGCCGAGGCGCTCGGGGAATGCATTCCGGAATGGCCCGATGGCATGAGCGGGAAAGGTTTTGCGCGCATCGACCGGAGGACTTCGGAAGTCCGCCACAAGAAACCGCGCCGAACACCCTGGGTCCACAGTGGTCACAATTCCCGGTGAACCGGACCCGGGTCGAATACGAAGATCGTTCGGCTCCTCACGGACGGTGCCGAGCGGGCAGCGGGGCTCCGATTCACCCCTCCAACTCGGCAAAGTCCACCTGATCGAGTGATCATCGTCCCGGCGTGGCGCCGCGATCGACGCCGATCCGCCGCAATCCCGGACCTCGACCCCAAGATCCACTCGTCCGGGTGACGGTAGGGCGGCCTGGTTGCGGTGAGCGATCGCGGGATCAGCGGCTTCCGCCCCGGTGACCGCGAACCTAGTGTGACGGCGGAACGGGACCATCCCGATGGAGGTTGCGATGGCGCGGATCGAGACGGTGGCGGTGCACGGCGGCGAACGGCGCCCGGGCCCGGAGGGCGCGGTGGTGTTCCCGATCTACCAGAGCACGGTCTACTCCGTGCCGCCCGGCACCGACTACCACGACCTGCCCTACATCCGGCTGAACTCCACGCCGTCCCAGGCGTACCTGCACGACAAGCTCGCCGCGCTGGAAGGCGCCGAAGCCGGGCTGGCGACCACGTCCGGCATGGCCGCGATCACCACCGCCCTGCACAGCGTCCTGCGCACCGGGGACCACCTGCTCGTCGGCAACTGCCTCTACGGCGGCACGCACGACTTCCTGACCGAGCACGCCGCCGACTTCGGCTGGGAGGTCACGTTCATCGACCCGCAGCGCCCGGACACCTGGGAAGCGGCGCCCAACACCAAGGCGATCCTGGTGGAGAGCATCGCGAATCCGCTCATGCGCGTCGGGAAGCTGCGCGAGGTGGTGGAGTTCGCGCGGCGCAACGGCCTGGTGAGCCTGATCGACAACACCTTCGCCACGCCGGTCAACTTCCGCCCGGCCGAGCTCGGCTTCGACCTCTCCCTGCACAGCGCGACGAAGTACCTCAACGGCCACTCCGACATCGTCGCGGGCGCCGTCATCGGCCGCGCGGAACACGTGGAACGCGTCCGCACCACGTTGAACCACTTCGGCGGAAGCCTCGACCCGCACGCCGGATTCCTGCTGGCCCGCGGCCTGAAGACGCTGGCGCTGCGCGTCGGAGCGCAGAACGCCAGCGCCCAGCGGCTGGCCGAATTCCTCGCCGCACGACCGGAAATCAGCGAGGTGAACTACCCCGGACTGCCGGCGCACCCGGACCACGAGCACGCCGCGGAGCTGTTCACCGGCTTCGGCGGAATGCTCAGCCTCCGCCTCACCGGCGGCGCACCAGCGGCCCAGTCCCTGATCGATGCGCTCGAAATCCCTTACGACGCACCGAGTCTCGGCGGCGTGGAGTCCCTGATCACGCGCCCGGCGGTGACCTCGCACGCGGGCATGAGCCGCGCGGACCGCGAAGCCCTCGGCATCACCGACGACCTGGTCCGCATCAGCGTCGGCATCGAGAACACCGAGGACCTCATCGCGGACTTCACCCGAGCCCTCACCGAGCTCTGACCCACGTCGCTCCGCAGAACTCCCGCAAATTCAATGGAAATTCGAGGTCTGATTTCCATTGAATTTGCGTCAGGACTTCGGTTCGACGAACTGGACGTCGAGCTGGATCTTGATCACGTCGCCGAGCAGGGCCTCGGCGGGGCCGAAGTCGATGCCGAAGTCGCTGCGGCGGATCTGGGCGGTGGCGTCGAAGCCCGCGTGGCGGCTGCCGTCGAAGACGTCCTGGACACCGCCGAACTCGACGGCGAAGCCGACCGGGCGGGTCACCGATCCGATGGTGAGCTCGCCGTCGAGGGTCCAGTCCTCGCCCTCGCCGCTGATCCGGGTGGAGCGGAAGGTCATGGTCGGGCGCTTCTCGACGTCGAGCAGGTCGGCGGCGAGCACGTGCGCGTCGCGGTCGGCGTTGCCGGTGTCGATGGAGCCGATCTCGACGTTCGCGCTGATCGAGCTGTCCTCGAGCCCCTCCCCGACCACGAGCTCGGCGTCGAACGCGCTGAACCGGCCGCGCACCTTCGACACCCCGAGGTGGCGGATCGCGAAACCGACCGAGGAGTGCAGCGGGTCGATCGCCCAACGTCCGGCGACGAGCGGGAGTGCATTGGTTCTGGTCATGCCCACAACCCTGCGGCCCGCGATCGGGGTGGGGGAGGCCGCGCTGAGACTGGCCCCACGAGGGACACCCTGAGCCCTGCGGAACGCGCTAGGTTCGCGTCGTGAGCGACAACGAGTTCGGCAACTTCCTGCGGTCCCGCCGCGAAGCGGTGCGTCCGGCGGACGTGGGGCTGCCTGCCGGCCCGCGGCGGCGCACGCCCGGGCTGCGGCGGTCCGAGCTCGCGATGCTGGCCGGGATCAGCGTCGAGTACCTGACCAGGCTGGAGCAGGGCCGCGACCGCCACCCGTCCGCGGAAGTCCTGGGCGCCCTGGTGGGAGCGCTGCAGCTGTCGCCGGGGGACCGCGAGCAGCTGTGGCTGATCCTCGGGCACAACAAGCCGACCGCGCTCTGCCCGGCGGCCGCCGAACCGCCGGTGCAGCAGATCCGGTCCGGGGTGCGGGCGGTCCTCGACCGCCTCGAACCGAATCCGGCGCTGGTGGTCAACCGGATCGGCGACGTGCTCGCGCACACCACCGCCTACCAGCAGCTTGCGGGCCCGCTCGGCGTCCTGGACGGTGATCCGCCGAACCTGCCGCGCTTCGTGCTCACCGACTCCCGCGCCCGCGCCGCCCACCCGGACTGGGAACAGCTCGCGGACGTGCACGTCAACCAGCTCAAGCTCGGTTCCCACGAGCAAGATCCGCATTCCGCTCAGCTCGTCGCGGAGTTGTCCGCGGTCGGCGCCGAGTTCACCAACCGGTTCCGCCGGCCGGCGACCCCGGTGGTGCGCCACGGGACGGAGCGGTGGCGGCACCCCGAGGTCGGCGAGCTGCGACTGGACTTCGAGGTCATGGACCTCACCGAGATCGACGTCCAACGCCTGATCGTCTACGTGCCCCACGACGAAGCCACCTCGCAGGCCCTCGACCGCCTGAACGGCCGCGGCCCCGGCGCCCTGCGCGCCGTGCGCAGCTGACCCAGCATCTGGACTTCGCCGCAGCCGCGCGGACTTCCGCACTAGGTTGTGGGGATGCGCAGGAAGATCGTGGTGATCGGCGGCGGCATCGTCGGGTCGTCGATCGCGGCTCTGCTGCCCGACGGCGTCTCCGTCACGGTGCTGGACCAAGGCCCCGCGGGTCGGCTGGCGGGTTCGACCGGCCACGCGCCCGGTTTCGTGGGGCTGCTCAACGAGGCTCCGGTTCTGACCGAGCTGGCGCGGGCGAGCGCGGAGCTCTACGACGACCTGGAGCTGGACGGCACCCGGGGCTTCGACCGGGTCGGCGGCGTGGAGGTCGCGGACAGCCCCGAGGCGGCGGAGAAGCTGGCGGAACGAGCCGAGCTCGCGGCTGCCGCAGGACTTCCCCACCGGCTGCTGGACGCCGCGGAAACCGCGTCGCTGGCACCGGATCTGATCAATCCCGCGCGCTGCCGGGCGGGCCTGCACTTCCCCGCCGACGGAACGGCGCGCGCCGGGGTGATCACCGCAGCTCTGCGCGAGCGCAGCAGCGCGCAGTTCGTCCCGGACGCGGCTGTCGTCGGCATCGACCTGCGCGGGGACCGGGTGGCCGCGGTCCGCACCGGAACCGAGACCTACCCGGCTGACGACGTGGTGCTGGCCAGCGGGATCTGGGGCCCGGTGGTCGCTTCGCTGGTCGACGTGCAGCTCCCGCTGACGCCCGTGGCGCACCCCTACGTCTACGGCCCCGAGCGCGCCTCCGGCCCGGCAACGCCGTTCGTGCGCTGGCCGGAGCACCACGTCTACGCCCGCGACCACGGCGGACGGCTGGGCCTGGGCACCTACGACCACGCCCCGCAGCCCGTCCCGCTGGACGAGCTCGGCCGCAACGCGGAACAACCGTGGCCGGGCGAGCTGTTCGACGACCCGGTCCGGCGCGCGATGCAGCTGCTCCCCACCCCGTTCGACCTGGCGGAACGCCTCAACGGCGTGTTCGCCATGACCCCGGACAACCTTCCCTTCCTCGGTCCGGTCCCGCACGTCCCGGGCCTGTGGTCGGCGGTGGCGATCTGGGTGACGGCGGCGGGCGGCGCGGCCCGAGCCCTGGTCGACCAGCTCCTCGGAGCCGAACCCCGCTTCCCGGACCTCCACACCCTCGCCCCGACCCGCTTCGCCGGCCAAGACCCGGCGAACCTCCAGGCCCGATCCCTCACCCTCTACAACGACATCTACGCCAGCCTGTGACCGCCCCAGCTTCGTGAGTGCTTTGGGGCGCTATGACACCCCAAAGCACTCACGAGCGAGCGGCCCGCGCTCACCTGGGGAAGCTGCTCGCCCGCGTCGCATCGTGAAGCCTTCGGGTTGCCCGATCCGGAATGCTCGTGAGCACTTTGTGGCGTTATAGCACCACAAAGTGCTCACGAGACCGTTCAGCTGGCGGTGCGGGTTCGCGCGGCTGTGATCGTGGCGAGCGCGGCCAGTGCGAGCAGGGCGCCGAGGCTGAAGGCCGCCGTCGGGGAGATCGCGTCCACCGCTCGTCCGCCGAGGAAGGCGCCGAGGGAGATCGCGATGTTGAACGCCGAGACGAACAGGGCTGATGCCGCTTCTCGGGACTGCGGTGCGGCGGTGAGCAGCCAGGTCTGCGTGCTGACCGAGACCCCGCCGTAGGCCAGACCCCAGACGAGCAGGACCAGGACTGCACCGAGCGGACCGATCGGCAGGACCAAGGCCACGACCGCCGCCGGGAGCACCGCGGCGATCACCATCAGCGTGTGCCGGGGCTGCTTCGCAGCAGACGCCCCGCCGAGGAAGTTCCCCACCACACCGGCCAAGCCGTAGGCCAGCAGCAACGCGCCGATCAGCTTGACGTCCACAATGGACTCAAGGATCGGGCGCACGTAGGTGTAGGCGGCGAAGTGGCCGGACACCAGGAACAGCACCACCAGGAGTCCACTTCGGATGGATCGGCCGCGGGCCACGTCGCGCACCGTGCCGAGCCGCATCGCCTCCTCCGCGGGCAACGGCGGGAGCAGCACCGCGAGCAGTCCCGCGACCAGCAGCGCGAGGACTCCCAGCACCGCGAACGACGTGCGCCAGCCGCCGAACTCGCCGACGAAGGTGCCGGCCGGCACGCCGAGGACCGAGGCGATCGCGATCCCGCTGAAGATCACCGAGGTCGCGGTCCCGGCGGACTCCTGCGGCACGAGACGTCCGCCCAGTCCAGCCGCGATCGCCCACACACCGCCGATGGCGACCCCGACCAGCACCCGCGCACCGACCATCAGCGCCAGGTTCGGCGAGACCGCCGACACCAGGTTCGCCGCGGCCAGCAGCGCCACCAGACCGGCCAGCAGCCACCGGCGGTCCATCCGGCCCGCGGCGACCGGGACCAGCGGTGCTGCGAGAGCGGCCAGCAGCCCGGGCACGGTCATGGTGAGCCCGGCGAGCCCCTCCGACACCCCCAGTTCGGCGGCCATCGGGGTCAGCAGGCCCACCGGCAGCATCTCGGCCGTGACGACGGAGAAGGTCGCAGCGGCCACGGCGAGCACCGCGGGCCATCGGGTCGTGAGGTCGGTGGTAGTCATGATCACAGCCTCGACGGGGCGCTGACCGGGAACAACGGCGTTGTCGTCATCCTTTGATTAGCGGGGCTCATCGAGGGAGGGCGGATGGCCGGCCTGGAAACGCGCGAGCTGGAGTGCTTCCTGGTGCTCGCCGAAGAACTGCACTTCGGCCGCACCGGCGAACGCCTCTACGTCTCGCAGGGCAGGGTGAGCCAGCTGCTGCGCTCGCTGGAACGCCGGATCGGCGCCCGCCTGGTCGAACGCACCAACCGCCGGGTCGCCCTGACCCCGCTCGGCGAACGCTTCCGCGACTCGCTGCAGCCCGCATATGCGCAGCTCAGCGCGGTCGTCGAGCAGGCCCGCGCGGAAGCTCGCGGGGTGACGGGCGTGCTCCGGCTCGGCTTCCAGGGTCCGGCCGACGAGTGCGTGGTCTCGGCGATCCGCACCTTCGAGTCCCGCTTCCCCAGCTGCACGACCGAGCTCACCGAGCTGCCGCTCAACGACCCGTTCAGCGCCCTGCGCCGCGGCGAGGTGGACGCGGCGATCGTGCTGCTGCCGGTGGAGGAGCCGGACCTGCTGGTCGCGGCGACGTTCCCCGCCGAGCAGCAGCACATCGCGATCTCGGCCCAGCACGCCTTCGCCGACCGCGACGAGGTGTCGGCCGAAGACCTGGCGGACCTCCACCTGATCGCCCCGGCATCCCCGGCCCCGACCTACTGGCAGGACGCCCAAACACCACCGCGCACCCCGTCGGGCAGGCCGATCCCCCGCGCCAGCACGGTCACCACGCTGCAAGAGGCCATCACCCGCACAGCCGCGGGCCAGGGCGCGATGCTGCTCTGCGGCCCCACGGCCCAGCACCACGCCCGCCGGGACATCCGCTTCGTCCCGGTGACCGGGCTGCCGCCGTCAACGCTCGGCCTGACCTACCCGCGAGCAGCGGAAACGTCGCAGCTGCGGGCCTTCGCCGCAACCCTCGCCGAAGCCTGACCGGCTCACACGCCGACGGTTCCGTCGATGGCTTCGCGGAGCAGGTCCGCATGCCCGTTGTGGCGGGCGTACTCGTGGACCAGGTGCAGCATCACCATCCGCAGCGAGACGTCCTTGCCCCATCGGGCGTTGTGCACGGTCACGTCGAGCGATTCGGCCTCGCGCTCGATCCTGCGCGCGTGCTCGATCTCGTTCTGCCAGGCGGAGAACGCCTCCTCGCGGCTGGATCCGCTCGCGTCGTAGGCGGCCTGGAAGTCGCCGTCGTCGGACCACACCAGCGGGAGGTCGTGCTCCTCGCCGATGGTCCGCCGGAACCACGCCCGCTCCACCTCGGCCATGTGCCGGACCAGCCCGAGCAGCGACAACGTCGACGGGGGCATCGCCTGCCGCCGCAGCTCGTCGTCCCCGAGGTCCGCGCACTTCATCGCCAGCGTGGCGCGGTGGAAGTCCAAGTGCCCCCGCAACATCTCGCGCTCATCGCCGACGACCGGCGGCGCAACTCGCTCCACGACAACTCTCCTCTCGGTTCCCCGATCATCATGCTCCCCGCCATCGCCCCGAAGTACGGGTTTCCGCTGGTGATCAGCCCTTGCGCATCAGCAGGTGGCCGTGGCGGACCGGCCGCTCGTCCTCGTGCGGCTCGCGCAGCATCCGACCGACCTCGACGAACCCGGCCTTGCGCGCCAGCTCCGCGAGGTCGTCGATCGGCCACCGGTAGGCGGTCGTCACCTTGTGGTCGAACGCCTCGACCAGCCCGTCCTCCGACTCGAAGAAGCCGAGCAGGAGGTGGCCGCCGGGCTCGAGCACCCGCTGGAACTCGGAGAAGTACGTGGGGATCTCCTGGGGCGGCGCGTGGATGACCGAGAACCAGGACAGGATGCCCCGCAGCGCGCCGTCGGCGATGTCCAGGCCGTCCATGGAACCGACCTCGAACCGCAGGTCCGGGTGCGCCTCGCGGGCCAGGTCGATCATCACCGGTGACAGGTCGACGCCGAAGACGTCCAGCCCCAGGTCCCGCAAGTGCGCGGTCAGGAATCCGGGCCCGCACCCCAGCTCCGCGACGGGTCCGGCGCCCGAGTTCCGAGCGAGCTCGGCGAACGCGGCGATCACGGCCCGGTCCAGCGGGAACCCGTCGAGCGAATCGCGGAAGAGCTCGGCGTAGAGGACGGCAACGGAATCGTAGGCGCCCGCCGTTGTTTCGAGGTACGAGGAAGGTTCAGCCACGAGCGAGCACTCTAGGGCCACCGACCGACCAGCGAGGTGAACACGGCATGCCGGCCGCGAACCACTCGCCGGCGCCGTGATCCCCGGAAATCCGCTCTGACCTGGCAGGATCAGATCATCGAAATTTTTTCGGCACGAGGTGTCGATCCCGGCGGTTCCCGTTCGATGCGTTGGTGGGAGCAAGCCGGAACAACCTAGGAGCACCACATGCGCACCCTGATCGCCAGTGCCTTCGTCTCGCTGGACGGCGTCGTCGAGGCCCCCGGCGGGGAGCCGGGCTACCGCAACGCGGGCTGGACCTTCAAGGACATCGCGTTCGACGAAGCCGTCTTCGAGCTCAAGGGACGTGAGCAGGAAGAAGCCACCGCCCTGATGATGGGCCGGGTCAGCTACGAGGCGTTCTCCCCGGTGTGGCCGGACATGACCGACGAGTTCCCCCGCTACAAGGTGATGCCGAAGTACGTCGTCTCCACCACGCTCCAGGACGAGGACCTGGTGGACGACTGGGGCGAGATCACCATCCTGCGCTCGCTGGACGACGTCGCCGCGCTCAAGGAGACCGAGGGCGGCCCGATCATCATCGCCGGCAGCGCCACCCTGATCCGCGACCTCTCCGACGCGGGCCTGATCGACCGCTACCACCTGCTGCTCTTCCCCGTCCTGCTCGGCGCGGGCAAGAAGCTCTTCAGCGACACCGACAAGGACAAGCAGAACCTCGAGCTCGTCGAGAGCACCGCCTACTCCAACGGCGTCCAGAAGCTCGTCTACGACGTCATCCGCTGACGCCGGTCGAGCGCCCCCACCACCGAGCGGGGGCGCTCGACCCGTCTCCGATCAGGCCCGGGTGGCGGCAGCGAGCCAGCGCTGCCAGGACTCGGCGCGCTCCTGCGGATCGTCGAGCTCGCCGTAGTGGTGGTCGCTGACCGCGATCGGCATGCCGATCGCCGACCGCTCGTGGAACCGGATGAGCTCATCGGAGGTGCGCAGCCCGACGAACTTCTCGGTCAGGTAGTCCACCTCGCCGACGATCTGCGGACCGCCGGGCAGGTCGATCGTCACCTTCGCGCCGAGCTCGACCGGTCCGAGCAGCCTGTCCCAGCCGCCGACCGCAGGCGCTTCCGCTTCCACGTAGGCCGCCGGACGACCGCGGAAGTGCCGGAAGTACTCGGCGAGCGTGAACAGGTACATGTCCCAACCGCTGCTGGTCATGCCCTCGTACTCGTCGCCCCAGTCGTCGCCGAGAACTCCGCTGTGGACGAATCGGAGCACGCTCGACCCGCCGTCCCTGCCCTCGATCAGGTACTCGAAGGCGTTCGTGGAGCCGTCATCGGCCGTCGGCGTGCGAATGGTCAGCTTGCGCGGCGGGTCCCACTCGGCGACGTCGGCGCCGTTCGGGTCGATCTCCATCGGCATGAACCACGCCGCCAGGCCGGGCCCGGTGGCGATGGCCTGCCAGACCTCCTCCGGCGAGGCGTCCAGCTCGATCTCCTTGGGCAGCTCGAACTCACGCCCCATCTCGGTCCTCCTCCGCTCGGTCCATCGAAGGGTGCAGGGCCGCCACCAGCCGGTGCCTGCGCCCTCCAGCAGCGCTCTCATCGTGGTACTTCGCCACCAGACCCGCGACCGCCTCGGACAGCTCCTGGGCGAACGCGGCCCGATCCGCCGCATTCGCGAAGCGGACCTCCCCGTCGACGGCGAAGGTGGCCACCCGCTTGCCCGCCTCGTCCCCTGCGCCGATCAACGCTCCGACGTCCTGCACCAGACGAGCGGCCAGCGCGAGCAGCCACCGCGCGGAGAGCCGATCCGGTGAGCGGGACGGATCAGGCGCCACCGGCCCAGAAGCCGAAGGCGAGATCACGTATGCCCCGGCGGTCGCGCGCATGACCCGCTCGGTCATGTTCCCCTTGCGCCGCTCCTCGACCAGTTCGACGAGCCCGTGCTTCTCCAGGTCGCGCAGGTAGTAGTTGACCTTCTGCCTGGTCAAGCCGACCTTGACCGCGAGCGACGAGGCAGACCCCGGCACGGCGAGCTCGTGCAGCAACCGCGCCCGCACCGGTTCCAACGTCACCGCGGCCGTCGACGGCTCATCGATGACAGCGACATCCAACATGCCACCGAGCATGCCCTTGACAAATTTTCTAGTCAAGGCAACTCGAGTTGTCGTAGCTCACAGGGCGCGTTCGCGCTTCTAATCGACGCCGATCTCCTTGCGGAGCGAAGCGGTGAACGCCTGCAACGCCGAGATGGCCTTCTCCTCCGCGTCGTCGCTCTTGACGCTCCAGCAGGACTTGACGAAAGCATTGGCGTGAGCGCGGGTTTCCTCGGTGCACAGGGTGTGGATGACCGCCCGGCCGCGCTGCAGCTGCGCTTGCCATTCCCGCAGCTCGCTCGGCTCGAAAGCGTCGATCCACGCGGGGCTGCCGATGCGGAGCTCGAAGATGCTGGTCCCCGCGCTGACCATCTCGGCAGCACCGGCCAGCTTCTGATCGCGGAGCCACTTCCCGTGCTCGGCCCGGCTCTTGATCCACGCCCCGAGCAAAGCCCCCGAGAACCCCAGCAGCGCCCCGATGATCCCGGCTAAGACGTTGGCCATGCCGCGAAGGCTAGGGCAGGCACAAGGGTCCCCCAAGATCCGCGGTCAGCGCCAGATCACCGGGCACCTCACGGGCGGCACAACGATGCGGAGCCGGGCGGAACCTCGTCGGAGTCCACCTCGTCCCAGACGTCGACTTCCCACGCTTGGAACGGAGCCCAGCGACGTGACTGCCCTGTACCGGATCTCCATCGTCGAGAACACCGATGCCACCGTGCGCGGCCGGTTCCACATGATCAATCCGGATGCGGGGATCCTCCCGGATGCGGACGACGACATCCTCCCGCTGCAGATCATGCTCGACGCGTGGGACCGGATGAAGCGCGGGCTCTTCTTCATCGCCGACGGGCTCACCGGCGACCGGCTGCCCGTGCCCTTCGAGCAGGCGGAGGAAATCGCCGACGCCCACGTGCTGCGGGAGGCCTTCGCGGAGGAGCTCGACGACGAGGCGGAATCGGACGAGTACCTCTTCGACCGGATCGAGGAGATCATCGAGTCCGCCGAGGTGGGCGAGCAGCAGAACACGCCCGGGTTCTGGGAAGCCGACGGCTTCTGGGACGCCTGCACCGACGACGACTTCCCGGAAGACGTCGCCGCCTACCCGTACGTCGAGTTCACCTTCACCGCGACCGACGCCCGCTACGTCGCCCACCTGATCCCCGGCACGCACTGGTCGACAGCGCAATACTGCGACTGAACATCACGACTGCTGCACAATTCCACAGTGGACGAACGCGCGGTCCGTCTTCCTCCCGGCCGCGCCGGGTTGGCCGAAAGTAGTAGTCCGGACTAGCCGGAATCCGGACGTGATCGACCTCCTGCCGGGGCAATCCTGGACTGGTCAGCAGGAAGACCTAGCGAGGACAACATGATCACCGTCCAGGGATTGACGAAGCGGCGCCGGGGCACCACCGCGGTCGACGACCTGTCCTTCACCGTGCGCCCCGGTGTCGTGACCGGCCTCCTCGGCCCCAACGGCGCCGGGAAGTCGACCGCGATGCGGCTGATGCTCGGCTTGGACAAGGGGCGCGGGCGCACCGCGTTCGGCGGCAAGACCTACGCCGAGCTGGCCGATCCGGTGCGCACCGTGGGCGCGCTGCTGGACGCGAAGGCCGTGCACCCGTCCCGCACCGCGCAGAGCCACCTGCGGGTGGTCGCCGCCGGGGCCGGGCTGCCCGAGCGGCGGGTGCGGCAGGTGCTGTCGATGGTCGGGCTGGACGAGGTGCGGACCCGCCGGCTGCGCGGGTTCAGCCTCGGCATGCACCAGCGGTTTGGCCTGGCCGCGGCGCTGCTCGGCGATCCGGAGTACCTGGTCCTCGACGAGCCCGCCAACGGCCTCGACCCGGAGGGCGTGCACTGGATGCGTTCCCTCCTCAAGGGCCTGGCCGACGAGGGCCGCGTGGTGCTCGTCTCCTCCCACTCGTTGCCGGAGATGTCGCTGCTCGCCCAGGACCTCGTGGTGATCGGCCGGGGCCGGTTGATCACCGCCCAGCCGGTGCGGGACTTCACCGCGGCGCACGCCGACCTGGAAGAGGCCTTCCTGGCCGCGACGTCCGAAGCCACCGAGTTCAAGGGAGAAACGGCATGACCGCGGAAACCCCCACCACGACGAGGAATCGCGAACGGCGGAGCTCCGGGTTCGGCTCGGCGCTGCGCTACGAGTGGACCAACATGCGCACGCGGCGCTCGACCTGTGTGCTCAGCGGCCTGGTGGCCCTGCTCCAAGTCGTCACCACGGTGTGGAACATCGGCTCCGGCGTCTCCGACATCTCCGTCGTCTCCGGCGATGAGATGTTCTCCTACGGTCTGCTCCAGCTGACGCTCTTCTCGTGGTTGCTCGTGGCCGCGATCGGGGTCAACGCCTTCAGCACCGAGTACCGCCACCGAACGATCACCACCACCTTGCTCGTGGTGTAGTCGCGAGTGCGAGTGGTGCTGGCCAAAGCCGTCGTGGTGGCCGGGATCGGTGCGGCGACGAGCGTGCTCGCGGTCCTCGTCAGCTTCCTCGGCCTGCTGGTCCACTTCGGACCCGTGGTCGATCCGGTCCGCGGTGCGGCCGCGGGATCCGGCACGGTGCTCCACATCATGCTGTGCGGTCTGCTTGGGCTCGCACTGGCCGGGCTGACCAGGTCGGCGCTGGCGGCGTACGCCTCGCTGCTCGCTTGGCTCATCGGGGAGCAGCTGGTGCTCGACCACGTCGACCCGAACATCTTGCCGTTCTTCTCCGGGTTTTGGCTGGCCGACGTTTCGCCCGAGTACGACTGGACTCCGGCGCTGCCGATGGTCGCGCTGACCGCCGCCGCGCTCGTCGGCGCGGTGGTGGCTGTGTCGCGCCGGGACGTCTGAGCCGGGGTGGGGATGCCGGACGACTACCGTGTGCGCGTGGGTTCCCTGGACACGCGCCGCGGTTGGTTGACCTGGTGGGACGGCAAGTTCCGGTCGTTGGCGCTCGACGTCGCGGTCGCCCTGTCCGCCGCGTTCTTCGTCGACCGGGTGGAACGCGTGAGCCTCACCGGCGCCGACGAGGAGCGGAGGCTGGTCCTCCTCGGCGTGCTGGTCGTGGTCGCGCTCGCCCTCCTGGTGCGCCGGCGCTTCCCGTGGCTGGCGGTCGCGGCCTCGGCCGGTGCCGTGCTGACGCCCACCACCGCGGCCACGGGCATCTTCACCCCGATCGCGATGTACACGATCGCCCGGCGACGCGGGCCGGGCGCGCAGCTGTGGACCGCGACCGAGATCGTGTTCGCCGCGAACGGGACGCAGCTGATCTGGGGTCCGCACGGCCCGCTGTGGGATTCCCCGCTGCGCGCCCTGCCCTACATCGCGTACACGGTGATGCTCTCGGCATCGCCGGTGCTGCTGGGGTTGTGGCTCCGCCAGCGCGAGAAGTTGTTGGCAGCGCTGCAAGAACGCGCTGAACAGGCCGAGCGCGAACGCGATCTGCTCGCCGAGCGCGCGGTCGCGACCGAGCGCAGGCGCATCGCCCGGGAGATGCACGACGTGATCGCCCACCGGTGCAGCGTGATCTCGTTGCAGGCCGGCGCGTTGAGCGTGAGCGCGCCGGACGAGCGCACCGGCGAGGTGGCCGAGGTCATCCGCAAGACCAGCGCGACCGCCCTGACCGAACTGCGCAGCATGCTCCGGGTGCTGCGCGACGACGACGCGGAACACCGCGGTGAAACCCCCGACGACCCCACCGTCGGCAGCATCGAAGCGCTGGTCGCCGACTCGATCGAGTCGGGCGCGAACATCCGCCTGGACATGCCAGAGCAGCTGCCGGAAACCTCCGGCGAGGTCGGCCGGGCGGCCTACCGCGTAGTGCAGGAGGCGTTGACCAACGCAGCCAAGCACGCCCCGCACTCCGCCGTGCGCGTCGAAGTCGCGGCGGAAGGGGAAGAACTCGTCGTCGCGGTGTCGAACCAGCGCGGGCGCAGCACGGACACGGACGCCGTCCCGGGCTCGGGCTACGGCCTGATCGGCATGCGGGAGCGGGTCACGCTGGCCGGCGGAACCTTGCGCACCGGGTGGGCCGAGGACGGCGGATACCGTGTGCGGGCAATGTTCCCGTTGGGCGACGAGGTGGCTGCGTGAGCGTCAAGGTGGTCCTGCTCGAGGACGAGGACCTGGTGCGCGGCGGGATCCGGATGATCCTGGACGTCGACCCGGACATCGAGGTGGTGGCGGAGGGCAGCGACGGCTCGGTCGCCGTCGAGCTCGCCCTGAAGCACCGCCCGGACGTGGTGCTCACGGACATCCAGATGCCCGGCGTCGGCGGGCTGGAGGCCACCCAGCGCCTGGTCGCGCTGCCGGACCCACCGGCCGTGGTCGTGCTGACCACGTTCGACCTCGACGAGTACGTCTACTCCGCGCTGCAGAACGGCGCGGTGGGCTTCCTGCTCAAGGACACCTCGCCGCAGGAGCTGACCCGCGCCGTGCACACCGTCGCGCGCGGTGAGGCGATGCTGTCGCCGCGCATCACGACCAAGCTGCTGTCGGCCTTCTCCACCAGCGCCCCGGCCCAGTCCGCGAAGGCCCAGCTGGAAAAGCTGACCGCCCGCGAGCGCGAGGTGGCGGTGGCCGTCGCGCAGGGCCTGAGCAACGCCGAGATCGCGAACGCCCTGCACATGAGCCAGTCCACGGTGAAGGTGCACATCGGCCGGATCATGACGAAGCTCGGTGCGGCCAACCGGACCCAGGTCGCCATCCTCACCCATGACGCCGGCCTGGCCTGAGCGGGTTCAGCTGGGCCGACTGGTGGCCATCTTGACGGCGAAGAAACCGAGCAGGGTGCCGGACGCGTAGCGCTGCGCTTTGAGCACGCGGGGGTGGTGCGACAGGTACCCGGCGAGCGCAGCGGCGGTGAGCACGACCAGGCCGTTGACGGCCACACCGACCACGATCTGCGCGGTTCCGAGCTGGATGAACTGCCACCACGTCGCCCCCAGCGCGGGATCGACGAACTGGGGGATCAGCGCGGCGTACAGCAGCGCGATCTTGGGGTTCAGCAGGTTCGTCAGCAACCCCGTGCCGAACAGCCGCGCCGCCGAGTGCGGCACCAGTTCGCGCGGTTCGAACGGCGACCCGCCACCGGGCCGCAGGATCTGCCAAGCCATCCACGCGAGGTACGCCGCCCCCAGGAACTTCACCACGTGGAAGGCCTCGGGCACTGCCACGAACAGCGCGGAAAGCCCGGCGGCGGCAGCAACGAGGTAGACGACGAACCCGAGAGCAACCCCGCCGAGCGAAACGAGCCCGGCACGCCGCCCCTGCGAAATCGCCCGCGAAGCCAGGTAGACCATGTTCGGCCCGGGAGTCAGCGCCATCCCCAACTCCACGACCACAACACCGACCAACGAAGCGAACGACACGAGTTCCACCCAGCGAACGTACCGAGCGGTGGCAGCGGAGGCCCCCTTCGCCCAGCAAAAAGAAAACCGCAGGTCACCTGGGTGATCCTGCGGTCTTCTCAGCGAGCCGCCTGAGGGAATCGAACCCTCGACCTACGCATTACGAGTGTCTTTCCGGCCTCGTAGCGTCTCAAAGCATCGCGTAGCGCGGCTACTCCACCGCAGGTCAGCACGGACGATTAGCCCAATCGGGCGGTAGCGTCGTATAGCGCGGCGTGGGGCAGCCTGCTCCACATCTGCCCCACGCCGCAGACCACTGTGGATAATCAAGTCAGCACCTCAGCGAACCACTCGGACCACTCAGTGATCACAACTCTCCGTGATCACCAGCCTCCACTATTTCGCCGCCCTCGCCGTCGCCGTCAGCCACCCCGGGCTGCGCGTCGTCGACGGCGACAACGTAGCCCCAGACGCCTTCGTGACCTTTAATCCGACCATCTTCCGCTGGCTTGGGCGGCCGAAAGACCCACCCCGCAGGCCAGTCGTCATTCCTCGTTTCGAAGTCACACCGAAACCGAGCCTGATCTCCAGGAAGGTTTTCATTCAACGAGGACGACACACGGCGAGTAAGATGCACTGGCCCCTCAAAGGTTGCATACTTAAAATTGGTTCCGTCGCCAAATCGTACCGCGTCAAAATAAACTTCCCCGCCAAACTTTGCCGATAGAAAAAAGGCGCACTTGTCGAATCTGACAACGCTAAAACTAGCCCTATCCTTAAATTGCGCACGAGGAAACGCGACGGATTCAAACCAAGCATCGAAGAAATCAGACTCATCCATGACAGTTTGGCTAAATGAACTAAGTCCACCAAAGCGCGAGTTAGCAAACAAGGCAACTCCTCGGATCTGTGCGCGGTCAAACGCTGCCCTGCCCGCAAAGCGGGTATTCCTGAAGGTTACCCCCTTAGAGAACTCGGCCCCAATAAATGTAGCGACATCGCCAAATTGAGCTGCGCGGAATTCCGCCCCGCCAACAAACGATGCATAATCGAATCTGCACCGCGCAACCCAGCACCCGGAAAGGCTGAAATTTATAAGGGTGGCGCCAGTTAAATCCAGGTTGATTCCGTCCCAAAAATTCGAACTTACGAGCATGCCGTCATCCGAACCGGGTGGCCGCAAATGCTCCGCAAGAAATCGCTGCGCCGTTAGCCGGACTTCCAATTCTTCATATTCATGTTCAACTCCAACCAAGCCAGAGTCTACACCACTCTCAGTTTCTTTATTCTCACTCTTTACCCCCCTTGGCGACAAGGGGAGTATGCGCCGAAGCCGGTCGGGACGCACCGGCGATTTATATGGCATCCGGAGATAAGCGCAGACGATGTCCACGATCTCTTGCCGATGATCGGGATAGCTATTTCCCAGCCTCTTCAGTAGCGTAAGTGCACCAATCCTGACAGCCGCTTTCTCGTGGCCGAGTTGCTCGTTGGCTTGTGCTTGTAGCTCGGTAATCCTCCGCTCCTCGGCGTCATGTCGGGTAACCTCATTCGCTTGTCTCGTATACTCATTCGCCAGCTCGGTAGATTGCTGCCTCCTCGCATGCAACAACAACGCGGCAGCCCCACCGGTCCCCACACCCAAGGTCCCCGCAGTGCGGATGATGTCGAGGGCTTCCTTGGAACCGGGTGGCGGGTACAACCAAAACAGCACGATTCCCGAGCCGATGCTGATAAACAGGATGATCGCGGCTGCGATCCAGATGGTGCGCCAGCCCAGGACTTCGCGGGGGCCACCGGAGGAGCCTTCTGCCATGGCACCAAAGTATGTTAGCGCCGGGGTGGCTCGTGGAGTTTTGCGGACGATCACACGAAAAGAGGAGTCTCGCACACTAGGTGCGAGACTCCTCCTGGTTATTCATTAACGGTTAGAATATTTCGGCAACGCCGGCCGTCCCTGAATAACCTGATGTAGTTACACAGCTACCCGGCATGAAGAATCGCAAGGCCTAGCAGTTGCCCATCGCGTCAAGCACGCCTGGCGATCATGTCCAGCCAGAACTCACATGAACACATGTTCGATATTTGAACACGCAGGGCGGTGTGCGTGGAGCCGCCGATCCCGTGCGAATCCCCGCCGAGCAAGACCCCGGAGGACACCGCGAGCCGTTCGCCCGGGTCCGGCGCCAAGACCGCCGCAATCGACAGCCGAGCGTCCCGAAGCCCGATCTCCCCTCGACCGCCCACGGAGAAACATCCGATACAACGGAAAAATTCAACGACGTCACAAGTAAAACCCTTCAATAACAGGGAAACTCAGAGGTGGCTAGAACCAGGCGTGTCGCCACGCCACTTCGAGGTGTCCGGCCGCTTCGCGCGGACCGTCGTGGTCGAGGCGGATGCTCAGCTCGCCGCCAGCGGGCACCGTGAACGCGGCGAAGTCCGCAGGAAACAGCCGATACCTCGCATTCGTGCGGCCGTTGAGCACCGCCGTGGGCGCCCCGGTATCGATGACGAGGTACTGCCCGGCGGGCAGGGTATCCGCGTAGGCGATCTGCCGTCCCTGGCTGGTGGACAGCACCGGGCGCACGAGCGGGCCGTGCAAGGTGAGCAGCGGCTCGGTCGGTGCAGTGCCATCGTTCGCCAAGTGCAACGTCCCGGAACTCGCACCCGCGCCGAAGGACAGCTTCGCTTCGAAGTCGAGCCCGTCGCCGAAACGCAGACCATGACGACCAGCCGACGACAACGGTGTACAGGCGTGACACCAGTCCAGCGCGTACCGGCGCGGATCGGGCGCCACCAGCTGAAGGCTCCACTCGAAGCTCGGGGTCGCCGTCACACCAGGTTTGGTCAGGATCTGATCGTCCAGGAAAACATCGCAGGTCACCGGACCGATCTCGGAATAGCAGGTCAGCGGTACCGAACGGTGCGGATCAGCCAGCAGCCCGGTCAGCTGGTTGGCCGCGCGACGCAAGGTTGCGACGTCGGGGGCGAAGGCCCGGCCTTCCAAGGTGATCGTCCGCTCGGCTCTCCATCCAAGGGTGCGGATCGCACCGTGCCGGGACAGGTGCGGATGAAGCTCCGCACCTGTCGCCGAGCCTGCCCAAAACCCTTCCTCCTGAGTAAGAATCCAGTGAACACCGCGACTATCGGGCTTGTCAGGGCCAAAGCTGATCGAGTCAAGGCTCCACTGTGGAGAGCCATCCATGGTCACCCCAGTGTCAACGCCGCAGGAAACTCACCAACTCGACCCAAGGGCCAATAATCGCACATTCTATCCAGTGTTCGTTCCCCTATTCATTAAGATGGAAACAAAATCATGGCCACCAACCCGGAGCTCACTTCTCGTCTCTTTAATTTTTCGATAGAATGGGTCGTCCATATCATCCCCTTCTTTATCAATGCGCGTGCGCTTGAGAAATCCATCCGAATCCCGCCTCCAGGAAATGTTCTGAGCGTCACGGAAGCGGAATTGAGTAGGGTTCAACTGACGTGTCGAGTTCCTGAATGCCGACCGTCTTGCTCCGGAATGCTTGTCATCATCCACCCCATCGCCAGAAAAAGCGATCTTCAGCGACTCGAACATCCCGTCGTATCGATCTTGAATCTGCCGAGTAAGGGGCTCAAGGAAGTACTCCCGCACTTCCTTCGTCGGCTCGACAACATCCATGCCGGACCTGGCATCAGGATAATATACCGGCATGATCGCCAGGTCGTAGATTGGCAGTTCACTCATGTTCGCGTACCTAAGATAGACCTCAGGACGCTTATCGGAGCCTTCTTTTACCGTCAACCATGCTGCGAATTTGACTGCTTGTTCACGTTCGGCTTGCTCATCGCGATACCGCTGTTGATCTGCGGAAAATTTGACCTGCTTCCACGCGGCGCGAGCTGCCAAGCTAGCAATACCGAAGGCTGCCATCGACCCAATAGCGGAAATCCACGACGGCACATTACCCCAGTCCACGCTTGTCATAGCAATCGATCTTAGCGTCAAATGGAGCAAGTAACGCCACGAACAAGGAAGGGATGAACCTACAGCCGTGAGCGAATACGTAGCCGCCGGTCGAGGGCGGCGGCGATGTGCTCAGGGCCGGCGTCGGTGCGGGCGTTGACGGTGATCTGCGGTGACCACACCTGTTGCCCTGGGGTGGTCGCCTGGGCTCCGTGACACCCCACGACCTGCGGCACACCTACGCCTCCTGGCTGGTGCAGGACGGGGTGTCGATCCAAGCCGTGCGCGCACTGCTCGGCCATGCCTCCGTCGCCACTACTGAACGTTACGCACACCTGGCGAACGCGGAGTGGGACAAAGTTCGCGCGGTCCTCGGGCTGACGCCGGAGAACCCAGCTTTGGGACACGCAGAGCCGGAAATTACCCCATATTTGCCCCATGAAAACGACACTGCGGCGGGAGCCGAGATCATCGATCTCTTCTCCCGCCGCAGGTCAGCGGGTTGACCGCTGCGGAGCCGCCTGAGGGAATCGAACCCTCGACCTACGCATTACGAGTGCGTCGCTCTGGCCGACTGAGCTAAGGCGGCATTGCGCGGTCAAGTGTAGCGGGCCCTCGCGACGCGGTGCGCAGGACCCCCGGTTCAACCGAAGGTGGGCGTCACTTCGCGGAGCGTGCATCGTTGAGATCAGCGTGATGCCCGTCACGTGATCTGGAGGGGTCGGATGCGTGCTGTTCGTCGACTGGGCGTGTGCACCGCCGTGTCGTTGGCCGTAGCTGGGCTTTCGCTGCCCGCCGCCTTCGCGCAGAGCTCGCCTCCGACCACTCCGATCCCCGGGCCGGCGGAACCCGGGCAGCCCCCGGCTTCCATGCCGACGCCGGCTCCCGGGCCGGTCGTCGCCGACGCCGGGACCATGGTCGGGATCGTGCGGATCCTGCCGAACACGGTGCCGACCGACTCGATCCTCGACGACCCGGACTTCGAGTCGAAGCTGCCGAAGCAGTCCGTCGCCGAGGCCGGGATGGGGCGGGCCATCGCGCAGGCCAACTCCACCGCGTTCTTCGCCACCGAGCGGGCGGTCGCCGAGGCCTCGCCGTTCGGGGTGTCGCTGCTCGGGAAGACCCCGCAGACGCCGGTCGGCCTGGTGCAGGCCGCGCTGCCGGACCGGGAGCAGCCGACCAGCGCGAACATGCAGCCACCGAGCTCGCCGGCCGACCAGCTGGTCAAGCTCAACGGGCTGAACGGCAGCGTGCACGCCCGCTGGAGCGAGAAGACCGGGCCGTGCGTGTCGCCGATCGCCGACGCCCGGTACTCGATGGGCAGCGCATCGGCCGTGAACGCGCTGCCGGAAGGCCTGTCGCTGGGCGGGCTGCTCAACGGCGGGAAACCCGCCGCGAACGGCGCCGGATCGCTGCTGCGGATTCCGGAAACCGCGGAAGCGCACTCCAACGTGCAGCTCGTCAACGTGCCCGGGCAGGACCGCAAGGCCGTCCAGGCCACCTCGAGCCTGCAGCTGGCCGGTGTCCGGCTCTTCGCCGGGACCCCGCAGGAGATCCAGGTCGACGTGGTCGGCTCACCTCGCCTGACCGCAACCGCCACCGGCGACCCGTCGACCTCCACTGTGGACTACCAAGTGCCGGTGCTGCGGGTTTCGCGCGGCGGCCAGGAGCTCGGGAAGCTCGACGCCGCGCACCCGAACCTGGACGTGCCGCTGCCCGGACTCGACCAGCGCGTCGTCGACGCCGGGGTGATCCGGCTCAGCGCCGGCGAGCTCAAGAAGGACGTGGTGGGCACCGAAGTCCGCGCCGCAGCACGGCTTTTCGACCTCCAAATCCTGCGCGGCCACGCGGTCGGCCTGCCGACCTCGCTGGTGCAGGTGTCCTTCGGCGAGCAGATCGCCCGCGCCGCGGCTCCCGACGGAGGCGTGGACTGCACGACCGCACCGGCCCCGGCCGCCGCAGCGCCAGCGGGCACGACCCCGCAAGCAGTGGAACGTCTAGCCCTCACCAGCAGCGGCTACTACGTCGTCCCGCTGTTCTGGACCGGCACGGCGCTGCTGCTCATGGGCGCCATCATCATCGCCGTCCTCCCCCGCCGCCGCGCCTGAGCGCAAGGAAGTCCACTGTGGACGTCAGCCGGTGTGGAGGGTGGCGAGCATCGCTTCCACCGCGATGATCGGCTTCACGTTCTGGGTCAGGGCCACCCGGCATTCGAGGACCGCGTCCAGGCGGCGGAGGGCCGACTCTGAGGTCCACTCCTGCGCCGCTTTGGCGATCGAGCGCTCGAAGTCCGGGTGGTTCAGGGGCGCCGGTGCGCCCGCCCGGGTCACCAGGACGTCGCGGTAGAAGCCCGCCAGGTCGACCAGGGCCAGGTCGAGGGCGTCTCGCTGGGAGCGGGTGGCGCGCGACTTCTGGCGCTTCTCCAGCTCTTTCAGCGCCGCGTTGGCCCCTCGGGTCGCCGCGGCCGTGCCCTTGCCGGTGCCGCCCGCGCCCATCGCGGTCTTCAGCTCTTCCTTCTCCGCCTCGTTGCGGTCCTCGTTCGCCGTGGTCGCCTCGGTCTCGGCCAGCCTCACCAGGCCGGTCGCCGCGGTGAACACGTCCGAGAACCTGCGCATGCCCGTCGGGATGCGCAGCACCGACTCGCGCCGCTCGCGCGCTTCCTCGTCGGTCGCCAACCGCCGCGCGCGGCCGATGTGGCCGCCGCACACCGACGCCGCCCACTGCGCGCGTTCGGCGTCGACGCCGTCGCGCTCGTGCAGCACCTCGGCGATGGCGTCGGCCAACGGCGTGCGCAGCTGCACCACGCGGCAGCGGGAGCGGATCGTGACGGACACGTCCTCCGGGTGGTCCGAGGGCGCGCAGAGCAGGAACACCGTGCGCGGGGGCGGCTCTTCCACCGCCTTGAGCAGCGCGTTCGCCGCGCCTTCGGTGAGGCGGTCGGCGTCCTCGATCAGCACGATGCGCCATTGGCCGGTGGTCGGCCGGCGGGCCGCCGCTTGCACCAGGGAGCGCATCTCCGCGACCGAGATCGACAGGCCTTCCGGCGCCACCACGCGCACGTCGGCGTGGGTGCCCTGCAACACCGTGCGGCATGCCGCGCAACCTCCGCAGCCCACCGCCCCTGGGTCGGTGCACTGCAGCGCAGCGGCGAAGGCGCGGGCCGCGATCGAACGGCCCGAACCGGGCGGGCCGGTGAACAGCCAGGCGTGCGTCATGGCGCCCGGCGGGACCGGTTCGCCGCGGACTTGGAGGTGAGCCGCGTTCGCCGCGGCGTGCAGCGTCCGCACCGCATCGGGCTGGCCGACGACCTCCGCCCACACCCCGGTGTTCAGCTGCTCCGGAGCGTCGGTCCGCATCGCGTCGCCTCCCGTGTCGAGTGCGCGGGTCGTGAGTGCGAAAACCGGTTGGAGGCGGTTTTCCCACTCACGACTCTACGGTGCTGCCCTGACGGCAGGCGGAGGCCTCAGCCGAACACGGAGAGCAAGATCATCAGCACTGCGAAGGCGAGGAACAGGTAGCAGCCGATCGCCCCGGCCTTGCTGTTCTTCTTCTGCTGCTGCTTCTTCTGCGGAGGCTGCTGCTGCGCGGGCGCCTGGTGCGCGGGTCGACGCCGAAGCGGCCGGTCGAGTTCTTCGACCGGTTCCGGGACCGGCGCGGACGGCGCCACCGACTCTCGGGTCGGCGGCGCCGCGTGCGCAGAGGTCAGCGCATCCGGGAAGTGGTGCAGCGGCGACAGCGCCTGCGTGCCGTCCTGGCCCGAAAGCGCATCCCGCCGGGTCACGACGACTTCGACGAGGAGCTGGCCCGCTTGGCCGTGGTGCCGGTCGTCTTCTTCGCCGTGCTCGTGGTCTTCTTCGCCGCGGTGGTCGTCTTCTTCGCCGCGGTCGTCGTCGACTTCTTCGCGGTGGTGGACTTCTTGGCCGGGGCCTTCTTCTTGGCCGGGGCCTTGGCCCGCCGCTCCGCGAGCAGCTCCATCGCGCGGTCCATCGTCAGCGACTCGACGTCGTCACCCTTGCGCAGCGACGCGTTGGTCTCGCCGTCGGTGACGTACGGGCCGAAGCGACCGTCCTTGATCACCAGCGGCTTGCCGGTGTCCGACGCCTCGCCCAGCTCGCGCAGCGGCGCCGCCGCTGCCCGCCGACCGCGCTGCTTCGGCTGCTCGTAGATCTTCAGCGCCTCTTCGAGGGTGATCGAGAAGATCTGCTCCTCGGTGTCCAGCGACCGCGAGTCCGTGCCCTTCTTCAGGTACGGGCCGTAGCGGCCGTTCTGCGCGGTGATCTCGTTGTCGCTCTCCGGGTCCTTGCCGACCACGCGCGGCAGCGACAGCAGCTTCAGCGCGTCGTCGAGGGTCACGGTGTCCAGCGACATCGACTTGAACAGGCTGCCGGTGCGCGGCTTGCCCTTGCTGCCCTCGGGCAGGACCTCGGTGACGTACGGGCCGAAGCGGCCCTCCTTGGCCACCACCTCGTGCCCCGACTCCGGGTCGGTGCCGAGGCTGCGGCCCTCCATCGGAGTGGCGAACAGCTTCTCCGCGATCTCCAGGGTCAGCTCGTCCGGCGGCAGGTCGTCGGGCAGGTTCGCCCGCTGCGACGTCTCGTCCTCCAGCGTCCGCTCCAGGTACGGGCCGTAGCGGCCGACCCGCACGTAGATGGTGCGGTCCTGCTCGTCGGTGAACATCGGGATCGAGTTGACCTCCCGCGGGTCGATCTCCTCGACGCCCGAACCGACCAGCTTCTTCAGCCCGCCGACGCGGCCGATCGAGCCCTCCGGGCCCACCGAACCGCCGAAGTAGAAGCCGGTCAGCCAGCTGGTGCGCTGCTCGCGGCCCTCGGCGATGCGGTCCAGCTCGTCCTCGAGCGTCGCGGTGAAGTCGTAGTCCACCAGCCGCTCGAAGTGCTTCTCCAGCAGCCCGACCACGGCGAAGGCGATCCACGACGGGACCAGGGCGGAGCCCTTCTTCCACACGTAGCCGCGCTCCTGCACGGTGCTGATGATCGAGGCGTAGGTCGAGGGACGGCCGATGCCCAGCTCTTCCATCGTCTTGACCAGGCTGGCCTCGGTGAAGCGCGGCGGCGGGTTGGTGGTGTGCCCGTCCGGCGACAGCTCCGGCGCGGTGACCGGCTGGTCCTTGACCAGCTGCGGCAGCCGCGACTCGGCGTCGTCGGCGACGCCACCGGCCTCCGAGTCCACCGCCTCGACGTAGGCCTTCAGGAAGCCCGCGAAGGTGATGGTGCGGCCGGATGCGGCGAACGTGCACTCCTCGCCGCTGGTCGCGGTGCCGGTGATGCGCACCGACAGGGTGGTGCCCTTGGCGTCGGCCATCTGGGAGGCGATGGTGCGCTGCCAGATCAGCTCGTACAGCTTGAAGCCGTCGACGTCGTTGCCCAGCTCGGCGGCGACCGCGCCGGGGGTGCGGAAGCTCTCGCCCGCCGGGCGGATCGCCTCGTGCGCCTCCTGCGCGTTCTTCACCTTGCGGTTGTACTGGCGCGGCTGCGGCGACAGGTACTGCTCGCCGTAGAGGTCACGGGCCTGGTTGCGCGCCGCGTTGATCGCCGTCTCCGACAGCGTCGTGGAGTCGGTACGCATGTAGGTGATGTAACCGTTCTCGTACAGCCGCTGCGCCGTGCGCATCGTGCGGTCCGCCGAGAAGCGCAGCTTGCGGCTGGCCTCCTGCTGCAGCGTGGAGGTCATGAACGGCGCGTACGGCTTGCGCGTGTACGGCTTCTCCTCGGCGCTGGAGACGTGCAGCTGCGCATCGGTCAGCGCCGCGGCCAGCGCGCGGGCCTCGGCCTCGCCCAGCACCCGGGTGTCGGCGTTCTTCAGCTGGCCGTCCGGGCCGAAGTCGCGGCCGGTGGCCAGCTTCGCGCCGTCCACGGAGACCAGGCGGGCGCCGAAGCGGCGCGGCGAGGCGTCCGGGCCGGCGTCCATCTGCGCGGAGATGTCCCAGTAGTCGGCCGGGACGAACTTGATCCGCTCGCGCTCGCGCTCCACCACGATCCGGGTCGCCACCGACTGCACGCGGCCCGCCGACAGCTTCGGCATGACCTTCTTCCACAGCACCGGGCTGACCTCGTAGCCGTACAGCCGGTCCAGGATGCGGCGGGTCTCCTGCGCGTCCACCAGGTCGTTGTCCAGGTCGCGCGGGTTCGCGGCGGCCGCCTGGATCGCCGACTCGGTGATCTCGTGGAACACCATCCGGCGCACCGGGACCTTCGGCTTCAGCGTCTCCAGCAGGTGCCAGGCGATCGCTTCGCCCTCGCGGTCACCGTCAGTGGCGAGGTAGAGCTCGTCGACCTGCTTGAGCGCTTCCTTCAGCTCGGTGACCGTGGACTTCTTGTCGGAGGAGACGAGGTACAGCGGTTCGAAGTCGTTCTCGACGTCCACGCCGAGCCGCGCCCAGGCCTGGCCCTTGTACTTCTCCGGCACGTCCTTGGCGTTCTTGGGCAGGTCCCGGATGTGGCCGCGGGAGGACTCCACGATGAAGTTCGAGCCGAGGTAGGAGGCGATCTTCTTGGCCTTCGCAGGCGACTCGACGATCACCAGACGCCGGCCGCCGGAGCCAACCCCGCTGTTGGGGGACCCCGAAGCCCGGCCGGTCCCGCCAGCCTTCTTCGTCCGTGTCGACCCAGCCACGCTTACCCGCTCTCTTCTCCCGGAAGCATCCTTTGCTACCCGACAAGTCCTTCAGTGTGCCCCGCGCGCAGTTCGATGCGCTGCCCGGGAAGGCACAGGGTTGCACATAACACGCCTGTGCACGTCGGCGTCTTGCCCTACGAACGTATCGGGTGACGAAAGTGTTCCGTTGCGTGACCTGGCGTGATATGCGTCAAACCGGTCAGGACACCAACGGCCACGTTCGCTCGATCGCACCATCGGGCATCGGCCCGACCAGCTCGACGAGCCTGGTCAGGCGCTTGCGCCCGGTGACGCGGAGCGCCGGGCCACCCGCGCGCGGACCGACCGGCTTGACCGGGAGGCCGCAGCGGGTCAGCGCCGCGGCCAGCGGCGCGTGCGTGTCCGGCGCGTGCGGGTCGAGCCCGAGGCGGTAGCCGGCGGGCTCGGCGGAGCCCGCGGTCAGCGCCCAGATCCGCAGGGCGGCGCCGTCCGGGACGTAACCGCCCGGGACGGACTTCACCGCGCCTCGCAGCCAGTGCGCGGCGAGACCGGTGAGATCGCTGCGGAACGCGGTGCGGATCAGCGGGTGCCCTTCTTCGGAGCGGCCGAGCTCGGCGTCCACCCCGCGCTGCGCGCACGCCTCGACCAGAGCACGGGCGCGCCACTCGGCGTCGACCACGACCGACAGCCGGGCGGCGGTGCCGCGGCCGAAGCCGACCGCTTGGCCCGGTCCGCACAGCATGCCCGCCAGGTCGGCGACGACGGGTTGCCGCGCCTCGGCCGAGTAGAAGGACAGCTGGTCCACGGCCCGCATGCTAGAACAGTAGTTCGACCTGCGCCATGCCTTCCACCCGATTGCGCGAACGGGAACCACAGTTTCAATTGAAACTGCGCCCCCACCAGCCCCGAGATCCGCAAATTCCATTGAAATCGGACGTCTGATTTCAATGGAATTTGCGGACCCATCGGACAGGTGGGGTCAGCGGGGTGGTTGTTGGTCCTTGGGCTTGGTGAAGAACGGTTGGCACTCGGGGGCTCGGTGGGCCGCCGCGTTGAGCTCCGCGTTCTGCTCCAGCTGGACCAGCTTCTGCTTGAGGTCGAGGTGGCTGCCCTTGTCCAGCTCCTTCTGGAGATCGGCCATGCCCTGCTCGAAGCGCTGCTTGTCGCCGGTGTCGATCTGCTCGGCCTTGCCCCGCGCGCCGCGCAGGACGTCGCGCACCTCGGAGAAGCCCTCCTGGAAGCCGGTGCCGATCTGCTCCGCGCCCTTGACCGGCGGGGCGCCGAGGTCCGTCAGGCCGCGCACCGTGTCGTCGGCGGACTTCTCGGCGGCGTCGATGCGGGCGATCACCGACTTCTTCACCGAGGTGGTGTTGGTCCGGTCCAGCCCGGGCATGTGCTGCTGGGACTCGCTGAAGCCGCTGACCAGCCCGCACACCTTTCCGGTCCAGTTGACCGCCTGCGCGCTCGGCTCGGGCGGCGGAGCCGGGGCCGCCGGTCCTCCGGCGCAACCGGCCAGCGCGAACGGGACGGCGGCCAGCACCGCGATGGGCGTCGAACGTAACTTCATGCGCACTCCTCGCACGGATCGGAGTTGCCTTCGGCGTGCCGCAAGACTCTCCCCCACCCGCGATCCCGCCCCGGAACCCGGGGGCGCCGTGCGGCAGAAGCCCCAGCGCACGGCGGAGGGCGCCTCCCCGACCGGGAAGACGCCCTCCAGGAGCTGATCCGCGAGTTATGAAGGTGCGCCGTTGATCGCCTTGTCATCGGAGTCGTCGTCGGAAGGGGATGACTCCGCGATCGACGTCGAGCGCCGCTTGGAGACCACCACCGCGCCGACGATCACCGCGACCGCCACCACCGAGATGGCGATGCGCACCGCCGGGTTCGCGGTGTCGCCGACGGTGAAGGCCACCACGGCCGGCGCGATCAGCACCGACACCAGGTTCATCACCTTCAGCAGCGGGTTGATCGCCGGGCCCGCGGTGTCCTTGAACGGGTCGCCGACGGTGTCACCGATGACCGTGGCCGAGTGCGCCTCGGACCCCTTGCCGCCGTGGTAGCCGTCCTCGACCAGCTTCTTCGAGTTGTCCCAGGCGCCACCGGAGTTGGCCAGGAAGATCGCCATCAGCGTGCCGGTGGCGATCGCACCGGCCAGGTAGCCGGCCAGCGGGCCGACGCCGAGGCCGAAGCCGACCGCGATCGGTGCCAGCACCGCGAGCAGACCCGGCGTGGCCAGCTCGCGCAGCGAGTCGCGGGTGCAGATGTCGACGACCCGGCCGTACTCGGGCCGCTCCGAGCCGTCCATGATCCCCGGCTTGTCCCGGAACTGGCGGCGCACCTCGTAGACCACCGCGCCCGCGGCGCGCGAGACGGCGTTGATCGCCAGACCGGTGAACAGGAACACCACCGCGGCACCGATGATCAGGCCCACCAGCACGTTCGGCGCGTAGACGAAGAACTCCGAGACGCTGAGCTGACCGGCCACGTCGCGCAGCGCCGCGCCGATCGCATCGGTGTAGGAGCCGAACAGCGCGGTCGCCGCGAGCACCGCGGTGGCGATCGCGATGCCCTTGGTGATCGCCTTGGTGGTGTTGCCGACGGCGTCGAGCTCGGTGAGGATCTTCGCCCCGTCGCCCTCGACGTCACCGGACATCTCGGCGATGCCCTGCGCGTTGTCGCTGACCGGCCCGAAGGTGTCCATCGCGACGATCACGCCGACGGTGGTCAGCAGACCGCAGCCGGCCAGCGCGATGGCGAACAGCGCCACCGGCAGCGAACCGGACAGCAGGAACGCGCCGAACACGGCCGCACCGATGATCAGCGCGGTGTAGACGGCGGATTCGAAACCGACCGACAGGCCGGAGAGGATCACGGTGGCCGCACCGGTCAGCGACGACTTGCCGACGTCCTGCACCGGGCGGTGCTCGGTGGCGGTGAAGTAGCCGGTGAGCTTGAGGATGACCACCGCGAGCAGGATGCCGATGATCACCGCGACCAGCGCGATCACCGCCGGGTTTCCGCTGGTCTGCTGCAGCGCCGGGGACACGCCGTTGAGGTCGGCGAAGGAGCTCGGCAGGTACAGCAGCGCGGCGACGGCGCAGAGCACCGCCGAGATCCCCGCGGAGATGTAGAACGACCGGTTGATCGCGACCAGCGCGCTCTCCCCGCCTCGGGCCTTGGTGATGTACACGCCGATCACCGCGGTCAGCACGCCGATGGCCGGCACGATCAGCGGGAACAGCAGGCCGTGCATGCCGAACGCGGCGGTGCCGAGGATCAGCGAGGCGACCAGGGTCACCGCGTAGGACTCGAACAGGTCGGCCGCCATGCCCGCGCAGTCGCCGACGTTGTCCCCGACGTTGTCGGCGATGGTGGCGGCGTTGCGCGGGTCGTCCTCGGGGATGTTCTGCTCGACCTTGCCGACCAGGTCGGCACCCACGTCGGCGGCCTTGGTGAAGATGCCGCCGCCGACTCGCATGAACATCGCCAGCAGGGCGGCACCGAAGCCGAAGCCCTCCAGCACGCGCGGCGCGCCACCGGCGTAGACCAGCACCACCAGCGCGGCGCCGAACAGGCCGAGGCCGACCGTGGTCATGCCGACCACGCCGCCGGTGCGGAACGCGACGCGCATCGCCTTCTCGCGCCCCTCACCGGCTTCGCGGGCGGCCGCCGCGACGCGCACGTTCGCGCGGGTGGACAGCCACATGCCGAGGTAGCCGATGGCGGCCGAGAACGCGGCGCCGAACAGGAAGAAGATCGAACGGCCGATCTGCTCGCCGATGGTCTCCGCGGGCAGCGCGAACAGCAGCAGGAACACGACCACCGCGAAGATCGCCAGGGTGCGGAACTGCCGGTTGAGGTAGGCCGAGGCGCCTTCCTGCACGCCTCGGGCGATGTCCTGCATCTTGGCCGTGCCCTGTCCGGCGGCCAGCACCTCCTTGATCAGGACGTATCCGAAGGCCAGCGCGGCCACGGCGATCACCATGACCACGCCGACGACCGCGTACTCGGCGCCGCCGAGTTCGATTCCGGAGGCTTGTTGGGCGAGGTTCATCCGGGATTGCGAGCTCGGTGGTGCAGCGCCCTGGGCCCAGCCGTGCTGGACCGGGGTGAGCAGGGACATCCGTCCTCCTGGGTTGTGCTCGGTTCAGCACCGGAATGCCCGCCGTTCTCGACCGGCTCCAGTGCGCGGTAGGCGGCCCCGCCCGCACGGCCGGTAATCGTCCGCTGGCCGTCCGTGGCGACGTCGTGGATCGGAAGTCTATTCAGGCCACAAGTGGCTTACCTCACGGTGTGATGTGCACCTCTCTCCGACGTGGGAATTTGTTATCGATTGATCGATCCAGTAGCCAACTTGATCACCCAGACGGGCCGATCTTGATTTGGACCGATCGGGTGACATGAGGTATAGGATGCGCCCTCGCAGGATCCGCCGCGGTTCGACGGCTGCCAGCGGGCTCCCCGACCGGATGGCCAGAACCAACCGATCGAGCGATACCGACACGACTGCGAGAACCGGGAACTCGTGCGCAGGCCTGACACCCGGCTGTGCGAGGCTCGCTGGTGTGCGCGCAGCGGACCAGAACACAGGGAAGCGGTTGCTCGACCGCGTGCTGGCCGGGGTGCCGACCGGCGAATCACCGATCCGCCACGTCGCGCAGCTGCCGAACCGCCCGGCCCGCACCGCCGACTGGCCGGAGTGGGCCCCGCCGCAGCTGGTCGACGCCCTCCGCGACCGCGGCGCCGAACGGCCGTGGGTGCACCAGGTCGAAGGCGCCGAAGCCGTCCGGGCCGGCGAGCACGTCGTGGTCGCCACCGGCACGGCATCGGGCAAGTCGCTGGTCTACCAGCTGCCGGTGCTGTCCCGGCTGCTCGAAGACGACCGCGCGACCGCGCTCTACCTCGCGCCCACCAAGGCGCTGGGCGCCGATCAGCTGCGCACCGTCGACGAGCTCGGGCTGAAGGAGGTCCGCGCGGCCGCCTTCGACGGCGACACCGCGCAGGTCGAGCGGGACTGGATCCGCGCGCACGGCCGGTGGATCTTCACCAACCCGGACATGCTGCACTACGGGATCCTGCCCGGCCACGGCCGCTGGGCCCGGTTCTTCCGGCGGCTCACCCACATCGTGGTCGACGAGTGCCACACCTACCGCGGCGTGTTCGGGTCGCACGTCGCGCTGCTGCTGCGCCGACTGCGCCGGATCGCGCAGCACTACGGCGCCGACCCGGTCTTCGTGCTCGCTTCCGCCACCGTGTCCGATCCGGATGCGCTGGCCGAACGCCTCACCGGAGTGCCCTGCCGCGCTATCACCGACGACGGCTCACCGCGCGGAGCCCGGACCATCGCGCTCTGGGAACCGCCGCTGCTGGAGGAAATCCTCGGCGAGAACGGCGCCCCGGTGCGCCGGGCCGCGGGCACCGAGGCGGCGCGGATCATGACGGAGCTGGTCATCGAGGACGCCCGGACGCTGGCGTTCATCCGATCCCGGCGCGGTGTCGAGCTGGCCGCGATCGCCGCGCAGCGCGCGCTGTCCGAAGTGGATGACGAATTGCCCGCCAAGGTCGCCTCCTACCGCGGGGGATACCTGCCCGAGGATCGGCGCGAGCTGGAGCGCTCGCTGCTCACCGGCGAACTGCTCGCGGTGGCGACCACCAACGCGCTGGAGCTGGGCGTCGACATCTCCGGGCTCGACGCCGTGGTGGTCGCCGGTTACCCGGGCACGCTCGCCTCGTTCTGGCAGCAGGCCGGTCGCGCCGGGCGGGACGGCGAAGGCGCGCTGGTGGTGTTCGTGGCCAGGGACGATCCGCTGGACACCTACCTGGTGCACCACCCGCCCGCGATGCTGGACCGGCCGGTCGAGGCCACGGTGCTCGACCCGACCAACCCGTACGTGCTCGAACCGCACCTGGCCTGCGCAGCCGCGGAACTGCCGCTCGACGAGACGTCGTTCGAGATCTTCGGCGGCGAACCCGCGCAGCTCGCGGTGCAGGCGCTCACCGCGGACGGCGTGCTGCGCAAACGCCCGCACGGCTGGTTCTGGACCTCCCGGGAACGTCCACACCGGACGGTGGAGCTGCGCGGCGCCGGCGGGCACCCGGTCGCGGTGGTGGAGGGCGATTCCGGCCGGATGCTGGGCACGGTGGATCCGGATTCCGCCTGCGGCACCGTGCACCCGGGCGCGGTGTACCTGCACCGCGGCGAATCGTTCGTGGTCGACGACCTGGACCTGGAGACCGGTATCGCGCTGGTGCACCCGGAGAGTCCGGACTGGACGACCTCGCCGCGCAACGTCGTGGACATCTCGGTGCTGCGGACCATCGAGCGCCAGGACACCGGACGGGGTGTGACGATCTGCCTGGGCGAGGTGGAAGTGACCTCGCAGGTCGTCGGCTACCTGCGGAAACGGCCGTCCGGGCAGGTGCTGGACCAGGTCGCGCTGGACCTCCCGGCGCAAACCCTGCTGACCCGCGCCGTCTGGTACACGGTCAGCTCCGAGCTGCTGATGAGCAGCGCACCGGGGGGCGCCGGGCTGGATCCGGCGCGCATCCCCGGTGCGCTGCATGCCGCCGAGCACGCGGCGATCGGCCTGCTACCGCTGTTCGCGACCTGTGATCGTTGGGACATCGGCGGGGTGTCCACCGCGATGCACGTCGACACCGGGGAGGCAACGGTGTTCGTGCACGACGGGCATCCGGGAGGGGCCGGATTCGCCGATCGCGGTTTTGCCGCATTGATCCCTTGGTTGGCCGCGACGCGGGAAGCGATCGCTTCCTGCGATTGCCCGGCTGGGTGCCCGTCCTGCGTTCAGTCGCCCAAGTGCGGGAACGGCAACGAACCGCTGGACAAGGCGGGGGCGGTGGCTGTTCTCGACGCGGTGTCGACCGTGCTCGGGGGTGGCGCTGGGTGAGGATCGGCTGGGCTGCACGACCGTCCACAACGGGTCTTGAGCACAGAGGAACCGTTGCGTGCTCGGATGTGTGCGTGTCCGGTCGTGTCGGGGAGCCCGGGCGCGGATGCCGATCCGCTCGGCGCCAGCACGGTCGGCAGGGTTAGCTGCTCGCCGCGAGGAGTTCCGCCACGTCTGGGTCGTTCTCGAGGTTCTCCCGACCCGTGCAGAGCGCTTCCTGCACGAAGTCCGGAGTGGGCAGCCGCCAGGCGCAGACCTCCGGCTTGACCCTCCAGTGCACCGAACCGCCCGGGTAGGCGGAGGGTGGCATGGGCACCCAGCTCCCCTTGCCGTGCAAGCGGATTCCGGGCACGTCGGCCAGCTCGGGGGCGAGTTCACCACCACCGGCCATCATGAAGTACCAGCGTCCCTTCGGGGTCGCCACGATCGGCACCGGGAAGCCGAGGGCGCGCAGCACCGAGGCTCCGGCCCGGCCGAGGACCGGGTCGACCTCGAGCGCGTCGACCGTGCTGCCGGTCGCGATCAGCAGGCTGTAGGGGTGCTCGGCCCACCAGGCCGTCACCTCGTCGGGGTTGGTGCCCAGCCGGGTCTGCCAGTCGCGGTGCACCGGCATCGGGCCGTGCTCCTGGCGACCGTGCCGGCCGATCCAGTGGTCTCCATCGGGATAGGTTCCGGGAAGCACCGGCCAACCGCGCGAAGCGAATCCGATTGCCTGCACGCGCAGTTCGATCCGGCTGCTGGTCAACCCGGCCGGGTGGGCCGGGACGCCGCGGAAGGCGCTCTGCCACCTCTCCGCCGACCATTGCATCTGTTCCGCCTCCTTGCTCCACAGTGGGCGGTTGACCGGTGGTCTTCGGGGGAACCACCTGTTCTCGACCTCGTTGTCGTGAACTCGTTGAGTCGTCCCGCTCACACCTCTAATCAACGGCATGCCACCCCGCCGAGTACACCCCGCGTCGGCGACCGGTCGTTCAGCCGCGACGAACGCGCTCGGGCGGAACACGTCAGCAGAAAGATCATCTGGATGAACGGTTTCGGAAGCACTGATGGCGCGGACTTCCCCAACCGTTCATCGACCGTTCGTCGTGGCTACCCCGATCACCCGTCGATCGGCCCTGCGTGCGCCCGTGCGCTGGCCTTTCCGCCGAACGGCGGAGTCGCGGGAAGATCAGCTTGAACGGTCACGCGGGCGTTCCAGCCCTCCAATCGGCACTCGACGACCGCGACGCGCATGCCGTCGGCGACTTCCGCAGCCCGCTCGCACGCCACTTCCGGCCCGCGCGGCGCGTGCGCTGCGGCGGCCAACGCCGCCAGGTCGGCAGCACCTTCCGCCCGGTGCCGAGCAGTGACGGCCGCACCGAGGTGGACGACGAACACGAGCAGCGCGAGCAGTGCCAGCGCGAGGATCGCGGACAACGCAGTGGCCGCTCCCCGATCGCCGCTCATCGCACCACCTGCCCTTCGACGCCCGGTTCCAGCACGGCCACCGCCCGCGCGTGCAGCCAGCGCCCGGGCAGCTGGGCGGGCAGCGGCATGCTCACCTCCGCGCGGACGACGTCTCCGTCGACCTGCATCTCCAGCGCCGCACCTGCCGGTGCTATCCGGCGGACCGCTTCCTCGACGCGCGCCTGGTCTCCGCGCGCCGCCAGGCGAGCTGCCTCGACCGCCGCGTCCGTGCAGCGGAGGTGGCCGATCAGCGCGTTGGCACCGACCAGGGCCAGCACGAACACCGCCACCACCGAGCAGATGCCCAGTGCGGCTTCGACCGTCACCGCGCCGCGGTCGGGCGCTCCGGCGCCGTGCGGCACCGGAGCCACCTGTGCGGTCATCAGACCTCGCCACCCTCCAGGCTGCGCTCGATGAGACCGGCGAGCGCGTCCTTGATCGTGCCGCCGGTGACGATGTCGAACAGCAGCGAGGCGAACGCGACCGCCGCCACCGTCCCCATCGCGTACTCAGCCGTCGTCATCCCGCCGTCGCCGCGCAGCAACGCGCGCAGCCGGCGAACGGGGAAGTGCAGATCCACCATCTCTCCTCCAAATGTCCACAGTGGATTTGTCGATCACCAGGGCACGGTCAGCCGATGCAGAGTTCCCATGACCACGGGGACCACGCCGAGGCACAGGAACGCGGGCAGGAAGCACAGGCCCAGCGGCGCTGAGATCCACACCGTCGCTCGTTGGGCACGTGCTTCGGCCTGCTCGGTGACCGTGGCGCGGGCGTGCTCGGCCAGCTCGGCGGCCACCTCGGCCAGGCCCTGACCGGTGCGGGCCGTTCGCCTCGCCGCGCGGGCGAGCTCGGCGGTGTCCGGGTTCGACAGCGCCGGTTCCCAGCTCGTCACCGCGTCCGATCCGAGCGCGAGGTGATCGGCGACCTCGCGCAGGGTTCGGCGCGCGGCGCCGGCGAGTTCGTCGGCCACCGCCTGCACGACCACCGGCACCGGCAGTCCTGCCCGCATTCCGGCGGCGAGCAGGTCCCAGCCGGCCGCCAGCACCAGCGGATCGGTGCGCTCGCGTCTTCGGGCCACCGACCACCGGCGCGCGGCGATCGCCGCGGCCAAGCCGATCAGGACCCCCATGACCAGGCCGAACACCTGCACGGCGACCGATCCCACGGCCAGCGGGAGCAGCCACGCGGCGGCGGACGCCCGCTGCTTCGGCTGGGACCGCGGACGCAGCGACCGCAGCCTTTCCCGTCCCGACGCGGTGGGGGCGATCAGCACCGCAACCGCCGCGAGCACCGGGGCGACTTCGATCACGACTGCACCGCCTCGGTCAGCCGCAACGTCCAGATCGCCCCAGCCGCTAGCAGGGCCACGCCCACCAGCAACAACAGCTGTCCCACCAGTCCGCCGTTGAGCACCTCGAGCGGCCCCGATCCGATTGCTTCGCCGAACAGCAGGCCGCAGATCGGCAACCCGGTGAGCACCGCTGCCGTCGAGCGCGGACCGGCCAGCTTCGCCTCGACCCCGCGGCGGAACGCCGAGCGCCGCTCGACATCGCGACGGACCGCGTCGAGCAGGTCGGCCAGCGCGACGCCGTGCCGTTCCGCCAACGCCCACGCCCTGGCGATCCGCCCCAGCGGCGCGCGCAACTCGACGAGCTCGCATCCGCGCAGGACGGTGGCCACGTCCCCGCCGAGCCGCACCGTTGCGGCCATGTCCCGGAAAACTCCCGCGACCGCCGGTCCTGCCTCGTCCGCAGCACCTTCCGCCGCCGACGCGGGATGCGCACCCGCCCGCAGTTGAGCCACCAACAGCCGCAGCCCAGCGGTCAGCTCGTCGGCACGGGCGAGCCGATCCCGCCTCCGCCGCACGGACTGCCAGTGGTGCACGCCGAGCAGCGCCAGCCCCGATCCCGCGAAAAGGCCTGCCGGACCAGCTAGGACGAGCCCGACGACCGATGCCACCAGCACCGCGAGCAACCGCGCGTGGCGCACCGGTCCGAGCGCTGGCCGCGTTCGAACCCCGAGCCGGTCGCGGGAGCGGACCACCGGCCAGCACAGCACCGCTGCGGCCAGCAGCACGGGGATCAGCACGGCAACGCACCGCCCCTCGCCGACAACAACGCGGCCAAGTCCGCACGGCCCGATGCCCAGCCGCCGTCGCGCTGCCAGGCCGGAACGACCTGGACCCGCTCCCCGTCGCGCCGCATCACGCCGATACCGGCCAGATACCGGCCCCGCTGCGCGCTCCGCCGAACGTGCAGCACCACCTGCACGGCCGCGGCGAGCTGGCTGTGCAGCGCCGTGCGCGACAGCCCGCCCAGCGCGGCCAGCGCTTCCATCCGGGCCGGGACCTCCTGCGGAGAATTCGCGTGCAGCGTGCCCCCGCCCCCGTCGTGGCCGGTGTTCAGCGCCGCCAGCAGCTCCCGGACCTCGCCGCCGCGCACCTCGCCGACGATCAGCCGATCCGGCCGCATCCGCAGGGCTTGGCGCACCAGGTCGCGGACCTGGATCTCGCCGACGCCTTCGACGTTCGGCGGCCGGGTGAGCAGCCGGACCACGTGCGGATGGCTCGGGTGCAGCTCGGCGGCCTCCTCGACGCAGACGATCCGCTCGGTCTCGGCGACCTCGCCCAACATCGCCGCCAGCAACGTCGTCTTCCCGCTCGCCGTGCCACCGACCACCAGGAATGCCAACCGCGCGGCGACTACCTCGCGCAGCACCTGCGCGGTCGGCCCGTCGAACGCGCCCGATTGCTGCAGCGCGGCCAGGTCGTGCGCCGCCGGGCGGAGGATGCGCAGCGAGATGCAGGTCCCCTCGCCCGCCACAGGCGGCAGGACCGCGTGCAGCCGCACCGCACCGGAGGTGCTCTCCTGCGGTAGCCAGGCGTCGACCCACGGTTGCGCGTCGTCGAGCCGACGGCCGGTGGACATCGCGAGGCGTTGCGCCAAGCGCCGCACCGCGTCCTCGTCGGCGAAGCGCACCGCAGCCCGCTGGAGGCCGTTGCCGCGATCCACCCAGACCTTGTTCGGCGCGGTCACCAGCACGTCGCACACCTCCGGGTCGTGCAGCAGCGGTTCCAGCACTCCGGCACCGCGAAACTCCTGCTGCACCAGGCGAAGTGCGGCGAGCACATCGGCATCGGCCACCAGCCCGCCGGATTCCTCGCGGACCGCGGAGGCGACGGCGCTGGAGGTCAAGGCGGAACCGCTGCCGACCAGCCGGTTGCGGACCCGGGCCAGCAGCTCGCCGTCCACCGCACCGCCGACCGCCGGTTCCAGAACACGACTCGTGGACATGACTCTCCTTTCAACGCAGGGGAAAACTCGTCGAGAAGGTTCAGGCCGGTTCGAGCGCGGCCAGCACCTGCCGGGCCGCTCGGGCCACCGGACCGCGACGGCGCAGCCGCGCCAGCCCACCGCAGTCCACGAGCGCCGGCAGCTGCGGTTCTGGCCTCATGGTGGCCAGAACCTCGGCGCCCACCGCTCGCACCACATCGGCCGACCGGAGTCCACCTGGCGCGGGACCGCGCACGACCAGGCGGACGGGGCCCGCGGCGTGCTCCCCGGCCGCCGCCACGACCCGCTCGGCCGCCGCCACCGCGCGGACCTCCGCTGGTACGACGACCACCGCGAGATCGGCCTCGCGCAGCGCGGCAGCAGCCGGCTCCGATAGGACGCGCGGCACGTCGCACACGACGACATCACCAGCGCGCCGACCGGCCGCCAGCACCGCTCGCACGCCTTCCGGGGTCAGCCCGCTGGACGGTCCGCCGCGATCGCAGGACAGCACCGTGATCGCGCCAGAGCCGATCCGGCGTTCGGGCAGCGCCTGGTGCAGCGCGCTCGCCCCGAGCCGACCGGCGTTGACCGCCAGCCCCGACCAGCGCAAACCCTCGTCCGCCTCGGCACCCACCGCGAGGTCGACACCGCCGCCCAGCGGATCGCAGTCCACCAGCAGCGCACGCGCGCCTCCGCGAGCGGCGAGCACCGCGGCAGCAGCGGCCAGCACTGACGCTCCAGCGCCTCCGCAACCGCCCAGCACCGCGAGGACCCGGCCGTCCTGCGGCGGGCTGTCCGCCGCATCGGCCAGCAGCTCGATCAGCGCCGTCTCCTGGACGGGCAGGGTGATCACCTGGTCCGCGCCGATCTCGAACGCGACCCGCCACAGCTCCGGCGTCGGATCTCGGCAGAGCACGACGACGCCGCGTCTTCGCGGCAACCCACCTGCTACTCCGGCGGCTGCGGCAGCCGCGTCGAGCAGCACCAACGGCGCCGCGCGCCAAGCCGGTGCGGACAGTTCTCCGGCGCGCACCAGTTCACCGCAGGACGCGGCGGCCAGGCGCGAAACTTCTTCGGCCAGGTCGCCATCTCGCACAACAAGAAGCGGACGTGCAGCAGTCATGACAAAAGCCTTCCGGCGAATTGAGGATCGGAGCGGAAAACCCTGAACGGGCCGCTCGACAACCACGGTGCACCGAACTTCGACTCCTGCCAAGGAGGTTTTCGAAATCTGTGGACAAATCAGTTCTCTGTGGACAACTCCGACTACACGAAAGGGTTGCGAGAGAAGCGATTACCGGACGACTCGCACCGCAGCGCAGGTAGCGGAACCCCCGCGGCACAAGACGAGTCCGCAACGCATGCCGATCCGCCGCATTCCGAAAAAACCTCGGAATTCCGATTTCCCATTGCGCTCGCAGACCTCGAAACCCACCCCGCAGGCGTGACCGACGCGCTCGGCCGACTCCGCGAATCGCGCATCTGACGCGCAGGGGAGCTACCGCAGAAATGGGACGACCCCCGCCAGGGGGGAGGGGCGGGGGTCGTCGTCAGTTCAGCTCCGGGGGGTCGAGCTGAACCAGTCCGGCGGACCGGACTCCACACACTGTATCCCGCAGATCGCTCGCAATGCCCCCCGTCCATTTGAGGGAACGTTATTGCTCTCGGTGCGCACCTATCAGACGCAAGCAATCATTCGAGTCAAGAAATGTATCCCGCTAGCCGGAATACCCGAGCCAGAATGCACGCAGCGTGAAATAACACCGGTACGGGCCACGGCCCGTGCGCGGCCCGCGATCGACCCGCCGCAGCTCGTATGCTGTGCGGCGTGACAGAGCCCGCGAACCCCTCGCCCCACACCGGCCGCCGGGTGGCAGCGTTCTTCGACCTGGACAAGACGATCATCGCCAAGTCGAGCACGCTCGCCTTCAGCCGACCGTTCTTCCAAGAGGGACTGATCAACCGGCGGGCCGTGCTCAAGAGCGCCTACGCCCAGTTCGTGTTCATGCTGGCCGGTGCCGACACCGATCAGATGGACCGGATGCGCGCGCACATCACGTCGCTGTGCTCCGGCTGGGACGTCGAGCAGGTCAACGCGATCGTCGAGGAAACCCTGCACGACATCGTCGATCCGCTGGTCTACAAGGAAGCCACCCAGCTGATCGCCGAGCACCAGGAGCAGGGCCACGACATCGTCGTGCTGTCGGCCTCCGGCGAGGAGGTCGTCGCCCCGATCTCGAAGCTGCTCGGCGCCGACCACTGGTCGGGCACCCGGATGGTGGTGGCCGACGGCCGCTACACCGGCGAGGTCGACTTCTACTGCTCGGCGGAGAACAAGGCGATCGCCGCCAACGAGCTCGCCGAGCAGAACGGCTACGACCTCTCCGAGTGCCACGCGTACTCCGACTCGATCACCGACCTGCCGCTGCTGGAAGCCGTCGGGCACCCCACCGTGATCAACCCGGACCGCGCGCTGCGCAAGGAAGCGGTGCAGCGCGGCTGGCCGTCGCTGGCCTTCGACCACCCGGTGTCGCTGCGGGCCCGGATCCCCACCCCCTCGCGCGCGGCGGTCACCGCGGCCGGGGTCGGGATGGGCGCGGTCGCCGCGGCCGGCGCCGCGTGGTGGGGATTGCGCGCCTGGCGACGTCGTCGCTGACCCGCGATTTCGCTGACGCCATACCGCAAAGCGCGCGATGATCGCCAGTCTGCGAAGTCGCGACGTCGACAGCGCTCGAAGCCCTTGCAGTGACGGGCGTCACCGTCTACAAATGGAGGTGCGGACGCTGATTGGCCAGGGACGTTACGGAGGAGAAGTAACGTCCACCCCGATCAGACCTCCGCGTGCGAGGCTTGGAGCACCCACGCGTTGCCGCACACAAGGCTGGTCGTTCCACGGGGTTGCGTACCGGGACGCCGGACGCCTAGCCCGGAAGTTACGACAGAGTGCACGCTTGGTAACCCGAGTACTCGCGCAGTGGGGCGGAGCCCGCCGATCCGATCGGCGGGCTCCGCCGTATTTCTGCCTTCCTCCAGCCGTGGCGTCTTTCGCCCACGCCGATCCGATTTCGTTGACCGGCCGTGATGTCGTGAGTAACTTCCGAAATCGTCCGATTTCGTGGTGAACTCTTACCCGTCTGGCGAAGATCCGCCCCGCAGGGAGGCGAACGTGTCCCCGAAGACCCGCACGCGCCGCGCCGCGATCGCGCTCAGCGCCCTGGCCGTCGGAGCGGTGACGCTCACGGCCACCGGTGGTGCGTCCGCGCCGCACCGACCCGCCGATCTGCTCAAGGAGATGACGCTCGAGGAGAAGGTGGGGCAGCTCTTCGTCACCTACGCCTACGGGCGCACCGCGGACACCGCGGACCCCAAGAACAAGGAGGAGTTCGGCGTCGACACGCCGGCCCAGGTGGTGCAGAAGTACCACCTCGGCGGCATCATCCACTTCTCCTGGACCAACAGCCTCTACGAGCCGAAGCAGATCGCCGAGCTGTCCAACGGGTTGCAGAACGCCGCGGTCAACTCGGGGGCCAAGGTGCCGCTGCTGATCTCCACCGACCAGGAGCAGGGCCAGGTCACCCGGATCCACGAGCCCGCGACCCAGTTCCCCGGCAACATGGCGCTCGGCGCCGGCCGCTCCCCGGAGGACGCCGAGCGCGCCGCCGCGATCACCGGCCAGGAACTGCGCGCGATGGGGCTCAACCAGGACTTCGCGCCGAGCGGTGACGTCAACGTCAACCCGGCCAACCCGGTGATCGGGGTGCGCTCCTTCTCCTCCGACCCGGCGCTGGCCGCGCAGCTCACCGCCGCGCAGGTCCGCGGCTACGAGGACTCCGCCAAGCCAGGCGAGACGGTGTCGGCCGCGGTCAAGCACTTCCCCGGCCACGGCGACACCAACCAGGACAGCCACACCGCGCTGCCGGTGATCGAGCACGACCGCCAGCAGTGGGAGCAGCTGGACGCGCCGCCGTTCAAGGAGGCCATCGGCGCCGCCACGGACGCGGTGATGAGCGCGCACATCGTGGTGCCCAAGCTCGACGACTCCGGCGAGCCCTCGACGCTGTCGCCGAAGGTGCTCACCGGGATGCTCCGCGAGGAGCTCGGCTTCAAGGGCGTGATCATCACCGACTCGCTGAAGATGGAGGGCGTGCGGCAGAAGCACCCGGACCCGGAGATCCCGGTGCTGGCGCTCAAGGCCGGTGCGGACATGCTGCTGATGCCGAACGACCTGCAGGCCGCCATCGACGGCGTGCTCAACGCGGTGCGCAGCGGGGAGCTCAGCGAGCAGCGCATCGACCAGAGCGTGGCGCGCGTCCTGGCGCTCAAGGAAGGCCGCGGAGTGCTGGCCAACCCGTTCGTCGACGTGTCCAAAGTGGACCGGTTCGTCGGCAGCAAGGAGCACCTGGACCAGGCGCAGGCGATCACCGATCGCACCACGACGCTGCTGCGCAACGACGGCGTCCTGCCGCTGAAGAAGCCGGGCAGGATGTTCGTGACCGGTGCTGGTGACGACGCCACAGCGGCGCTGGCCAAGCAGATCGGCGCGCGCGGGCCGCAAACCTCAGCGCTGGCAACGGGTCTGCAGCCGACCAAGGAGCAGATCGACCAGGCCGTCGAGCAGGCCAAGCAGAACGACGTGACGGTCGTGCTCACCAACGCCGCTTGGAGCGAGGCCAACGCCGGGCAGCTCGACCTGGTCCGCGCGTTGCAGCAGACCGGCAAGCCCGTCGTCGCGGTCGCCGTCCGCGACCCCTACGACGCGGGCCACGTCGACCTGCCCGCTTGGGTCGCCACCTACTCGGACAAGGCGGTGGCGATGGAATCGCTGACCAAGGTGCTCTTCGGCGAGATCGCCCCGACCGGCAAGCTGCCGGTCCCGGTGCCCGACCCGAACCAGCCCGGCACCGACGCCTACCCCTTCGGCCACGGCCTGGGCTGGTGACGGCCGGTGGCTGAGTTCCAGGTCAACCGCCGCGGACTGCTGACCGCGGCCGCGCTGGCGGTGCCCGCGGTCGGGCTCGCGTCGAGCTCCGCGTGCGCCGCGCCGCAGCAGTCCACCGACCTCGGCTTCGAGGTCAGCACCGGCGCGGACGTGCTCGCCGCCCGGAACTGGGAGGACGTCAGGGGCCGGCGCATCGGCGTGGTGACCAACCCGACCGGCGTGCTGTCGTCGTTGGAGCACGTCGTCGACGTCATGCACGCCAGCGGTGCGGTGGACATCGCCGCGGTGTTCGGGCCCGAGCACGGCTTCCGCGGCACGTCGCAGGCAGGCGGTTCCGAGGGCGACTACCGCGACCCGCGCACCGGTCTGCCGGTGTACGACGCGTACGGGGCCGATGCGGCGAAGCTGGCCGGGATGTTCCGCAAGGCGGGCGTCGAGCAGGTCGTCTTCGACATCGCCGACGTCGGCGCCCGCTTCTACACCTACATCTGGACGATGTACACCGCGATGCAGGCCGCGCAGCAGATCGGGGCCTCGTTCCTGGTGCTGGACCGGCCGAACCCGATCGGCGCCCAGGTCGCCGGGCCGCGGCTGGACCCGCGGTTCGCCTCCGGCGTCGGGTTGCTGCCGATCGTGCAGCAGCACGGGATGACCGTCGGCGAGCTGGCCAGGATGTTCGACCGCGCGTACTTGCCAGAACCGCTGCCGCAGCTCAACGTTGTGCGCGTGGAGGGCTGGAAGGAACGCACCGCGAACACCGGGCTGCCGTGGGTGCCGCCCAGCCCGAACATGCCGACGCAGGACACCGCCGCGCTGTACCCCGGAACCGGGCTGTTCGAGGGCACTGTGCTCTCCGAGGGCCGCGGCACCACCAGGCCGTTCGAGATCATCGGCGCGCCGGGCATCGACTGGCGGTGGGCGGAGGAGCTCAACAAGGCCGGGCTGGCCGGGGTGCGGTTCCGCGAGACCTACTTCGTGCCGACCTTCTCCAAGCACGCCAACGCGACCTGCGGCGGCGTGCAGGTCCACCGCCTCGGCGAGGTCGATCCGATCCAAGTCGCGGTGGCCATGCTCGTCACCGCGCGGCGCCTGTACCCGCAGGTGTTCGGCTGGCGACCGGACGACATGATCGACAAGCTGTCCGGTTCCGACCGGTTGCGCGGCATGATCGATCGCGGCGCTGACGTCGCCGAGATCGTCGATTCCTGGCAGGACGAGGTCAAGGACTTCCGAAGGCAACGCGACCCGTTCCTGCTGTACCGCTGAAGTTCCGCACCCGCACCGCAGACTGGTTTCGAGGGGGAACGCGATGGGCAGGACGATCCTGGCGGCCGTGGCGCTGCTGTCGGTCACCGCGCTGGCCGGCTCGGCAACGGCATCGCCCAGCCACGCGGACGGCCGGTTCGACCGCCCGCAGCACGAGTTCGCCCCCAGCGCGACCGTGCTGCGCGACGGCTCCCCCACCGACGTCGGACTCGATCCGGCCCCTATCGACGCGGCGCTGCAGCAGATCGCGGCGTGGACGGAGAAGACCCCGGGCCGCGATCACCCGATGTACGCGGGGGCGGTGAGCCTGCTGGTGCACGACGGCGTGGTGGTGCATCGCGACGCCGTCGGGAAGGAGCTGCGCTACGCCGACGGCAAGGGCACCGAACTGCCCGCTGACCAGCAAGAACCGATGCGCACCGACACGATCTTCGACGCCGCCTCGATCAGCAAGCTGTTCACCTCGATCGCGGCGCTGCAGCTGGTCGACGCCGGTGCGGTGGACCTGGGCGCACCGGTCGCGGACTACCTGCCCGAGTTCGGCGTCAACGGCAAGCAGGGCATCACCGTCGAGCAACTGCTCACCCACACCTCGGGCCTGCAGGCCGAGGTGCAGCTGTGGAAGTTGCCGCCGGAGCAGCGGATCCCGTCGGTCATGCAGCTGACCCCGGAGCACCCGCCGGGCACCAACTACACCTACGCCGACCCGAACATGATCACGCTCGGCGTGCTGGTGCAGCGCGTCACCGGCGAACCGCTGGACCGGGTGGTGGCCGAGCGGATCACCGGACCGCTGGGCATGCGCGACACCGGCTACAACCCACCCGCCTCCGAGCTGCACCGCATCGCGGCCACGGAGTTCCAGGCCGATCCGCCGCGCGGCATGGTGCGCGGCCAGGTCCACGACGAGAACGCCTGGTCGCTGGGCGGCGTCGCAGGCCAGGCCGGGATCTTCTCCACCGCCGACGACCTGGCGACGCTGGGGCAGGCGCTGCTCAACGGCGGCACCTACCAGGGCAACCGCATCCTGTCCGAGGACGCCGTGACGAAGATGCTGACCAACTTCAACGGAGCTTTCCCGGGCAACGCGCACGGTTTGGGCTTCGAGCTCGACCAGCGCTGGTACATGGCCGGGCTCAGCGCCCCGCACACCGCCGGGCACACCGGCTACACCGGAACGTCGCTGGTGATCGACCCGCTGTCGCGAACGGTCGCGGTGCTGCTCACCAACCGCGTGCACCCGTCGCGGGACTGGGGCTCGAACAACGCCGCCCGGCAGGCGCTGGCGCAGGGCATGGCGCAGGCACTGGCGGTGCGGCCGGAGTTCGGTTCGGATTCGTGGTTCACCGACCGCGCGGGCACGGTGACCACCGACCCGCTCGGCCCCGTCAGCGGTCCGGTGCAGGTCTCGTTCAGCGCGTTCGTGGACACCCAGCGGGACGCCGACGGGGTCGACCCGCTACTGCTGGAGTCCAGTGTGGACGGAAAGAACTGGCAGCCGGTACCGGTGCGCGCCACGGGCCCGGGAGCACCGGAGGGCGTGCAGCAGCAGCTGGCCGGATCGGGACATCGCAGCTGGTGGAAGGTGCGCGGCAGCGTCGCGGCTGAGCCGGGGCAGCGGGTGCTCCTGCGCTGGCGCTACGCCCCGGACGGCCAGTACACCGGACGCGGTGTGAACGTCGACGGCATCCTCGCCGCCGACCGCAACGCAACGCTCCTCGACGGGGAAACCCAGGCCGACCGCCTCCACCCCGACAACTGGACGTCCACCGACCGCTGACGACCTGGAGCGAACGGCCTGTTCACCTCACCTCCCGAGGCGAACAGGCCGTTCGCTCTGTGGACAACTCGCCCCCGCTGTGGAGAACTCCCGCAATTTCAATGGAAATCGGAGGTCCAATTTCCATTGAATTTGCGTCCTGTCCGGTCTGCGACCGCGAAGCACGACCGGCACCGCGGGTCGCATGCGCCGCAGGCGGTCAGGTCAGGGGGTGCCAGCGGGTGGTGCCGGAGTCGGTGATCGCTCGGCCGAACTGGACGTCGGCGAAGTGGCCTCCGAAGCCGATCGTGCCCGGCTCGTGGAGTTCGCGCACCAGGTCCTGGCGGGTTCGGATCGCCTGCTCCTGGTCGACGTCGACCTGGACCGGCCAGGTCGGGTTCGAGATCTGCACCGCGCTGTGCAGCGCGTCACCGAAGACGATCAGCCGCTGGTCGCCCGAGGTGATCGCGTAGGACGCGTGGCCCGGCGTGTGGCCGGCGGAGTACCGCACCCGGACGCCGGGGAAGACCTCTTGTCCATCGTGGACGGTTTCGAGCTGCGCTTCGACGCCGGCCAGCATCTCGTCGGTGACGTCCGGTGCGTGCTGGTCGCGGAGCTTCCACTCCGGCTCCGCCAGCAGGAATCGCGCTGCGGGGAAGACTCCCCGGTGCGCCCAGCCGATGTGGTCCGTGTGCAGGTGGGTGATCGCGACGGCTTCGACCTCTTCGGGAGCCCGGCCCAATGCGGTCAAGTTCTCCAGCAGCTCACCGCCGCGAAGGGCACCGATGATCGGGTTCCCCGGATCCGCCGGGTGGCTCACCGGGCCGAAACCGGCGTCGATCAGCATCGCGCGCGAGCCGTGCTCGACGAGGAGCCCGCCGATGCTCGCGACCAGCTCCCCCGCGTCGTCGAGGTAGTGCGCGTGTTCGCGCCAGTCGTCCTCCGACGTCTCCGGGAACCAGCCGCGCGGCTTGAGCCCGACCGCGCCGTCCGGGACGTAGCTGATCCGCAGGTCGCCCAGCTCGATCGAGCGGATTCCGGCGACCGCGTTCCAACGGTGTTCTGCAACCATGCCGATTAACTTACAACTAGAACTATTCTAATTGCAACATCTCTAACTTGCTATCCTGGTGGCATGGACCGGTCCGCGGAAACCCGGGAGCTCTGCAGCCTGATCAGCGAGCTCTCGCACAACATCGAAGAGCACGTGCGGCACTGCGTGTCGGACAGCGATCTCACTTCGTCCCAGGCGATCGCGCTGCGCGAGCTGGCCGAGCCGCTGAGCATGCGCGAGCTCGCCGATCGGATGCACTGCGCGACGTCGAACGTGACCTTCCTGATCGACCGCCTGGAGAAGCAAGGCCTGGTCACCCGGCGCCCGCACCCCACCGATCGCCGCGCGAAGGAGATCGCCCTGACCGAGGAGGGCGAGCGGCAGCGGGCGCAGATCATCGAGCGCTTCTCGGTGAACACCCCGCTGTCCGGGCTCAGCGAGGACGAGCAGAAGACCCTGCACAAGCTCCTCCAGCAGGCCCTCGCCAACCGCTGAGGGAGTCCCCTCCTCCGGGACTCCCGAGTCGCGATGGCGGCTGCCTGCGGGCAGTGTCGGACTCAGGTGAAACCCGTCGGGAGGAGTTCGAGATGTCGGTGATTCCGCAGGACCGCGCGGACATCCTGGGAAAGCAGGCCTTCGGGCACGTGGCCACCATCGGTCCGCACGGCGAACCGCAGTCCAGCCCGGTGTGGATCGACTGGGACGGCCAGTACCTGAAGTTCAGCCAGACCAAGACGCGGCAGAAGTACCGCAACCTCAAGCGGGAACCGCGCATCTCCATCTCGGTGCACGACCCGGACCATCCGTACCGCTACGTCGAGGTGCGCGGCCGGGTCGCCAAGATCGAGGACGACCAGGACAACCGGTTCATCAACAAGATGGCCAAGAAGTACCTCGACGAGGACGAATACCCCTGGCCCCAGCCCGGCGACGAACGCGTCATCGTCTACGTCGAACCGGAGCACAGCACCAAGCAGTAACCGCTCGCGTGCCGATTTCGCAAGAAATCAACCGTCGGCCCGGACCCGGACAACAGCGGCTCGAAGCTGGCGATCGGGCGAGCGACCGGCCCGATTTCTTCGCGAAATCGGCACTTCGACGGCTGGCGCGCGGGCGTTGTCCAGGGGCGATAGCGGTTCGGAGCGGAGGAAGTCGGGTATTCCCACTTTCGGAGTAGTTGTAGGGAGATGCAACCCGGGTATGAAGTTGCCCCGTCCTCCGGTCGGAAACCCGGAAGAGGGCCATTGACCGCCTTGAGCAACGGTTAGTAAGTTTCCCACATGGCCACAGACGACACTTCCCACGAATCGGCCGAGGCTAGCCCCCTCGTCAAGATTCGTTCGCTGCTGCCGGGTCTCGCGCGAGCCGAGCAGCGGGTGGCCAACATCGTGCTCGCCGACCCGGCGTCGATCTCGCGGCGCAGCATCACCGAAGTCGCCGAAGCCGCAGGCACCAGCGAGACGACCGTGACCCGGTTCTGCAAGGCGATCGGCGTCGGCGGCTACCCGGACCTGCGCATCGCGCTCGCCGCGGACACCGCGCGCACGTCCACGCGCGATCGCGAGCTCGGCAGCGACATCGCCCCGGACGACGACATCCGGCAGATCATCGAGAAGGTCGGCTACGCGGACGCGAAAGCCGTTGAGGAGACCGCCGATCAGCTGGAAGCGTCGGTGCTGGAGCCGCTCGTCGACGACGTCGCGCAGGCCCGCCGCATCGACGTCTACGGCGTCGGCGCCAGCGCGTTCGTCGCGCTCGACCTCCAGCAGAAGCTGCACCGCATCGGCCTGACCTGCTTCGCCTGGTCCGACACGCACAACGCGCTGACCTCGGCTGCGGTGCTGCGCGAGGGCGACGTCGCCATCGGCATCTCGCACACCGGTGCCACCACCGAAACCGTCGAGGCGCTGCGCGAGGCGCGGCGGCGCGGTGCGACGACGGCGGCGCTGACCAACTTCGCCCGCTCCCCGATCACCGAGGTCGCCGACCACGTGCTGACCACGGCGGTCCGCGAAACGACCTACCGCTCAGGAGCCATGGCCAGCCGGATCGGCCAGCTCACCGTGATCGACTGCTTGTTCATCGGCGTCGCGCAGCGCCACCTGGACCAGGCCCGGGCAGCGCTGGAGGCCACCTACGAAGCGGTGGGCGGCCACCGCCTCGAAAGCCGACCGGACCGCCGGCGGCAGAAGGAGGCGTGATGAGCCGGGACCGCGCTGTGCGGGTGGACGCTCCGACCGAACGGACCAACCCGCGGACGCGGGACATCGATCTGCTGCCGACGCTGGACATCCTGCATGTGCTCAACGGCGAGGACCGCACGGTCCCGGTGGCCGTCGGCCGGGTCCTGCCCGAGCTGGCGAGCACGGTGGACATGGCGGTGACCGCCCTGCGCGCGGGCGGCCGCGTGCACTACGTGGGCGCGGGAACGTCCGGCCGGCTCGCCGTGCTCGACGCGGCGGAACTGATCCCGACCTTCAACGTGCCGCCGGACTGGATCGTCGCGCACCAGGCGGGCGGTTCCGAGGCGTTCCGCCGCGCCGTGGAGAACGCCGAGGACAACGCCGCGACCGGTGCCGCCGAGATCCGCGAGAGCGCTTCGCCCGACGACCTGGTGATCGGTCTGGCGGCGTCCGGGCGCACGCCGTACGTGCTGGCGGCGTTGGAGGCCGCGCAGCAGCTCGGCGCGAAGACGGCCCTGATCACCTCGAACCCGGACGTCGGGCAGGTGCCGGCGGACGTGGTGATCGCGGTGGACACCGGGCCGGAACCGATCAGCGGCTCCACCCGGATGAAGGCGGGCACCGCGCAGAAGCTGCTGCTCACCTCGTTCTCCACCGCGGTGATGATCAAGATGGGCCGCACCTACTCGAACCTGATGGTCAGCATGCTGGCCACCAACGCGAAGCTGCGCGGCCGCACGATCGGCATCCTCCAGGAAGCGACCGGTGCTTCCGAGGAGGTCTGCGAAGCAGCGCTGACCGCGGCCGACGGGGACCTGAAGACGGCCCTCGTCCACCTCCTGACCGGCGCCGACGTCGAAGCCTCGGCGGCGGCTCTGGCGGTCGCCGACGGACAGGTCCGGGAAGCCCTCCGAACCCTCACCCCGTAGCCGACAGTTCAGCCGGGGAGGCCGGCGGCGACATTGCGGTAGGCGTCGGTGACCAAGCGCCAGAAGCCCGCGGTGTCCAAAGTGGTCGGAACGGTCGCGTTCCGGCGGTCGGCCGGGGCGTCGAAGTCGGTGACCGTCATGCCGGAGGTGAACCGGCCCTGCGTCTCCACGTCGACGCGGGCGGGCACCGACTCGAACAGGCCGGGGTCGATCACGTACGCCACCGCGCACGCGTCGTGGATCGCCGGGCCCTTCTCCTGGTAGCTGATGTGGCTGCCGTAGAAGTCCAGGCACGGCGTGAGCAGTTCCGCGTCCAGGCGGCCGAGGTCGGCGAAGCCGGAGCGCACCTCGGCCGTCGCGCGCGCCTGGTGGGTGAGGTCGAGGCCGATCATGACCGTCCGCCACGGCGCGTTGAACGCGATCGAGGCGGCCTCCGGGTCGGCGACGATGTTGAACTCGGCGGCCGGGTTCGTGTTGCCGCGGGTGTAGGAGCCGCCCATGATCACGAACTCCTTCACCCAGTCCGCGATCCGCGGTTCCTTGCGCAGGGCCAGGGCGATGTTGGTCAGCGGCCCGACCGCGGTCAGGCTGATCTCGCCGGGCGAGGCGGCCAAGGTGTCGATGATGAAGTCGACCGCGTGCTGTTCGCTGAGCGCCGCCTTCGGCTCCGGCAGCACGGCGCCGCCGAGCCCGGAGTTGCCGTGCACGTCCCCGGCCGTCCGCGGCTCGCGCACCAGCGGCCGTCCGGCGCCCCGCGCAACCGGCACGTCCATGCCGTAGAACTCGCGCAGCCGCAGGGCGTTGTCGGTGGTGTGCTCCAGCTCGACGTTGCCGCCGACGGTGGTCACGCCGACGACGTCGAGCTCCGGGCTGCCGTGCGCCAACCCGAGCGCCAGCGCGTCGTCGATGCCCGGGTCGCAGTCGATCAGGATCTTCTTCACCGAGTCCTCGTTCCTCCGGCTCGATCTGCAGTTTCCATTGAAACTGCGGTTCCCCGTGCCCGGTGTCCGCAGTTTCCATTGAAACTGCGGTTCCTGGGATCAGCCCTCCTGGACCGCGTCGGCGATGGACTTCGCCTCGCGGGCGCCCGACTCCAGCGCCTTGCAGCAGTAGACGATCCACTGCGCGACCTGGTCCGGGTCGCCGGTGGCGAAGCCCAGGGCGAGTTCCGCGTACTCCTCCTGGCGGCGGAAGTAGGCCACCTCCGGGACCACCAGGCCCTTCGGGTCCAGGCCGCTGCCGATCACGCTCAGGCGCGCGGCCGCGCGTGCGATCACGCCGTTGGCGAGGCCGAACGGCTGCAGCGCGAGCAGCTCGCCGTGCACGACGGCGGCCAGCACCGGGCCCGGGCCCTGCGCTTGCGGATCGGTGATGATCTCGGCGAGCAGGTCCAGCCGCTCGGCGACCACCGGGTCCGACTGCGGGCGACCGAGCTCGTCCGGGTCCTCCACCAGGTCCGCGGCGGCGAGCACGTGCATCCGCGCCAGCGCCTGCCGCGGCGCGCGCTGCCAGGTGGGCAGCAGCGCGCCCATCGCCTCGGCGATCCGCAGCGAACCGGCCAGCAGCGGGTCGGAGACCTCCCCGGATTCCGGGATCTCCGCGGCGCCTCCGGCGATGGCCGCGGACGCGCGGGCGGCGCGCACCGACGCTTCCGCCGCGGTGGTCGGCCAGCCGCGGCGGTTGGCCGGGTGCCGGTGGACTTCGTCGATCGCCGCGCGGGCCTCGGCCACGGCGTCGGCCACGCCGTCCAGCTCGACCAACGGGGCCAGCGAAGGCTTGTCGTTCACGCCCGCTGACGCTACCGCCAGGCCTTCCCCCCGCTGGCGGGGCCGGATGCGACATATGCCACAGTGGACCCCTCGACAGCCCCGCGTAGCGCAGTGATTTCGGACAGTACGCCCAATTGGTCTGAACCAATAGCGCTAACCCTCTGTTGCAGTGAGCCCGATCGCATTACGGTGCGGTTAGCACTGGCTACCCCACGACCACGGAGGTTCTCGGCGATGAGCCAGCCCGACGGGCAGAACAACGAACTCAGCAACCTGCTGAACGAGAGCAGGACGTTCCCGCCGTCGGCGGAGTTCGCGTCGCAGGCGAACGCCACCGCCGAGCTCTACGACCAGGCGGATGCCGACCGAGAGGCGTTCTGGGCCGAGCAGGCCGACCAGCTGCACTGGGAGACCAAGTGGGACCAGGTCCTCGACTGGTCCGACGCGCCGTTCGCGAAGTGGTTCGTGGGCGGCAAGCTCAACGTGGCCTACAACTGCGTGGACCGGCACGTCGACGCAGGCAACGGCGACCGGGTCGCGATCCACTGGGAGGGCGAGCCCGGCGACTCCCGCGACATCACCTACGCCGAGCTGCAGCGCGAGGTCTCGCGCACCGCCAACGCGCTGGCCTCGCTGGGCGTCAGCGCCGGTGACCGCGTCGCGATCTACCTGCCGATGCTGCCCGAAGCGGTGTTCTCGATGCTGGCCTGCGCCCGGCTCGGCGCGATGCACAGCGTCGTCTTCGGCGGGTTCTCCTCCGAGGCGCTGCGCTCCCGCATCAACGACGCCGAGGCGAAGGTGGTGATCACCGCCGACGGCCAGTACCGGCGCGGCAAGGCGATGCCGCTGAAGGCCAACGTGGACGAGGCCGTCAAGGAGACGCCGAGCGTCGACCACGTGGTGGTCGTCAAGCGCACCGGCAGCGAGGTCGCCTGGGACGACGCGCGCGACAAGTGGTGGGACGACGTGCTGGACGGCCAGCCCGACACCCACACCCCGGAGGCCTTCGACTCCGAGCAGCCGCTGTTCATCCTCTACACCTCGGGGACCACCGGCCGCCCGAAGGGCATCCTGCACACCTCCGGCGGCTACCTGACCCAGGCCGCCTACACCCACCGCAACGTCTTCGACCTCAAGCCGGAGTCGGACGTCTTCTGGTGCACCGCCGACATCGGCTGGGTCACCGGGCACACCTACATCGTCTACGGGCCGCTGGCCAACGGCGCCACGCAGGTGATCTACGAGGGCACCCCGAACTCGCCGCACGAGGGCCGGCACTGGGAGGTCGTCCAGAAGTACGGCGTGACGATCTACTACACCGCGCCGACCACGATCCGGACGTTCATGAAGTGGGGCGCCGAGATCCCCGCCAAGTACGACCTGTCCAGCCTGCGGCTGCTGGGCAGCGTGGGCGAGCCGATCAACCCCGAGGCGTGGATCTGGTACCGGAAGAACATCGGTGGCGACCGCACGCCGATCGTGGACACCTGGTGGCAGACCGAGACCGGCGCGATCATGATCTCGCCGCTGCCCGGCGCGACCGCCACCAAGCCCGGCTCCGCGCAGCGCCCGCTGCCCGGGCTCTCGGCGAAGGTCGTCAGCGAGACCGGCGAAGAGGTGCCCAACGGCGGCGGCGGTCTGCTGGTGCTGGACAAGCCGTGGCCGTCGATGCTGCGCGGCATCTGGGGCGACGACGACCGCTACCGCGAGACCTACTGGTCGAAGTTCGCCGACCTCGGCTACTACTTCGCCGGTGACGGCGCCAAGTACGACGACGACGGCGACATCTGGCTGCTCGGCCGGGTCGACGACGTCATGAACGTCTCCGGGCACCGCATCTCCACCACCGAGGTCGAGTCCGCGCTGGTCTCGCACCCGAACGTGGCCGAGGCCGCGGTGGTCGGCGCCTCCGACCCGACCACCGGTCAGGGCATCGTGGCCTTCGTGATCCTGCGCGGCGGGGTCGACGACGCGGCCTCCGGCGAGGCGGCGCTGAAGGAGCTGCGCGAGCACGTCTCCCGCGAGATCGGGCCGATCGCCAAGCCGCGGCAGATCATGATCGTGCCGGAGCTGCCGAAGACCCGCTCCGGCAAGATCATGCGCCGCCTGCTGCGCGACGTCGCGGAGAACCGCGAGGTCGGCGACGTCACCACGCTGGCCGACTCGAGCGTCATGAACCTCATCTCGAAGGGCCTGAAGACCGGCAGCGACGACTGATCCGCGTCATCGGACAGGGGCGTCCTCCCGCTCGGGAGGGCGCCCCTTCGCTGTCAACAGAACGTGAAGTTCCCGGCAAGGCGAACCACGATCAAGCCAATGACCTGCGACGATGCTGCGCCCGCATGGTTTCGCACAGCAACCATCCGGCGGTCGGATGTTAAAATCGCGCAATAGGTGTGCCGGGAAGTCTGGTCGGCGTCGCAATCCGTGCTACCCACGAACGGAGTCATCGAGTGTCGACAGCCGACCAGAACAAGCGGACCAGGACGTTCGACTTCGCTGCCTACCTGCGCACCGAGACCGTCGGCGGCATGGTCCTGCTGGCCGCCACCGCGGTCGCGCTGCTCATGGCCAACTCCCCGCTGACCGACTTCTACCAGGCCGTTCGCGACTTCGAGTTCGGACCGGAATCGCTGCACCTGAACCTGAGCGTCGGCGAGTGGGCCAAGGACGGCCTGCTGGCGATCTTCTTCTTCGTCGCCGGCCTGGAGCTCAAGCGCGAACTGGTCGTCGGCGAGCTGTCCAACCGCAAGAGCGCGATGCTCCCGGTCATCGCCGCGCTCGGCGGCATGATCGTGCCGGCCGTGCTCGCCTTCGCGATCGGCCACGGCGCGCCCGGTGCGCACGCCGCCTGGGCCATCCCGGTCGCCACCGACATCGCCTTCGCGCTCGGCGTGCTGTCGCTGACCGGGTCCTGGATGCCGACCGCCGCGCGAGTCTTCCTGCTCAGCCTCGCGGTGGTCGACGACCTGGGCGCGATCATCGTGATCGCCGTGCTGTTCACCGACGGCCTGAGCGTCCTCGCGCTGCTCGCCGCCGTCGTGCTGTGCGCCGTGTACTGGTACCTCCAGCGCAAGCGCGTCACCAGCCCGTTCCTGTACGTGCCGCTGGCCGTGGCGGTCTGGATCGCGGTGCACACCAGCGGCATCCACGCCACCATCGCCGGCGTCGCGCTCGGCCTGCTCACCCGCGTCCACCGCGACCCGGACGAGCACGCCTCGCCCTCGGAGCGCTTGGAGCACCGCCTGCAGCCCTGGTCGGCCGGGCTGATCGTGCCGGTGTTCGCGTTCTTCGCGGCCGGCGTCCCCGTCGACGGCGACGCGCTGGTGGCCATCGGCGAGGACCGGGTCGCGATCGCGGTCATCATCGGCCTCGTGCTCGGCAAGCTGATCGGCATCTTCGGCAGCTCGTTCCTCGCGGTGAAGCTGGGCATCGGCGCCAAGCCGGACTCGGTGAAGTGGAGCGACATGGCGGCGCTGGCGATCCTCGGCGGCGTCGGCTTCACGGTGAGCCTGCTGATCGCCGACCTGTCGCTGGAAGGCGCCGCGGCCGAGCGCGCCAAGGCGGCGGTGCTGATCGCCTCCGCGATCGCCTCGCTGGTCGCCGCCGCGGTCCTGCTGCGCCGGGGCCGCAGGCGCAAGGGCGACGAGGTCGTGAACAGCGAATCCTGACCTGCCCGGCGAGCTGCGGCTGCCGGGGGCCTCGCCGCTGGTGGGGCCCGCCGGAAGTCACTCACGGGTAACGCACCGCGAGTCGCCGGGTCGCCCGTTGATCGCGCGTGGCACGATGGGGCACGTGAACAGCGCCCAGAACAGCACCAACGGCAGCCGTGACGGTGCGGGGTGGACTGCGGTCACGTCCATCCCGCTGTCCGAAGAGGGCACTGCTCCTGATGGGCAGTCCGTCGGCGCGTTGGTCCGCGATGCCACCACCCACCTGTCCACTCTGGTCAGGTCCGAGGTGGAACTTGCCAAGACCGAGCTCGCCGGTGAGGCGAAGAAGGCGGTCAAGGGCAGCGTCTACTTCATCCTCGCGCTGACCGTGCTCGGCTTCAGCCTGTTCTTCCTGTTCTTCACGCTGGCCGAGGGCCTGGCCCAGCTCGGCCTGTGGCGCTGGGCGTCGTTCGGCATCGTCTTCCTGCTGATGCTGGTGGTGGCCGGTCTGCTGGCCCTCCTCGGCTACCGCCGGGTCCGCAAGATCAGGGCCCCGAAGCGGACCATCGAGTCGCTGAAGGAAACCTCCCAGCTCACCAAGCGCCACAAGGACGAAGAGCCCGCCTCGGCGTAGCACCAGGACTCCAACGCGCCGCACCTCCCACCGGAGCTGCGGCGCGTTGTCGTTCGCCTGCCCACACCGGACCCGCAGTTTCAATTGAAACTGTGATCCGCCGTGGGTGGGATCTGCAGTTTCAATTGAAACTGTGGTCCACATCGTGGGAACCGTGGTCGTTACCGGGGCTGGGGTTGTCCGTCCTGGAGGAGGTCCACCTCGGACATGCCACCGGTGTGTCGGGGCCCGACACACCGGTGGGGCGCAAATTCCATTGAAATTGGACCTCCGATTTCAATGGAATTTGCGTCGATCCCGGTGGAACGGGTGCGCGGTGGGGCTGGGGTCAGCTCGTGCAGTTGCCGGTGGAGACCGGGGTGGTGAGGCGGGGTGCCGCCTCGACCTCGTCGGCGACCTCGGCCGCGGTGAGGGCGAAGCCCGTTTCCGGGTCGTCGACCGCCGCGCCGAAGACCACGCCGACCACCTTGCCGCTCGGGTCGATCAGCGGCCCGCCGGAGTTACCGCTCTGCACCTTGCCGCGCACCGTGTACACGTCGCGGACCACCGTCTGCGCCTCGTAGATGTCCGGACCGCGCAGCTTGATCCGCTCCCGGATGCGGCCCGCCGACGCCGTGTACGGACCGTCCAGCGGGTAGCCCAGGGCGATCACGTCGTTGCCCGGCTGCTGCTCGCCCGGCGCGAACGTCATCGCGTCCGCGTCCAGGTCCGGCACCGACAGGATCGCGACGTCCACGTCCGGCTTGTACATGACGACGTCGGCGTCGAACTGGCCGCGACCGATCTCGATCGCCACCCGGTCGGTGCCCGCGACGACGTGCGCGTTGGTCATCACCCGGTGCGGCGCGATCACGAAACCGGTGCCCTCCAGCGCCCGCGCGCAGGACGACGCACGACCCCGGACCTTCACCACGCTGGTCCGCGATTCGCGCACCACCGGGCTGTCGGCCAGCGCCTGGTCCGGCGGCGCGATCTCGGCCACCGGGGTCTGCGAGAACGGCTCCAGGGCCTGCGGGAATCCCGACACGCCGAGCATTTCGCGCAGGTCGCCGGGCAGTTGCCGCGCCGAGTTCGGCATTACCGAGTTGACCCCGCTGAGCACCTGCGACCGGCTGATCGCCGAGGCCAGGCCGGGCAGCGCGGACGCCGAGGTGAACGGCAGCGCGACCAGCCACGCCACCACCAGGACCGCCACGAACTGCAGCACCGCGCCCAGCGCGTTGTCCATCTTGGTCAGCCGGCGGGAGTGGATCCGGTCGCGCAGTTCGCGCCCGGCCCACATGCCGAAGGTCTCGCCGAAGGCGACCAGCAGCACCACGATCCCGACGCCGAAGCCGAGGCGGGCGATCGGGCTGTCCAGCCGGTCCAGCAGCAACGGCGCCACCTTCAGCCCGACCACCGCGCCGACGAACACGCCCAAGAACGAGAAGAACGCAGTAACCAGGCCGCTCCGCGCCCCTGAGACCGCGGCGAGCAGTGCCAGCAGCACCACCAGCAGGTCGACCCAGTTCACCCGCTCACCCCTCCACCCCGGCGATCAGACCGCACCACGGTCTCAGACCGGTCAAGTTCGACCGAAGCCGATGTCCTCGGCTTCCTCCGCGGCCCGCCATGCCTCGTCGAGCTCCCGCACATCGCCTCGGTTCCAGCGCTGCGCCCACCCCGCGAGGTCGAGCAGCCCGGACAGCAGTCCACCGGTGAAACCCCACACCAACATGCCGGGCACCAGGAACGCGGGGCTCGCGTGCCGCCCGGTCAGCTCGACCCGCAGCCGGTTGGCCGGGTCGGTCAGCCAGGAGATCGGCACCCGCGCCACCGCGGCGGTCTCACCGGGATCGACCGGCGAGACCGGCGAGGGCTCGGCCCAGTGCGCGAGCACCGGGGTCACCCGGAACCCGCTGTGCGGGACGTGCAGCTCGGGCAGCGTCACCAGTGGACGGACGCCCTCCGGCCGCAGCCCCACTTCCTCGACGGCTTCGCGGAGTGCGGCGTCGACCGGTCCTCGATCGACATCGTCGAGCGAGCCGCCGGGGAAAGCAACCTGGCCCGGGTGCGAGTTCAACCCGTCGGCCCGGCGCAGCAGCAGCACGTCCGGGCCGTCCGCGCCCTCTCCGAAGAGGATCAGGACGGCGGCGGGCCGGGCGTCGGCCGGTGGGTTCTCGCGCGGCCAGCCGAAGTGCCCGGGGTCCAGCTCGGCGGCCCGTTCGACCAGCGGCCGCAACCATTCGGGCAGCTCAGCGGGGTCGACGAGCAGGTGGCCGCTCACTGCCGCCCCAGGGTGCGCTCGACGGCGGCGCGGACTTCGTCCGGCGTCTCGAACGCGACCGGTGGGTCGATGCGGCGGACCTCCCCGGTGCCGGTCACCACGTAACTGATCGGGAGCACGGTGGGCGCCTTGAGCGCGGCCCGGATGCGGTTGTCGCCGTCATGCACGTTGGGGAAGTGAACGCGGAGTTCGGTGAGCAGGTCAAGACCATCAGCGGGATCGCTCTGCACCTGGACCCCGAGCACGCGGATCGCGCCCGGCTGCTCGGCGTAGGCCTGGAGCGCGGGGAGCTCGGTGCGGCACGGCCCGCACCAGGTGGCCCACACGTTGATCAGCGTCGGCTCCCCGGCGACGGCCGAGCCGACGTCGACCGGCTTGCCGTCGGCCTGGCAGCTGCCGGTGATCCCGGCCAGCTGCGCCGGACCTCCTTCGCCCGTCGGGCAGGGCTCGAGCGCCGCGGCGGCGCGCTGCTGCGGATCGACCGGCTTCGCCGCGGGTGGTGGGGCGGGTGCGTTCGTCGCGGTCGGCTGCTGCTCGGCGTCGCGCGGCCAGAGCGCGACCACGCCCAGCACGGCGAGCACCAGCACCACGATCGTCCAGCGGATCTCGTTCCGGTAGGCGCGCAGGTTCACGCCACCGGCTCCTTGGCCGCGGCCTGCGCGATGGTGCTCGCCGGGACTTCTTCGGCCACCCCGGCCAGCTCCAGCAGCCGCGGCGCCTCCGGGCCGCGCACCAACTTCGCCGCGACGTCCGGTTCGGTCGGTCCGGCCCCGTACGACGGGCAGTCCTTGGCCAGCAGGCACGCGCCGCAGGCCGGTTTGCGGGAGTGGCAGACGCGGCGGCCGTGGAAGATCACCCGGTGCGAGAGCATCGTCCACTCCTTGCGCGGGATGAGCTCGCCGATCGCGTGCTCGACCTTGACCGGGTCCTCCTCCGCGGTCCAGCCCCAGCGGCGGACCAGCCGGCCGAAGTGGGTGTCCACCGTGATGCCCGGCACGTCGAAGGCGTTGCCCAGGATCACGTTGGCCGTCTTGCGGCCGATCCCGGGCAGCTTCACCAGCTGCTCGAGTTTGGCGGGCACCTCGCCGCCGTACTGCTCGACCAGCGCCGCGCCCAGGCCCATCAGGGAGGCCGCCTTGTTCCGGTAGAAGCCGGTGGAGCGGATCATCTCCTCGAGCTCGGTGCGGTCGGCGCCCGCGTAGTCGGCGGCCGTCGGGTACTTCGCGAACAGCGCCGGGGTGACCTCGTTGACCCTCTTGTCGGTGCACTGCGCCGACAAGATCGTGGCCACCGCGAGCTCCAGCGGCGTGTCGAAGTCCAGTTCGCAGTGCGCGTCCGGATATCCTTCGCCGAGGGCGCGCTGCATCCGGCGAGCTCGCCTCACCAGGCCCAGCCGGGTTTCACCCCCCGCACGGGACTTGGTCTTCTTGGTTCGAGCCTGATCCGACACCCCACCAGACTACGGATCGGGCGAACGCGAACGGTGGCCGTACCATCACGCCACCCGGGCAACCCCACCCCGGTTGCACCCAGCTCGACGGCATGCGTGAGGATGTAAATCATGGTGGCTGCCTGGTTCGTCATCGTCGTGCCGCTCGTGATCATGTTCTTCACGCTCTTCATGGAGCGTGTGGAGGCCCGCCTGCGGCACGTGGCGGTGCAGGAGAACGAGGTGGAAGAGCTGCTGGAGAACGCCCGTCCCGACGAGGTTCGGGCGCTGTTCCGGCAAGGTATTGGACGAGCGCTGGAGTTGTTCCAGCTTCGCAGGGTGGGACGCGCCGGTAGGCTGCGTACTCGCCGTTCGCGCGACCAGTCTTAGAATTGCTGGTAGTGATCGGCGGCACACCGCCAGACGCGCGCACGCGGGTCCGGCACCACAGCAAGCCGCCGCGTCTCAACATGGAGGGACGAGGTGGACGAGACCCTGGCCCGGGCCGGCATCTTCCAAGGAGTGGAGCCGGCCGCGGCGGAGGCCCTGGCACAGTCGCTGGAACCAGTCGAGTTCCCGCGCGGGCACGTGATCTTCGCCGAGGGCGAGCCGGGTGACCGGCTCTACATCATTCAGTCCGGCAAGGTGAAGCTCGGGCGCAAGTCCCCCGACGGCAGGGAGAACCTGCTGGCGATCATGGGACCGTCGGACATGTTCGGCGAGCTGTCCATCTTCGACCCCGGCCCGCGGACGTCTACGGCGACCACGGTGACCGAGGTCCGCGCGCTGAGCATGGACCGCTCGGCTCTGCGGCAGTGGATCAGCACGCGTCCGGAGATCGCCGAGCAGCTGCTCCGCGTGGTGGCCCGCCGCTTGCGGCGCACCAACGGCATGCTGGCGGACCTGATCTTCACCGACGTGCCTGGCCGCGTCGCCAAGGCGCTGCTGCAGCTCGCACAGCGCTTCGGCAGCCAGGAAGCGGGCCTGCTGCGGGTCACCCACGACCTGACGCAGGAAGAGATCGCGCAGTACGTCGGCGCTTCTCGGGAGACCGTGAACAAGGCGCTGGCGGACTTCGCACACCGCGGTTGGCTGCGGCTCGAGGGCAAGAGCGTGCTCATCCTCGACCCGGAGCGGCTCGCTCGCCGCGCCCGCTGAGCAGCGCTCAGACGCGCGTGAACTGACGCGCGTCGGCCGACGGATCCGGGAGCTTTCCCGGATTCTTCAGTCGACGCGCGTTTTTTCGCGCCCGGAAAACCTGATTTCCCCTCCCGGCGTCGGCCTCGCCTGGTATGACCTTGATCAGCTGGCGAGAGGGGTGGGGTGTGTACGTGATCTTGTACGTCGTGGTGCCCGTGCTGATCCTGCTGGGCGCGATCGCCGTTCATCGGGCGCAGGAGCGGAAGCGCCGCGGCACGCAGGCTCCGGTCACCGGGGCGAGCAGCAGCGGCTCGGTGGACACCGGCAGCGACGGCGGCTGGGGCGACGACGCCTGGGAAAGCTCGGTCAGCAGCTTCAGCAGTGATTCCGGTGATTCGAGCGGCAGCAGCCACTCCGGTGGCAGCAGCGACTCGGGCGGCGGCGGTGACTCAGGTGGCGGCGGCGACTGAACCCGGACATGTGAAGGGGCTGGGCGCCACCCCCGACGCGGCGCTCCAGCCCCTCCAACATGTGCGTGATTGATCCCCCGACGACCAACCACGCTCCCCCGATCCTCCAGTGCGTCGGCCCCGAATCCTCGACACCGGAGGAAAGCTTTTCTCGACGATGCTGGACGACCGGTGCCGCCAGCAAGGTGCTCTCACCTTCCAGGACGCAGCTAGCCAGAGCTGGGTTGCAGAGTTCACCCGTTCCGGCTAGCCACGTTCTAAGTGTGCCGTGCCCCGCCGGACCGCGTATCGGGTCAAAAGTCCCCTTTTGCCGCTGGTGAGGCGAATTACCCCACGCCAGGTTGGTACTGGCGTACCAGTATCGGGATACTGGTTTTCGTGTCCCAATCCGCGTCCCTCGCCGACTACCGCACCGCCCTGACCGCACCCGGCGCCCGAGGGCCGGTCATCACCTCGCTGCTGGGCCGCCTGCCGATCGCCATGGTCGGTCTCGCCCTGATGCTCTACGTGCAGCGCGAGACCGGATCCTTCGCCGCCGCCGGCCTCGTCTCCGCAGGTGCGCTGATCGGCGTCGCCTGCGGTTCGGTCGCGCAGGGCCGGATCATGGACCGGATCGGGCCGACGAAGCCGCTGTACGTGATGTCCGCGGTGTTCGCGGCGCTGGTGACCATCGAGGTCGTGGTCATCGAGGTGCACGCCCCGGTGGCGCTGATGACGGCGCTGGCGTTCCTGGTCGGGGCCAGCGAGCCGATGGTCGGCCCGGCCTCGCGAGCCCTGTGGGCGCAGCTGCTGCCGCCCGGTTCCGCGCGCAGCGCCGCGTACTCCTACGAGGCCATCAGCATGGAGGTGTTCTTCATCCTCGGGCCGGGTCTGGCCGGGTTGATGGTCGCCATGCCGTGGCCGGGGACCGGTGTCGTCGTCGGCGCGGCGTGCATGGTGCTGGGCAGCGTCGGCTTCGCCTCGACGCGGGCCGCCCGCGCCCAGCAGCCGGAGCCGTCGGCCGGGAGCACGAGCCTGCTCGGCGCCATCGCCAGCCCGGGCATGCGGACGGTGGCGATCGCCGCGCTGGGTTTCGGCACCCTGATCGGATTCATCGAGGTCGGCGTGCCGGCTGCGGCGGTCGAGGCGGGCTACCCGACCGTCGGCGGTCTGCTGCTGAGCGTGCTGTCGATCAGCTCGGTGGTCGTGGGCGTCCTCTACGGGCTGCGCCCGTGGCCGCGTCCGATGCACCTGCGGCTGCCCGCGCTGCTGTTCGGCTTCGCCGGGCTGATCACGCTGCTGGCCCTGCCGGGCACGCTGTGGGGCCTGTGCATCGCGCTGCTGGTGGCGGGCAGCCTGATCACGCCGCAGTCCACGGCCCACTCGATGGCCATCGAGGTCGCCGCGCCGGAGGGCACCGAGACCGAGGCGTTCGGCTGGGTGGTCACCTCGGTGACGCTCGGCGCGGCCATCGGCCAGTCGGTCAGCGGCCAGCTGGTCGAGCTCAGCGGCCCGGCGGCGTCGTTCCTGACCGCGAGCGCGGTGGGCGTCGTCCTCGCGGCCGTCCTCTGGCTGCGCCGCCGCACGCTCATCCCGGCGACGACGCGCGACGACGTCTCCCTCGCCGGGGTCTGATCTCCGCAGCTCAGGACCCCCGTGAGCGTTTTGGGCTGCTATAGCGACCCAAAGTACTCACGGGTCCTGAGCTGCTACGAGGCCTCGCGGAGGTAGGTGAGCTGGGCCTGGACCGTGAGGTCTGCGGCCGGCCAGACCGATCGGTCGACGTCGGCGTAGACGACCTCAACCACCTGGCGCGGGGTGACGTCGGGGCCGAGCTCGGCGAGCGCCTCCCGGACCTGCTCCAGGCGCTGCCGGCGGTGCTGCAGGTAGTGCTCCGCGATCGCCCGGACGTCCGGGAGGTCCGGGCCGTGGCCGGGGAGCACACGCACGCCCTCGGGCAGATCGGCGAGGCGGCGCAGCGAGTCGAGGTAGGAGGCCAGGTGGCCGTCCGGGTGGGCGACCACCGTCGTGCCGCGGCCCAGGACGCTGTCACCGGTGAACACCGCGGGTTCGTCGTGGTCGACCGCGAAGCAGACCGAATCAGCGGTGTGCCCCGGCGTGGCCAGCACACGCAGCCCCACACTGCCCGCATCGACGACCTCGCCGTCCTGGAGCGGCTCCGCGCCCCGGCACAGCGCCGGGTCCAGGGCCCGCACCGGCGCACCGGTGAGCTCGACGAACTGCTCGACACCGTCGGTGTGGTCCGGGTGGTGGTGGGTCAGCAGCACCAGCGACACCGGGCCGTGGTCGGCGACCAGCCGCAGGTGCTCGGCGTCGTTCGGGCCCGGGTCGATCACCACTCGACCGGCGGCGTCCCCGACCAGCCAGGTGTTGGTGCCGTCCAAGGTCATCGGCGAGGGGTTCTGCGCCAGCAGCACCGAGGCGTACGGGGTGACCGGTCGCAGGGTTGCGTATGCGGGGTGCTCGATCACTTCGCCTCCTCGAACCCGGGCTCGCCGGGCAGCAGCACGTACCAGCGGCCATCGCGCTTGACCAGCTTCGGGATGATCTTGTCCATGGTCCGCTCGGACTCCAGCGCGGCGGACGCGCTGCCGTGCTCGGCGAGCTGCTGCAGCGTCACGCGGGTCGGCGGGAGCAGCTGGCACCGGCCTTCCGCGAAGTCCGCCAGCGCCTGCTCCGGCGTCGCCCAGTACGCCTCGACCGCTTCGGACGTCCTGGCGTCGGCGTGCTGGCCGGTGGGCATCGCGGCGAGGAAGAAGCGCGTGTCGTAGCGGCGCGGCTCGCCCTCCGGGGTCACCCAGTTCGACCACGGGCGGAGCAGGTCCGCGCGCAGCACCAAGTCCTCCCGGGCCAGGAACTCCGCCAGCGACAGGTCGCGAGCGACGAGCCCGGCGCGGGCCTCCGCGTAGTGGCTGGTGTCGCCGACCAGCGTCGACGCGTCCGGACCCGCGAGCAGCACGCCAGACTCCTCGAACGTCTCGCGCACGGCCGCGCACACCAGCGCCCGCGCGATCTCCGGCGAGCAGCCGAACCGCTCGGCCCACCAGTCCGGCCCCGGACCGTGCCAGGACACCGAGATGTCCGCGTCACGCGGATCGACCCCACCGCCCGGGAAGACGGTCATCCCGGCGGCGAAGGCCATCGCCTTCACCCGCTTCTGCAGGAAGACCTCTAGACCCGCGGAACCGTCCCGGACCAGCATCACGGTCGCCGCGTCCTTCGGGACCACCGGCCGGTCCGACGGCGTTTCGGGCATGAATCCCGTTGGCAGGGGCCGATCTCCGGGGTCTAGCACCATGCCGGACACCCTATGCCGGAAAGCGCGGATGTCCACCGGCTCGTGGTCCACAGCTCCCACCGGACCCCCCAACTGCCGTAACCGCAATGGGTCATCGGCACCATTGGCGGCATGGACGAAGCACTGCGGGTCGGGGTTGTCGGAGCAGGACCTTGGGCGCACCGGGTCCACGCACCAGGGCTGCACGCGCACCCGGGGACGCGTTTGACGGCGGTGTGGGCCCGGCGGTCCGATGCGGCCAAGAGCCTCGCCGGTGAGCACGGCGCGGAAGTCGCGGACAGCTTCGAAGAGCTGCTTGACTCCGTCGACGCCGTCGCGTTCGCCGTGCCGCCGTCGGTGCAGGCCGAGCTGGCGCCGCGAGCGGCTCGCGCGGGCAAGCACCTGGTCCTGGAGAAGCCGCTGGCCGCCGACCGGGCCGGGGCCGAGGAGATCGTCGAGGCGGTGACCGGGTCCGGGGTGGCGGCGCTGATGATGCTCACCCGCCGGTTCGCCCCGGAGGTCCAGGACTGGCTGGCCGGGCTGCGGGAACTCGGCGGTGTGCAGGGCGGCACCGGTCGTTGGCTGGCGGGCGGGCTGCTGGCCGGCGACTACGCGGCCTCGGCGTGGCGGCAGGAGGACGACGGCGCGCTGATCGACGCGGGTCCGCACGCCATCGACCTGCTCGACGCGGCGCTCGGGGCCATCGAGGAGGTGCACTTCGCGCACCGCGGCGACGACGGGCTCTGGCAGCTGGTGTTCGGCCACGAAGGCGGCGCGACCAGCACGCTGACCCTCTCGCTGCGGATGCCGGTCCAGCCGTCGCTGGTGGACTTCGCGGTGTACGGCGAGCACGGCTGCGTACCGCTGGCGGGACGCCGCACGGCAGCGCACGAGTGCTACGCCCGGCTGCTCGACGACCTGCTGTCGATGGCCAGCGGGGAACGCGCGGACCACCCCTGCGACGTCCACCGAGGTCTCCACCTGCAACGAGTCCTCGCCGACGTCCTGAACGCCCGCTGACCGAACCGTTCGCGCTGGTCGCAGGCCGTGAGCACTTCTTGGGGCCATAGCCCCGGGAAGTGCTCACGGGACCTGATCAGGAGCGTTGCTGCTGGTAGGCCTGGTTGTTGGCCGGGGCCGCGCCGATCGGGGGGAAGCCGCCCGTGCCTCCCGGCATGGTCGATGTCCAGCCCTCCTCGCCGTTGTTCGCGCCGTTCTGGCGGCGCGGCGGGGCCGAGCGGTCCTGCTCGCGCTGGGCCAGCTCCTCGTGCAGCTTCCGCAGCAGGTTGCGCTCCCGGTCGGTCAGCTTCGCGTCGACCGCCGCGGGCACGCGCATTCCCGGTCCCTCGGCTGCCGCCTCGGCGCTCCGCGCGACCGCCGGGAGCTCCTCGCGCTGCGGCTCCGCCTCGCGCTGCGGCTGCTCGCTCGGCTCGCTGCGCAGCTCCGCTGCGGGTGCCGCTGGCGCGGCAGCCGGCTGCGCCGCGGGAGCCGGAGGAACCACCGGAGCGGGCTGCTCGACGGGAGCCTGTTCGACCGGAACCTGCTGCTCAGCCCGGACTTGCTCGAACGGCGCCGGGGCTGGTGCTGGTTCCGGTGCAGGCTCCGGAGTCGGCTCGGCCGGGGCCTGCTGCTCGACGGCCTGCTCCACCGGACGCTCCGCAACCGGTTCGGCCGGGGCCGCGTCCAGGTGCATGCGGTGCGCCGCGGCCAGCGCTTCGCGGTGGTACTCCGGCAGCTCGGCACCGCTGTCGAAGACCTCGACCGAGCAGTTCAACCCAGCTCGGCGCAAGGCCTCGAGCAGCTGGTACGCCACGGCCGGAGTCGATCCGCCGGAACCGACCTCGGCGAGCAGGACCCGGCGCGGCACCGCGCCGTAGCTCACGCCGGCCGGGGTCGTCCGGGCCGTGCACCACAGGCCGCGCAGGCCCTGGAGACGGGCCGTGACCGGGGCCAGCGCGGCGGCGAGGCTCGCGTCGATATCGCCCGGGTCGCCGAAGCGGTGTTCCCCGGTCGTCGCCCCGTCCACCGCGTTCAGCCGGTCGGCGAGCCCCGGTGCGGAGCGGGTCTCCTCCAGGACGCGGCGCAGCTGGTGCTGCTCGGTGGTGTCGACCGTGATGCGCCCGGCGATCAGGCAGCCGGTGAGGTACGCCGCCGCGGCGCCCGGGAGTCCGGTGCCCAGCAGTTCGCGGGCCGAGTTGATCCCGTCGTCGTCCACCCGCCCGGCCATGGCGAGCAAGAGGTCGTGCAGCCGCTCCGCCGGACCGGCTCCCTCAGCCACGTGCACCACGTTGCCTCCTTCGGATGTCCGCTCAGCCACGACGACCGGCGAGTTCTTCGGCACCCGCGCAGACCAGCGCCGATTGGGCGAGCGCCGCGCGGTGGTAGGCGGTCGGTTCGTGCTCCGGTGGGAGCACTTCGACCCGGGGCTCGGATTCACCGAGGGCGCGCAGGACGCGCTGGACCTCCCCGGTGAGGCCGACGGGATCGGCGGAGGCGGTCACCAGCAGCACCAGCTTGGCGGCGGTGCCCGCGCCGGAGCTGCGCCAGCTGCTGCGCACTTCCCGGACTCCGGCCCGGCCGCGCAGCGTGGCGCCGAGCACGAGCAGCGCGGAGTCGGCGACCGGGTCGCCGGGGCTCTCGGGGCTGAACGCGTGCTGCGGGAGCGCGTCGGGGTCCGCGGGGAGGACCGCGTTGACCATCGCGGGGTCGGCTCCCAGCGGGAGCAGGGCTTCGGCCAGCAGCCGGTGTTCGTCGTCCTCGAGTCCGACCCGTTCGCGCACGAGCGTGCCCGGGAGCACTTGCGCGATCACTTCCGCCGCGTCACCGGCGAGCCAGTCGCGGAAGCGCCACAGGTGCCGGTCGGGCAACCGGTCGGCGAGTCGAAGCAGCAATTCGTGGCACAAGTCGTTCTCGCGCACCGCCAACGTCGGCCCCTCCCAGCCTCGTCCACGTCGATGCGGGTGTCGCCCGCCGCCCCCCGGCTCCAGTTACACCCGTCCAGGTGAACCTTGGTCGCCTCGGCGAGATCACACAAGCCCTTGAACGACCGTTTCGCAACACACTGGATTCAATCGCCCCCTGATCGGGCTAACCGGTTCCGGCGAACCCAGTCACGGGATGATCGCAGCGTACTGGTCGATGCGGCGAGTTCGCGGCCCAGCCGCCGAAAAACCGGCGCGGATCACCCGACGTGTTCCGAAGAAAACGCGGCGTCACCCGAAATGGGCGACGCCGCGCATTCGATCCGGAAGGTCTCATTCGACCTCGACGACGATCTCCACCTCGACCGGGACGCCGAGCGGGAGCTCCGCCACGCCCACCGCGGAGCGGGCGTGCTTGCCGGCCTCGCCGAAGATCTCGCCGAGCACCTCGGACGCGCCGTTGACCACGGCGGGCTGCCCGGTGAAGCCCTCGGCCGAGGCGACGAACCCGACGACCTTGACGACCCGGACGATCGAGTCCAGCCCGACCAGCGCGTCCACCGCGGCGAGCGCGTTCAGCGCGCAGATCCTGGCGCACTGCTTGGCGTCGTCGCCGCTGATCTCCCCGCCGACCTTGCCGGTCGCGGCGACCTCGCCCTTGACCACCGGCACCTGGCCGGCGGTGAAGACCAGCGAGCCGCTGCGCACCGCGGGCACGTAGTCCGCGACGGGTGCCACCACGTCGGGCAGCGGAATGCCCAGCTCAGCCAGGCGGTCGGTCCAGCGCCCCATCTCAGGCCTCCTTCGGCCGCTTGAGGTAGGCCACCATCTGCTCGCCGGTCGGGCCGGGCAGCACGGAGACCAGCTCCCAGCCGTCCTCGCCCCACTGGTCGAGGATCTGCTTGGTCGCGTGGATCAACAGCGGAACAGTCGCGTACTCCCACTTCTGCATGCGGGCAGCTTAGGAGACGCGCCCCGGAGGGCGCGGCCGCGGAGGCGTCCCCGATCCTCGAACGCCGTGATCGGAACGGGGCTCGTCGAGCGACCCGGAGACATTTCACCGACCCGGGACCTACTCTGATCGCGTGACCGACTGGAACGGGGAGCTGAACCAGGCCCGATTGCACGTGGTCAGCGGCAAGGGCGGCACCGGCAAGACCACCGTCGCGGCCGCGCTCGCCCTGGCCCTGGCGACCGGCGGTCACAAGGTGCTGCTGATCGAGGTCGAGGGCCGCCAGGGCATCGCCCAGCTCTTCGACACCGCGCCGCTGCCCTACTCCGAGGAGTGGATCGCCGCAGCTCCCGGCGGCGGCGAGCTCCGCGCGCTGGCCATCGACGCCGAGGCTGCGCTGCTGGAGTACCTGTCGATGTTCTACAACCTCGGCTTCGCCGGGCGCACGCTGCGCAAGATGGGGGCCATCGAGTTCGCCACCACCCTCGCGCCGGGACTCCGCGACGTGCTGTTCACCGGGAAGATCAAGGAGTGCGTCGGCCGCACCGACGAGCGCGGCCGCCACGTCTACGACGCGGTGGTGGTCGACGCGCCGCCGACCGGGCGGGTGGTCAAGTTCCTCGACGTCACCCGTGCCATGGCCGACCTGGCCAAGGTCGGGCCGATCCGCGATCACAGCGACGGCGTGGTGCGGCTGGTCCACTCCAGCGACACCGTCGTGCACCTGGTGACGCTGCTGGAAGAGCTGCCGGTGCGCGAAACCCTGGAGGCGGTCGCCGAGCTCGACGCCGCCGACCTGCGCCCCGGCGGAGTGCTGTGCAACCGGGTCCGCCCCAACCGGATCCCCGACGGTTCCGTCGCGGACGCCGCCGAGGGCCGGGTCGACGCCGACGAGGTGCGGGCCGGGCTGAAGGCCGCCGGGCTGAACCTGGCGGACGACGAGCTCGACGGGCTGGTGCACGAGACGATCGAGCACGCGATCCGGGTGCGCACCGAGCAGAGCGCTCGCCGCCAGCTCGAGGAGACCGACCTGCCCACCGTCGCGCTGCCCGACCTGACCGCCGGGATCGACGTCGCCGAGCTCTACGAACTGGCCGAGATACTCACCGAACACGGCATCCGGAGCCCCCGATGAGCGAACCGATGCGGCCCTCGCAGGTCGACGTCGACGCCCTGCTGGACGACCCGAGCACCCACGTCATCGTCTGCTGCGGATCCGGCGGCGTCGGCAAGACGACCACCGCGGCGGCGCTGGCGGTGCGCGCGGCCGAGCGCGGCCGCAAGACCGCGGTGCTCACCATCGACCCGGCGCGGCGGCTCGCCCAGGCCCTCGGCCTGCGGGAACTCGGCAACCAGCCGAAGCAGGTGGTGGAGGGCTTCGACCCGGCCGGGGACCTCAACGCGATGATGCTGGACATGCGCCGCACCTTCGACGACATGGTGCTCGCGCACGCCGGGCAGGAACGCGCCGAGCAGATCCTGAACAACCCCTTCTACCAAACGATCTCCACGTCCTTCTCCGGCACGCAGGAGTACATGGCGATGGAGAAGCTGGGGCAGCTGTCGGCGTCCGGCCAGTGGGACCTGATCGTGGTGGACACCCCGCCGAGCCGGTCGGCGCTGGACTTCCTGGACGCGCCGCAGCGGCTGTCCACCGTGCTGGACGGGCGGCTGATCAAGATGCTGTCCAGTCCGGCGCGGGTCGGCGGCAAAGGACTGCGCAAGATCGTCGGGGCCGGGTTCGGGATCTTCGCGAAGGCGGTCTCGACGATCATCGGCGGGCAGCTGCTGGCCGACGCGGCGAGGTTCGTGCAGGCCTTCGACTCGACCTTCGGCGGGTTCCGGGAGCGCGCCGAGCAGACCTACCGGCTGCTGCGCTCCCCCGGCACGGCGTTCCTGGTGGTCGCAGCCCCCGAACCGGACGCGCTGCGGGAGGCCAGCTACTTCGTGGAACGCCTGGCGGGCGAGCAGATGCCGCTGGTCGGGCTGGTCGCCAACCGGACTCACCCGGTGTTCGCCGGGCTGGCCGGGGCGCGCGCGACGGCGGTCGCCGAAGAGGTCGAGTCGGACGGTTCGGCGCCGATGGCTTCCGCCGCGCTGCGGGTGCACGCCGATCGCGTGGCCATCGCCGAACGGGAGAAGCGGTTGTTGGCCCGGTTCACCCGAGCTCACCCGGACGTGGCGCTGGTCGGAGTTCCGGCACTTCCGTCCGATGTGCACGATTTGGCGGGCCTGCGGGAGATAGGCCGCAGGCTCGCGGGTGAATAACAGGTTTCGGGCCGGACAATCCGCGGTGGAATTGCCCGGCCCGACCCGAATGAACTAGCTCACCTGGTACTCGTCGAAATCGACGTATTGCTGCCGAGCCGCTTCCAGCAATTCACGCCAGTTGCGGACATCGGGACGACGACGCAGCAGCGCACGGCGCTCCCGCTCCGTCATTCCACCCCACACGCCGAATTCGATCTTGTTGTCGAGAGCCTCGCTCAGGCACTCGGTGCGGACCGGGCAGCCGAAGCACACCATTCGCGCTTTGCGCTGCTCCGCACCGCGAACGAACAATTGGTCCGGATTCTGGTCACGGCAAGCGGCGGTTACCCGCCAGTCCCCCTGCTCGAACATATGAGTTCCCCCAGCTCCTCACTGGATCGTCGGCGACCGTATTTCGTCCGGAGCCCCCCGGCACCGGATGCTGCGGCGGTACGCGTCTTCCGCAGCAGTGCTGTCGCTGGACGTAGACGGACTGTAGAGCCCCTCGGTTCCACAACCAACCAAGGGTTGTCGCTCCGTTATCTTTCGAACTCATCACATCGGGCGGACTTCTCCCGTGACACTCCGTCACGAACGGGTTCCGATTTAGGCTGGCGCAGTGCGTGTCCGGGACGGCTTGTTGAAGCTTTTCGGTCTGTGTGTGCTGGCCGGCGTACTGGTCGCCGGATTGTTGTTCCCGATAACGGGGTCACTCGGCGTGGTCTCCAACCGGGCCAGCGATGCGGTGAACAGCATCTCGGCGGACCTGATGACCAAGGAACCTCCGCTTGTGACGACGGTCACAGACAAGGACGGGAGGCCGATCTCCTACCTGTTCGACCAGGACCGGACCCCGGCCGCCCCGGACCAGATCGCCGACACCATGAAGGCCGCGATCGTGGCCATCGAGGACCGGCGGTTCTTCGACCACCAGGGCGTCGACTGGGCGGGCACGCTGCGCGCCGCGATGACCAACCAGGTCTCCGGCGGCATCTCCCAGGGCGGTTCCACGCTCACCCAGCAGTACGTGAAGAACTACCTGGTGCACGTGGTCGCCGGCGGCGACCCGGTCAAGCAGCACAAGGCCATCGAGCAGACCCCGGCGCGCAAGCTGCGCGAGATGCGGATCGCCCTCCAGCTGGAGAAGCAGCTGTCCAAGGAGGAGATCCTCACCCGGTACCTCAACGTGGTGCCCTACGGGAACCAGGCGTACGGCATCTCCGCGGCCTCCCGCACCTACTTCGGCACCACCCCGGACCAGCTGACCATCGCGCAGGCCGCGCTGCTGGCGGGCATGGTGAACAGCCCCAGCGCGCTGAACCCGGAGAACAACCCCGACGAGGCGCTCAACCGGCGCAACCTGGTGATCAAGGCGATGGAGGACCAGCAGCGGATCACCCCGGAGGCCGCCGACGAGGCGCGCAACTCGCCGCTCGGCCTGGTCCAGCCGCTGCAGAGCATCCCCAACGGCTGCGTCGGCGCCGGCCCGGCCGACGGGTTCTTCTGCAAGTACGTCATCGACTACCTCGAACGCGCCGGGTTCACCGAGGAGCAGCTCCGGACCGGCGGCTACACGATCCGCACCACGCTGGACGAGAAGGCCACCACCGCCGCCAAGGCCGCCGCCGAGAAGGGCGTGCCGAAGACGACCAAGGGCATCGCCAACGTGATGAGCGTGGTCGAACCCGGCAAGGAGAAGCACCGGGTGCGCGCACTGGTCGCCAACCGGGACTTCGGCCTCGACGCCTCGCAGGGGCAGACCGCGTACGCGCTGCCCAGCGGGGTGATCAAGTTCGGTGCCGGGTCGGTCTACAAGGTGTTCACCTCGGCCGCCGCGATGGAGAAGGGGATGGGCATCTACAACACCATCCAAGCTCCGGGCAGCTACACCTCGTCGGTCTACAAGAACGGCACCGCGCCCTACACCGTGGGCAACGCCGAAGGCGTGTCACCGGGCCCGCGGACCCTGCAGAAGGCCCTGGCGACCTCGCCGAACACCGCGTTCGTCGCGCTGGAGGAGCGCGCCGGGCTGGACCAGACGGTGGACATGGCGGTGCGGCTCGGCATGCGGCAGACGCTGCAGAACTACACCGCCTCCGGTGATCCGCTCGGGGCGAACGGCTCCAGCGGCGTCTCGCAGGCCGACTTCGTCAAGCAGCACAACATCGGTGCGTTCACCCTCGGGTACGCGCCGACCAGCCCGCTGGAGATCAGCAACGTCGGCGCGACGATCATGAGCGGCGGCACCTGGTGCCCGCCGACGCCGATCGAGCAAATCCTGGACCGCAACGGCAACCCGGTGTCGATCACCGAGGACCCGTGCGAGCAGGTCGTCGACGAGCCGCTGGCGAACGCGCTGGCGGTCGGCATGAGCCAGGACGACAAGCCCGGCGGCACGGCGGCCGCGGCGGCGTCCGGAGCGCACTGGACCCGTCCGCTGGCGAGCAAGACCGGGACCACCGAGTCGTACCAGTCCGCCGGGTTCCTCGGCGCCACCCCGCAGTACTCCGGGGCGGTGCTGACCTTCAGCGACGGCACCTCGCCGCAGGGCATCTGCGACACCGATCCGCCGCGGCTCTGCGGGGTCAACGGCGGCAACATCTACGGCGGCAAGGTCCCGGCGCGGACCTGGTTCGACGCGATGAACGTCATCCACGAGGGCCTGCCGGTCGCGCAGCTGCCGCCGACCATCGAGCGCTACGAGAACGGCGGCGACGAGTTCCAGGTGCCCAACGTCGTCGGCATGACCTCGAACCGGGCCACCGAGGCGCTGCAGAAGGCGGGCTACAAGGTCCAGGAGCGTTCGGTGAACAGCGCGCGCAAGCAGGGCCTGGTGGTCAGCCAGACGCCGCGCGGCTTCGCGCTGCCGGGCGAGACCGTGACGCTGTCGGTGAGCACGGGCTACGTCCCGCCGCCCTCGCCAGAGAAGCCACCGCCCCAGCCGACGGCGCCCGGGCCGCCACCGGAGCAGCCGCCGGCGCCACCACCGGAGCAACCGAATCCACCCAACTCGCCGGACAACTTCCCACCGTGACCGACCAGTGCGGGCGTCTCCAGACCGGAGGCGCCCGCACTGCCGTCTCCACCCCCGTGGGCAACTCCCGCAAACTCCATTGAAATCGGAGGTCCGATTTCAATGGAATTTTGACCGCGGTCGAGGCACCGCCGCGCAGAACGCGCCTGGGGAACCTCGTTGGGATTGCGCGGGGCGGTGCCAGGGATGGGGTCTTGGTGGGGGTTCCTAGACTCGGTCGTGTGACGAACACGCAGGTGAGCACCAGGCGCGCACGATCTCGGTACCGGTTGCTGGAGGTTCGGTCCGCGGAGCGGATCACGCCGCGGATGGTGCGGGTCGTGCTCGGCGGGGAGGAGCTCGCCGACTTCGTCAGCAACGGCAGCGACCAGCGGATCAAGCTGTGCCTGGCGCAGCCCGGCCAGCCGATGCCGCTGGGTCGGACCCGCGCCGAGGTGTTCGCGCTGCCCCGCGAGCAGCAGCCCCGGCAGCGCACCTACACGGTCCGCTCGTTCGACGCGGAGCGGCAGGAGCTGTCGATCGACTTCGTGGTGCACGACCACGACGGCCCGGGCAGCGCGTGGGCGGCGCAGGCGACGCCGGGCGAGCAGATCGTGACGGTCGGCCCGAGCCCCGCGTACCAGCCGCAGGCCGACGCGGACCCGCTGGTGCTGGTCGGCGACGAAACGGCGCTGCCCGCGATGTCGGCGATCCTGGAGGAGCTGCCCGCCGAGGCGAAGGTGCAGGTCTTCGCCGAGGTCGCCGATGCCGCAGAAGAGCAGGAGATCGACTCGGCGGCCCAGGTGGAGTGGCACTGGCTGCACCGCGACGGCACCGCCGCCGAGGACAGCACGCTGCTCGTCGACGCGGTCCGCGCGGCCGAGCTCGGCCCGAACCCGCACGTCTGGATCGGCGCGGAAGCCGAGATCGTCCACGAACTCCGGGAGCACTGCCAGCGCGAGCTCGGCCTGGAACGCCGCCGCCTCTACGCCCTCGCCTACTGGCGCCGGAACACCGCCGACGACTGACCACCACCCGCGCCCCGAGGTCGTGAGCGCGAACGGCGGCAACAACCACCATCCCCGCTCACGACCTGCACCTCGGACCACAGTTTCAATTGAAACTGCGATCTGTCGTGGGTGGGTTTTGCAGTTTCAATTGAAACTGTGGTTCTGTACCAGCGAGACGGAACTGGAACAGCGGGCGGCGGTCAGCCGGCGAGTTCGATCAGCTGGCGAGTTCGGTCTTGACGAGGGCTGCGACCTTGCCGCCTTCGGCGCGGCCCGCGACCTTCGCGTTGGCCGCCTTCATGACCTGGCCCATCTGCTTCATGCCCGGGCGCTCGCCCAGTTCCGCCTCGACCTCGCCGACGGCGTCCTTGACCAGCTGCGCCAGCTCGTCGTCGCCCAGCGGCTTCGGCAGGTAGCGGCGGATGATCTCCGCCTCGCCGAGCTCGGCTTCGGCCTGCTCCGCGCGCCCGGCACCGCCGAACGCCTCGGCCGCCTCCTCGCGCTTCTTGGCCTCCTTGCTCAGCACGCGCTGCACCTCTTCGTCGGTGAGCTCGCGCGCCTGCTTGCCGGCCACCTCCTCCTTGCCGACGGCGGCCAGCACCATCCGCAGCACTCCGGTGACGACGGTGTCGCGTTGCTTCATCGCGGCGGAGAGATCCGCCCGCAGCTTGTCCTTGAGCTCGGCCATGTGTCGATTATCCCGCCGCGCGGATGGGCCGGACACGCGGTCCGCCGTGTCGACGTAGGGTTGGTGGGGTGAACAAGTTCGGGCGATTTCTGCTCAGCGCGGGCGCTCTCGGCGCCGCGACGGTCACCTACTCGGCAGCGATCGAGCGGCGGCACTGGACGCTGCGGCAGGTCTCGCTGCCGGTGCTCGACGAGGGCACTGCCCCGCTGCGGGTGCTGCACATCTCCGACCTGCACATGACGCCGAACCAGCGGTCCAAGCAGCGGTGGGTGTCCGAGCTGGTGGACCTCGACCCGGATCTGGTGGTCAACACCGGCGACAACCTCGCGCACCCGCAGGCGGTGCCTGCGGCGCTGCGCGCGATGGGTCCGCTGCTGGACCGGCCGGGCATCTTCGTCTTCGGCAGCAACGACTACTACGGGCCGACCGCGAAGAACCCGGCCCGCTACCTGCTGCCGTCGTCGAAGACCAAGCGCATCCACGGCGATCCCCTGCCGTGGCGCGACCTGCGCGCGGCGATGGCCGAGCGCGGCTGGCTGGACGCGACGCACCGGCGCCACGAGATCGAGGTCGCCGGGGTCCGGATCCACATCGCCGGCCTGGACGACCCGCACCTGCACGCCGACCGCTACGACCTGATCGCCGGAGCACCGCCGGAAGGCGTGCAGCTGCGCCTCGGCGTGACGCACTCCCCCGAGCCGCGCGTGCTGGACAGCTTCGCCGAGGACGGCTACGACCTGGTGCTGGCCGGGCACACGCACGGCGGCCAGCTGCGGCTGCCGGGTTACGGCGCGCTGGTGACCAACTGCGATCTCGACCGTCCCCGGGCGCGCGGCGCGTCCACCTGGGGCGAGCGGATGCACCTGCACGTCTCGGCGGGGCTGGGCACGTCGCCGTACGCGCCGGTGCGGTTCGCCTGCCCGCCGGAGGCGACTTTGCTGACCCTGCTGCCCCGCTCTGAAAAGTCGGCTTCTACCAGCGAAAACATCAATAAGGGGACCCCGTTCGGGACGGGTGAGAGCGTCCGGTAAAGTACTCTTCAGCGGTTGGGGCGAGCACCCGAGATGCTCCTCCGCTGAAGTATCGGGGTGTGGCGCAGCTTGGGAGCGCGCTTCGTTCGGGTCGAAGAGGTCGTGGGTTCAAATCCCGCCACCCCGACGCAGAGAAGGGCCTTGGCCGGGTTTCCGCCCACGGCCCTTCTCATGTTCCTAGGTCCCGGATATCCAGTCACGGGCCGCTTTTCGCACCGCGGGCGGGTCGAACCGGTCCGCCAGCCAGGTCGTCGAGCGCATCGCACCGCGGTCGCGGTAGGCGCGCATGATCTGCACGTGATCGCGGCGGCCCACGAAGCGCCGCAGGTCCGCTTCGCCGCGCCACACCGAGACCGCGCCCGCTCGCGGGTGCAGCTGGCCGAGCTCCAGCCACAGCCACACCCCGACCGCGCCTTCGAGGTCTGGCCAGATCCTGCGCAGGGCGGTTCCGCGGACGCACACGCCGAGCGCGGTCCACGGCCGGCGCGGCGTGAACTCGGTGACGCTCACGACGACGGGATCACCGCCGGCCGCCGAAGCCCTCGCGGGGCCGGACTTCCAGCGCGCGAACCAGATGTCGGTCATGGCGTCTCTCCTCGCAAAACAAACAGCACGGTCGTTCGTGCTTCTTTATAGCGAGTTGACCGCACGGTCGTCCACCTTTTCTCGCTAGACTCGGGTGCCAAGCGCAGGAGAGGTGGACGACGTGGCAGACCGGCGGATCGAGCGCGGCAACCAGACCCGTCAGCTGGTCCTCCGCCGCGCGGTGGACCTGGCCTCCGTCGAGGGCCTCGACGGGCTGTCCCTCGGGCGTCTCGCGAACGAGCTCGAGCTCAGCAAGAGCGGGGTGTTCGCGCTGTTCGGGTCCAAAGAGGACCTCCAGCTCGCCACCATCGCCGCGGCCACCGGGATCTTCGTCGAGCACGTCGTCGAGCCCGCCCGCAGCGCGCCACCGGGCATCGACCGCCTGCGGCGCACCTGCGACAGCTGGCTGACCTACTCCCGGGAACGGGTCTTCCCGGGCGGCTGCTTCTTCTACGCCGCCTCGGCCGAGTTCGACGCCCGCAGCGGCAAGGTCCACGACGCCCTGGTCACCGCCCGCTCCGACTGGCTGGGCCACCTCGAGCGGACCGCGCTGGAGGCGCAGCAGGCGGGCGGCGTGGTTCCCGACGCCGACATCGGGCAGCTGGTCTTCGAACTCGCCGCGTTCCTGGAGATGGCCAACGCCGAGTCCGTCCTGCACGACGAGTTCACCTGCTACGACAAGGCCGCCCGGGCCGTGCTGAACCGGCTGCGCGCCGTGGCCGTCGACCCGTCGGAGCTGCCGGACCAGGCGTGATGGCGGTTTCCCGCCAGCTCCGGCGGTTCTCAGCGGCAACGATCGAGTCATGACCTTCCGCGTGCTGCCCATCGAACCCGACGTGCTGGATGAACTTCGCAAGTCCGATGACGCCGGGCGGGAACCCCAGATCCGCATCGAGGACGACGAGTACGGCCAGCCGCTGCGCTGCTGCTTGCGGCGGAGCAGGCCGGGCGAGCGGATCGCGCTGGTCTCCTACGCGCCGCTGCGGCGCTGGGCCCGGGACAACGACGCCGAACCGGGCGCGTACGAAGAGGTCGGGCCGGTCTTCATCCACGCCGAGGCCTGCGACGGACCGAAAGGCCCGGAGTGGCCGGAGCCGCTGCGCGGCGACCGCCGGGTTCTCCGCGCTTACAACGGCAACGGCGAGATCCTCGGCGGCAGCTTGCTCGACGGCAAGACCGCGCTCTCCGAGCGCACCGCCGATGACCTGCTGCTGGACCCCGAGGTCGCGCTGGTCCACGTGCGGGCCGTCGAGCACGGGTGCTTCCTGTTCGAAGTGCGGCGCTGAGCGCCTGTCGGCTCCGCAGGTCGAGGGCGCATCGGGCACTATCGGGGCGTGAGCACCTACCCCGAGGCGAAGATCCCCGAGAAGCTTTTCGACGACCCCGAGCGGGAGGCCCGGTGGCGGGCCCGCTTCAGCGCGCCGCGCGTGTCGCTGCCGGACTGGGCCCGCGACGCCCCGCAGCGCAGCCTGTACGTGTCGAACTTCAGCGGCACCTGGGAGCTCTACGCGTGGGACCGCGACGCGGACAAGCACCGCCAGGTGACCGACCGCCCGAACGGGACGTTCCACGGCACGCTGTCCGCGGACGGCGAGCAGATCTGGTGGTTCGACGACACCGACGGCGACGAGTTCGGCAGCTGGCGGGTGGAGCCGTTCGCCTCGGGCGAGGCGAAGCCGGCGCTGCCGGGCACGCACCCCGGCTACCCGGCCGGTCTGGAACTGGGCCGGTCGGTGATCGGCATGGGGATGTCCACCGATGACGGCGTGACGGTGTGGGTGGTGCGCGACGGCCGTCCGGAGGTGCTCTACGAGCACGAGCAGGACGGCGGGCTGTCCGCGATGTCCTGGGACGAGTCGATGCTGGTGATCTCGCACTCCGAGCACGGCGACAGCCGGCACCCGGCGCTGCGGGTGCTGCGCACCGACGGTTCCGAGGTCGGCGAGAAGTGGGACGGCCCGGGCAAAGGGCTGGACGCGCTGGAGTTCGCGCCGGTCACCGGTGACCCCCGGCTGCTGGTGCTGCACGAGCGCCGCGGCAAGGAGGAGCTGCTGATCTGGGACGTCGCGGCGGACACCGAGACCGAGATCGAGCTCGACCTGCCCGGCGAGGTCTCGGCGGACTGGTACCCGGACGGCAAGTCGCTGCTGATCGCGCACACCCACCACGCGCGGACCACCATGCACCGCTACGACCTGGCGGACAAGACGCTGACCGAGCTGGCCACGCCACCGGGCACGGTGGCGGGCGCGTCGGTGCGGCCGGACCACGCGGTGGAGTACGCGTGGTCGTCGGCGGCGACCCCGTCGCTGATCCGCACGGTTTCCGCGGACGGCGAGGACCAGGTCCTGCTGACCCCGCCCGGTGACCGGCCGCCGGGCTCGGAAGCCGTCAGCGACGTGTTCGTCGAGGTGCCGTACGGGCCGAACGACACCGTCCACGCGCTGGTCGCGCGCCCGGCCGGCGCCGGGGACGGGCCGATCCCGACGGTGTTCAACCTGCACGGCGGTCCGCACGCGGCCGACGAGGACCGGTTCTCCGCCTACCGCGCGGCCTGGCTGGACGCCGGGTTCGCGGTGGTGGAGATCAACTACCGGGGCTCCACCGGCTACGGCTCGCCCTGGCGCGACGCGATCGAGGGACGGCCGGGGCTGACCGAGCTCGAGGACGTCGCGCGGGTGCACGACTGGGCCGTCGAGGCCGGGTTGACGACCCCGTCGCTGAGCATCGTCGCCGGTGCGTCCTGGGGCGGGTACCTGACGCTGCTGGCGCTGGGCACGCAGCCGGAGCGGTGGGCAGGCGGTGTCGCCGGTGTTCCGGTGGCCGACTACGTCTCGGCCTACGCCGACGAGATGGAGCCGCTGCGGGCCTACGACCGCGCGCTGTTCGGCGGTGCACCGGAGGACGTGCCGGAGGTGTACGAGAAGGCCTCCCCGATCACCTACGTGGACCAGGTTCGGGTGCCGACGCTGGTGCTGGCCGGGGACAACGACCCGCGCTGCCCGATCCAGCAGATCCTGAACTACCTGGACCGGTTGGGGCAGCGGGACATCCCGTTCGAGTTCTACCGCTACGACGCGGGCCACGGTTCGCTGGTGGTGGCGGAGACGCTGCGCCAGGTGGCGGCGGAGATCCACTTCGCCCGCCGCGCCGTCGGCCTGGGCTGATCACCCCGGTCCGGCAGGCCTCGCCCGGCGGGGTCTGCCGGACCGGAGCTCACGGCTCCGGCCAGGGGATTTCTCCCACGCGGTGGGAGTTTCGGAGCCAGCTCAGCTCCCGCTCGTGCTGCGGGTCGGCGTGGGTGGCGACGCCCTGGACCAGCGGGACGCGCACGTGCGCGGCGGGCCAGAACCAGTCGGCTCGGCGCACCACCATCCCCGCCAGCTGCACCTGGGACAGGACTTCCACGTTGAGGCTGCAGCGCCGGGTTCCCCGCAGCATCTCCTGCGCCTTGTCCTGGGCCTGCCCGACCACGCCGGGGGCTCGGGTGTGCTCGAGGAACAGGAACAGCCCGGCGGGGCGCAGGATGCGGCTGACCTCCCGCAGCACCGCGCGGGGTTCTTCCGCGCAGCACAGCGAGAAGCGGTCGACGACCGCGTCGAAGGTGTCGTCCGGGAACGGCAGCTGCTCCGGGGCGGCGTCGATCTGTTCCGTCCCGAGGTCGCTGCGGGCGCGGCCGGCTTCCGCTGTCGCGCCGATCAGCACGAGCTGGCGGACGTGGCGGTAGCCGAGCAGGTCTTCCGGGGCGAACGCGCCCTCGTCGAGGACCCGACCGGCGGCTCTCCTACCGGTCAGGGTGCGGAAGCGGTGGAGCATCTCCACCGGCGCGGGCACGTCCGCGCGCTTGTAGTGGCACTGGGCGCGCACCGCGTTGACCTGCGGTGCCATACCCGCAGAATGCGCGGCTCGCAGGCCTTCTACCAGGGGCTTCCGGCCCGATGGAGGTCCTGTTCCCGGTCGTCAGACCAGGTCGAGCCGGTACTCCAGCTCGTCGAGCTGCTGCCCCCACTGCCGGACCGGTTTCCGCTCGACGCAGCGGAATCCGGCGTCGAGGTAGAGGTGCGCCGCGGCTTCCAGCTGACCGACCGTCCACAGCCGGACCTGCTTGAACTCCCGCTCCCGCGCGTGGTCGAGCAGGGCGCCGATCAGCTGCCTGCCGACGCCGGCACCTCGCACCTCGGGCGACACCAGGAACCACCGCAGCTGCGCGGTGCCCGCGCCTTCGTCGGTGAGCCCGACGGTGCCCACGACCTCGCCGTCCCGCTCGGCGATCCACAGCCGCCCCGGATCGGCGCCCGGTTCGTCGCGGGCTTCGCCGAGCGCTGCGGCGAAAGCGGCCAGGCCGCTGGCGACGTGCGCCTCGAAGCGTTCGTCGAAGCAGTGCTCGCGCGCGTAGAACCTGCCGTGCATGGCCAGGACGGTGCCCAGGTCGCCCGGTCTCGGACCGGTCCGGATGGTGATCTCGGAAGCCATGTCCCGCTCCTGTGGTGAAACAGTCGTTTCACTCGTAGGCTAGCAGTCCGACCGGGACCGGAACAGAGGGCGACGATGACCGAGCAGGACGAGGGACGCCGCGGCGAACTGCTCGTGAAGCTCCTGGACTACTCCGCCGCGCACGGCCTTTCGGAGACCTCGCTGCGCCCGCTCGCGGCAGCGGTCGGCTCCAGCCCGCGCATGCTGCTGTACTTCTTCGGGTCCAAGGAAGGCCTGGTCCGCGAAGTGCACCGCTACGCCCGCGACGTCCAGCTCCGGCTGCTCGCCGACACCCTCGCCGATTGCCGGGACCGGGCCGAAGCGCTGCGGGCGCTGTGGCGCTGGCTCAGCGACCCGGCGCACCACGACGTGACCCGGTTCTTCTTCGAGAGCTACGCGCGCTCGTTGCGCGGCGGCGCCTGGGAGGGCTTCGCCGAGGCCAGCGTCCGCGAATGGCTGCCGCCCCTCCAGCGCGCCCTCGGCGGCTCCGGAACCGACGCCACCCTGGTCCTGGCGGCGCTGCGCGGACTGGTCCTCGACCTGCTGGCCACCGGGGACGTGGAGCGCGCGGACGCCGCGTTCGAAGCGCTGCTGGCCACCATGTGAGATGGCCAGCAGATCGGAATATCTCGTTCCGCGCGGTTGTCGATGCCTGTCGTGAGCCATCTCTTCGAACCGATCAAGCTGCGCGACCTCGCCATCCGCAACCGCGCCTGGGTCTCGCCCATGTGCCAGTACTCCGCGACCGACGGTGTGCCGAACGACTGGCACCTGGTGCACCTCGGCCAGTTCGCCACCGGCGGCGCCGGGCTGATCATCGCCGAGGCGACCGCCGTGGTCCCGGAAGGCCGGATCAGCCCCGGTGACACCGGCCTGTGGAACGACGAGCAGGTCGCGGCCTGGCGCCGGATCAACGACTTCGCGCACGCGCAGGGCGCGGCGACGGGCGTGCAACTCGCGCACGCCGGATTCAAGGCGTCCACCTCCGCGCCGTGGGAGGGCGGGCAGACCGTTCCGGTCTCCGAGGGCGGTTGGGAGACGGTCAGCTCGACCGACAAGGCCTTCGGCAACCTCGCCGCGCCGCGCGCCCTGACCGAAGCCGAGGTCGCGGAGCTGCCCGCCCAGTTCGCGGCGGCCGCCCGCCGGGCCGAAGCGGCCGGGTTCGACGTGATCGAGCTGCACTTCGCGCACGGCTACCTGGCGCACCAGTTCTACTCGCCGCTGGTCAACGACCGCACCGACCGCTACGGCGGCGACTTCGACAACCGGGTGCGGGCGCTGCTGGAGATCACCGACGCGGTCCGCGAGGCGTGGCCGGCGGACCGGCCGCTGTTCGCGCGGATCTCGGCGACCGACTGGGTCGAGGGCGGCTGGACCGGCGAGGACTCGGTGCGGCTGTCCCGCCTGCTCGCCGAGCGCGGGGTCGACCTGGTGGACGCCTCGACCGGCGGCGCGGTGCCGAAGGCCGACATCCCGGTCAGCGCCGGCTACCAGGTGCGCTTCGCCCGCCAGGTGCGCGCCGAGGCGGAGGTGCCGACCGCGGCGGTCGGCCTGATCACCTCGCCGGAGCAGGCGGAGGAGATCGTCGCTTCGGGCTCGGCGGACGCGGTCCTGCTCGGCCGCGAGCTGCTCCGCGACCCGCACTGGCCGCTCCGCGCGGCCGACCGGCTGCACGCGGACAACATCTGGCCGAAGCAGTACGAGCGCGCCCGCCGCATCTGATCACCCGAGGTAGGAGGTGCCTCCCGCCGACCCCACCGGCGGAAGGCACCTTTCCTCCACTGTGGACCTCCGGGGTCCAGCGGCCCGCGGTGACGCAAATTCAATGGAAATCGGAGGTCGAAATTCCATTGAATTCGCGGAAGCCGTCGACCGGGCGGGTGATCTGTCCACAGGTGTTGGACCTGCCCAATCGACACGTGGAGTTCAGGGAACGGGCTCGTTCGAAGTTGCCCCTGCGGTGTTCGATTCGCGTAGCCTCTTCCCAAGAACTCCTAGAACGTGAAGATGGGCATGCGTACAACACCAGTCACAGCCGCAGCTGCGTTGGCCGTCACCGGCTTCCTGCTCACCGGGTGCGGGACCAGCTCGGACCACGGCGCGCATCCAGGTGACGACGAACCGTTCGTCGGCCCATCGCTGGCCGCGTTCGACCCGTGCTCAGCGCTCTCCCAGAGCGATCTCCAGCACGTCGGAGTCACCGCGCCCGGGGAACCGGTCGACGAGAACGGCGAGGTCGGCTGCGACTTCCGGGGCGACGACGAGTACCTGCTGCGGATCTCCAAGGCGGAGCAGACCGACCTGGCGGCCTGGAAGGCCCAGCGCGGCGGCTTCAACGCCTTCCAGCCGAACCAGGTCGGCACCCACCCCGGCATCAGCGCCGTGCCCAGCGGGGCGGAGTTCTCCTGGTGCCGCCAGATCGTCGGCGCCGGCGACGGCTCGGTCTCGGTGGAGATCAAGTACACCGCCGAGAACGGCCCGGCCGACGCCGAGACCTGCGACAAGGCCTTGCAGGTCGCCCAGGTCCTGGAGCCCAACCTGCCGTAGTGCCGCGGTCAGGACTTGATCTGCGCCTGCCACATCCAGCGGGACTTCTCCAGGTCCGCGGCGATCGCGATGAACAGGTCCTGGGTCACCAGGTCGGTCTTGTCCGACTCGTCGATGCGGACGCGCAGGCGGCCGACCAGTTCGCCCAGCGCGTCGGTGATCGACTCGATGACCGACTTGTCGCTGCGCCAGTCCGGCTCGAACTTCGGCAACCCGGAGCCCGCGGCCACCGTCGCGGCCCGCCCGTCCGGTGAGACGCCGATGGCCGCGGCGCGTTCCGCGACGTCGTCGGCGAAGCCGCGCGCGGTGTCGACCAGTTCGTCGAGCTGCAGGTGCACGTCGCGGAAGAAGCGGCCGACGACGTTCCAGTGCGCCTGCTTGGCCACCAGGTGCAGGTCGATCAAGTCGAGCAGCGTCGCCTGCAGCAGCTTGCCGGTGACGTCCTGGTCCTGGTCGTTGAGCGGGCTGGTGATCGGAGACTTCTGGGCCATGATCGGTGCAACCTCCCCGGACGCGAGCTACTTCGCTCCGAGGGTCCTGCGCACCGCGCACCCCCGCATTTCGGAGCGCTCAGGAGCGGGTGGCGAAGTCGACGACCTGGTGGCCGATCGTGCGCAGGATTCCGGCGACCTTCTGATCAGCGCAGTCGCCGCCGGACTCGAAGTGCGTTTCGGCGGAGTTGACCGCGCCGCCGAGCGGGGTCGGCCAGCCGCGCAGCGCGTGCACCACGGAGCGCAGCGCCTGCAGCGTGGTGACCGTGGCCTGCCAGCCGTGGGCGATGCCGATGCAGCCGACCGCCCGGCCGTCCAGGTAGGGCCGCTCGTCGTCGCGCAGGTCCTCCGCGTAGTCCAGGGCGTTCTTGATCAGACCGGAGACGGTTCCGTGGTAGCCGGGCGAGGCGAGGATGACGCCGTCGGCGCTGCGCAGCGCCTCCACCAGCTCCAGCGCGTTGTCGGTGCGCTCGGTCAGATGCGGGTCGTAGAACGGCAGAGCCAGGCTGCTGCCGGTGATCGCGTGGACCTTGGCGCCGGCCTCCCTGGCCCCCGCCAGCGCGGCGTGCAGTGCGCGCTCGGACTGCGAGTCCGGTCGCACCGAGCCGCCGATTCCCACCACGGTCACCGTCATTGCACAGATCCTTCCACCCGCTCGCCGCGCCTGTCTCCCCCGTCGGACCTCGCCACGCTACGACTTCGAGTCGGGTCGAGGTCAAAGCCGCGAGCGGTGTCCTGGAACACACCTACTAGCGGGTAGCCTCTATCCCGCCCTGCTGCCTTCCCGGGGAGGTCCACGCCCATGCCCAACGTCCTCGACCAGGTGCGACCGATGCTGGAGGCCGCGGCGGTCCACGGCATCTTCGCCCTGCCCCGTCCCGTGCGTCGCCTCATCGCCGGGTCGCCCATCCGCCTGGACGACCAGGAGCTCGCCCTGGACGCCCAGCTGCTGCTCAAGCTGCAGAAGCTCAGCGGGCAGGAGAAGCTCTCGGCCCCCACGCCGGAGCTGGCCCGCGCCGCCATGCGCCGGGGGACCCGCATCAACTCGGCGCCGATCGACGGGGTGGTGGTCGCCGACCGGCAGATCCCGACCGAGCACGGCGACCTGGGTGCCCGGCTGTACCGGCCGCGGGAGCTCACCGGGATCAGCCCGCTGCTGGTGTTCTTCCACGGTGGTGGCTGGGTCATCGGCGACCTGGACAGCCACGACGACGTGTGCCGGTTCCTGGCCAAGCACGCCGACGTCCGGGTGCTGTCGGTCGACTACCGGCTCGCCCCCGAACACCGCTTCCCGGCCGCGCTGGACGACTGCCTCGACGCCTACCGCTACGCCGTCGACAACGCCGCCGAACTGGGCACCAGCAGCGACGCGATCGCGGTCGGCGGGGACAGCGCGGGCGGCAACATGGCGGCCGCGGTGTGCCAGATCGCCGCCCGGTCCGACCTGACCGACCCGGCGTTCCAGCTGCTGATCTACCCGGCGACGGACGCCACCACGAGCCGCCCGTCCCGGAAGCTGTTCCGGCGCGGCTTCCTGATCACCGAAGAGGACACGACCTGGTTCATGGACCACTACCAGCCCGACGAGAGCCTGCGCGACGACCCGCGCCTGTCGGTCCTGCTGACCGAGGACCTCAGCGGACTGCCCCCGGCCTGCGTGGTCACGGCCGGTTTCGACCCGCTGCGCGACGAGGGCGAGGCCTACGCGGCCCGGCTGGCCGAGGCGGGCGTGCCGGTGATCAGCCGCCGCTTCCCGGACCTGATCCACGGTTTCGTCAACCTCCGCGCCATCGGAACCCGCTTCCAGGAAGCCCTCTTCGAGATCGTCGGCTCCCTCCGAGCCGGCCTCTCCCTCCAGAAGCGCTGACGCACCCGTGAGTCTTTTGGGCTGCCATGACAGCCCAAAAGACTCACGGGAATCACTGCGCTGCGCCGAGCTCGTTCGTGAGTGGTTTGGGGTGTCATAGCGCCCCAAACCACTCACGAGCCTGGTCACGACAGGGCGGAGCAGCTTGTACTACTGGCCGAGGAGTTCTCCGGCCAGCTCCACCTGGAACTCATGCAGGAGGTGCGATGGGACTGCTTGACTGGCTCACCGGGACCAAACGACCCTTGAGCGAGATTTCACCGCAGTCCGTCGCGGCCGTGCGCGCAGCACTTCTCGGTGTCAACGGGCCGGACAGGCCGTTCGTGGTTCGTGACGGGCGACCGGAGAACGTCGACTTGGTCGCCGAGTGGAAGATCGCCGATGCGAACTGGTACGGCTACTTCGGCAATGCGGCGACGGTCGGCAGGACGTTGATGCGGCTGGATGCGTCGAGGCACCAGGTTCGTTCTGCGGACCAGGAGTGGTCAGTCACGTGGATGCGGGGAACTCCGCAACTGACGTTGGCGTTGAGGTGCGCACGGGGCCAGATCAACAAGAAGTCCTACAACGCCACCTTCGCGCGTGACGGGCAGGGAAAGTTGGCCGAGGAATCCCGACGAACGTTTTCCGCAGGCGAGTTGAAGTCTCCCTTGCAGGAAGCCGTCACCGGTGCCGGATGGACTTGGCGCGGCCTGGTGATGGGGAAACTCTGAATCACACCGGCCTGTCCAGCTAGGTCGACAGGCACCCGCGGTGGTGGGTTCGTGAGTGGTTTGGGGTGTCATGGCGCCCCAAACCACTCACGAACAGGCCGGCAGCTTGCGCTACTGGCTGAGGTGTTCTCGGAGGCGGTTGAGGAGGTCTTCTCGGTTGGTGCAGCCGAGGCGTTGTTTGATCCGGCTTATGTGGTGTTCCACCGTTTTCGCCGAGATGAAGAGGCGTTTGCCGACCTGCTTGTAGGTCAGGCCCGCCAGGACCAGTTCGGCCACTTCCTTCTCGCGTTCGCTGAGCAGGCCGTTCTCGTCGCCGCGGACTGCGCGCGGGCGGGGTGGTTTGCCCTGCAGCGCTCGGGCGCATTCCAGGAGGGCGAGCATCGCTCGGCGGTCTGCCGTGCGGATCGCCGCTTGGCCCGCTAGGCGGGCGCCGTCCCAGGCGAGACCCGCTGCATGCAGGGCGCGTGCGGTTCGTTCCACTTCGTCCTGGTCGACCTGGCCGGCGAGGATTCCCAGCCATACTCGGGAAGCTTCCGCCATCGCCGCTGCGAGCGGGTTGTGGTGGGCCATGCCGGACAGTTCCGCCGAGCGCTGCTGGGCCGTGTCCAGCTCGTCGAGCACGATCGACGCCTGGAGGCGCTTCCAAGTCAGCATCGACGTCCACAGCGGAGGGTTTCCCAGGCGTTCGAGCAGGGACAGCGCCTCGGTCAGGTAGGGGTCGATCCAGTCCAGGTCGCGCAGGCGGGCCGCCGCGACCACCAGCTCCCCCAGCGGCATCAGCGCGAACAGGTCCACCGAGTGCTCTGCGATGACCTGGCGGGCCTGGCCGCGGGCGGCGGCGAGCGCCGCCATGTCGTTGTCCCGGCTGGCGATTCCGGCTTCGATCGCGGTCGCGAGCAGCCGGTCCCGGGCCGTCGTCGTACCCGTCGGCAGCTTCGCGCGCGCGGCCACCGTGTCGCCGCGCACCAGCGGCAACCACGCCGCCAGCAGGCGGTGCCGGGCGCTCAGCAGCGGGCCTCCGGCACCGGAACCGATCGCACGGTCCAATGTGGACTCGGCGACGTCCAGTTCTCCGCAGTGCAGGGCGACCAGCGCCGCCACCGACGCGGGCGAATCCGGCAGCAGCACGCCTCGCCCCACCGGCTCCGACAACGACGCCGCGCGCACCAGCGCGGACAGCGCCGCAGAAGCCGATCCCGTGACGGATTCCCGGACCCCAGCGGCCAATTGGACAGCAGCGCCGGTCATCGACGTCGGCGGACCGGCGTCGTCGGACGACCCCAGCACGTCGTCGGCATCGGCCAACCGCCCGACCCCGATCAGGCCGACGGCCGCGAACTCCCGGTCACCCGCCCACCGCAGCCGCCCCACCGACCAGCGGCACATCTCCGCGGACCGCTCCAGCAATCCGCGCTGCGCCAGCACGCTCGCCGCGACCTGCACGCCGATCTCCCGGTCCGGCACCGCGGAGTCCACGATCACCTGATCCGCCAGCCGCAGCGCCTCGTCCAGCTCCCCCGCCACGGCTGCGGCCCGCGCGCGCCGCGCGCTCAGGGAAGCGGCCGGCGCGCCCGCCGACACAGCCGCGTCGAACAGGCGCGGCGCCAACTCCGGCGCGTCCAGCAGGGCTTCTTCCCCGGCCTGTTCGAAGGCCTTGGCCAGCGTCGCTTCCGGCAGCAACGCGACCTCGGCGCCGAGCAGCGGGCTGACCAGCGGCAGCACCGGACCGCCCCGGGCCAGCTGGGTTTCGACCAGGCGGCGGGTGATCTGGAGCCGGCGCTCCCACGGCGTCAGCCGCAGCACGGCCGCCCGCACGATCGGCAGCAGCACGTCGTCGGCCACCACCATGCCCCCGGATCGCACCGCCGACAGCGCCGCTCCGACCGTCGCGGCGTCCAGGTCGAGCAGCGCCGCGAGCAGGTCCGGGTGCGGGGTCGCGCCGACCGCCATCGCCGTCACGCACGCCCGTCCGGCCTCGCCGAGCCGGTCCAAGTCGTGCTGGAACTGGTCGAGCGCACGCGCGGGGAGTTTCGCGACACCCGGCTCGGCGGCGGCCAGCACCCGGCTCACGTAGCGGGGAACGCCACCGGTCTGCGCGTGCAGCCAGCGAATCCAGTCGGCAGGAGCGGTTCCGACCTGCACGGCCAGTTCTTCCTGGCTGAGCAGGGAGAGCAGCACCGGCGCGCCGAGCTCGCCGATCAGCTCGGCCAGCGCCTCGGGCCGCGGACCCGGCCGGTAGGCGACCAGCAGGCGCGCTCCCGGCTGCCGGGCGACCTCGACGAGCTGACCGAGCACGGACGGGTCGAGGCGGTGCGCGTCGTCGACCAGCACCGCGCCCTCGCTCGCCCGGTCCAGGTCCGCCGCGCCGAGCACCGGCACCCCGGCGGCGCGGTAGGCGTGCGCGAGCTCGGCCAGCAGCGCGGTCTTCCCGTAGCCGCCAGGGCCTTGGACACCTGCGGTGATGGGCGCGGTCGGGGCCGTGGCGACCGCCGACCGGAGCCCGGCCGCGTGACCGTCCAGCAGGGAGGTCGTCGATTGGTTCACGCCTGCAGTCCTTGTTGCGTCATTGGCGCATGTGCTGGAAGAGCCCCAGCAAGCCGCCGCCCGTCGGAGGATTCGGCCCGAAGAAGGTGAGCAGCAGGCCGCCGATGATCAGCACCGCCGCCACCGACAGCTTAATGATCTTGAAGCGTCGCTTGCGATCCTCATCGGGGGGGTCCAACGGCATCGGCTCCACCTCGACCGGCGGTCGCGGAGCCTCCGGGATCTCGACCTCCTCCTCGTCGAAGTCCGACCCCTCGATGCGCATCAGCACGCTGGTCTCGGAGACCGAACCCTCCTCGCTGTCCGTGGAGAGCAGCTGCACCGCGGCCGATGCCGCACCGCTGGCCGCCGCCAGCTCCGGCGAGACGTCGACCTGCGGCGGCACCGCCAACCGCTCGGCGACCAGCTGCTTGAGCAGCGGAACCCGAGCCGTGCCACCGGCCAGCACCACCGCGTCCAGATCCTCCTGGGACAGCGTCGCCGACTGCACCGCCTGCAGGACCAATTCCGGCACCCGCTCCAGGTGGGGTCGGACGAGCTTCTCGTACCGGGCGCGGGAGATCGCGAACTCGGTGCGCACGCCGGGAAGTTCCACCCTGATCTGCGCCCCGGCCTGGTGCGACAGCGCTTCCTTCGCCCGGACGCACTCGGCGCGCAGGTGGGCCAGCGCCGCCCGGTGGTTGAGATCGTCGAGGTCCAGGGCGTCGAGCTGGTCGCCGAATTCCGCGCGCACCGCGCCGAAGATCTCGTCGTCCAGGTCCTGGCCGCTGGGGTGCTCCGCGGTCAGCGAGGAACCGATCACCTCGAACCCGCGCTGCCTGCGGCGGAGCACGGTCGCATCCATCCCGCTGCCGCCGATGTTGGCCACCGCGATCGGTTCGTGCTCGGGAACCCGCTGCTTGGCGACGTAGTCCAGCGCCACCGCCAGCGGTTCCGGGACCATCGTGACCTCGTTCAGCCCGAGCTGCGCCAGGGCCTGCTGCACGAGGCGGATCCGGTGCGGTCCCCAGGTGGCGCTGTGCGCGATCGCGATGTGCTCGGCCGGGTGCCCCTGCTTGCCCGCCACCACGTCGGCGACCCACTCGACCATGGTCGCGACCAAGCGCTGGGCGGGGACGAAATCGCTGCCCACCAGCAGCGGCAGGTCGTCGCCGAGTCTCGCGGTGAATCCCCTCGCCACCCACTCGTGGTGCGCGATCTCCTGCCGCTGGGCTGCTTCCCCGGCCACGAACGACCCGTCCTGCACCTTGCACAGCACGGTCGGCACCACCAGCCCCGCGGCCAGCGGGACCGGCGTCGCCGCAGCCCAGCGGCTGCCGTCGCGGCGGGCGATGGCGGCCGTCGTCGCCGTCGCACCCAGATGAACGCCCAGGACGTAAGGCATGCAATCCCTTCGTGTCACCGATCGGCCACCATCGGGCGATACCGATGGCGGCGCGGGGTGGACACAATTTAGCGCGCGCTCGGTTACGCACAGGTATCAGATACCCCAACTGATCCCCTAACGGACCACCTAGTGGATCCCCTAATAGAGGTTTCAGTGACTAGGAGTCGTACCCGATGGCTAGGGGCCTCCCGCCCAATAGCGTGATCGCCGCAGGGGTGAGGACCTCGTGACCTCACTCGGAAACCGCAGGCGAGCAAGCTGAGCATCGGGAGGCCCAACGATGGTGAGCCCTCAGCACGCGACCGATCGGGCCGAGTCCTCAACTCCAGACCCCGGGACGCACTCCACCGGCCACCCGGACCAGCCAACGCTGTACGAGTTCCTCACGCGCCTCGTCAGCGACCCGGCTTCCCGGTCGGCCTTCGACGCCGATCCGCAAGCCACGCTGGATCAGGCCGGGCTCGGGGCGATGAGCGCGACGGACGTCCTGCACGCCACGTCGCTGGTCCTCGACTACGCGCCGGTCGAGGTGGTGACGGAGTACGGGCGCTCACTCCAGAGCAGCGTCGAGAAGTTCGCTGCGAGCTCCCAGGCTGTCGCGTTCAACGAACTGCATCCCGCACACCCACTAGATCAGGAAGAGCAGAGCATGCTGCAGAACATCCCCCAGCCGGCCGACTTCGGCAAGGACAGCGACGTCGACGCCAACCTGCCCGAGCCGCAGGCCCCGACCAACAACGTCGACGTCGACATCGAGCAGAACGACTCGCACAACCTGATCAGCATCCACCACGTGCTGAGCGACAACAGCATCGGCAGCGACAACGTCATCGGCAACACGGTGGGCAACACCGTCGGCCAGGTCGGCGACAGCCTGTCCCTGGGTGACGTCACCAGCGTCGCGGGCGACCTGACCTACGGCTCGGTCACCGAGATCAACGAGACCACCAACCACGTCTTCGACACCACCGTCGACCTGACCGCCGGTGCGGGCTCCCTGGTCTACGGCGACGTGACCAACGTGGTCGGCAACGTCGCCACCGGCGACATCACCAACGTCGCGGGCGACCTGAACGTCGGCAACGTGCTGGGTGACGTCACCAACGTCGCGAACGGCGGCAGCGTGACCGAGATCGTCTCGAACGCCCCGGTCGTGGGCGACATCGTGGGCAACGTCGGCGAGATCGCCAGCAACGCCCCGGTCGTCGGCGACGTCGTCAACACCGTTGGCGACACCGTGACCAGCGCCCCGGTCGTCGGCAACATCGCCGACACCGCCCTCAACGGTGACGTCACCGACGTGACCGGTGTGGTCGGCGGCGTGGCGGGCAACGTCACCAGCATCGCGGGCGACATCCCGGTCGCCGGCGACGCGGTCGGCGTGGTCGGCGGCGTGGCCAGCAACGTCCCGGTCGTGGGCGACGCGGTCGGCGCCATCGCCGACACCGGCGACGTCTCCGCCCTGCCGGTCGACGACGCGACCTCGGCCCTCCCGGTCGACGACGTCACCTCGGCCCTGCCGGTCGGCGACGTGACCTCCGCGCTGCCGGCGGTCCACGACGTCACCTCCGCCCTGCCGGTCGACGACGTGACCTCCGCGGTCCCGGCCGCCCCGGTCGAGACCGTCACCGACACCGTCAGCAGCCTGCCGGTCGTCGGCGAGGTCGCCGACACCGCCACCTCGGCGCTGCCGCTGGACCACGGCCTGCTCTGAACGCAGTGAGCGACCGAATGCCGGGATCCGTGCGAGCGGATCCCGGCATTCGGTGCATTTCCACGGCATTTCGACGACGGTGGGCGACCAAATCGGTGTGAGTTCGACCGATCGGGTTTATCTATTCGCTACGAGCCGCCACAATCGACGCCGTGATCGAGACGGCGTTGGTGGAACTGATCGATCGCGCGACTGCGGAATGCGCCGAGCAGCAGCGCGCGGATCTGCACAACCGCCTGCGCCAAATCCGGACCAGAGTGCTGGATCCGACCCAACTCGTGCTGGTCGTCGGTGAATCGAAGCAGGGCAAGAGCGCGCTGGTCAACGCGATGGTCAACGCCCCGGTGTGCGCTTCCGGCGACGACGTCACCACCACCGTGCCCACCCTCGTGCGCTACGCCGACGAACCCACCGCGCTGCTCATCGAGCACGAACCGCGGCAGGGCCCGGCGGCGCTGGACCGCATGCCGGTGCCGATCGAGCAGGTTCGCGAACACCTGGACCGCGCGCTCGAAAGCGGACGCCCCGTCACCCGGGGCGAAGTCGGCATTCCACGCGCAGTGCTGAAAAACGGACTCGCGCTGATGGACACCCCCGGCGTCGGCAGCGTGTCCTCGTCGCTGACCGCCACGACGCTGGCCGTGGTCGCTGAGGCCGACGCGCTGCTGATGGTCTCCGACGCCACCCAGGAGCTGACCACCAACGAGCTCTCGTTCCTCAAGCAGGCCACCGCGCTGTGCCCGAACGTCGCGCTGGTGATGCCCAAGATCGACCGCACCCCGCACTGGCGGAAAGTCCTCGAGGTCAACCGCAGGCACCTGGAGAACGCGGGCATCTCGGCCAAGCTCTTCCCGGTCTCGTCCAACATCCGGATGCGCGCGATGCAGGCCAAGAACAGCACGCTCAACGCGGAATCCGGATTTCCACCGCTGGTGGAATACCTGCAGACCGAACTGGCCGGCAAGCACGAGCAATTCACCCGGCGCCTGGTCGCGCACAACGTTTCCGAAGCTCTGACCCAGGTCAACGACTCGCTGAAGGCCGAACTCGCCGCGCAGAACCCGCGCACCGCGGCGGAAACCCTGGTCGAGCTGGAAACCGCGCAGCGCCGCGCCGAAGACCTGCGCCGCGTCTCCAACCGCTGGCAGAAGGCGCTCAACGACGGCATCTCCGAGCTCTACGCCGACATCGAGTTCGACTTCCGCGAGCGCAGCTGGGCCGTCATGCACGAGGCCAACGAGATCTTCGAGACCGCCGACCCGCTGGTGGTCTGGGACGAGTTCCGGGCGTGGCTCGCCGACCGGCTCACCGATGCGATCGTGGAGACCTTCCAGTGGCTGGAAGAACGACGGGCGCAGCTCGCCGAGATCGTCGCCGAGGAGATGCGCGCCGAGCACGACGCCAACGCTCCTGAGCTGGACCGCATCAAACCGCCGGACCCGCTGGACGAGGTGCCGGAGGTGAAGCTGCCGGCGCGCTCCGAGTACAAGAAGTCCGACCAGCTCCTCACCGGTTTGCGCGGTTCCTACGGCGGTGTGCTGATGTTCGGCATGATGACCTCGCTCGGCCTGGGCCTCGGGCTGTTCAACGTCGTGTCGATCTCGGCGGGCGTGCTGCTCGGCGTCAAAAGCCTCGATGAGGAGAAGGATTCGCGGTTGCGCCGCCGACAGGCCGAGGTCAAGACCTCCGTGCAGCGCCACGTGGAGCAGGTCATCTTCCACGTCAACCGGGAGGCCAAGACCGCCATCCGCACCGTGCACCGAGGACTGCACAGCCACTACATGCAGATCACCGAAGACGCCCAGGCCGAGGTCAGCCGGGCCATCCAGGAGATCAAGCGCTCCGCGGAGCGCAGCGCCGTGGACCGCGACCAGCGCGCGCGGGAGATCCGGCAGAAGCTGGAGGAGATCACCTCGCTGCGCCGCCAGGTCACCATGCTCACCCAGAAGCGGATCACCGCGGCATGACGGGCGAAGCGCTGCTGGACCGCGCCCGTGCGCTGCTGATCCGCACGATGACCTTCTACCGCGACGACCCGCGCACGTCGACCTGGCTGCGCGGGCGGCTGGAACGGCTCGACCAACCGCTGCGCATCGCCGTCAGCGGGCGGGTCAAGGCAGGCAAGTCGACGCTGATCAACGCGCTGGTCGGCGCCGAGCTCGCCCCCACCGACGCCGAGGAGCGCACCCAGGTCAGCACGTTCTACCAGTACGGGCCCGAGCCGAAGATCCTGATCCACACCCCGCACGGCGCGGTGCAGAACGTCCCGGTGTCCACATTGGACGCGTGCACCATCCGCGACCTGCAGCACTGGCGGCCCGACGAGGTCTCCCGGCTGGTGATCGAATCGCCCACCCCGGGTCTGCAGGCGATCACCCTGATCGAGACGCCGGGCGTGGCCTCGGCCGCGGTGCAGGAGACCGGGCGATCAGCGCTGGCGCAGATCCTGTCCGAGGCCGACGCCGTGCTGTACCTGACGCGCTACCCGCGGCAGACGGACCTGCAGTTCCTGCAGTCGGTCAACGAGCTGCAAACCGCCCGCAGCGTCCCGATCAGCACGATCGTCGCGTTCTCCCGCGCCGACGAAACCGGCAGCGGCGGACCGGAAGCGCTGCAAGCCGCCGAGCGGATCGCCGAGCGCTACCGCAACGACCCGACCCTGCGCTCGTTCGCGCAACACCTGATCCCGGTGGTCGGCCTGCTCGGGCAGGCGGTGGCGACGATGACCGACGAGGAGTTCACCGCGCTGGGCAACCTCGCCCGGCTGTCCCAGAACGACCTGGAAGCGCTGCTGCTGTCCGCGGACCGGTTCATCAACAGCAAGATCGAGTCGATTCCCGGGACCATCCGGCAGCAGCTGTTCGAGCGGTTCGGGCAGTTCGGCTTGGAGCGCGCGCTGACACTGCTGCGCAGCGGCACGACGGAGCCGAAGAAGCTGCGGTCGGCGCTGCTCGAGGAGAGCGGCCTGAACTCGCTGCACGAAACCGTGCACCAGCAGTTCGTGGAGCGCCAGGACGCGCTGCGCGCCCGCTCGGCGATGCTGGCGGTGGACATGGTGCTGCGCGCCAATCCCCGTCCCGGCGTGCAGCAGCTGCGCGGCGAGTTCGAGCGGCTGCTGGCCAACGCGCACGAGTGGAACGAGCTGCGGCTGCTGTCCGAGCTGGACTCCGGCCAGGTGCGCTTCGCGCGCCCGCTCCAGGCGGAGGCGAAGCGCCTCTTGGGCGCGTTCGGCACGAGCCCGCAGGAGCGGCTGGGCCGCGACGAAACGACGCTGACGGCGGACCTGGCCGGCGAAGCGGCAGCGGCGTTGGCGCGCTGGCGCGTGCAGTCGGTGAACCCGCTGCACGACCGCATTCACCGCGAAGCGGTCCGCACGGTCCTGCGCAGCTGCGAACGCCTGATCGTCAACCAGGCCGCACAACCCGCCCAAGCGGCTCAGGCGGCCCAGCCGCAGGCGGCTCAAGCTCAGGCGGCCCAGCCACACGCCGCGCAGCCACACGCCGCTCAACCGCAGGCGGCTCAACCGCAGGCGGCTCAACCGCAGGCGGCGCAGCATCAACCCACGCAGGCCGCACAACCCCAGCAGGGTCGGCGCGCCCGATCCGCGCCTTCCCAGGACGCCCAGTCCTACCCCCGGCCAGGACAAACGCAGATAGTCCAGCCCCGCAGCGAACCCCGGCAAGGCCGTCGCCGCCGCGAAGAGCACCAAGCCCCCCAAGGCGGTCCAGACTCCCCAGGGGCCCACTCGCGCCACTGATCATCCACAGTGGACTCATCTGCACCGGCTCCCGGATTTCCCGGCGGTCACCGCCGGGAGCGATCGACCGAAAAGCAAGGAGGCCTGGAAGTCGGGGGCTTCCAGGCCTTCGTGCGTGGTGGTTGCCGCAGTCAGCAGCTGGTCATCAGTATCGCACGAACACTCTGGAATGAGTCAAGAAAAATGCGGAGTGGCGCTCGGCTCACCCGGTCGGCGGCGTGCACCGCTCCGGATCAAAGGGGCAGGTCGCGGATGGTTTCGTGGAGGCGCTCGACCAGTGGTCGCCGCCTCGCCATCAGGCGGGCCGCCTCCGGGTTCGGAGTGGCCTTGCCTTCCGGCACCACGAGTTCGGCGGCTCGCTCCAGCGAGTCGAACTCACCGAGGGCTCGCCAGGCGAGCAGCACCGCGCCGAGACCGGAGCCGCCGCTGCCCTCCGCCAGGTCCAGCTCGATGTCGAGCGCCGAGGCGATGGCGTCCGCCCAGACCCGGCTCCGGAAGCCGCCGCCGGTGGCCCGCACCGCGTGCACATCCGCCCCGGAGTCGCGCACCGCGTCGAGCACCAGCGCGAGCTGCTGCGCCACGCCCTCGATGACCGCGCGGGTCATCTGGGCGCGTCCGTGCGAGCGCCGCAGCCCCAGGAACGAGCCGGTCAGGCCCGGTTCCCACCACGGCGCGCGCTCGCCGAGCAGGTACGGCAGGGCGATCAGCCCTTCCGCACCGGGCGGCACGGCTGCGGCTTCGTCGAGCAGGTCCGCCACGTCCACGCCGAACGCCTCGGACGCCCACTGCGCCGCGACACCGCCGTTGCTCACGGCTCCGCCGATCACCCACAGCCCGTCGGCCAGCGCGTAGCTGAACGTCCGGCACCGCTCGTCCACGCCCGGCTTGTCGCGGGTCACGCGTAGCGCCCCGCTGGTTCCCAGCGACAGCGCAGCCACGCCCGGGTTCACCGCGCCGACCCCGAGGTTGGCCAGCGGACCGTCACCGCCGCCGAGCACGACCGGCAGCCCCTCCGGCAGCCCAACAGCCTTCGCGACCTGCGAACTCAGCGGCATGGTCGTCGTCGGCGAGTGGATCTCCGGCAGCTGTTCGGCGCGGATGCCCGCGACCGCCAGCGCCGGCTCGTGCCACTGCAGCGTGGACATGTTCTGCAGTCCGCTGCCCGAGCTCAGCGAGTACTCGGTGACGAGTTCCCCGACGAAGTCCGCGACGACGAAGTCCTTCAGCGCGCACCAGCGCACCACGTCACGGGTCAGGTCAGGGCGGCTCCCGGTCAGCCAGGCCAGCTTCACCATGACCGACTGGGTGTGGACCGGAGTCCCGGTCGCCCGGTGCAGCGCGGCGGACGCCTCGTGGTCGGACCGGATCCGCGCCGCGACCTCGGCCGCGCGGGTGTCCGCCCAGTTGAACGCCGGCGTTGCCGGAGCGCCGGACGAGTCGAGCCCGACCAGCGTGTGCATCGCCGTGCTGAACGACAGCCCGGCCACCTCGTGCCCGTGCTCGTTCACCCAAGCCACGCACTCGGCCAACGCCTCGATCGCGGCGTCCCGCACCTGCACCGCGTCCTGCGTCGCCTCACCGGGCTCGTCGGTCCGCAGCGGGTACCCGCGCTCGGTGTGGTGCAGCACGCGAGCATCGACACCCGCCGCGACGACCTTCGTCGCCGTGGTGCCGAGATCGATGCCGAGAACAACCGGGGCAGAGCTCATGCCCCCAACCTATCCGCCGATCCGACCAGCCAGTGCGCTCAGGGCACCGAGAAGCCGTCCAGCTCAGGGCCAATCCGCACCGGACCGGCCGCGACCCCGCACAGCAATGCGTTGAACGTCACCCACGAACCACCTCCCCCCGAGCCCCATCCGCTGATTCCGCCCACCAGTACTGCCCTCTCCACTCAGCACTCCTCCCTGCGGTTCGCGATGGCGAGCCGCGAATTCGTCCGAGATCAACGAGTTCCACGCGACGTTGTCCACGGGTCCACTGTGGCGAGAGGGGCGGTGCGGGTTCAAGGAGAATTGGACTTGAACACACGTTCGAATGAACCTTGAATCCGTTGTGGCGCAAGAAAAGGCGCCTCCCTCCCGGGACACCGGGAAGGAGGCGCCTCGAACGCTCCAGCGGTTACTTCGCGAGGGTTTCGGCGATCTCGTAGGTGTTGAGCGCCGCGCCCTTGCGGAGGTTGTCACCGCAGACGAAGAAGTCCAGCGTGTTCGGGAAGTCCAGCGCCTGGCGGACGCGACCCACGTAGGTCGGATCCTCGCCGACGACCTCGGCCGGGGTCGGGAAGACGCCGTTGTCGTGGTCGTCCTGCAGGACGATCGTCGGCTGGGCCTCGAACACCCGGTGCGCCTGCTCGACGGTCACCTCGCGCTCGAAGGTGGCGTGCACCGCCAGCGAGTGCGTGGTCACGACCGGCACGCGGACGCAGGTCGCGGAGACCTTCAGCTCCGGGATGCCCAGGATCTTGCGGGACTCGTTGCGGACCTTCAGCTCCTCCGAGGTCCAGCCGTCGTCCTTGCGCGAACCCGCCCACGGCACCACGTTCAGCGCCAGCGGCGCCTTGAACGGCGTCTCCGCCGGCAGGCCGGCCGCGGCCAGCGCCTCGGCGACGTCACCGGCGCGCGCCCCGACGCCCTTGCCCGCCACCGCGGCGATCTCCGCCTGCAGCCGGTCGATGCCTTCCTGACCAGCACCGGAAGCGGCCTGGTAGGAGGAGACGACCAGCTCGCGCAGGCCGAACTCGCGGTGCAGCGCGCCCAGCGCGGCCATCATCGACAGCGTGGTGCAGTTGGGGTTGGCGATGATGCCCTTCGGGCGGTCCGCGGCCTTGTCGGCGTTTACCTCGGGCACCACCAGCGGCACGTCGGGGTCCATCCGGAACGCACCCGAGTTGTCCACCGCGATCGCGCCGCGCTCAGCCGCCACCGGCGCCCACTGCGCGGAGACCTCGTCCGGCACGTCGAACAGCGCGATGTCCACGCCGTCGAACGCCTCCGGCGCGAGCTCCACGACGGTGTGCTCCTCGCCGCGCACGGTGATCTTCTTGCCCGCCGATCGGGCGGAGGCGATCAACCGGATCTCGCCCCACGGCACCGATTCCCGGTTGTTGATGATGTCGATCATCACGGTGCCGACCGCGCCGGTCGCACCCACGATTGCCAACGTCGGTGCCATCAGCGACCACTCCCCGCGTAAACCACAGCCTCTTCGTCGCCACCGAGCTCGAACGCCTCGTGCAGCGCACGGACGGCGTCGTCGAGCTGGGTGTCCTGGATCAGCACCGAGATGCGGATCTCCGAGGTGTTGATGATGTCGATGTTCACCCCGGCGTTGGACAGCGCCTCGCAGAAGGTCGCGGTGACGCCCGGGTGCGAGCGCATCCCGGCGCCGACCAGCGAGACCTTGCCCACCTCGTCGTCGTAGACGACCTTGTAGAAGCCCACCTCGTCCTGGATCTTCTCCAGTTCGGCGACCGCCACCGCGCCGTTGCTGCGCGCCACGGTGAAGGTGATGTCGGTGAGACCGGAGTCGGTGCTGGAGACGTTCTGCAGCACCATGTCGATGTCGATCTCGGCGTCGGCGACCACGCGGAAGATCCGGCCCGCGACGCCGGGGTTGTCGGGCACACCGCGCACGGTGACCTTCGCCTCCGACCGGTCGTGCGAGACGCCGGTGATCATGGCCTGTTCCACGGAAAGATCCTCCACTGAGCCGGACACGGTCGTACCGGGCTTGGGCGAGTAGGACGAGCGGACGTGCAGCGGCACGCCGTAGCGGCGGGCGTACTCGACCGCGCGCAGGTGCAGCACCTTCGCGCCGGTGGCCGCCATCTCCAGCATCTCCTCGTAGGTGATGTGATCGAGGCGCTTGGCGTTGGACACGATGCGCGGGTCGGCGGAGTAGATGCCGTCGACGTCGGTGTAGATCTCGCACACGTCGGCGTTCATGGCCGCCGCCACCGCGACCGCGGTGGTGTCCGAGCCGCCCCGGCCGAGCGTGGTGATGTCCTTGGTGTCCTGGGCCACGCCCTGGAAGCCGGCGACCAGGACGACCTGGCCCTGGTCCAGCGCCTCCTGCACCCGGCCGGGCGTGACGTCGATGATCCGGGCGTTCTGGTGCGCCGAGGTGGTGATCACCCCGGCCTGCGACCCGGAGAACGAGCGGGCTTCGGCGCCGAGCGCCTCGACTGCCATGGCGACCAGCGCGTTGGAGATCCGCTCCCCGGCGGTCAGCAGCATGTCGAGCTCGCGCTCGGGTGGGCCCGATGGGTTGACCTGTTTGGCGAGGTCGAGCAGCTCGTCCGTCGTGTCACCCATCGCAGAGCAGACCACCACGACGTCGTTGCCCGCTTTGCGGGTCTCGACGATCCGTTCGGCCACCCGTTTGATGCGATCGGCACTCTCGAGCGAGGAACCGCCGTACTTCTGGACGACGAGCGCCACGTGAAACAAACCTCCTCGACCGCTGCGGTCGTCCCGGGCACGGGTTGTCCCCGCACTGACACCGGTGGCGAAGAGCGCCGACGCACCACGAAGGGCGCGCGGAATGCCCCAGCGACCCACAGCAGTCGGGCAGCGTCGGCCGGACCGGCCGAAACGGCCTTCTAGCAGGTCGCTCCGCTGCCGGATTAGCCTACCGAACCGATACCGCCCGACCCCAGCCCCAGCCTCCGCCACTACGCTGTGAACCTCGATTGTCGACAAGCGCGGAGGACTGGGTTGTCCACCACTCCAGGTGCGATCGAGCCACCCAGGGGAGATTTCGGAAACAGCACCGCTACCCAGCGGAAACAATCCGGATTCAGGTCCCTGGATCGACTGTTGGACAGCTCACCCCGGCAGCGCCGGCTGATCATCGCCGCCGCGCCGGCTGTGGTTTACCTCGCAATTCGGCTGATCGGCCTGCTGGTGCTCGCCTGGCTGTCCGCGGCCAACGACGAGGCCCTCCTCGACAACCTGCGCGCGTGGGACGGGCAGTGGTACCTCGAGATCGCCCAGCACGGTTACGGCGGCGTCGACCCGAGCATGGTCGACGGGTTCGGCAACCGCTATCCGGAGACGCCGCTGGCGTTCTTCCCCGGCTACCCGCTGCTGATCATGGCGTTCGCGCTGATCCCGGGGGTCACCGCGACCGGCGGCGCGATCATCGCGAGCCTGGCCTGCGGGGTCGCCGCGGCCTACGGGCTGGCGCGGCTGGGACGGCGGCTCGGCGGGTCCGACGGGGTCGGGCTGCTGCTGGTGGTCCTGTTCGCGGCGGCGCCGATGTCGGTGGTGCTGTCGATGGCCTACTCGGAGGCGCTGTTCTGCGCCTTGGCGATCTGGGCGCTGATCGGCGTCATCGAGCGGAACTGGCTGCTGGCGGGGCTGTGCTGCGCCGCGTCCGGCCTGGTGCGGCCGACCGCCGCCGCGCTGGTCGGCGTGGTCGGGCTCGCCGCGCTGATCGCGATCGTGCAGCGCAAGGACACCTGGCGGCCGTGGCTGGCGTTGCTGCTCGCGCCGAGCGGGATGCTGCTCTACATCGGCTGGGTCGGCGTGCAGACCAGCAGCTTGACCGGGTACTTCGCGCTCCAGCAGCGCGGCTGGTCGTCGCACTTCGACGGCGGGGTCGTCACCGCGAAATTCGTCCTCGAATCGCTGACCACGGACAAGTCGGTCTTCGAGACGTTCACGACGTGGATCGTGCTGACCGCCGTGGTGCTGCTGGTGCTGCTCCTGCGCAGCCGGGTGCCGTGGCCGCTGCTGCTGTTCGCCGCCGCGGTGCTGGTGCTGGACCTGGGTTCGGACGGCTTGATGTACTCCAAGGTCCGCCTGATGCTGCCGGCGTTCCCGCTGCTCATCCCGGTCGCGATCGGCCTCTCGCGGCGCCGGATGAGCACGGCGGTGACGACCGCGGTCCTGATCGTCTTCTTCGGCTCCTGGTTCGGCGCCTACTCCCTCACCGCCTGGCAGTACGCGATCTGACAGCGGTGGACAGCAGGGGCCGGGAACGCGAGACTCGCGGGCGACAACCCCGGGAGGTGGCCGTGACCGCTGAGGAGTACGCGCTGGAGGTTCCGGCGAGCAAGCCCGCGGAGACTTCCGTGCCGGTGCACCCGCTGCTGGCCGAGCGCTGGAGCCCGCGCGCGCTGGATCCGTCGACGGCGTTGACCGACGAGCAGTTCACCGCGCTGTTCGAGGCGGCCCGGTGGGCTCCGTCGTGGGGCAACACCCAGCCCGCGCGCTACATCGCGGCGCGTCGCGGCGAGCCGACCTTCGACCGGATCCACGGCACGCTGTCGCGCGGGAACAAGGGCTGGACCAGCAACGCCGCCGCGTTGGCGATCGGCGTGGCCCGGGTGGTCGACGAGGACGGCGAGCCGATGCCCTACGGCGAGTACGGCCTGGCCCTGGCCACCGAGAACCTGGTGCTGCAGGCCGTGGCCGAGGGGCTCTACGGGCACCAGATGGCCGGGTTCGACCGGGACGCGGCGCGCGCCGAGTTCGGCATCCCGGCCGAGTTCGAGCCGATCGTCGCGGTCGCGGTCGGCGCCCTCGGAACGCTGGAGGGCATGCCCGAGCGGCTCCAGGAGAAGGAGCTCCGCCAGCGCATCCGCAAGCCGCTGGACGAGCTGGTCTTCACCGACACCTGGGGCCAGCCGCTGTTCTGACTCAGCCGGCGGCGAGGGGTGTCGAAGTTGAGCAACGAAAATGGTTCCGGCGCAAGCTTTCTCGGCCTGGGCGAGATGGGCGCAGCGGTCGTCGACGCGGTCTGGAGCATCAAGGATCCGAGCTGATCAGAGCACCTCCGTTCGTGAGCGAGAACGCTCACGAACGGATGGGCGGCCAGGGCCTCGCCGGTTATGGTGTCGGGCCATGAGGGCTGATGCGGTGCGAGGACACCTCGACGGGCTGCTGCTCGCAGTGCTCGAATCCGGCCCGCTGCACGGCTACGCGATCATCACCGCTGTTCAGCGGCGCAGCGGCGGCGCGCTGGCCACGCGCACGGGCACGATCTACCCGGCGCTGAACCGGCTGGAACGGCTCGGGATGCTGCGCAGCAGCTGGCAGTCCATCGGCGAGCGGCGTCGACGCTGCTACGAGCTCACCGACTCCGGGCGCCGCGGCCTGGGAACCAAGCGGAGCGCGTGGTTCACCGGTGCGATCGGCTCGGTGCTCAACCCCGGGCGTGCGATATGAGCGACCGCGTGGAGCAGTACGTGGCGGAGCTGTCGGCGGCGCTGCGCGGCCCGGCGCGGGTCAAGTCGCGGATGGTCGACGAGATCCGCGATGGGCTCGCCGACACCATCGACGCGCAGACCAGCTGCGGCGTCCCGCACGAGCAGGCCGTCGACCGGGCGCTGCGCGAGTTCGGCACGGTCGACGAGATCGCGCCGAGCTGCCAGCAGGAGCTGACGATCGCCCAGACCCGCCAGACCTCGACGAACCTGGTCATCGTCGTCGGATTCCTGATCACCGCAGGCCACCTGACCTGGACCACCGAGGACTGGGAACTCCCGACGACGGCGCAGCTCATGCTCGCCGTCGCGACGACGGCGGCAGCGCTGGCAGTGGGCGCCCTCGCCGCCACCGGTGTCCTGACCCGCTGGGTCCCCGTGCCGGAGGGCCTGCCGATGCTCGTGAGCTGGGCGTGCGGCACGGCCAGCGTGGCGATGCCGTTCGCCGCGGTGGTGCTGGCGCTGACGGCGCCGCTGCACATCGCGTGGCCGTTGATCGCGGTGTCCTACGTGATCGCGATCGGCTCGCACGTGGTGCTGGCGCTGTCGGCCCGCGCCTGCCGCGAATGCGTCCGCCGCACCGAACTCGAAACCTCCAGCTAGGGCGACCCTCCCCCTGCCGGAGACGAGGACACGACCTGTCCTGCTCAGCTGGCATGGTCGTGCTGTTCGGTTCCTCGAATCCGAAGGGATCACCGTTGAAATCTCGCGGGGAGATCGCAGCATGACCGTTCTCGACGCCCGCGCGCTCAACCGTGCGACGCTCGCCCGGCAGATGCTGCTCGACCGCTCCGACGCGCCGGTGCTCGATGCCGTCGCGCACCTCTGCGGCCTGCAGGCGCAGGAACCGCAGGAACCGTTCGTCGGGCTCTGGTCCCGGCTGCGCGGGTTCGACCCGGCGGTGCTCTCGGACCTGCTGGTCGAGCGGCACGTGGTCCGGACCCACCTGATGCGCCGGACCGTCCACCTCGTCACCGCCGACGACGATGCCGGAGCTCGCGCGGGCACTGGCCGACCGCTGGCCGGAACCCGGGACACGGGCGCTGGGAGAAGTGCTGGTCGCCGCCCTCATCCCGATGGTGCAGCTGCCACCGCGCGGGCTCTGGCGGCAGAAAGGAGCAGCGCGCAACCTCCCGGTCGCCTCCTGGCTCGGACGCGAGGTCGACCCGCTGCCCGAGAACGGCTCCGATCCGGTCGGCGAGGCCCTGGTGCGGCGCTACCTCGCCGCGTTCGGTCCCGCGACATCGGCCGACCTGCGCGCTTGGTGCGGTCTGGCCGGGCTGCCGGGCGCGGTGTCCGCGATCCGCGAGGAGCTGATCTCCTTCCGCGACGAGCGGGGCCGAGAACTGCTGGACCTCCCCGACGCACCGCGCCCCGATCCCAACACGCCCGCACCGGTCCGGTTCCTCCCGGCCTTCGACAACGCGATCCTCGGCTACCAGGACCGCAGCCGGATCATCGATGACGACCACCGCGGCCTGTCGGTCGCCGGCGAACGCGTCGTCCTGGTCGACGGGCGGGTCGCAGCGACCTGGAACGTCGTGGACGGAACCGTGAACGTCACCCCGCTGCACCGCTTTTCCCGAACCGACCGCACCGAAGTCGCCGAGCAGGGGCGGGAACTCGCGGCCTTCCTCTCCGACGGCGAGAACACCCGCGTCCGGATCGCCGCATCACCTCGCTGACCGGATTGGTGCTCCGCCGTCCGGCGCTGGGGACCACAGTTTCAATTGAAACTGCAAACCTCAGCCACGGCGAATCGCAGTTTCATTTGTACCTGGGGTTCTGTACCAGGTGGGGGGGTGGGCGTGCGGTGCGCAGGGAGGGAGGCGCACCGACCGGCCTGCTCGGGCCTGGTGCCGGGTCGGGGGTTTCCGGCTTCGGCCCGAGGGTCAGAGGCGTTGGAGGGCTTGGAGAATCCGGCGTTGCACTTCCTGCGATGGGCCGGGGTCCGCGGGTGGTTCCGGGGCTGGCGGGTCTGGTTCGCGGAGGCGGTGTCGACCGGTTCGTTCGCGTTGTCGTTGCTCCGCTTCGACTTCTGCGACCAGTTGCCAGACGGTGAGCGCGCCATCGCCGGTTCCTGCGTGTTGCGGGCGGTACGAGCACCAGGTCGCGACGACGGCGATCACGACCGTCGCGGGGACGGCAGCGAGATAAGGGAGAGCTGTGAGCATTCGACTGTTCCTTCCAGGGGAGCTTTTTCCTTCAGCAGCAAGGCGAGTTCGTCGAGCACCGCTGCGGTGCCGGTGAGATCTCCGGCGTCGAGACGGCCACCGCCGACGTCGTGCGCCAAGTCGTCGAGCAGCCACTGAGCACGGCGCAACAGCACGGCCAGCGAGGCGGTGTCGACGCTCATCCCTCGGCCATTCGGTGAGCTGTGAGGTTGCAGTCGCGGCAGGTGGACCACAGCCATCCGACCTCGGAGTTGTCCGCCGACAGCTGCTTCCGGCACAGCGTCGACACCTCCATACCGGTCGGATACCCACCACCCGGCCGGGAATCCAGACTCGCGTGCCGCTCACCCTCCGCAGGAACCCAGTGGAACGGATACATCGGCAAACCCGCCTTCCAGATCGTCTCCGTTGATTCCGGGATCAATGGAATCACCGAAGATATGGGGCTTCTACTCCCGAATCGGGTGATGTTGAAGTGCGAAAATGAAAGGTAATCTACGTTGCATGGCTGGAAACACTCGAACTCCCAAGGCTCGCGCCCTCGGCGCAGCACTTCGCGCTGCCCGCGAGGACCAAGGCCTCGGCTTGCGGCAACTGGCGAAGCAGATCGAGTGCCCACCCGGAACGCTCTCCCGATGGGAAACCGGTGACAGATGCCCAAAACCCGCTGACATAGCCAGGGTTCTGACGACACTCGGCGTGACCGGCGAGAAGTACGAGGAAATCCTCGCCATGACCGAGGGCGCGAACGACCCGCACTGGCTCGCGGTCAGCCTCCCCGAACAGCGCCAGCAGCTCAGCGCCTTGCTCGAATTCGAGAGGACAGCACGGACAATCACACACGCTGCGCCGTTGCTCATCCCCGGATTGCTGCAGAGCACGGCTTACGTTCGAGCGATCATGACAGCTGGTGGCGTGCCTCCAGAAGAAGTGGAAACGCGCATTGCGGTGAGAGTCGGCCGACGCGAAGCCATCACACGCAATGACAAGCCGGTCCAGCTCAAAGCTGCAATCGGCGAAGCAGCTCTTCGACAGGTCGTCGGTGGCCGAGACGCTATGACCGACCAGCTCGGTCACCTGCTCGATCTCTCGGAACTGGACAACATCGAGGTTCGCGTCGTTCCGTTCGAAAGCGGTTGGCACCCAGCGCTGGAAGGCCTTTTCGTACTGATCGAGTCGGATGAGGCACCGCCCGCAGTCCACCTCGAAAACCGCAGGTCTGGACTGTTTCTACACGAGCCCGCAGACATCGACATTTACCGGGAAGCTGCCGAGACAGTGTTCAAAGCGGCATTGGATGCGGCACAGTCGAAGCAGCACATCGCCAAGGTCCGCAAGGAGACGGAGGCAGCACGATGACTTCAGTGAGCGGATGGCGGAAATCGAGCTACAGCCAGAACACGGACTCCTGCGTCGAAGTCGGACGCACGGAATCCTGGCGAAAGCCCAGCTACAGCCAGCCGAACGGCAACTGCGTTGAGGTTGGGGCGTTATCCGGCGGCGCCGCTGTGCGGGACACGAAGGATCGGGACGGCGGGTACTTCGTCACGACTCCCGCCCAGTGGGCCGACTTCGTCGGCGCCGTCAAAGCTGGTCGCTTCACGCGCTGACCTGCGGTTTCGTCTCGTGAGTGTTTTGGGGCGTCATAGCACCCCAAAACACTCACGAGACGGAGGCAGCCGCGACGGAGCCCGATCAGGCGGACTCTGCGACTGAGTCGCGCCGGCGGCGGTTCGGCTTGGACAGGGTGGTCAGCATCTTGTCGATGATGTCGGCGCCCTTGTTCTCCAGGATCGAGTCGATCTGCAGCATCCGCGCTACCAGGGGTTTGCAGAACGGGACCTTCGCCAGCATCGACGTCAGCTTGCGGATCCGGATCTCCAGCCGGCTGTCCGCGACGAACAGTTTGCGCTGCTCAGCGGCCTTGTCCAGGTAGAAGTCGATGTAGGGGCGCAGCGAGCGCTCCCACTCCGCCAGGGCGGTTTCGACGTCGTCGTGCTGTTCCAGCGCAGTGCCCAGCAGATCCGCGCCCATCAGGCCAGAAGACGCGCCCATGCCGGTGTAGAGCGTGACGCACCAAGCGGAATCGCCGACGAGCACGACCCGGCCGCGGTGCCAGGAGTCCATGCGGACCTGCTCCACCGAGTCGAACACCGCCTGATCGCTGGCCTCGAACTCGGCGATAGCACTGGTCAGGGACTCGCCCAGCGGTTCCGGCCCGAAGGCGGCGCGAAGGCGTTCCGCCGGTGGCCGGCTGAACTCCGCGTCCACGTCGTCGGTCTTGTACGTCAGCAGCGTCGTGGGGTTGTGGTCGGAGAACGCGAAGATCCACATGGATCTGCCGGGTTCGAGCATGGTGGCGCTCTGGCCTTCGACGAGACCCGGTGGCGTGTTCTGGCACTCGAACGCGGCGATCATGTATCCGAGCCGCTGCAGGTAGTCCTCGTGCGGCCCGAAGACCAGCGACCGGACCGTCGACCTCACGCCGTCCGCGCCGACGACCAGGTCGAACCGCTCCGTCGTCTCCGCGCCCGACGTCGTGTCGAGCAGCGTCACGTCGACGCCGTCGGCGTCCTGCTCGATCGCCGTCGGCACCGTCGAGAACCGGATCTCGACGTCGTCCGGCAGCGCAGCGTGAGCCGCCTGCTCGACGTCGCCGCGCAGCATCAGCCAGGGATCGCCCAGCAGATCCGAGAACGACGCGCTCGCGCTCGCGCCGCCGCGCCGATCGATGTCCAGGTTGTCCTTCGACCCGGCGCGGTCGTGCATGTGCTCGAGGATCCCCAACCTCTTGGCAGCCTCGTGACCAGCGCCGAACAACACGATGAAGTACCCGCCGGACCGCCGCTGCGCCGCTCGTTCGACGATCACCGGCGTCCAACCGGCCGCGCGTAATCGCGCCGCGGTGGCGGTACCGCTCACTCCCATTCCGACTACGAGCACTCGGCCCGCGCTTCCCTCTCCCATGCCCGGAAGCTAACGGATCGATCACGTCGATCGAAAGGGAAACTGATCAACTTATCACTCCCCCACCGGGTGATTCGCGGCATACCCCCTCAACCCGTTGTGCCTGGTCAGCGAGGTACCGCCGTTCGGGGGCACTGGTCGTATGCCGAGCCGCATCGCGGTACGCCGCAACGGATTCCGCGTGCCGACCGAGCATTTCGAGCAGGTGCGCGCGCGTGGCCATGAGGCGGTGGTGGCGGGCCATGCGCTTGTCCCGGGCCAGTGCTTCCAGTAGTCCGAGCGCAGCTTCCGGGCCGTGGACCTCGGCGACCGCGACCGCTCGGTTGAGCGCGACCACCGGGTTCGGCCCGAACTGCGCCAAGATGTCGTACAGGGCGAGGACCTGCGGCCAGTCCGTGCTTTTCGCGTCCGGCGCTTCGTCGTGCACTGCCGCGATCGCGGCTTGCAGCTGGTACGGGCCGACCTCGCCGCGCGGCAGGGTGCGGCTGATCAGCTCGATGCCCTCCGCGATCAACGCGCTGTCCCACCTGGTCCTGTCCTGTTCCGCCAGCGGGATCAGCTCGCCGTGCGGTCCGGTGCGCGCCGGACGACGTGCGTCGGTGAGCAGCATCAGAGCGAGCAGACCTGCGGTTTCGGCGTCGTCGGGCACCAAGCGGTGCAGCATCTGGGCGAGGCGGATCGCTTCGGTGGACAGTTCCGGTGCGGTCAGATCGGATCCGCCCGTGGTCGTGTACCCCTCGTTGAAGATCAGGTACAGCACGTGCCGCACCTCGGCGAGCCGCCCGTCGCGCGCTTCCTCCGGCATCGCAAGGCTTTCGCCCCGGATGCTCTGCTTGGCGCGGCTGATGCGCTGCGCCATCGTCGCTTCCGGCACCAGGAACGCGGCGGCGATCTGCGCCGTGGTGAGGCCGCCGAACGCGCGCAAGGTCAGCGCGATCTTGCTCGGTGCGGACAGGACCGGGTGGCAGCAGTGGAAGAGCAGCTCCAGCGAGTCGTCCTGAGCTTCTGCGGTGCTGAGCAGCTCGGACTGCGGAGTGGTCAAGTCCTCGCGGCGTCGTCGTGCCGCATCGCTGCGGATCTGGTCGACGAGCTTGCGCGACGCGACGGTGACCAGCCACGCGCGCGGGTTGTCCGGCACGCCCTCCGGCCATTGCAACGCCGCTGCGAGCAGCGCCTCCTGCACGGCGTCCTCGCACGAGTCGAAGACGCCGTAGCGGCGGACGAGGGCGGTGAGGACCTGCGGCGCCAGCTCGCGCAGCAGGTCCTCGACGCTCCTCACATGTCTCCCGCTTCGTGCAGGATCGGCCACAGCTCGACCGGTTCCTGATCGGCGAAGGGCATGTCCGCGGCGATCTGCTGCGCGCGCTCGAGGTTCTCGCAGTCGAGCAGGTAGAAGCTGGCGAGGTACTCCTTGGTCTCCAGGTACGGGCCGTCGGTGACCGCCGGAGCACCGTCCTTGCGGCGGATGAGCTGGGCGTTCGCCGCGTCCGCCAGGCCGTAGGCGCCGATCAGCTCGCCGGTCTCGCGGTACTTGGTGTTGAAGGCATCCTGCTTGGCGATCGCCTCGGGCCACTGCTCCGCCGGGAAGGAGTCCCACTTGGCCTGGTTGCCGTAGATCATCGCGACGTACTTCATCGGGTGTCCTCCCGTCCCGCACGCCCGCTCGGCGCGCTCCCGACCATCAGTCGGAGCACGAGGCCGCACCTCTACATCTCACCACATCTTTCTTCGAGAAGGCGCTGACCAGCGACGACGGATCAGTGGCAGCAGTCGAGGACCTGCGGCGTCCAGTCGCGGGCGAGGACGTCGACCAGCCCCAGGTCGGTGATCTTCACGCTCGGCGAGACCGCCAGCGTCAGCGTAGACACGCTCATGAACGGGTTCGCGTGCCGCCACCCCCACGCCTCGAGCGCTTCGCGCACTCGGCGGCTGCCCGCCACGGCCTCCGCCGCTGGCTCCGCCGACATGACGCCTCCGACGGCCAGCGGCAGTCGCGCGACCACGCCTCCGGCGTGCGCGACCGCCACTCCGCCGTCCTCGGCCAGCACCGCTTCCGCGGTGGCTCGCATCGCTCGCCGGGTCGTCCCCAAGGTGACGAAGTTGTGGCTGTCGTGGGCATAAGTCGTGGTCAGGGCACCGTCGGCGAGGTCCATGCCGATCACCGGGACGCACGCGGTGTTCGGCCGGCCGTGGCGGTTGCGGACCCAGAGGAGCGCGACTTCGCCCTCCCAGTGGACTTCGCCGTCGACGACCTCGAGCTCGACCTCGGCAGCCCGGGTGTAGGTGTCGACCGGGTTGACCTGCAGGGCGCGGAACTTGTGGGTGCCGTCGGGGAGGTCGAGGTGCCAGCGGAACTCGTCCGCGGCGATGTCGGTGATCTGCACCGAACCGGCGAAGGGGTGCTCGACGTCGGGCTCGGGGTAGGTCGCGGCGCCGTCGCGGGCCACCACGGTGCCGCCGGCGATGACCGTGTGGACCGCGAAGTCCTGGAGCTCTCGGTCGAGGAGCAGCAGGTCGGCGCGCTTGGACGGGGCGACCACGCCCCGGTCGTACTTGCGCAGGCGCTGCGCGGGGTTCCAGGTCAGGGCCCGCAGGGCGTCCAGCGGCGCGAGACCGGCTTCGACGGCCTTCCGCCCGATGTGGTCGAGGTGGCCCTTCTCCGCGATGTGGTCGGCGGCGAGGTCGTCGGTGACCAGGCACAGCGGCGGCAGTTGCGGCAACGCCGTCAACGCGCCGACGACCTCCGGGAGCAGGCACTTCTCCTGCAACATCACCGTCATGCCGAGCCGGGCCTTCTCCACCGCGACCTCGGGGCTGTTCTTGGTGTGGTCGGAGTCGATGCCGGTGGCCAGGTAGTCGCTGAGCTCCTCGCCGGAGAGGTTCGGGCAATGCCCGTCGAGGATCGTCCCGCGCTCCCGGGCGACCCGCACGATGTCGTGCATCCGCTGGTCACCGGCCACGACAGCCCGGTAGTCCATCACCTCGGCGAGCGCGGAAACCCCGTCCCAGCCGAGGAGTTCGTCCACGTCCTCGGGGTCGAGGTGCGCGCCGGAGTACTCCATCCCGGCCAGCGCGGGAACGCACGACGGCACACCCCACAGCTGCGTCTGCGGACTCCGAGCGCCCTGCTCGATCATCCACCGCATCGCGGCCTTGCCCGCGACGTTGACGATTTCGTGCGGATCCGCGAGCACCGTCGTCGTCCCGCGCGGCAACGTCAACCAGGCGAAGGCGGCCGGTGTGGTGAACGAGCTCTCGACGTGCATGTGCGCATCGATGAACCCGGGCACGACCAGCCGGCCCGCCGCATCGATCACCTCGCCGGCCTCCGGCCCGGCCCCCGGCGGCACCACACCGCTGATCACCTCGCCGGTGATCAGCACATCGGCCTCGAACACCTCCCCGGTGAACGTCGAAACCACGCGCCCACCGGAAATCCGCAGGTCAGCCATGCCTCTCCCTTTCCGGTCAGTGGGCGTTGGTGAAGAAGAAGAGCAGCAGGAACGGCAGCAGGATCCACATGCCCAGGTGGACGTCCCGCCACCGGCCCGCGACCACCTTGATCAGGACGTAGGCGGTGAGGGCGGCGGCGATGCCGTTGCCGAAGTTGCCCCAGAAGATCGTGCACGTCACCAGCAGCGCCGCCGGGACCGCCTCGGTCAGGTCGCTGAGGTCGACCCGCTGGAAGCCGCGCATCATGCTCAGCCCGACCACGATCAGCACCGGGGCCGTCGCCGCGGACGGGATCATCGTCGCGAACGGCGTCAGCAGCAGGAGCAGGAGGAACAGCCCGGCCGTGGTCAGCGAGGTCAGGCCGGTGCGACCGCCCGCGTCGGAACCGGCCGCGGACTCGGCGTAGGTCGTGACCGACGGGGCGCCGACGAGCGAGCCGCCGGTGATCGCCACCGAGTCGACCAGGAACGTCCGGTTGATGTTCCGGTCGCTGTTCCGGGTCAGCCCGATCCGCTCGGTCACCGCCAGCACCACGCCCGTCGCGGAGAACAGCTCCGAGGCGAAGAACGCGAACAGGTACTGCAGGTACTCGGGTCGCAGCGCGCCCCAGACGTCGATGTCGAAGGCCACCGGGCCGAGGCCGGCCGGGGCCTGGAACCAGTGGTCGGGCAGCTCGGTGACGCCCAGCGGGATGCCGATGATGGTGAGCGCCACGATGCCGATCACGAACGCGCCGGGCACCTTCCGCGCCTGCAGCGCGGCGACCAGCACGATCCCGCCCAGCGCGAGCAGCACCTCGGCCGAACCGAGATCGCCGATGTCCAGGCCCTTCGCGGTCGGCTCGAGCATGCCGGAGAGCTTGAACCCGACGTAGACGATGAACAGGCCGATCGCGGTGCCGATGGCCAGCCGGATGTTGTCCGGGATCACCTTGGCGAGCAGTCCGCGCAGGCCCAGCACCGACAGCACCAGGATCGCGATGCCCGACCAGAAGACCATGCCCATGGCCACCGGGTACGGCACGTGCTGCTGCTGGATGAGCGTGGCGGCGACCAGCGCGGTGCCGCCGAGGCCCGGCGCGAGCATGAACGGCATGTTGGCGAAGAAGCCGACCGCGGCCGTGGCCAGCACGATCGTCAGGATCGTGCCGGTGGTCGCCGCCTCGTGCGGCACCCCGGCCTTGGCGAGCATCCCGGGGATGACCACGACCGCGTAGGCCGAGGCGAAGAACATGCTCAACCCGGCGAGCAGTTCGGTGCGCACCGAACTGCCCCGCTCGGCCAAGCCGAACCAGCGGTCCAGCTTCGCCCGCTTCACATCGACCATCGGTCGCGACTCCCCTGGTGAACGTTGCAAGCGTTTGCATTGCAAGCGATTGCAGGGAGGTTAAGCAGCGCGGTATGAAGGTGTCAAACAACGCGAGGGAGGACTCGATGGCGCGGCTGGCCGACGTGGCCCGCAAGGCCGGGGTGTCGGTGGCGACCGCGTCGCGTGCGCTGGTGCGGCCGGAGATGGTCGCCGAGCGCACCCGGCAGCGGGTCCGCGACGCCGCGATCGAGCTCGGCTTCCGCTACCACCCGTCGGCGCAAGCCCTCGCGACCGGCCGCAGCCGCCTGCTGGCGCTGCTGGTGCCGGACCTGACCAACCCCTTCTACGCCCCGATCATCGCCGGTGCGCAGCGCGCCGCCGAAGAAGCCGGCAACGACCTGCTGGTCGTGGTAACCGACGAATCGCCCGAGCGCGAACGGCTGCTGATCGACCGGATGCGCGACCGGGTGGACGGTTTCCTGGCGATCGCCCCGCGCGGCGCGAGTTCGCTGTTCACCTCGCTGGACGTGCCGCTGGTGCTGGTCGACCGGCGGGTGCGCGGCGTGCCGTCGGTGCTCCTCGACACCCCTGGCGGGCTCGACGAACTGGGCGCGCACCTGGCCGAGCTCGGCCACCGGCGGATCGCCTACCTCGGCGGACCGCGCGGATCGTGGGCCGACCCGCGCCGCTTGGAGGGATTGCAGCGCGGGTTCGGGCACGAGGTCGTCGCTTTCGGACCGCTGCCACCGACTTTCGAAGCCGGCAACGACATCGTCGACACATTGTTGAACAGCGAATGCACCGCTGCCGTGGCCTACAACAGTGCGCTGTTCCTCGGCCTGCTGTACCGCTTGGCGCAGTTGGGCATCCAGGTGCCGGAGTCGTTGAGCGTGTGCTGCGCGGACAACATCGCCGGTCTCGGCCTGGCCGTCCCGGAAGCGACCGCGCTGCACGTGCCCTCCGAAGAGGCCGGTTCGTCAGCGGTCGACATGCTGCTCAGCGCGGTCGACGGACGCTCACCGGAACCGCGCCATCGCTCGGTTCCGGTGAACCTCGTCATCGGCAAGACCACCGCAGCGCCGCGTTGATCATCCGATCGCGAAGTGTGAATTCACTCGAAATTCGGGATTCAGCCGCCTCCCTCGTTACATTACGTGCGGAAATGCGGTAAGAATTCACGCGTGTGGACCAGCACCAGATCAACAGCCGAAGCGCTCGACCATGCCGATGTGCTCGCCGATCTGCGCGTCCGCTACGACCTGCCACCCGGCCTGATCCGCCTCGACGGTGACAGCGGCGGACCGGCGCGCACCACTACCGACCGGCTACGCCGCTTCGTCATGCACCGGCGCGGACCGCACACCGGTCGCCCGCGCGGTGAATCCGACTGGCGCCGCGAAGCCCGGCTCGCCGCGATCGCGCTCGCCCCGCTGATCGGCGCCGCGCCGAAGGAGATCACGGTCGGCGAATCGACGTCGATCAACCTGTTCAAAGCCCTGCTCGCGGCCGCACGACTGCGCCCGGGCCGGTCGATCCTCGCCATGGGACGGGACTGCTTCGCCGCGGACCGATTCCTCGCCCAGTCCGCCGCCGACTACATCGGTGGCCGCCTGCACCTGTTCGACGACATTTCCGAGCTCGCCGCCCTGCCGGGCGACGAAGTGGCCGTGGTGGTGCTGTCGCACACCGACCTGCGGACCGGCGCAGTGCGCGATTCCGCTGCTATCACCTCCGAAATCCACCGCCACGGCGCGCTGGCGCTGTGGGACCTGAGCTACTCGACCGGTGCGCTGAACGTGGACCTGCGCGGCTGGCGCGCAGACTTCGCCATCGGCTGCGGGCACCGCTACCTGGGCGGCGGGGCCGGAGCACCCGCCTACTCCTTCGTCGCCGACCGGCACAACGACGCCTTCCCGGTGTGCACCCGCGCTGGCGTGCAGCACCCGCTGGCCGACGGCTTCACCGGTACGGCATCGACGCTGTCGGTCTCCGAACTCCGCACCGGGCTGTCGATCCTGACCGGCATCCCGGCGGAAGCGCTGGCCGCCAAGACGGCCGGCCTGGTCCAGCTGTTCCTGGACCGCCTGGACGACTTCTGCGCGGACACCAAGATCGACATCGTTCGGTCGACCTCGCCCACCGGCTCGCAGCTGGTCCTCCGCCACCAGCACGCCGAGCACATCGCGGACGCCCTCTTCGACCGCGACGTCGTCGTGGAGCACGCGGAACCGGACCTCCTCCGCCTGAGCTTCGCCCCGGCCTGGCTCCGCTACGTCGACGTCTGGGAAGCCGCCGAACAACTCCACGCAACCCTCCACGAAGTCTCCTGACAGCTCGGGATTTCGGCAAGGGCGATACCACTCGGCCGAGTTAGGTCAAGTGGCCGAAACCTGTTGGCCCGCAGGACGATCCGCGCTGGCCTGTTGACCGATCCGCACCGCTGATCCTCCCGGCATGCTCGAAAGCAGACATCCGCTGGAGAGGAGCAAGTCATGGGTGCGATGGGCCTTGTGCCGCAAGTACGAGTTCGGGCAGCACGCTGGAAATCCGGGGAGTTCTCCGGGATTCGGCGAATCAGGTTCGGCACTGGAGACTGGGTGCATGACTGTGCATCCGCGCGTGGCGGAAGTCGTTGCCGACTACCTGGACCTGGTCGACGCCGAAGCGGGCGGGCCCGTGACCGGCCTGTACTTGGAGGGGTCGGTGGCGATCGGGGACTTCCGGCCGCACGCGAGCGACGTGGACTTCGTCGCGGTGGGCGAAGACCCACCGGACGCTGTGGCTCTCGCTGCACTGGAACGCGTTCACGCCCGGCTCGGGGAACGCCGCCCTGGACTGCACTTCGACGGTGCTTACCTGACGTGGCAGGACCTGGCCAGCGGTCCGGACGCCGCTGTCGGCAGGCCGAGCATCGAAGAAGGACGGTTTCGCGCGACGAGCGATCGGCTGAGCCCGGTCACGTGGCACACCCTCGCGCGGTACGGAGTCGTCTGCCGCGGTCCGGCAGTCGCTGACCTCGACATTTGGGCGGACGACGAGGTGCTGGCCGCTTGGCAGGACGCGAACCTCGACGAGTACTGGGGACGACTGCTGGCCCGGACCGCTGGACTCGTCGACTCGCCCGGCCCGTTCTCGCGGACCGACGACGCCACGGCCTGGACGGTCACCGGAGTTCCACGGCTGCACTACACGCTGACCACGGGCGACATCACGTCCAAGGACGGCGCGGGTCGCCATGCGCTGCGGGTGTTCCCCGAGCGGTGGCACCGCGTGGTGCGTGAGGGGCTGCGCATCCTCCGCGCGGAGGACGACCAGTCGCTGTACGGGGATCCCGGGGAGCGCTGGCAGGACGTGCTCGCGTTCGGCGAGATGGTCATCGCCGATGCACACCGGTGCTACGCGGAGCGGCACCGAAGCTGACGGCAATGCCGGTAGACGGAGGGAGGAAGATCAGGTCGACCAACTCGACCGTCCGAATTGGACTTGTGGGCGTTCTCCGGCGCTCGCTTCCGATTTGCGACAGCTCGGCCGAATGGTCGATATTTCCTGGCCGATCGGCCGATCAACCTTCGGGCTGAATCAGTCGATCTCCTGATTCGCGGAACTGATCTTGTGGGCCATCCTGGCAACCGCACCCGGCGTGCGGGGCCACAATCCCCCTCCTCGCGCGCCGGGTGCTCACCTACCAGCGACTCCGGCGTAGACCAGCTCCAACTCGTCGTGCAGCCGGGCCGGCGGCACTTCGACAGCTCGGAGCTGGCGGGTCGTGGTGCGCATGGTGGACACCAGGCGCTGGGCCTGCTGGAGGTCGTGGGTGTTGTTGCGGACCGCCTTCTCGGTGGCCGCGTCGACCACCCGCTCCAGCACGCTGATCGTCGGCCACCAGCGTTCGGCCTGCGAAGCCGTGGCCGGGTTCATCAACTGCTGCTGGAGGGCACCGCGGAGGTCGGCCAGCTGGCGGTAGGTGCGACGGCGCAGCGCCGGACGACCGTGCTGAACTCCGGCCAGCGACTGGGAAACGTACTCCGCCACCGCCGCCACGGCGTCGGCGAACCTGGTCTCCAGGTCCGGTCCCCAGTGCAACGGCCGCAGCAGGAAACCGACGACCAGCACGATCGCGCACCCGACGAGGGTGTCGACGAGCCGGGCCACCGCGTGGAACTCCGCGATCTGGCTCATCTGCAACAGCACCAGGGCGGTCACGACCGCGCTGAACAGGCCGTAGTGGCGGTCGATCGAGACCGGCAGCTTGGCGGCCAGCACGACGATGAACGGCAACGACCACCAACCGGGAGGTACCAACGAGAGCAGCAGAAGGGCGACCAGAACCCCGGCGACGGTGCCGACCGCGCGCAGCACGGTGCGGGCGAAGACCGAACCGGAGTTCGGCTTGAGCACCAGCGCGGCGGTCAGCGCGATCCAGTACGGGTGGTCCAGCCCCGCGAGGATTCCGATCCCTTCGGCCAACACCAGGCACAGCACCATTCGCAGCACCTGAGCCCAGGTGGAGCGGCCGAAGGTCAGGGGAACGCGCTCCTTCTCGCTCGCCACCGCGGAGTGCTTCGCGAGCCGGAACGCGTTGACCAGATCGGCGATGCCCCGGTCCAGCGCACGCGCCAACGGCGAACCACCGGTGGCCGGCCGGTACGGCGGCGGGACCTCGCCGGTGCGCATGCAGCGGGCCAGCGTGCGCAGCGCATCACGGGCGCGCGGCGACGGGCGTTCGCCCGCATGCACGAGGGAGACCGAGGCTTCGACGATAGGAGTGGCATGGGTGTAGACGAGGTAGAGGCGGTCTCGCACGCGGCTGCGGGACATCGAGCCGCCGCCGACCAGCACGTCGTGCGCGGTGTTCAGCGCCTTGGTCAGCTCTTGGCGCGCGGCCAGCGGCGCGTCGGCATCGAGCATGCGCAGCGTCGCGTCGAAGATCCCCGCGACCGCGCTGCGCGCCGGAGCGGTGCCGCGAACCGGCCAGGTCGCCGCGACCAGCGCGAACAACAGCAGCTCACCGGCGAAGAACCAGGCGATCTGCTCTCCCACCGGCAGGGTCGACGACTGCTCACCGGTGGCGACGATGCAGAACGTCAGCATGTGCGCGCCGCCGGAAGCCCACAGGTCGCCCATCCGGCTGGACAAGACGGAAGGCACCGCTACCGCGAGCACGGCCGCGGCCGCCCACCACGGACCGGGCGCGGCGGCTCCGGCGGCGAATCCGAGCGCCCCCAGGACCGCGGCCAGCCCGACCCGGCGCAGCCGGTAGCGGTACGAGCCGGTCAGGTCCGAGAAGCTCGCGCACAGCGCGCCGACCGAGGCGAGCACCGCTTCCTCCGTCCGGCCGGTCAACAGCCCGAACAGCTGCGGAACACCGATGCCCAGAGCAACCGCGCACACGCGCGTCCAGTCAGCGGGGATGGACCTCGGCCGCAACTGCCGCAGCAACCAGTCCGGCAACAGAGGTCGGGGCAACGCTCGGCTCATCAGCATGCGCATCCCTTCGGGACGAGGGTCATGCGCTCCACGCCGAGCGGCTGGGGTCTGCGCTCGATTGTCACGCGCCGAAGACCGGCGCACCCGCGATCGGCACCCGGATCACACCGCGGGCTCGATCACACCCGATCGAGGCAGATCCAGATCACACCGGAACTCCCCGATTCCGGGTAGGTCCGGACGCCCTTCGCCCCGGCGAGCGGCGGCTCGAACCGGAGTGCTGAAGTCCTATGTGGACGACCTGTTGACGGCGCTCAGGATCCTGGTCGCCATCGAGGTGATGATCAGCCAGAAGATGGCCGCCACGCCGTAGTTGAGGATCACCTCGAGCTTCGGGTCCGCCGGCATGAACAGGTCCTGGAAGCCCAGCGCCAGCCACTCCGCCCAGGACGCCACGAACTTGGTGATGCCGTTGTCCGGGTTGGCGTTGCCGACCGTCAGGACCACGTGCACCGCCAGCAGCGCGGCGCACGCCGTGCCGAACCACCGGACGACCGAGGTGAACACGCCGAGACCCCGGTGCCACGCGCGGCGCAGATCATCGCGCCGCACACCGCTCCGGTGCGCCCCGGTGCTCACGTCGTCAGCCACAGATCCAGTGTGGCACGCCGCAAGCCGATCAAGCGAAAACTCGCCCGAGCAATCCGCCCACCAGGACCCAGAAGCACGCGGCCAACCCGTAGTCGAGCAGCACTTGCAGCGCCGGGGCGTCCACCGACAGCAACCCCGGGAAGAACAGCGCCAGCGGCTCGGCCGCCTGCGCCACGGACCCCGCGAGCGGCCCGTCGCTGGCGAAACCGGTCAAGAGGAACAGGAGGTGCAGAACGAGCATCGCGGCGAACAGGAAGCCCACCCCGTGGAACAGCACCGCCAGCCCGCCCTGGCGCTTCTTCGCCGCCATCAACCCGCTCCCTTCCCCGTGAGTCCGCTCTCACTCTGCCAGGTTCCACGCACCTCGCGGGCACCGGCGCTCTCAACATGTGGAAAGGGTGGTTGCGCATCGAGCCACATCTGGGTTTAGCCTGTGGCCGTGGCTCGCGTTCTCCTGCTTCGCCGCCGCGACGGGGTCTCCTAGACCGGCCCCTCGTCGCGGGGTTCGAACGCGCCGGTCGTCGGTCCAGATCCGGTAACCGTGCAGGAGAAGCACTCGCATGAGCAACATTTCCCCCGAACCTCAGGCTTCGTTCACCGACCGCGTGCGCAAGCCGTCGCGCCCCGCTCCCGCCGACCAGCAGCCGTGGAACCCGCAGCTGGGCAGCTCGATGCCGTACCACCGCTACCGCCCGTTCCACGAACTGGTCGAGAACGTATCCCTGCCCGACCGGACCTGGCCGGACAACCGGATCACCCGCGCCCCGCTGTGGTGCGCCGTCGACCTGCGCGATGGCAACCAGGCGCTGATCGACCCGATGTCGCCGGCCCGCAAGCGCCGCATGTTCGACCTGCTGGTGCAGATGGGCTTCAAGGAGATCGAGGTCGGGTTCCCGGCGGCCAGCCAGACCGACTTCGACTTCGTCCGGGAGATCATCGAGGACAACGCGATCCCCGAGGACGTGCGCATCCAGGTGCTGACCCAGTGCCGCCCGGAGCTGATCGAGCGCACCTTCCAGTCGCTGGAGGGCGCACCGGCCGCGATCGTGCACATCTACAACTCGACGTCGATCCTGCAGCGCCGCGTGGTGTTCCGGGAAGAGCGCGAGGGCATCAAGAAGATCGCCACCTCGGCCGCTGAGATGACCCTGGAGCTGGCCGGCAAGTACTCCGACACCGACTTCCGCTTCCAGTACTCGCCGGAGTCCTACACCGGCACCGAGCTGTCCTACGCCGCCGAGGTGTGCGACGCGGTCACCGAGATCTGGCAGCCCACCCCGGAGCGGCCGGTGATCCTGAACCTGCCCGCCACCGTCGAGATGGCCGGGCCGAACGTCTACGCCGACTCCATCGAGTGGATGCACCGCAACCTGGCGCGCCGCGACTCGGTGATCCTGTCGCTGCACCCGCACAACGACCGCGGCACCGGCATCGCCGCCGCCGAGCTGGGCTACCAGGCCGGGGCGGACCGCATCGAGGGCTGCCTGTTCGGCAACGGCGAGCGCACCGGCAACGTCGACCTGGTGGCGCTGGGCATGAACCTGTTCAGCCAGGGCATCGACCCGCAGATCGACTTCTCCGACATCGACTTCATCAAGCGCACCGTCGAGCACTGCAACCAGCTGCCGGTGCCCGAGCGGCACCCGTGGGGCGGCGAGCTGGTCTACACCGCCTTCTCCGGCAGCCACCAGGACGCCATCAACAAGGGCCTGGACGCGCTGCGCGACGAGGCGGGCAAGGCCGGCACGGCGGTGGACGACCACCCGTGGGAGGTGCCGTACCTGCCGATCGACCCGAAGGACGTGGGCCGCACCTACGAGGCGGTCATCCGGGTCAACTCGCAGTCCGGCAAGGGCGGCGTCGCCTACATCATGAAGACCGAGCACCAGCTGGAGCTGCCGCGCAAGCTGCAGATCGAGTTCTCCAAGGTGGTGCAGGCCCGCACCGACTCCGAGGGCGGCGAGGTCAGCCCGACCGAGATGTGGGACGCGTTCTCCGCGGAGTACCTGGAGGCCACCGCGCCGGTGAAGCTGGTGCGCCAGCGGGTCGCCGGGGAGAACGGCAACGAGACCATCACCGCGACCGTGGTCGTCGACGGCGAGGAGCAGGAGATCACCGGTACCGGAAACGGCCCGGTCTCCGCCTTCGTGGACGCGCTCAGCACCATCGGCCACGACGTGCGGGTCCTGGACTACAACGAGCACGCGCTGACCGCCGGTGACGACGCCCGAGCGGCGGCGTACCTGGAGTGCGCGGTGGGCGACCGGATCTTCTGGGGCGTCGGCGTCGACACCTCGACGATCACCGCGATGCTGCGCGCAGTCGTATCCGCGGTGAACCGCGCGAACCGCTGATCCAGCACTCGCCAGGAACGAGCGAACGGCCTGTTCACCTCAACTACTGAGGTGAACAGGCCGTTCGCTTTTATCCACAACCCTGTGGATAACTGTGCACAGCCCTGTGGATAACTCCGGAAGTCTGTGGATGCAGCCACGAGAACAGCCCCCTGCCTCGCCGGTTATGTCCAAATTCGACACTTCCGCGCACCGGGACGTCCGGGCGGCTTCAGGCAGGACCACCTGCTGCGAAGGGCTGGGGATCAGGGGACCTTGGCGTCGGAGTCGGCGGCGGGGTCGGCCTGGTTCTGCTCTTCGGCTTCGTCGGCCTTCTCCGCGCGGCGGCGGACGCTGCGCACGATCAGCCAGCCGAACACGACCGCGACCACCAGGGCGATCCAGGAGAACCGGTGGAACCACTGGCCGGCCACCAGACCGAACACGTAGGCCAGGGTCGTCACCGTGCCCGCCCAGGCGATGCCGCCGGTCGCGTTGGCGATCAAGAACTTCCGGTACTTCATGCCGAGGATGCCGGCCAACGGCCCGGCCAGGATGCGCAGCAGTGCGACGAACCGGCCGCCGAACACCGCCCAGGCGCCCCAGCGGTCGAACATCCGCTCGGCCTGGCGCACCGGTTTCGGCCCGAAGTGCTTGGGCAACTTGCGCCCCAACCACCCCAGCAGGCTCCGGCCGTAGCGCTTGCCGATCGCGTAACCGATCGAATCGCCGATGATCGCGCCGCTCGCGGCGATGACGCCGAGCGCCACCGGGTTGACGACGCCCTGCGAGGCAGCGACTCCCGCGCTCACCAGCATGATCTCGCCGGGCAGCGGGATCCCCACGCTCTCCAGGCCGATGATCAACCCGACGACGAGGTAGATCACCCCTGGCGGGATCGAGTCCAGCAGTTCGATCATGGAGGTCCGTTCTGATCGGGTTCCACGCGGCCGTCTACCGCGAACGGCCACCGGCCAGAGTACGTATCCGCGACCGGCCGCGTCGCCGGGAACCCGATTCGCTCCCACATCTTTGGCGCGGTCGCCCATCTGGTGTGACTGTTACCACATCGAACATTCGCGAGCGCTGCTCACGATGCCCACGGGGGAGGGCATTTTGCGCATCATCGGCATTCGCCACATACCCGTTGCCGTGCCGTTCCACAACGAGGAGCGGTGGCTTTCGGGACGGCAGGTTTCCCGCAGGCGCGGCCTGGTCAGCGTGCTGATCGAAATCGACACCGACGAAGGCATCACCGGCATCGGCGAGGCCCCGGCGCACCCGTCGGCGGCCATCGTGCTCGCCGAGCTGCGCGCGGCCGAGCGCTTCGCCATCGGCGAGGACCCGTTCCGCACCGAGCACATCGCGAAGCTCGGCGGCGCCTGGGGCGCGACCAGCACGGCGCTGGCGGCCATCGACATGGCCTGCTGGGACATCGTCGGCAAGGCCTGCGGCCAACCGCTGGTCAACCTCTTCGGCGGGGCGCTGCGCGAGGACGTCGAATACCTGCACCAGATCCCGACCGGCACGCCCGACTGGATGCGGGACCTGGCCGCGCAGGGCGCCGCAGCCGGGTCCGAGAGCTTCCACGTGCAGGTCGGCACCGACGACCTGGGCACCGACGTGGAGCGGATCGCCGCGGTCCGGGACGGCATCGGCGCCGGGCGGTCGATCCGGGTGGACGCCAACGAGGCCTGGTCGCCCGCCGCGGCCTTGCGCGCGTTGCGCGCGCTCGCGCCCTACGACATCGAGTTCGCCGAGCAACCCGTGCCGGCCCGCAACATCCCGGAGATGGCCCGCCTGCGCACCCACACCGGCACCCCGCTGCTCACCGACCAGGTGTGCCGGGCCCGCCAGCTGGAGGTGATCCGCCACGGCGCGGCCGATGCGATCTCGGTGGACAACGCGCTGGACGGCGGTCTGCTGAACATGAAGCGATCGGCGGGCATCTGCGAGGCGGCGGGCATCCCGACCGTCAAGCACAGCCTCGGCGAGCTCGGCGTGGCCACCTGCGCGGCGGCCCACCTGATCGCCGCGACCCCGGGCTTCGACCACGCGAACCAGTCCTACCGCGCCCTGCTCTCCGACGACGTGCTCGAAGGCGGCCTGCTCCCGCACTGCCGCGGCCGACTGCGCGTTCCGCGCAATCCGGGCATCGGGGTCGAACTGGACCGCGATCGGCTGGCCCGGTACGCGGAGCTGTACCAAGTCGCGGGCGACGAGTTCGAGTCGACGAGCTGAACGTGCGGGGAATGCCCGGATCTGCGGCCAGATCGGCGAATGCACTCGACCAAAGACGGTACTGCTCCTGCCGTCCGTTCGGCAGGATGCTGTTACGTCGCGGGAGACAAGAGCGACGCCCCTGGGGAACACAGGATCAGGGGGCAGGGCCGGCAGACGGGGGACACGTCGGGGAACCCGGCCCTCCCTCTCATCCTCTCCACACCCCAGCGCGGATCCGCGCCCCGCGGGACCATCACCGTCCGCAGAGACCCGTGAGCACTTCGGGTCGTCATAGCGACCCAAAGTGCTCACGGCACCCGGGCGGAGCTATCGGCCGCGTTGATCGGTGCGGGTGAAGTCCGGCCTGCCCTGTTGTCCAGAACCACCCGATCGGTGTACCGAACTTGATGCGGGGTTTCGCACCAGGTTCAGTCAGGCAGCGGAAAGAAAGCTGTCCCGAGGTGAACATGTGGCCGATCGAAGACCCGTGCGAGCAGTTACGTTGGCGCATCCCGTGCCGACCGCCCGCCACCGAGAACGTGTCCGTCCTGGTGGTGGGTGATCGGATCGCTGTCGTGCTGCCACCTGGGGAGACGCTCGTGTTCACCGCGGATGAGGCGGACGGGCTCGCCACGCTGCTGGACAAGGCCGTCGGGTTCGCTGCCAGCGGCGGACCGGATCGATAGGAGGGTGCCGCGTGGGACTGATCGACACCGACCTCAGCTTCGATCCGCGCGACCCCTACTTCCCCGCCCCCGGCGCGACCGGCGTCGAGTGGGCCCTGCAGGTGTTCACCACCGTCAACGGCTACGGCCTGGACGCCGCCAACACCTGGCTCAGCGATGACCGCACCCACCTGCGCGCCGACCGGTACGCCTGGTTCGGCCAGCAGCTGACCGTGGACGCCGGGTCGGTCGACGTCGACGTCGTCAACGACGGCGGCGCGCTGCAGTGGTCCATCGCGGCGCGCCACGCGGAGCCGATCAAGGCCGTCAAGCTGGTGCTGCGCGGACTGCCGCCGGAGCAGCTGCGCGCTGGCTGGTGGGCGCCGAACACCGGGCGGAACTTCGCGCACGGCGTCAACGGCCAGCGCTTCCAGCTCGAGTACCCCGGTCCGGACTGGGCGACGCCGTGGGTGGCCGCGGGCACCGACCAGGCCGGGTTCGCGCTCAGCGTGCGGGATCCGCTGGTGCGGCGGCAGATCTTGCACGTCCAGCAGCCGCCCTACTCGCCGGGCCCGATCGTCGAGCTGGTGCACCTGCCGCTGGCCAGCGCCCGCTCGACGACCTACCGGGTGCCGCCGATCCGGCTCCGGCTCGGCACCGACGCGCAGACCGCGGACGCCGACCTGACCGCGCACATGTCCTTCGTGGAGGGTGCGCAGGGCCTGCAACCGTGGGAAACGCGACCGGACGTGCCGGAGTGGATGCGCCACATCGCGCTGGTGGTGACGCTGCACGGCCAGCACTGGACGGGGTACGTGTTCAACACGTTCCCGCGGATGGCCGAGGCGTTGCGCTTCATCGCGCAGCACATCGAACCGCACCGCGTGCTGGCCTACGTCCCCGGCTGGGAAGGCCGCTACTACTACGTCTACCCGCAGTACCGCCCCGGCGAAGACCTCGGCGGGGCGGAGGGTTTCGCCGCGTTCACCCGCACCGCGCGGCAGCTCGGCGTGCGGCTGATGCCGATGTTCGGCGGCCACGGCGCGAACGTCGTCCAGTACCCGCCGTGGGAGAAGTCGGTGCTGCGCAACGACACCGACCGCTACGTCGAGCTGCTCAACCGCCCGGACTGGGACAGCGACCGGGTCGGCGAGGGCGATCAGGTGTTCCTCAACCCCGGCGAACCGGAGTTCCGCGCGCACCTGGTGGACTCGATCTCGGCGACGGTGGACAACTTCGGCGTCGACGCCGCGTTCCTGGACACCCTCGGCTTCTGGTTCAACGAGCCTCGCCACGACGTGTTCGACGGCTACCGGCAGCTGGTCGGTGACCTGCGCAGCCGCCACCCGGAACTGCTGCTGGCGGTGGAGGGCTGGTGGGACGCGCTGTCCGGGCTCTTCCCGCTGAGCCAGCAGTGGTACGGAATGGACCGCGACCTGCGCAAACCCCGCGTGCTGACCCGCTACGCGCGCACCACCGGCCACCTCGCGGAAGGCACGCCCGGCCCGGGCAGCACGGGCGTGCACGAGAAGGGCTTCCTGCCCCGCCCGGCCGACGTCTTCCACGAGGGCCACATCCCGGTGGTCGGCATCGCGGACACGACGCTGCCGAACCAGGCGGAGGAAGTCGCCGCGATCTGCCGCTGGGCCGCCGAGCACGGCCCCCGCTAGCCGCGTCGCACGACCTCCGGTTCGGCGCGGTCCGCTCGCGGCACGGGAACGGCCCGCCAGCACGCCGCCACGAGGAGGAAGGCGCTGGCCACCAGGGTGAATCGCGCCGACCCCAGCACGGTGATCGCCGTGCCGCCGAGAACGCCGGCGAGGCTGATGCCGACGTAGCCGGCGGCGGCGTTGAACGAGATCAGCACGGCGGCGTGGTCCGGTTCGGCGGCGACCAGCTGGTGCTGCTGCGGCGTCAGGATCGACCAGGAGAGGTACCCCGCGGCCAGCAGAGCAGCCACCAGGACCAGCGGAGACTCGCGGCCGAGGACTGCGACGGCGTCGACGACGGCCAGCGCCGCAGTCACGACGACGACCATCCACCGCGAGGACACCCGGTCGGTGAGCGGCCCGGAAGCGAGCACCCCGATCACCGAGGTGAGGCCGAACAGCAGCAGCACCGTGCTGATCCCGCCCGGCAGCGCCGCCACCAGCGGCGCGTACGACTGGCTCAGGTAGGTGTAGGGGATGAAGACGCCGACGAAGGCGATGACCGAGATCCCCAGGGTCGTCAGGATCTGCGGCGACCGGAGCACCGGCAGCTGATCGGCGAATCGCTGCGCCGGGGCAGGCGGAACCGGAGGCAGCAGCAGCACACCCGGCAGCATCGCCAGGCCGAGGACGGCGATGACGGCGAGCGTGACCCTCCAGCTCGCCGCGGACGCGATCGCGGCGCCGACCGGTGCGCCGAGGACGAGCGCGCCGGCAACACCGGTGGTGACCCACGCCAGGGCGGTCCCCCGCCGCTCCGGACCGGCGAGGCGGACCGCCATCGCCCCTGCTGCCGGGGTGAACATGGCGGCCCCCGCAGCTGCGACGACGCGCCCCGCCAACAGCACGGGCATGGACCCGGCGACGGCGGTGAGCGCATTGCCCAGCACGAAGAGGACCAGCCCGGACACCAGCGTCCTGCGCTGCCCGTGCCGCGCCATGACCACGCCCCAGATCGGCGCGAGCACGGCGTAGGCGATCGCGAACACCGTCACGGACTGCCCGGCACCGGCGACGGACGTCTGCAGCGACGACGCCATCTCCGGGAGCAGGCCCGCGACGGAGTGCGCGTCGGTTCCGACGATGAACGTGCCGAAGCTCAGCAGCAGGACCGACCTCGGTATCGACCATGTGACCATGGTCGAATATTACGATGCTCATCGTAGTATTTGAAAGAGGTCGTAGAATGCGTGCGTGGATGAGCAGATGGGGATGCTGCCGCAGCCGGACCTGGCCGCGATCGACGTCGACACCGTGCTGGGCGCGCTGGCCGACCCGGTTCGGCTGAGCATCGTGCGGGAACTCGACCGGGTCGGCGAGTCCACCTGCTCCGCCCTCGACGTGCCGGTGAACGCCTCGACCGTTTCGCACCACCTGCACGCACTCCGCGAAGCGGGCGTGGTCACGACTCGAATCGCCGGCAGGACCCGCCCCAGCCGACTCCGCACCGACGACCTCGACGCCCGGTTCCCGGGGCTCCTCAACGCCATCCTCAGGGCCGAACCCGCCAGCAAGTAGCGCGTTGGCAACTGGATCCGCCCTGATCAGCGGCCGTGAGCACTTCTTGGGGTCATGGCACCAGAAAGTGCTCACGGGGAGGGCGCAACCGCAGGCGGACGGCCACTTCGGCGACCTGGGAGCGCATTGACCTGATCATTCGGCGATGCTGCTCGCTTCGGCGATCAGCGCGTCGAGGGCGACTTGGACCGCCGGGCGTTCCGTGGCACCCCGCCGGGAGACGACCTCGATGTTGCGGCCGGCGCGGACTCCGCTCAGCGGCCTCAGCGCCACGGTGCTGAGGTTCGCGGAGTAGCGTGGCAGCAGTGCGACGCCGTGCCCGTCGGCGACCAGGACCTCCGTGACGCGGAAGTCGTTGATCCGCTGCACGACCTTCGGCCGCACGCCGGTGCGGACGGCCAGCGAGCGCAGCACGTCGTCCACCGGGAACCCGAGGTCGACGCTCAGCCACGGCTCCCCGACCAGCTCCGACGGTTCGACGCGCTCCTTGCCGGCCAGCGGGTGCCCGACCGGGAGCGCGACGTCGAGCGGTTCGCGCAGCAGCGGCGTGATGGCCATGCGCTCGCCGTCGAACGGTGGGGCCTGGTCGTCCCGGTGCGTCACCACCAGGTCGAAATCCGCGGTCAGGCCGGGGACTTCGGGCGGCGTCATGTCGACGTCCCGGCACTCCAAGCGGACCTTGGGGTGCTCGCCCATCCGCCGCAGCAAGCCGGGGAGCAGCAGGAACGCGCCGGACGGGAAGATCGCCACCCGGACGACACCGCGCGGTGTGGACCGGTAGCTGTCCAGCTCCGCCTCGGCTCGGTCGACCGCGGCGAGCACCTCGTCGGCCCGCGCGGCCAGCGCCCAGCCGGCGTCGGTGAGCCGCAAACCGCGCCCGGCGGGCTCGGTCAACTGCACGCCGACCTCGGTCTGCAGCGCCCGGATCTGCTGCGACACCGCCGACGGGGTGTAGGAGAGGGCCTTGGCGACGGCGGTGACGGTCCCCCGGTCCGCCAGCTCGCGGAGGAGCCGCAGCCTGCGAACGTCCATGTCAGGAGCCTAGGCGTTTCGGGATCCGGACGTCCATGAAGGACTCTTGCATGCTCTGTGCAGATAGTGTCGCTTGTTCTTCATAGTTGCACGGCGCAGGCTAGGTCGTGTGAATTCCCGGGATCGTTCGCTGGCCTTGCTGGTCGCCCTGCTGTGGGGCCTCAACTTCATCGCACTCGACTTCGGGCTCGGACAGTTCCCGCCGTTCTTCTTCGCCGGGCTGCGGTTCGCCGTGCTGCTGCCCCTGCTGCTGTTCATCCCGAAGCCGGACGTGCCGTGGAAGTGGCTGATCGGCTACGGCTTGTTCTTCGGGACGCTGCAGTTCGCGTTCCTGTTCGTGGCGATGAACATCGGGATGCCGACCGGGCTCGCCTCGCTGGTGCAGCAGGCGTCCGCGCCGTTCACGGTGGTGCTCGGAGCGCTGCTGCTGCGGGAGAAGCTGAGCCCGGTGCAGGTCATCGGCATCCTCACCGCCGTGCTCGGGATGGCGGTGATCGGCTGGCACCGCGCGCAGAGCGCCGCGCTCCTGCCGATGCTGGTCACGTTGTGCGGCGCGTTCTCGTGGGCGCTGGGCAACCTGTGCGGGCGCAAGGCGAATCCGCAGAACCCGCTGCACCTGACGCTGTGGATCTCGATCGTGCCGCCGCTGCCGATGTTCGCGCTGTCCGCGGCCGTCGAGGGGCCGACGGCCGGGTGGCACGCGCTGGCGACGGCGTTCGACTCGACCACCGGCTTGTACGCGCTCTGCGGTCTCGCCTACACCTCGCTGCTGGCGACGATCATCGGATCCGGCCTGTGGACGACCTTGATGGGCCGCTACCCGGCGAGCAGGGTCGCACCGTTCTCGCTGCTGGTGCCGGTCGTCGGCTTCACCGCGGCGTGGCTGATCCTCAGCGAGCACCCGCACCCGCTGGAGCTCGCGGCCGGCGCGGTGGTGGTCGTCGGCGTCTTCCTCGGCAGCCTGAACCTCACCGCCCGCCGCCGGGCACCCGCCCTCACCCCGGAGGTCGAGCAGGCCGCCTGACGCCCGGTGCTACTGGCGGCGGGAGGTGTTGCGCTCGAAGTCCGGGTTGCACACGTGGAGTCCGTTGCCCTCCGGGCAGTCGTAGGACACCAGGGTCCGGCCGGACTCGGACACCAGCCGGTCCGCCGTGCCCTCCGCCAGGATCGCCCGGTGCTCGCACGCCGTGCACCGCTGCGCGCTGCTGTACCTCACTCGCTACCTCCGTTCGCGGCTCCGATGATCCTATGTGGACTCCCCGACCCGGCGCACGGAACGCGAAACGTGAAATACAGTTTCAATTGAAACTGCAGATCCCACCCACGGCGGATCGCAGTTTCAATTGAAACTGTGGTTCTGTACCAGGCACCGGGCCCGGGGGCTTCGCCGGATCAGGTGAGGCCCTTGTCGCCGAAGTCCGTCGGGTCGACCGCTTCGGCGATCACCTCGTGCGGCTTCAGGCTGCCGTTCTGGATCTCCTCGGCGAAGTGGCAGGCCACCCGGTGGCCGGGGCGGAGCTCGCGCAGCACCGGGCGCTCGGTGTCGCAGCGGTCCGGCTGGCGCCACGGGCAACGGGTGTGGAAGCGGCAGCCCGTCGGCGGGTTGGCCGGGGACGGCAGGTCGCCGGACAGCAGGATCTGCTCGCGCTCGTCCTCCACCGCCGGGTCCGGCACCGGCACCGCCGACAGCAGCGCCTTCGAGTACGGGTGCAGCGGTTCCGCGTAGAGATCGTCCGATGTGGACTCCTCGACGATGCCGCCCAGGTACATCACCCCGACCCGGTCGGCGATGTGCCGCACCACCGCGAGGTCGTGCGCGATCACCAGGTAGGTCAGGCCGAACTCCTCCTGCAGGTCCTCCAGCAGGTTCACCACCTGCGCCTGCACCGAGACGTCCAGCGCCGACACCGGTTCGTCGGCCACCAGCAGCTCCGGGCCCACCGACAGCGCACGGGCGATGCCGATGCGCTGCCGCTGGCCGCCGGAGAACTCGTGCGGGTACTTGCGCAGCGAGGTCGACGGCAGCCCCACCGCGGACAGCAGTTCCCGCAGCCGCTTGTCGGTGGCCTCGCGGCCGGTGTCCATGCCGTGCGCGCGCATGCCCTCGACCAGCAGCGACTGCACCGACTGCCGGGGATCGAGGGAGGACAGCGGGTCCTGGAAGACCATCTGCATCCGGCGGCGCATCCGGCGCAGCCGGTCGCCCTTCATGCCGGACAGGTCGACGCCGTCGAACACCACCTTGCCGCCGGTCGGCTTCTCCAGCCGCAGCACCGCGCGCCCCAGCGTCGACTTGCCGCAGCCGGATTCCCCGACCAGGCCGTAGGTCTCGCCGCGTTCGATGCGCAGCGACACCCCGTCCACGGCGTAGACGTGCCCGACCGTGCGGTCCAGCACCACACCGCGCTTGATCGGGAAGTGCACCTTGACGTCCTCGACGTCGATCAGCACGTCCCCGCCGGACTTCGGCTTCTCCGGCGCTTCCGTCATGACGCCTCCGTGGTGTTCAGCTCCGCACCCGACGCGATTTCAATGGAAATCGGATGTCCGATTTCCATTGAATTTGCGTTGAGTTGTCCACAGGCACCGGCGCGTCGGGCACCGACACACCGGTGATCCGCAAGTTCCATTGAAATTGAAGGTGCGATTTCCATTGAATTTGCGTCGAGTGCGGCCTGCGACCGCGAAACCCTCGTTGGGATCACGGAGCCTCCACCGGGGTTTGCGCCTCGCGCATCGGGTTGTGGCAGCGCAGCAGGCGGGCACCGACGTCGATGCTCACGTCCGGGGTTTGCTGGTCGCAGACGTCCAGCGCGTTCGGGCAGCGCGGGCAGAACGCGCACCCCGCGTCCCACGGGATGTTGTCGCTGACCGAGCCCTTGATCGGCGACAGCCGCTGGCCGCGCGGCGCGTCCAGGCGCGGGATCGAGGCGAGCAACCCCGAGGTGTACGGGTGCCGCGGACGGGCGAACAGCTCGTGCCGTTCGGCGCGCTCCACGACCCGGCCCGCGTAGAGCACGTTCACCTCGTCGCAGAGCCCGGCGACCACGCCCAGGTCGTGCGTGATCATGATCAGCGCGGTGTCGGTCTCGGCGACCAGGTCCGACAGCAGCCGCAGGATCTGCGCCTGGATCGTCACGTCCAGCGCGGTGGTCGGCTCGTCGGCGATCAGCAGCCGCGGCTTGCACGCCAGCGCCATCGCGATCAGCGCGCGCTGGCGCATGCCGCCGGAGAGCTGGTGCGGGTATTCCTTGAGCCGTCGCCGCGGGTCCGGGATGCCCACCCGGCGCAGCAGGTCCTCGGCCTCCGGCATCGCTTCCTTGCGCGGCAGGCCGCGGTGCCGCTCGATGACCTCCGAGACCTGCAACCCGATGGACACCACCGGGTTCAGCGAGGTCAGCGGGTCCTGGAACACCATGCCCAGGTCGCTGCCGCGGCGCTGTTCGAGCTCCCGCGCGGACAGCGACAGCAGATCGGTGCCGTCGAAGCGCACCGAACCGGAGACCTCCGCGCCGCTCGTCGGCAGCAGTCCCATGATCGCCAGCGAGGTGACCGACTTCCCGCACCCGGACTCGCCGACCAGACCGACGGTGCGGCCGGGTTCGACGTCGAAGGAGATGCCGTCCACCGCGGTCACCGGCGGCTCGCCCTTGCGGGCGAAGACGACCGAAAGGTCGCGGACTTCCAGCAGTGCCATGTGTTTCCTCCGTCAACGCCGGCGCTTCGGGTCCAGCGCGTCCCGGAGGGACTCGCCGACCAGGGTGAAGCCGAGGGCGACCAGGACGATGCAGCTCGCCGGCCAGAACGCCAGCTGCGGGTGGGAGTCGATGATGTTCTGCGCGCCGCCGAGCATCTGGCCCCACTCCGGGACCGAGTCGTCGGCGGCGCCGAGGCCCAGGAAGGACAGCGCGGCCGCGTCGATGATCGCCACCGCCAGCACCAGCGTGGCCTGCACGATCACCGGTCCGAGCGCATTCGGCAGCATGTGCCGGAACACGATCGAACTCTCCTTCACGCCCAGCGCCCGCGCCGCCAGCACGTGGTCGCTGGCGCGTTGCGCGAGCATCGTGCCGCGCAGCAGCCGGCCGAAGATCGGCACCTGCACGATCGCGACGGCCAGGATCACCGTGAACTGGCTCTGCTGCGCGAACAACGCGCCGATCGACACCGCCAGCAGCAGCGACGGCACCGACAGCATCACGTCCACGGCCCGCATGACCACCGAGTCCACCCAGCCGCCGAACGCGCCGGCCAGGATGCCCAGCACCAGACCGCCGCCGAGACCGATCACGGTGGCCAGCACCGCGACCAGCAGCGTCTGCTGGGAACCCAGCAGCAGTCGGGAGAACAGGTCGCGACCGTACTGGTCGCCACCGAGCGGGAAGCCTTCCTGCGGCGGCGGGATCGAGTTGTCCGCGCGGGAGACCTGGTCCACCAGCAGCCGTTGCGCCGGATCGTGCGGGGCGAGCAGCGGCGCCAGCAGCGCCAGCAGCACGAACACCGCGATGATCACCGCACCGACCACGAACACCGGGTTGCGCTTGAGCCGCCGCCACGCCGACGCGGCCAGGCTCACCCCGGCATCCGTCGACGCCTCCGCCAGCGCGTCGATGCGTTCCTTGCGCTGCGATTTCAGAGCCATGACCTCACCGTGTCCGCAGTCGTGGGTCGATCAACGCGTACGAGAGGTCCACCAGCAGGTTGACCAGCACGTACATCATCGCCGAAGCCAGGATCACCACTTGGAGCACCGGGAAGTCCTTGCGCTCGAAGCCCAGGGCGACCGCCTGCCCGATGCCGGCGATGTTGAAAACCCGCTCGGTCAGCACCGCACCGGCCAGCAGCGCACCGGTCTGCAGGCCGATCGTGGTGACCACCGGCAGCATCGCGTTGTGCAGGATGTGCCTGCGGCGGATGACCATCGAGCCCAAGCCCTTGGCCCGCGCGGTGCGCACGTAGTCCTCGTCCATCACGTCGAGCACCGCCGCCCTGGTGATCCGGAAGATCACCGCGAACGGGATGGTGGACAGCGCGATGGCCGGCAGGATCAAGTGCACGAACGAGTCCAGCGCCGCGTCCCACTCGCGGGTCAGCAACCCGTCGAGGATGTAGAACCCGGTGACCCGCGTGGCGTCGAGCGCGGAGTCCTGCCTGCCGGACGCGGGCAGCACGCCCAGCTGGATGGCGAACACGAACTTCAGCAGGAACGCCAGGAAGAACACCGGCACCGCGACGCCCACCAGCGACCAGGTGATGCTGATGTTGTCCAGCCAGCTGCCGCGCTTCCGGGCCGCCAGGTACCCCATCGGGATGCCGATCGCGACCGCCAGCAGCAGCGCCAGGATCGACAGCTCCAGCGTCGCCGGGATGCGGGTCAGGAACACGTCCAGCGCGGTTGCGCCGCGCTGGACACCGGTCGAAGTGCCGAAGTCGCCGGTGACGGCGCGTTCCAGGAAGCGCCAGTACTGCACGAAGATCGGCTGGTCCAGGCCGAGCTGCGCTTCGAGCTGGGCCCGCGCCTCCGGTGTGGCGCGGTCGCCCAGCAGCGCCGACACCGGTCCGCCGGGCAGCGACCGCAGCCAGGCGAACAACAACATCGACAGGACGAAGACGACCAGCACGAGCTGTGCCAGTCGCCGGATCGTGTAGCGGAGCACGCAAACCCCCGTTGCTCAGTTCGGCAGCGAGCGGACAGGTGCGCGCGGGACCGGCACCTGGCCGATCCCGCGCGCGACTGTCAACTCACTTCCCCGAGACGCTCACCGAGGCGAACTCTTCAGCGGTCAGGGGCGAGGGCTGGAGACCCTTCACGTTGGCGTTCGTGACGATCGCCGGCGGCGAGTGCGACAGCGGAACGGCCGGCAGGTACTCCGACATCAGCTTGCGGTTGATGTCCTGGTACATCGTGTTGCGCTTGGCCTCGTCCGGTTCGCTGTCGGCGGCCTTCAGCTTGTCCGCCAGCTCCTGGCCCCACGGCGCGCCCGCGGTGTAGAAGCGGTTGGTGGGGGTGCCGAAGAAGGTGCCGATGAAGTTGTCCGGCGTGTTGTAGTCACCGGTCCAGCCGAGCAGGAAGATGTCCGCCTTGGCGTTGTCGACGTCGTCGATGTAGCCGCCGTTCCACGGCTTGCTCACCGGGTTCACGGTGATGCCGGCCTCGCGCAGGTCTTCGGCGAGCGCGTTGTAGATGCCCTGCGGGTCCGGCATGTACGGCCGGGTCACCTCGGTGGGCCAGTAGAAGTTCACCGTCAGGTTCGACGCGCCCGCCTCGGCCAGCAGCTGCTTGGCCTTGGCCGGGTCGTGCGGGTACTGCTGCACGTCCTGCGCGTAACCGTCCACGGTGTCCGGGTAGAACTCCTTGGCGACCGTGGCGCCTTCCGGCATGTTCGCCTTGACCAGGGTCTCGCGGTCGACCGCGTAGGCCAGCGCCTGGCGGACCTTCAGGTCCTTCAGCGCCGGGTTGTTCTTCTGGGTGATGCCCAGGTACATGATGTTGAACGGGTCGCGGACCTGGACGTTGTGGCCGGCGTCCTTCAGGGCCTTGAGGTCGGCGGCGTTCGGGTAGTCGTAGCCGTCGATGGCACCCGACTCCAGCTCCTGCTTGCGCACCGTCTCGTCCGGGATGATCCGGAAGATCAGCTCGCTGACCTTGGCCTTCTCGCCCCAGTAGTCGTCGTTGCGGGCGAGCTTGATGGTGCCGTTGCCCTCGTCGTAGGAGACGAACTTGAACGGCCCGGTGCCGGTCGGGTGCTTCAGCGCGTACTCCGGGTACACGAAGCTGTCGCCCTGCGCCTGCACGTTGTTGGCCTTGTACTGCTCCATCGCCGTCGGCGACTGCATGCTGAACGACGGCAACCCAAGGATGTCCGGGAACTTCGAGCTCGCGCGGGTCAGGTTCACCACGGCGGTCGTCGGGTCCGGGGACTCGCAGCCCTGGTACAGCGACGGTTCCTTGCCGTCGGCGAACCCGCCGAAGTTCTCGATCCAGTAGTAGGACAGCGCGTTGTTCTGCCCGGCACCGGTCTGCTCGAACATCCGCTTGAAGTTCTTGCACACAGCTTCGGCGTTGAAGTCGGTGCCGTCGTGGAACTTCACGCCGGTGCGCAGCTTGAACGTCCAGGTCTTGCCGTCCGGGCTGTGCTCCCAGGACTCCGCGAGCTCCGGCTCGACGTCGGCCGACCCCGGCTTGAACCCGACGAGTCCCTCGGTCAGCTGCCGGGTGACGCGGAAGGTCTCGCCGTCGGAGGCGTAGAAGGGGTCGAACCCGTCGGGGGCACCGGCCGCGCCGAAGGTGAACGTGCCGCCTTCACCTCCGCCCGCTTCGCGCTGCGATTGCGCGCACGAGGCCAGCGATGCTGCGGCGACGAGGGCGACACCGACGGTGGCAACACGACGCCGCGTGGTGTGCGTGCGGCGTGGTGCCGATGGAGCTCTACTCATGGAAGCACCTCAGTGTGTCTCAGGTCTCAGAGCCCCGAGAGATTAACCCGCATCACGCTTTCGATGGAGACACCGAGGTTACGATCTGACTACTTAGGGTGACCTAATGAGGTAGCTCACACGGGGCCCCTCCCCGCCCGGACCAGCCACTTCTCTCACTTGCCGATGGAGCAAACCCTGCCGGAAGTTCCGGCAAATACGGGAAAAACTGCTAATCGCGGAAACCCGAACGGTCAATCCTCCACCCGCTCGGCGGACTCAGCTCTCAGCGTTCCGTCACCCGTCGTCACCCGGAGTGGTGTTGATCTCGCATGAAGTCGACCGTCGCCCGGGTGAACGTCGATGTCGTGCGAAATCGGCGACCACCCCGCACGACCAGGGCTTTTCAACGAAGAAGATCCCCGACTCCGCGTAGTTGCCCTACGCGGGGTCGGGGATCTCGTGGGCTGAGGGCCTCAGAGGGCTCGGCGGCCGGAGAGGGCTCGGCCGAGGGTGAGCTCGTCGGCGAACTCCAGGTCGCCGCCCATCGGGAGACCGGAGGCCAGGCGGGTGACCGTCAGACCCGGGAAGTCCCGCAGCATCCGGACCAGGTAGGTCGCGGTCGCTTCGCCCTCGGTGTTCGGGTCGGTCGCGATGATCACTTCCGCGATCTCGTCCTTGCCGATGCGGGCCAGCAGTTCGCGCACCCGCAGCTGGTCCGGGCCGATCCCGGACAACGGGTCCAGGGCACCGCCGAGCACGTGGTAACGCCCCTTGAACTCGCGGGTGCGCTCGACGGCCAGGACGTCCTTGGGCTCCTCGACGACGCACACCAGCGTCGGATCGCGGCGGGCGTCCCGGCAGATGCGGCAGGTCGTCTCCTCCGAGACGTTGCCGCAGACGTCGCAGAACACCACGCCTTCCTTGACCTTCTGCAGGACCTCCTGCAGCCGGGTCACGTCCGCGGGCTCGGCCGCGAGCAGGTGGAAGGCGATGCGCTGCGCGCTCTTAGGACCGATGCCGGGCAACCGCCCCAACTCATCGATCAAATCCTGAACGGGACCTTCGTACACTTCTAGCTCGTTTCCAAGGCCTGCACAGTTTCAATTGAAACTGCGATCACGACTGGGGTGAGGTGCACAGTTTCAATGAGCCTTTTCCATCTTGTCCGGACTTCGACCGCGAAGCACGTCCGGCACCGGGCGGTGAGGGTCGCATGCGCCGCAGGCGCATAGCCCACCCTCGCAGCTCGCACCGCCGCGGGTTCTCAGCGTTCGCCTGGCGAGGACGGCCCGACTGCCGTGTATTGGCATACATAAAGTCGGGCACCCGGAGTCCAGGCGGGCGCTGAGGTTCCGCTACCCGCACCGCCCCGCAAAACGAGTATGGAAAACCCTCGTTGAAACTGCGGATCACATGCCGGGCAGGCTCAGTCCGCCACCGAGGCCACCGCCGAGGCCGCTGGTCAGCGGGCCCATCTTCTCCGCCTGGAGCTCCTGGGCCGCGCGGTTCGCGTCGCGGACCGCCGCGACGACCAGGTCCGCCAGGGTTTCGGTGTCCTCCGGGTCGGCCGCCTTCGGGTCGATGACGAGGCCCTTCAGCTCGCCCGAGCCGGTCACCGTCGCGGTGACCAGACCGCCACCGGCACTGCCGTTGACCTCGGCCTCGGCGAGCTCCTGCTGCGCAGTCATCAGCTGCTGCTGCATCTTCTGCGCCTGTTCCATGATCTGCTGCATGTTCGGCTGGCCACCAGGCTGCACCGTGGTCCTCCTCGCGTCGCGGAACCCGCGCTCCGTCGGTGGCACGGGGTACTCCACCAGCCTAGAGAATGCGCGGGCTCAGGCGGTCGACTCCCCCGTTGGCCGCTGGGCTCGGCGGGCCTCTCATGACAGGGTGTCGGCATGGCGCTGGACATCGTGCGGTTGCTCGAGCTCACCAGTTGGCGGGCCTTCGACGTGGCCGGCTCCGGCCGGGTGCTGGCCGGCTCCGACGAGTCCGGATCGACGCAGCTGATCGAGCTCGTCGACGGCGCGAGCACCCGGTTGACCGCGCTGTCCGGCGCGGTGACCGGCC
>NZ_JAQGLA010000060.1 GCF_027853915.1 Saccharopolyspora oryzae
ACCTCGTAGGTCACCTTCTGGTCCTCGGACAGCTCGCGGAAGCCCGACGAGTCGATGGCCGAGTAGTGCACGAACACGTCCGGGCCGCCGTCGTCAGGAGCGATGAAGCCGAAGCCCTTTTCCGAGTTGAACCACTTCACGGTTCCCTGTGCCATGACGATCTCCTTGGGAGCTAGAGGTGAACCGGCGACATCTCGCATGCCTGCCGGGGCCGGAGGGATCTCAGACGGCTGCTAACTCCAGCTTGACCAAAGAAAGCGGCTCACCCGCATCGATATCCTGCGAGCCTGCGCAAAACACGAAACAGAACTTACTGCGACCGGTGTTGAACTTACACGACTGCGGGCCGCGTTGCCCAGCGGACCGCCCGGATGCGACCGAATCGCGTCAGCCGCACCCGGGTGAGGACCGACTACTGCTGCCGCTGCGAGAGGCCCTTCATGCACCACTCGCCATCGGTCACGCCGAGGACGACGTCGACCGGGAGGGTCTGGGTCTGGCCCTGCGCGGTGAGCGTGAGCTCCACAGGGGTCACGGCCTCGCTGTCCAGCGACTGGACCGGCGGGCCCGACTGCTTGGCGGACTGGATGAGCTGCAACGCCTCCGGCGGGAGCTGCGGGGCCAGCGTGCCGTCCGGGCCTCGGCAGGAACTGGCCGCCAGACCGCTGGCGTCCTTGCCTGCCAGGGCCGCGGTGACCGCGGACGCCTTGTCATCCGGTTTGCCCGGACCGACGAGGAAGTTCGGCTTGACCAGGCCGGCGAACGCCAGCCCGGCGACGGCGCCCACGACCAGTCCGGTGCCGAGCCCGACGAGCAACCCCTTCTTGCCCCCGCGCTTCGGGGGCGCCGAGGCCTCCTCCGCGTCCGCAGACTCAGCCTCCCCGGACTCCGCGTCCGCAGGCTCGGTGTCCGCAGGCCCAGCCTCCACGGCCTTGGTTTCCGCGGACTCGGCCTGCACGGACGACTCGTCAGCGGATGATTCGTGCTGCGTGGCCTCGACCTGGCTTTCGGCCTGCTCAGCGCCCTTCTGCTCGGGGTTCTCCCCGACCACCGGCTCGCCGCTCGCCGACTCGTCAGCCCGGCTCGGTTCGGCCATGGTGCATACCTCCCACGACGCCCTGCGAGCGCCTACGCCTCGAACGTGACGCCCCTTCCAAGGCGCCCATGCTGTCAGCCAGCCTGCCCGGGCTCCCAGCGCACGTCCAAGAACACGCCGCGGAGAGTGTCATTCCTCATACGCCCTCCGCCGATCGACCCGGACGTCGATGCGGGACCCGTCGGCCCCACCGTACATCTCGCCCGCACCGGATAAGCATTGCCCAGCAACGAGAAGAGCGAACGGGTGGTTCGTTCCCGATGTCCTCTGTTCGTTCCGCGTAAGGCGATTCCAGCTCGGCCGAACCGCTGCACCATTCCTCACCCGGAGCACACGGCTCAGAATGTCCACTTCGGACAATCCTTGCCCCGGACCGGCATCGGAGACTGCGACACGGCACAGTCGACGCCGCGATCGCGGGTGCGTTCTCCGTGATTAATTCCCCGCCGAGCGGAATTCGCCGTGGTTCTCCCCTGATTCGCCACGCCCCCGGTCCTCGTCGTGCGCCGCCTCCGCATCGCGGAGCACACTGTCGATGGGCGTCCACGCTCCTCGAACGGAAGCACCCAGGAGGCCGCAGATGACCAGCGAACAGATTCGCGATCCAGAGACCGATGCGCTGTTGACTCCGAAGAACTCAGCAGTCGTCATCATCGATTACCAACCAGTTCAGGTGAACTCGATCGACTCGATGGACCGGCAGCTGCTCGTCAACAACATCGTCGGGCTGGCCAGGATCGCCCGCACCTACCAGCTGCCGATCGTCCACTCGACGGTCAACGTCAAGACCGGGCTCAACAAACCACCGATCCCCCAGCTCCGGAAGGTCCTCGACGACCTCCCCACCTACGACCGCACCTCGATCAACGCTTGGGAGGACACCGAGTTCGTCGACGCGGTCAAATCCACCGGCAGGAAGAAGCTGGTGATGGCGGCGCTGTGGACGGAAGCCTGCTTGACCTTTCCCACGCTCGACGCGCTGCGCGAGGGCTACGAGGTCTACCCGGTCGTCGACGCTGTTGGCGGCACATCGGTGGCCGCCCACGAAACCGCGCTGAGGCGGGTTGAACAGGCCGGAGCACGCCTCATCACCTGGGTGCAACTGCTGTGCGAGCTGCAACGCGACTGGGCCCGGAAGGAAACCGCCGAAGAGTTCATGAGCCTGTTCATCGACACCGGTGGCACCGCCGGCCTGCAGTTCGCCTACGACCGCGACTGACGTGCGCCGCGCCATGGGATTTTCATGACGTCCTGCCGGTCGGATGCGCGGCGAACAGGTGCTCGACCGTCGGGCGGGCCTCGGTGAACGATTCGGCGTGCTGTTCAATTTCGCGATCCGTGCCGGTGAGCCGGCCCTGGTGCTGGCGCAGGTGTTCGTCCCAGGAGCGCACCAGGAAGGTTTCGACGAAGCGGTGCGCGTCGGCGCCGTCCTGGTACAGCGACCAGTTCACGGCTCCGGTGCGTTGTCGCGACTTGCCCACGTCCGACATCGCAGCCCGGAAGGCTTCGCGTTGGGCCTCCGCAACGCGGTAAGTCTTCAGCACGAGCACCGGGCCGTCCTCGGGCATCGGTTCGAACACCAATACCGGTTCCGGCCAGTGCGCGCTGACGGCCCGATCCATCCGGGCCGTCTCCGGTCGCAACGGCCAAAGGCCCACCGTCACGGCGCTGACGAGCAGAAGTGCGGCGGCGAGCGCGAGCGCTGCGGCGAGGCCGGTGACGGCGGCCAGCGCGCCCCACAGGATCGAGCCCAGCGCCTGGCCGCCCATGAAGACCAGCAGGTAGGTGGCAAGGCCGCGGGCACGGACCCAAGCGGGCAAGGAAAGCTGCATCGCCGAGTTCAACGTCGACAGCACCACGAGCCAGGCGTAACCAGTGAAGAACAACACCAGCGCGGCCACACCCGCACTGGACACGACTGCGGGCAGGACGGTTCCGACGGCGAACAACACCGCGGCCAGAGCTAGCAGCTGGTTCGTCGTGAGGACGGACCGCACGCGCGACAACGTCGATGCGCCGGCAACTGCTCCGAGCCCGAGGGCTCCCAGCAAGACCCCGTAGCCAGCCGCGTCGAGGTGCAGAGCTCGGTTGCTCACGATCGGCAGCAAGGCCCAGATGGCACTGCCCGGGAGGATGAACAAGGTGGCCCGGAGCAGGATTCGTCGCACCACCGGGGCGTGACGCACGTAGCGAGCACCGGCGTGCAGTGCGGGCAGAAGCCGTTCAGGCGGTTGCGGCAGGTCAGCAGCAGGCCGTTTCCAGAACCAGAGCACCGCCACGATTCCCAGGAACGAAACCGAGTTCACCGCGAAGACGAAGCTGGGACCGAAGAGCGCGACGATCACCCCGGCGAGGGCCGGGCCGATCGCCCGCGCGACGTTGACGTTCATCGCGCCCAGAGCCGCAGCCGCAGCGATCTGCTCGCGGACGACGAGTTCCGGCTGCACGGCCTGCCACGCAGGACCGGTCAGCGCCTGCCCGCACCCCAGGAGGAACAACAGCAACAGCAGGACCGCGGGTGTGATGAGCCCCATAGCCGTCACCACGGTCAGCGCAGTCGCGAGAACCGCCATGGCCACCTGCACGCTGATCAGCAGGCGCCGGCGGTCGAGCAGATCGGCCAGCACCCCGGACGGGATCGCCAGCAGCATCACCGGGAGCGTCGCCGCGGTTTGGACCAAGGAGACCAGCAGCGCCGCGTCCGGTTCGCCCACGAGCAGCCACTGAGCGCCGACCGTCTGCATCCACGTCCCGACGTTGGATCCGAGCTGGGCGAACCACAGCGCGCGGAACACCCCCGAGGCCATGGGAGCCCACGACGACTGCTGGGCCGAAGATGCCCAGTGACGCTTCCCCGGCGCTGCCATCACAACCCGCCTCCCCGGGCACCGGTGCCACGCGGCCAATGCGGTCGCCTCGCTCGCTCCCACAAGCTAGGCGATGAACCGCCGATGAGCGCAGCGGAGCTCGTCCCGCTCACCGCGGGCAATCAGCGGTCGGAGTTCCAGAGGAGTTGCACCGGGCGCGATCCGTTCCGACGATTCTTATCTCGCCAGACAACCTCTTGCGAGCGACCTGCGGTCCGTTCGTCATGAACACCAAGGCCTAGGTCCTGCATGCCTCCGAGAACTGCCAAGCCAGACGCCTCGGCACCGTCCCCGCCGACGACCACCCGGGCCACGACGTCCTGTGACCACCTACCGCTGACCAGCAGGAACATCCAAACCGCCGCGCGCTCGGACCGCAGCGGCCCGCGCGCATGCCGAGCCGCGCTCTTCCCGGGCCCGACTCCGGCTGATCGATGCGCGCGCATGTTGTTCCCGGACCCGGGAGTCCAGCCGCGGACTTCCTCGGTCAGACCTCGACCGGCCCGCCGAGCAACCGGGCGAACACCGCGTACAGGTATTCCAGCTCCTCGCCGGAAAGCCGGTCGGCGAACGCTCGCTCGACCGCTGCCGCGTTCGTGCGCGCGGCGCTGCGCGCGAGCTTCTTCCCCTCCTCGGTGAGCTCGATCTCCACTACGCGCGAGTCGTCCTCCGCACCACCCCGCGCGACGAGCCCCCTGGCTTCGAGCCGGTCCACGAGTCGGCTGAGCGCGCTCTGGCTCAGGATGACCCGGTCGGTGAGCTCGCGGAAGCGGACCCCGGCAGCGGGAATGTTGATCAGCGCGTCGAACTCGTTCAGCGAGAGACCGTGCTTGTGCGCCAGATCCGCTTCGATCTCCCGCAGCACGGCGGCGTGGACCTCCATCATCGATCGCCACACGGCGACCTTGTACCGCCTCGACACCTTCGCAGCAGCTGAACGTCCCACGACCGACGACCTTACCTCGATCAGCGACCGCCCACGGATCCACCGACTTCCGCTATCGGCCGGACACCTGCGGTGACACTCCGATCACACCGGTACCGCTCCATCCCCCGCAACTCGACCCGCACCACCCATATCTATGCGTATGCATGGTGATGAGCTCATTTCTGTTGCTGCACAAGAATATTTCTCTTCTTCTACTGATGGGACTACCGGTGGAACGGCTTCCGCCGGGCCCAGCACCACGAGCAACCGGCAAGCGGAATCCGCTTGCCGGTTTGCTCGACGCATCTTCCTCGCTGCTGGTGTCAGCTCCTGCTCGGGTAGTCGGTGTAGCCAGTGGCGTCCCCGCCGTAGAACGTGCTCTGGTCAGGGGTGTTGAACGGTCCGCCGTCAGCCAGCCTGGCGGGCAGGTCCGGGTTGGCGATGAACAGGACTCCGTAGCTGAGCAGGTCCGCGGTGCCGTCCTCGAGGAGTTCGAGCTCCTCGACGCCGGTGGGGCGCCCCGGGGTGTTCGGATTGAGCACGAACGTCCCGTCGAAAGCACGGCGCAGGCCGTTGGTCAGCGACCGGTCCGCGGATTCGGCGATGTGCAAGTAGGCGAGGCCCAGGGGGTTGATCGCCTCGACCAGTGCGGTGTAGGTGGGTTCGAGGTCTTGTTCGCTGATGTCGTTGAACGGGTTTCCCGGCGAGATCCGCAGTGCGGTGCGCTGACCGCCGACAGCGTCGGCGACGGCTCGCGTGGTCTCGACCATCAACCGGAGCCGGCCTTCCAGCGAGCCGCCCCAGGCGCCAGTGCGCTGGTTGCTGTTGGATGCGAGGAACTGGTGCAGCAGGTATCCGTTCGCACCGTGCAGCTCCACCCCGTCGAATCCGGCCTCGATCGCGTTTCGGGCCGCGTTGGCGAAGTCGCTGATCGTGTCGAGGATCTCGGTTTCCGAAAGCTCCTTGGGCGTGACGCAGTCCTGCAGGCCGTCCGGGGTGAACACCTGGTGCTTCGCCGCGATCGCGGACGCACCGACCGGGATCAGGCCGTCCGGAAGGAGGCTCGGGTGCCCGATGCGCCCTGTGTGCAGCAGCTGGGCGAAGATCCGGCCGTCTTCGGCGTGCACCCGGTCGGTCACCTTGCGCCAAGCGGCCACCTACTCAGCGGTGTGCAGCCCGGGGGTGAACGGGTAGCCCTGACCGACGACCGACGGCTGAACGCCCTCGGTGATGATCAGACCGGCGGATGCGCGCTGGGTGTAGTACTCGGCCATGAGCTCGGTTGGCGTGCCATCGGTCGCGTTGGCGCGCGAGCGGGTCATCGGCGCCATGACGATCCGGTTTCGGAGCGTCGTGCCTCCGAGCTGGAACGGGTTGAACGCAGTTGTCATCTAGTTCTCTCCACCTGTGAAAAAGGGGACGGTCGAGCCGCCGGACTCGGCCCACCGCGCACAGGTCACGCGCGAGCTCTTCCTTCCCCGAACCGAACTTTCCCATCCCTTGCGACCCGAGGACTGGAGACTGTGGACGGTCGCGGGGCGGCGTTGCCCACGTCCCAGCGGGCAGACCTGGATCGCAATGGTCTTCAACCTGCAGAGCGTCGCCGCACCGTCACAGTCCTGCCCTGGTGTCGGGCTGGTGCCCTTCGCCAGCACGGCGGGCCATCCCGGGCTGTTCCGGTCCGCCGACTTCTGCCGTCTCAGCAACCGGGTTCGTCGATCGCATCGACGCAGCCGCATCCGAGTCGCGAACGCGCAGCGCGACCAGCAGGCCCAGCACGGCGAGCACGAGGGCGGCGACGAACGTGTCGCGGAAGGCGCTGAGCATCGCGTCCTGCCGGACGGCGTCGGTCACCACCGGTGCCAGCCCGTCGAGCCGCTGCTCGGTGCGGAGGGTCAGGATGGTGGCGACCAACGCCACCCCCGCGGCCGCGGCCACTTGACGCGTGGTCGCGAACACCGACGATGCCCGGGTCATCGCTTCGGGAGCCACCTGCGCGAAGGTCGCGGCCTGCAACGCGATCACCGTCAGCGCCATGCCGATGCCCATGGTGAGCATCGGAATCCGCACGGCCCACAGGCTGCTGCTCACGTCGACGGCGAGCAGGGCCGCGATGGACGCGGCGACGGCCCCGAAACCGGAGATCAACATCCACCGCGGGCCGACTCGCTGGTACAGCCGTCCGGCGAACGGCATCGTCGCGGTCATCCCCAGCGCCTGGAACATGGTGACCAGCCCCGACCCGGTGGCATCCGCACCCATCAGCGACTGCAGCAGCAACGGGGTCAGGAAGAGCGTGCCCATCAGGGCGCCCGACGACGGGAGCATCAGCAGGTTGCCGGCCCGGAACAGCCGGATGCGGAGCAGCCGGAGATCGATCATCGGCTCGGCGATGCGCAGTTCGGCGATCACGAACACGAGCGCGAGCAGCACACCTCCGAGGAGCGGCCCGAACGCGGTCGCACTCCCCCACCCGCTGGCCGAGCCCTGGTCGAGACCCACCAGCAGCAGCGCGAGCGCGCCACCGCCCGCCACGAAACCGATGACGTCGAAGCGCCCGGGGTGGTCGGTTCGCTCCTCGCGGATCATCGCCGCCGTGAAGGCGATCCCGGCCACACCGATCGGCACCTTCATCAGGAAGATCCAGCGCCAGTCGACGTTGTCGACCAACCATCCGCCCAGCACCGGTCCGAGAGCCGGCGCGAGACCGGTCGGGATCGACAGGACCGCGGAGGCCTGCGCGCGCTCGTCCGGCGGGAACGCCCGGAACAGCATCGCGGTCCCGACCGGCGTGAGCAGACCGCCGCCCACCCCCTGCACGATCCTGGCCGCCACCAACTCGGTCAGCGAACCAGCGAATCCGGCCCACAGCGACGCTGCGGTGAACACCGCCAGGGCGAACAAGAACGTTCGCTTGGACCCGAAGCGGTCAGCCACCCACCCCGATGCCGGGATGAACACGGCCATGCTCACGAGATAGCCGGTGACCAGCCATTGGAGGCTTTCCGTACCGACACCGAACTGCCGCCCCAAGGCCGGTAGCGCCGTGTTCAGCACGGTCATGTCCAAGATCTCCATGAACGCTCGCCGACGGCACCTCGCCCAGCAGAGGCGAGCGGCAGGCAGCGCACCCCATCCTCGGGCACTTACTTCAGAAATTGAAACATTCTGTGAGTGAAGTTATGTCCCCGGGTGCCGCACGTGGAGCGATGGAAAGCCCTCAGCCGGCCAGGGCAGGCCGAAACGCCCTGCCCGGCAGGAGCCGGCAGGGTCGGTGGTGGACGACGTCAGTCGCCGGAGGGATCCTGCGCCGCGCGCAGCAGCTGGACCAGGGCGTCTCGCTGCCCTGCATCGAGTTCGGAGGCGATGGGAAAACCGACTCCCAACCGCTTCAGCAGGCGCTCCCGCAGCTTCTCGCCCTTCGCCGTGAGCACGAGCAGCTTGGCGCGGCGGTCAGCCGGATCGGGCTGCCGCTCGAGCAGGCCCTCCGCCTGGAGCAGATCTGCGATGGCAGTCACGTGCGAGGGCTCGCAATGCAGAGTGGCCGCGAGTTCGCCCATCCGCTCCGGCTGCTCCAGCCGCAGCAGCGTGTGCGCGTGGGGAAGGCTCAGGCCGACATCAGCGGCCGCCGAATCGAGGTGTTCGCGCAACCTGGCCATCACTCCGAACAGGAGCGTCATCAGCTCCCGCTCTTCTCCGCCCGACCGCGTGCCCCGCCCCATCGACGCCCCTCCCGACCCTGCTTCACCAGCAATTTACCTCGGCGCTCGCACGTGCCGCAGACGGGCATGCGAGCACCAGCCGGCGCCTGCGCGAATGGCTTCCGAACCCAATCGCGAGCGTCGAATCGCAACCGGTCGACAACAGTGCGCGACCGACCCGGCGTTGGATCTCGCCCGAACCGCGAATTGGAGAGCTCCGATTTCCACTACCTCCCGAACATCTGCCGCGACCACGAACAGCACTCCAGCCACACGGGCCTCAACGCACCCGTGGCGACTCAATGCGCATGCATATAACTTCTATGTGGGCGCATGATTTTGATCGAATTCACCCTATTGCGCAAGGAAAATTTCCATCTCGTACAACACAGATCATCGGGGATTACCCGTTGGATCTCGGCGGTTGAGCCGACTGCGAGATCAGCATGCGGGTCTCGCACCCACCCGGGCGGACGACGTGGATCAGCTACCCAGGCCGAAAGCCCAACAGCAAGATCTCAATGATCGAACACAACGAGGTGCATTACTGATGCGCAAGATCAATCGCGTGCTGGCCGCTGGGGCGTTGACGCTCCCCCTCGCGCTCGGCATCGCCGGGGTGGCCTCCGCCGAGGGCCAGGACACCAACATCCGCGTCGAGAGCCAGGCGTCGGCCCAGGTCCACGGCCGCGGCTCGGTCAACGCCAGCAGCCAGGCGTCGGCCCAGGTCCACGGCCGCGGCACGGCCGAGGCCAACAGCCACGCGTCGGTGCTGGTGGCGGGCCGCGAGAGCCACTGGAACCACCGCGACGGACTCCGGGGCCACAAGTGGAACGACATCCGCTGGAGCTTCCACCAGGTCCGGGGTCACCACCACGAGGACCAGGACGAGCTGTGCTTCCTGGACCACGGCCTGATCGGCCACAACCCGCACACCGTTCGGTGAGCGCGGTTCGTTGACCGTCGGGGGATAGCGCGTGGTGGGGTCTCGCCGGGAACCGAGAACCCACCACGCCCCTTCACTCCTGTTCCGGCCACGGCCGGGCCAGGTACGAGGTCGCCACGCGGCTTCTCCTCCAGCGAACCATCGAGGCGCATCCGAACGCTTGGCGATCAACACGAACATCGAGCAGCACGAGGTGTCCTCCCATGTTCAAGATCAACCGAATTCTCGCGACGGGATTCCTGTCGTTGCGGTTCGCACTCGGCATCGCAGGGCCGACGTCCAACCGGTTGCAGCTGCGGAAGCCGACGTCGAAAGCCCGGCACCGGCGCGACCGCACAGCCACGCCCCGGCGAACCGAGAGCGTCGGGAAGCCGCACATCTTCATGATCAAGTCGACCGGCGGGATCACCCGCGCCGACACCACGAGCGCCGACCGGTTCAAGGCCATGTGATCCGCCGAGGTGGTGCCGGGCTGCTCAGAACCAGCCCGGCACAACGGAAAACCGCCGCAAAGGAAGCGACCTCGATCTCGACGTTCACCTGCGTCGATCAGGAATGAAACCCAGGTCGTCCTTCAACGAGCCTTACCTGCCGTGCGTTCGGGCGCCTTCCGGAATTCCCAGGGCGCTCCGCCCGGCAGCAGCGAATGCAGAGGAGTTTCAGGTGTCCTTGTTCGAACCCGTCCGCGTTGGTCGGTTGGACCTGCCCAATCGCATGGCGATGGCAGCGATGACCCGCAGCCGTGCCGATCAGGAGGGCGTCCCCTCCCCCAGCACGGCCACCTACTACGCCCAGCGCGCATCGGCGGGCTTGATCATCACCGAGGGCACGCAGCCCTCGCTGCAAGGGCAGGGGTACCCGTGGACCCCGGGCATCTACACCGATGCCCAGGTGGCGGGGTGGCGCGTGGTCACCGACGCCGTGCACGCGGCAGGTGGACGCATCTTCAACCAGATCCAGCACTCCGGGCGGGTGGGACACCCCAGCGTGCACGGCCTGCCCCCGGTCGCCCCCTCCGCCGTCCGCGCGAACGGGCAGATCTTCACGCCGACGGGGCCGCAGGACCTCGTCGAACCGCGGGAGCTGACCGTTTCCGAGATCCACGGCATCGTGGCGGAGTTCGCCGATGCCGCACGCCGTGCGATCGAGGCCGGGTTCGACGGCGTGGAGCTGCACAGCGCGATGGGCTACCTGCTGCACCAGTTCCTCGCCCCCAACAGCAACCAGCGCTCGGACGCCTACGGCGGCTCCATCCAGGGCCGGATCCGCTTCGTCGTCGAAGTCGCGGAAGCCGTGGCCGACGCGATCGGCTCCGACCGGGTGGGGTTGCGCATCTCCCCCGCCAAGCCGATCAACGACATCGCCGACACCGACGCGACGGAGCTCTACCCGGCGCTGCTGGGCGCCTTGGCGCCGCTGGACCTCGCGCACCTGCACCTGGTGGCCGCCGAGGACGAGGACGTGAACGACAAGATCCGCGCCGCCTGGCCGGGCATCCTCGTGGTGAACCCCCTCAACTCCTTCCCCGAGCCACCTGCCGACGCCGGCCGGGCGAACGCCGAGCAGTGGCTGCGGCGGGGGGCCGACCTGATCTCCTTCGGCCGCGGTTTCCTCGCCAACCCGGACCTGGTCGAGCGCTTCCGCATCAACGCCCCGCTCAACCCGGTCAACCCCGAAGGCCTCTTCGGCGGCGGTGACACGGGCTACACCGACTACCCCGCCCTCGGCTGAGACCGGCGTGGTGGATCGCGGTCGATGCCCGCGACCGCGGCGGTGAACTCGGCGAGCTGCCCAACTGCGCAGCTCGCCGAGTTCCGAGGAGTTGGCCGTCGCGTGCGGCACCGGTGGAGTCCGGTGCTGCCGCCGGTGATGCAGCCGGGCATCGGCCCGAGGAGCCGACGAGCGGATTCCGGATGCCCGGTGTCAGGCCCGGACCACCGGTGTGTCCACCAGGTGCTCGGCGAGGAACCACACCTGCATCTCCCCGGTGCGGATGATGTCGGAGACCAGGAGGTCGTTGGTTCCGTCGTCACCGCTGCTGGCCGCCCGCGCAGCAGCGTCGTGGGCATCGCCGAGGATCACCTCGTGCGCCGCCAGCAACCGCGACAGCATGGCGGGAACCTCCTCGACCCCGTTCGGCGGGCGCTGGATCCGGGTGATCTCCGCGACGTGGCGGGGGTCGCCGACCGCCACCCCGCCGAGCGTTTGCACCCGCTCGGCCAGCGAGTCCACCAGCGCCAGCTGCTCCCCCGCGTGCTTGTCCAACAGCAGGTGCAGCTGGTAGAAGGTGTGCCCGCGCATCAGCCAGTGGTGCTTCTTGTAGTGGGCGTACAGGATTTGGGTATCGGCCAGGATCTGGTTGAGCCGCTGGCAGGAATACATCCGCACGTCCCGTGACAACGCGACCGGGAGCTTCCGCACGGTGCCGAATTCCTGGATCTCCTGTCCTCGCTGGTGCAGCAAGGGCTCGCTGCCACCCGAACGATCAACTGCGGTGCTCATGGCGCTCCCCCTCGGCAGGCCGGTCCTGCTTGCAGCCCCATGATGCGGTGGGCACTTCACCTCCGAAACACGATCACGCTCTGGACCGCCTCCCGTGCGCAGCAACTGGTCGAGCCGTGTGGCGATGCTTGCACCACAGTGGCCAGCGATGGCAGATGTGGCTGGTGAGAACGGTGAGCCGTCGCCCCAGCGGACCAGCGGGGCTGTCCGGCCCGGCCGAGGATCGAAGCTGGGAAGCACTGGTCCAGAACACTTCGCGCACCGTGGCGGGAACGACGGTGGGGCAGGCGAGCAGGGCCGGTCGGGACCGGACTCCAAAGGATCACGCGCCATCGTCGGCGCGACAGAAATCCACTATGGACCTGTCGGCGCCAGCGATGAGGCGAACCCAGCTGTGCACCGCCCGAGTGGCTGGGCGTTCCGGCCCGTAGGAAAGTCGGCGTATGAACCGTACGCCCGGAGAGCTCTGGAGCTCCACATGAAGACGGTTGCCATCATCGGCTTCGGCGACATGGGTGAGCAGATGGTGCCCCACCTGCTGTCCCGCGGACATGCGGTGCGCGTCCACGACATCGATCCAGCCAAGCGCCAACGCGCCTCCGCCGCCGGGGCCGAGGTCCTGCCCACTGCGGCCGATGCGGCCCGCGGAGCCGACGTCGTGGTCGGTCTCGTGATGTCGGACGACATCCCGGCCGCCTACCTGGGCGAGGACGGCATCCTCGCGGGCACCGCTCCCGGGGCCGCCGTCCTCGTCTGCTCGACCACGACTCCGGCGCTGCTCGACTCCGTGGTCGCTGCCGCTCCGGACGGGGTGACCGTCCTGGACGCTCCGATCGTCGGCGGGGTGAAGTACGCGCGCGAGCGCCGCATCACCTTCCTCGTCGGCGCACCCGACGACGCCTTCGAACGAGTCCGCCCGGTGCTCGACGCCCTCGGCACATCGCGCCAGGTCGGCGGCGTCGGCTCCGGCGTGGCGTACAAGCTCATCACCAACGTCGCCATCATGGCCGCCGAAGCGGGCATCCGCGAAGCCCTCGACATGGCCGACTACCTCGGCCAGGACTACGCCACCGCGCTCGACCTCATGTCGGTCGGCCCCATGTCCGCCGTCGTCACCCGAGCCCTCGACACCACCAACCCGCGCCCGCTGCGCCGGTCCGCGGAGGACGACGACACCTTGCTGTCCGCGGTCGACGACCCGGCACGGCAACTGCCGATCTCCCACGCAGGTGCTACGCGTTTGTGGGAGGCCGTCAACGCGACCGAGGACTTCGAACCGGACTTCGTCGACCTGACCCGCCGCACGACAGCGCGACCGGAGTACCGGCGCGCGTGAATCACGCCCGCACCCCGTCGCTGAGTGTTGCTACGAAAATCCCGAGATCATCCACTGTGACACCGTGTCACGGGATGAGGACGAGCCGACCGCGCAAGCCACCTTCGGCCAGTCGCGCGTCGGCTGCCGCAGCATCTTCGAAGTGAATCGGGCCCGGCACCGCGGCGTCGAGCATGCCGTCCCAGCCAGCAGGTGCGAGCGACGCACCGCGGGACAGGACGTGGTCAGCGCCCCTGGTGACGAGGATCTCCCCGTCCCCAGCGGAGGCCAGCGCGGTCACCTTCAGCCCCTGCCGGTGCACGAGCTCCACCGCGTGCGCGCTGATCGACTGGGCAGGCACCCACCACGACGAGCTCTGCGAGAACCGAGCCAACTTCGACAACCACCAGGCTTGACGGAACATCGCGCACCAGCGCAATCCCGACCCGGCTGTCCCAGTCTGCCGTGAATCCCCGTGTGCCGGTTGCTGGGGGCGTCGCCGAGCTGGTGTCCTGGGCGGGCCGTCGCTGCCGGGAGCCGGAGGCTGATCATGGTGTTGCGTGCGCGGCTCGCGCTTTGCGCCGCCGCAGTGCTGGTGCTGGCCGGGTGCACCACTTCGGACTCGCCGGGGAGCTCGGCCCCGGACGGGCGCGCGAACATCGTGTTCGTGCTGGTCGACGACATGGACTCGGGCCTCGTCCAGTACATGCCGCACCTGCAGCAGATGCAGCGGGACGGCGTGACCTTCTCCGACTTTACGGTGACCGACTCGCTGTGCTGCCCGTCGCGGTCGTCGATCCTGACCGGGAAGTTCCCGCACAACACCGGTGTGTTCACCAACGAGCCGCCGGACGGCGGGTTCGGGGTGTTCCACGAGCGGGACGAACGGGACACGATCGGCACCGAGCTCCAGCAGGCGGGCTACCGGACGGGTTTCCTCGGCAAGTACCTCAACGGCTACCAGCCGCGCGCACCGCTCGGTGGCGATCGGCCTTTCGTGCCGCCAGGTTGGAACGAGTGGGCAGTGGCCGGCAACGGCTACGCCAACTACGACTACAACCTCAACGTCAACGGGCGGGTGGAACACCACGGTCGGCGTCCTGAGGACTACCTGACCGACGTCATCGCCAAGCGCGGCAACGCCTTCATCCGCGCCAACGCCGCCGAAGGAACCCCGTTCTTCCTGGAAGTGGCGCCGTTCGTGCCGCACAGCCCCTCGACTCCGGCACCGCGGCACAAGAACGCCTTCCCCGACCTGACCGCGCCGCGCGGCCCGGCCTTCAACGAAGCCGACCGGTCCGACAAGCCCGCGTGGCTGCGCGACCTGCCGCCGCTGTCCCCGGAGCAGATCGAGTCCGCGGACCAGAAGTACCGGAAGCGCGCCCGGTCCCTGCTCGCTGTGGACGACATGCTCGCGGGGTTCCAGCGCACGCTCGCCGAGACCGGCCAGGCGCAGCGCACGCATCTCGTCTTCGCCTCCGACAACGGCTTCCACCTGGGCGAACACGCGTTGGAGGCGGGCAAGCAGACCGCGTTCGACACCGACGTCCGCGTGCCGCTCATCGCCACCGGCCCGGGCGTGCCGAGCGGCGTGGTGGTCGACCGGTCGGTGCAGAACATCGACCTGCGCCCGACCTTCGCCGAACTAGCCGGTCTCCCGCCGCGACCCGACCTCGACGGCATGAGCTTCGCCGGTCTCCTCCGGGGCGGGCCACCCGCCGCGGACCGCGACGTCGCGCTGGTGGAGCACCACGCGCCCCGCAACGGGCCGGGCGACCCCGACCAGCAGAAGAACCAGGAGGGGATCCCGCCCACCTACACCTCGATCCGCACGCCGGAGGGCACCTACGTCGAGTACGCGACCGGCGAGCGCGAGTACTACGACAACCGGACGGACCCGGACCAGCTCGACAACACCTACGCGCAACTGCCGCCCGACCAGCGCGATCGGCTGCACCGGACGCTGACCGAACTCGCCGCGTGCCGCGGCAACGCCGAATGCACTGCCGCGGCCAAAGCCCGTTGAGATCAATCCTTTGTGGACACGTAGGGGCTCGACCTGCCAGCGCGGACAGGTCGAGCCCGATCCGGCTGGTTCAGCGGTCCGACTCCGTCCCGAACAGCCGCGCCACACCGACGACCCGCTCGATGATGACGACCGCCACCGCCGCGAACAGCACCATCAGCGTGCCGACCGCGGTGACCGTCGGGTCGTAGTTGTACTGCAGGTAGTTGAAGATGCGCACCGGCAGCGTCTGCATGTCGGTGGTGACCACGAACAACGCGACCGTGAGGTCGTCGAAGGACGTGATCAGCGCGAAGAACGCACCGGCGATCAGCGACCCGCGCAGGGCGGGCAGCGTGACGTGCCAGAACACCTTCGGCGGCGACGCGCCGAGACCGGCCGCGGCGCGTTCCGCGGAGCGGTCCAGGCCCGCGAGCCCGGCGAGCACCAACCGCACCGTGTAGGGCACGGTCAGCATCAGGTGCGCCAGCAGCAGCGTGACCGGGCTGGCCGCCAGGCCGAGTTGCGCGAACCACTGCAGCAGACCGATGCCGAGCACGATCGTCGGTACCGCGAACGCGCTGGAGAACAAGTTGTCCAGCACCGACCGGCCCGGGAACGGGTAGCGGTGGATCGCCAACCCCGCACCCAGTCCGAGCAGCGCGGACACCACCGCGGCGGCGGCCGCGACGCCGAGGCTGAGCGCGAACGAGCTCAGGAACTCCGGCCGGTGCAGCAGTTCGACGTACCAGCGCAGCGTGAGGCCCTGCGGTGGGAAGGACACGTAACTCGTCGTGGTCAGCGACGATGCGACCGTCACCAGGACCGGGGCGAGCAGGAAGAGGGCGACCAGGGTGGCGAAGCCGGCGCCCAGCGCGCGTGCCGTCCGGTTCATGCGAACGTTCCCCTCTCCCCGCGCCCCTGCAACAGCCGGGAGTAGACCGCGACCAGCAGCGTGGTCACCACGATCAGGATGAAGCCGATGGCCGCCGCGTACGGCCAGTCCAAGGTGTTCGTCGCCTCGGTGTAGACGAAGTAGGGCATCAGCTTGACCGTCGGGCCGCCCAGGATGGCCGGGGTGACGAAGCTGGACACCGTCAAGCTGAACACGATCAACGACCCGGCCAGCATGCCGGGCGCCGACAGCGGCAGGGTGATCCGCCAGAAGCAGCTCCACGCGTTCGCACCCAGCCCCTTGGCGGCCGGCACCAGCGTGGGGTCGATCCGGTCCAGGCTCCCGATCAGCGGCAGGACCATGTACGCGAACATCACGTGCACCATGCCGATCACCACGGCGGTGTCGGTGTAGAGCAGCGCGGGCGGATCGATGCCGAACAAGCCCAGCGCACCGGCGATCGGCCCGTTCGGGCCGAGCACCACCAGCCAGCCGTAGGCCCGGATCACCATGCTGATCAGCAGCGGGGAGAGCAGGATCAGCGAGAGGTAGTTGCGCATCCGCGGCGACCGGCCGCGCAGGTACATCGCGAACGGGTAGCCCAGCACCAGGCAGCCCGCGGTGGTCAGGGCGCCGATCCAGAGGGTGTGCCACAGGATGTCGCGGTAGAACGGGTCACCGAGGAACCGGACGTAGTTGGCCAGCGTCAGATCGCCCTGCTGCGTCCGGAAGCTGTTGAGCACCAACGTGAACAGCGGTGCGATGAACAGCAGGGCGCACGCCGCGATGGCCGGTGCCGCCAGCAGCAGTCCGGTGCGCCAGCGCCGTCCGCGGCGGGGCGTCAGGACCCCCGGACCGCCAGCGACGCGTGTTGCGGTTGCCACCTGCACTTCACCTCCTGCCCCACCTCCGGCACGGATTCGCCGAACGGCAGCGAAACTTCGACCGCACCGGCCACTGTGGACACCGTGCACCGCGCTTTGGCGCCCAGGAACCGGGTGTCCCGGACCGTGCCGGACAGCCCTTCTCCCGAGGACGCGAGCCGGATCGCCTCCGGCCGCACGTAGATCCGCACGTCGTCGCCCGGCCGCGGCTGCTCGCCGACCGGGTCCGCCGAGACGACGACACCGTCGGCGATCCGGCACGCCGCACCGCCCTCGGCGGTGCCGTCCAGCACGTTGACCTCGCCGATGAACTGGGCGACGAAGTCGGTGGCCGGTCGCAGGTACACCTCCTGCGGGGTCGCCAGCTGGTGGATCACGCCCTGGTCCATGACCGCGATCCGGTCGGAGACCGCCAACGCCTCCTCCTGGTCGTGCGTGACGAGGATCGTGGTGGTGCCGATGCGGCGTTGCAGCGCCACGACCTCCTCCCGCAGCCGGACCCGCAGCTGGGCGTCCAGGTTCGAGAACGGCTCGTCGAGCAGCAGCAGGTCCGGCTCGACCACCAGCGCCCGGGCCAACGCGGCCCGCTGCTGCTGCCCGCCGGAGAGCTGCCGGGGATACCGCTGCGCCATGCCGTCGAGCCCGACCATCTCGAGCGCGTCGGCGACCTTCGAGGCCCGCTCGGCGCGGCCGCTCCGGCGCATCCGCAGCCCGAAACCGACGTTGTCGGCGACCGTCATGTGCGGGAACAGCGCGTAGGACTGGAAGACCATGCCCATGGTGCGGCGATGCGCCGGCGTGGCGGTCAGGTCCCGGCCGTCGACCTCGACGGTGCCGGAATCCGGCAGCAGGTGCCCGGCGATGATGTTCAGCGTCGTCGTCTTGCCGCAGCCGGACGGGCCGAGCAGGGTGAGGAACTCGCCGGGCTCGGTGCTCAGCTCGATGCCGCGCACGATCTCCTTGCCGCCCAAGCTCTTCCGCAGTTCCGACAACCGCAGCCGACCGCGGGTGGCGGTTTCCGCAAGAGTCGTCACCGGTTCTCCACCTGCTTGTTCCACTGGTCGGTCCAGGCCGACCGCTGCTGGTTGATGACCTTCCAGTCGAGCTTGCGCAGCTTGCCGATCGAGTCGGGGCCGACGAGCTTCTCGGCCAGCGCGGGATCGATGGTCACACCCTTGACGGTCGGGCCGTCGTACGTGCTGCCGGCGACTGCGGTCTGCACCTTCTCGTCCAGCAGGTGGGCGACGAACTTCTGCGCCAGCTCGTTGTGCGGCGCCTTGTTGACGACGTTCGCGGTGGCCACCAGGGCGAGCGCGCCCTCCTCCGGGTAGACGAAGCGCACCGGGAAGTTCTTCTCCGCGAGCGTGGACACCCGGGACACGCCCCACACCGACGCCGCGGCCTGCCCCTGCAGGAAGTAGTTGGACACATCGGCCGTGGTGTCGAACGTGACCGCGTTGCCCGCGATCTTGCCGACCGCGTCGAACCCGGGCTGGATCGCCTGCTCGGAACCGCCGTTGGCCACGGCCGATCCGACCAGCAGCCCGACGCCGTAGGTGTTGGTGATCGAGGGCAGCACGAGCGCGCCCTTGAGCCGCGGATCGGCGAGGTCCATCCACTTGGACGGCGCCGGAACCCCGTGCTGCGCGAACCAGTCCGGGTTGTAGGCGATGCCGGTCGCGGTCATGCCGAATCCGACGCCGACGTCCCCGGGCAGCCGCGCCACGTCCACCACCTGGTCGACGGGGACGACCTTCGTGTCCAGCGGCGCGAGGAGCCCGGCCTCGACGGCTTGCGCCTGCGGCCCGTCGTCGAGCAGCGCGACGTCGATCTGCGGGCTCGCCTGCTGCGCCTTGAGCTTGGCGATGCTGTCGGTGGACGAACCGGGGATGTAGGTGATCTTGCAGGAACAGGTCTTCTCGAACTCGGGGATGACCGTCTCGCGCAAGGAAGTTTCGAACGAACCGCCGTAGCCGGCGATCACCAGGGTCCCGGCCTGGGCGGACGGGTTCGGCGGGGCGCACCCGGTGAGGCCGAGCGCGGCAGCGCCTGCGACGGCGACGATGGTGGTGAGCAGGGAACGGCGTGAACGCATGATCGTCTCCCGAACTGGCTCAGGGCGAGGGGTGCGGAGGGGCTCAGAACGGCGGGCCGTTGAGCGTGCTTTCGACGTAGAACCGGGAAGTTTCGGCGGGCAGGATGGCGCGGAGGTGCTCGACGACGTCGCCGTCGGCGCTCCAGGTGATCCGCAGCCAGCGGAAGACCGGGGTGCCGACGGGCAGCCCGAACAGCTCGGCGTGCTCGTCGTCCAGCGCGTGCGGCTCCACGTAGAGCCGGCTCCGCCCCAACTTGACCCCGCGGTTGCGGAGGTAGACGTGCGTGGTCGTGGTGACCAGCGGTTGGTCCAGCAGGTCGGGCGCGAAGCGGAACGGCAGCACGGCCAGTTCCGCGATCGCCACCCTCCCGCCGTCCGCGCTCAGCTTGTGGCGTTCGACCTGGACGACGGCTTCGTCACCGGCCAGGTCCGGCAACACCAGGGCGGCCTGCTCGGCGAGCAGCACCTGAGCGCTGATCACCCGGTGGTCACCGTGCATCTCAGCACCGCTGACCAGCAGTCCGGTCGCCCGGAGCAGGTTGTGCTCCCCGGCGGTCTGCGCGACGAACGTGCCGTGCCGCCGGTACCGCACGACCATGCCGGTATCGGCCAGGTCCCGGAGCGCGCGTTGCACCGTGATCCGGGAGACGCCGTACTGCTCGCCGAGCTCGGACTCGGTGGGAATCCGGGTCCCGGGCGCCCACCGACCTTCCTGGATGTGCGCCTCCAGCTCCCTGCGTATCCGCGCGTGCAGCGGGAGGTCACGTCCGCTCATGAACAGCAGATAGTGGGCACGCGCACATGATATGTCAATAGTGCGAAAAGATATGACTTCTGCGGCGGGCGCAGACCGCACCGCAGCAGCACTCCCCCTGCACCAGGGCGGCTTTCGCTCAGGCCGAGGATCCGTTGCTACCGCCAGCGCGACTCCCGGGTCGGGTCAGCGGCTCGCGCGGGTCAGAGGTCCGGCAGCGGATCCGGCGGGAAGTCCCGGGGCGACGTGATCTCCGAGTCGGCGGCGTTGACCACCGCGACGTACTCGTCGTCGATCTCGTAGTCGATGCCGTCGAGGGTGAAGCACGGGGTCGACTGCACGTCCACCGGGCCGAGGACGGTGTTGCGCGGCAACCGCGCGAGGACCGATTTCGGCTTCTTCCTGGACCAGAAGCCCGTCGAGAGCACCGTGACCGCCTTGCTGCTCACCACGACGAGCACGCTCGACTGCACGCTCATCAGGACGTCCGCGGGGAAGACGTACCTGATCTCGTCGTCCTCGCCGAGGAACGCCCGGATCTGCTCGCGCACAGCTGCGGGTACCGGCATGACCGGAGATTACCAACTCCCGGCGCCCCCGAAACCGGATCCGGCAAAACATGCACCGGTTCGACGCGAACTCCTCTTCTGCAGATCCAAAGGTCCTGACGTAGAGGGTTTTTCGCCCTCGTCAGCGATCCCTCGCCAGCTTTGTCGTATTCGCCGATGCGACCGAAAGTCCTTGTCCGGGAAGGGATTTTTCGCGCAGGTGCACGCTGTTGCGTCGAATTATGTATGCGCGGTGCATCTTCCTTGATATTTGTGGGCCTGCTCCGGCGTGCCAGACTGGGCTGGAAATCGATGCTCTGCACACCGCGTTCCCTCCCCGACGGCGCGGTGCCGACACCGCGAGTGGCGATCGCCGCCGAACACCGCTGACCGGCGCGATCCACCTGCGGAGTTCCGTGCGACCTGCGCCCGTTCCGCACGCCCGGCGACCCGGCCGCTCCGGGCCGCCGGAAGTCCGACCGGTCAGGCCGAGACGAACGTTCGAGAACGCGATCGTCCGGCGTAGGAGAGGAGGAACTGCTGTGGACCGATCCGCTGATGTCGTCGCGCTGTTTCCCGGGCAGGGCGCTTTCGACGGAGAAGCGCTGGCCGACGCGGCGAAGAACCACCCGGACGCCCAGGACGTGTTCGAGGAGATCGACGGCGTGACCCTCGCCGAAACCGGACGTCGCCTGTCGGACGTCGTGTTCGGCGACGAACCCCCGAAGCTCGGCGCCCTGCTCGCCGACGAACCGTGGGTGTCCCAGCTGGCCATCTACGGCACCGACGTCGCGGTCCACCACGCCCTCCGCAGCAGCGGTCTCCGCCCCGACCTGCTGCTCGGCCACAGCCTGGGTGAGATCGCTGCGCTGGTGTGCGCCGGTGCGTACACCGTCGCCGACGGCGCGCGGTTGATCTGGCACCGGGTCCGGGTCGTCGAGGAGACCGAGCTGCGGGACGGGTGCATGGCTGCGCTTGCCACCGACGCGGACCGCGCGCGGTCGCTGCTGTCCGCCGTCGGCGACGACGACCTGGTGATCGCCGCGGAGAACCACGACCGCCAGACGGTGGTGTCCGGCCCCGCGGAGTCGATGGCGCAGCTGCGCGCGGTGACCGGTGCGGTCGGTGTTTCGTTCGCGCAGCTCGAATCGCCCGCTCCGTTCCACAGCCCGCTGCTGCTGCCGACCACCGACCGGTTCACCGCGGCCATCCGCGACATTCCCCGACGACCGCTGCGGACCCGGGTCCACTCGCCGATCCTGGACCGGGAGTACCGCGACGACGAAGACATCTCGGCCGCGCTGGCGAGCCACCTCACGCTCCCGGTCCACTTCGCGGCGACCATCCGCCGACTGGAGGCCAAGGGCGTTCGGGCCTACGTCGAATGCGGTGCTGTGGGCTCGTTGAGCAAGTTCGTGCGGCAGCACCTGAGCAGCTCCGCACCCACCGCCGTCGCCGGTCTGCCCCCGGCGGGCATCGATTCCGCCTTGCGCGAGATGCGCGCAGCCGGTCTGCTGCCGGCCCCGGAAGCGGCCGGTGGAACGGCTTTCGACGCGTTCTGGGCGGACCGGGGCGCGCAGATCATCGAACTGATCCGGCAGGAGTTCGAGCGCTACCAGGACACCCGCACCACGCCACCAGAACCGGAAACCCCGCAACCGTCAGCAGAACCGGAAGCCCCGCAGTCGTCAGAAGATCCGGCCAGCAGCGCGGCGGTTCTCGACCCGGCGGAGGTCGCCGGGAAACTGCGCAAGATGTACTCCGACGCCTTGGAGTACCCGGAAGAGGTGTTCACCGACGACGTCGAGCTCGAAGCGGAACTGGGCATCGACTCGGTGAAGCAGGTCGAGCTGCTCACCCGCGTCTCGGAGACCTTCGGGCTGCCGATGCCGGCCGACGGCTTCCGGTTGGCCGACTACGACAAGATGGGCAAGGTCGTCGACCACACCGTGCGGCTGCTCTCCTCGGCGGAGTCCGCGCATGCCTGAGCGCAGCGAGCTCGGGGGGAAGATCGCGCTGGTCACCGGCGGTGCGCACAACGTCGGCAAGGCGATCGCGGCGGCCCTGCTCGCGCGTGGCGCACGGGTGGTGGTGAACTACTTCCACTCCCACGAGCAGGCGAAGCAGACCCGGGCGGAACTGTCCGGGACGGGCGAGATCGACCTGATCCGCGCCTCGGTGGCCCGGCCGGAACAGGTGGACCGGATGTTCGCCGAGATCGACGACCGGTACGGGCGGCTGGACATCCTGGTCAACAGCGCCGCCTCCGGCGCGCTCGTGGCCGACGACGAGGTCACCGACGCGCAGCTGGACAAGGGCTGGAACACCAACGTCAAGGGGGCGCTGCGCTGTTCGGAGCGCGCGGCCGAGCTGATGCGCCGGCACGGCGGCGGAGCCATCGCCAACGTCTCCACGCTCGGCGCATCGCAGTTCGTCATGGCCAACTACCTGGCTTGCGCACCGGCGAAGGCCGCGGTCGAAGCGCTCACGCGCTACCTGGCCGCGCGGTTCGCCGCCGACGGGATCCGGGTGAACACCGCGTCGGCGGCGATGCTGGTCAGCGACGTCGCGGACGCGTTCCCGCAGGCCGAGCAGATGCAGGCGGCCGTCCGCGCCGCCACGCCGTTCCAGCGCCTCGGCACCCCGGAGGAGTTCGCCGATCTCGTGGCGTTCCTGGTGGGTGACGACTCGCGCTGGATCACCGGGCAGACGGTGGTCGCCGACGGCGGGCTGTCGCTGGGTGTTCCGCTGCTCTCTCCCCCGCCTGCTCGACCTGCCGTGGAGCGCACGGCGGAGGAACCGCTCCCCGAAGAGTCCGAAGTGGACGAAGTGGCGGTCGTCGGGATGGGCATGGCGGTGGCCGGGGCCAACAGTCCGGACGAGTTCTGGGAGCTGCGGCAGACCGGCGCCGAGCTGTTCGTCCCGGTACCGCCGGACCGCTGGGACCGGGACTCGTTCCACTCGCCGGACGAGCACGCGGAGGACAAGGCCTACCAGGACCGGTGCGTGTTCATCACCGACTTCCGGCCCACGGACCGGCCTGTCGACGAGCGCGAGGAGTTCACCACCGCTTGGCTGCGGCACAGCGTCGTGCAGGCGATGCGCGGCGTCAGCACGGAGTCCAGCGACCGGGTCCGCTGCATCTTCGGCTACACCCCGGACGGCAACCAGCACCTCGAAGAGGCCGGGGTGCTCACTGCGGCGGTGGACCAGGCCGACGCCCTGCTCGCCGACCTCGATCCGGACCGGGCCGACGTGCTGCGCGGCGAGGTCCGGCGCACCCTGTCCGACCGCTACCGGCGCGGTGCCGAGGCGGAGGCCGCCCGCTTCCTGCCGCACCGGGTGGGCAGGCTGGCGATCGACGGCGTGCTGCCTGCCACGGCATCGGTGCAGATGGTCGACACGGCGTGCTCGTCGTCGCTCTACGCGGTGGACATCGGGGCCAAGGCGTTGCTGAGCGGAAGTACCGATGTCGCCGTGTGCGGCGGCGCTTTCGCCCTCGGACCGCGTGGCACCGTGCTGTTCTCGAAGCTGCGCGGCCTGTCGAAGCGGGGCGAGGTGCGCTCCCTCGACGAGGACGCGGACGGCGTGATCTTCGCCGACGGTGCCGCCGTCGTGGTGCTCAAGCGGTTGAGCCGGGCGCGCGCGGACGGCGACGAGGTCCTGGCCGTGCTGCGCAGCACCGGTACCTCCTCCGACGGGCGTGGGAAGGCCATCTACGCACCGAATCCGGAGGGGCAGGCCCGCGCGCTGACCAGGGCCCGGGCCGAGGAGCGGCCCGACTGGATCATCGCGCACGCGACCGGAACACCGGCCGGTGACCTCGCCGAGCTCAACACCCTGCACGACCGCTACGGACGGGATCCGGGCGCGGTCCCGGTCACCTCGAACAAGTCCCTGATCGGGCACACCGGGTGGGCGGCCGGGGTGGTGTCGCTCATCGAGGCGATGCTCGGCATGCGGCACGAGGTCGTCCCGCCGCAGTTCCGCTTCAACGCGCTCACCAGGGGTTTCACCGAGGGCAGTTCCGCGCTGAGCATCCCGGCCGAGGCGCACCCGCTCCCCGCTCGGGAGGACCGGGAGCGCACGGTCGCGGTCACCGGGTTCGGCTTCGGCGGCACGAACGCCCACCTGATCATCGCCGAACCACCGCGCCGGCCGATCGCGCGGACCGCGGCCGAGGCCCGACCGCGCAAGCGCATCGCGATCGTCGGGTGGGCCGCGCACCTGCCCGGACTCGACGACCGGGCAGCGGTCGAAGCCTGGCTCGACGGCCGGGCCCCCGGACCCGCCACGAGCTTCGGCGAGAAGTACCCGGCGCCGCCGTTCTCGCGGGTGCGGCTGCCGCCACCGACGGTCCGCACGGTGGACCGCTGCCAGCTGATGGCCCTGGAGTGCGGTCACCAGCTGCGGGACCAGCTCGGTGCCGCGTGGCAGGAGCACGCGGAGCGGACCGGGGTGTTCGTGGGTCATCTCGGCCCCACCCGCAACGGCATGCTCTACGCCAACCGGTGCTACCTGGACGACATCGGCAAGGCCCTGACCGGAAATCCGGCGCTCGCCGAGTCCGATCTGCTGCCCAAGCTGCTGCACGGTCTGCGGGAACGCGCGCACGACCTGGTGCCACCGTCCAACGAGGACTCGTTCTCCGGCATCATGCCGAACATCATCTCGGCGCGGGTGGCGAACTACTTCGACCTGCACGGTCCGAACCTCACGCTGGACGCGGGACTCGCCTCGACGCTGGCCGCGTTCGACGTCGCCGCCGGGTACCTGGAGGCGGGCGAGATCGACGTCGCCCTGGTGGGCGGGACGAACGGGAACGGCCTCGCCGAGTTCCGCCCGATGCTCGGCGACCTGGTGCCGGGGGCGGACCCGGCGGAGGGTGCGTTCCTGTTCGCCCTGGCCCGGGAGGAGGTCGCCGAAGCCGCTGGGCTGCGCGTCCTCGGCTGGGTGGACGACGTCGGCCCGGCCGACGCCCCGGAGTCCCGCGAGGTGGTCGAGTGCGGTGTGCCGGCGCCGGAGAACGCCCGCTATCTCGGCGGTGCGGGTGGTTTGGCCGTGCTGCGGCAGCTGATCACCGGCAGCGGACCGTCCACTGTGGTGTGCCACGCCGAGTCCGACTCCCCCGCGACCCGGCTGGACCTGACCGCCCCGGCGTCCACGCCCGGTCAGCTGGACGGCCGGTTCGGCAACGCCGTGGAACACGCGCCGGGCCGGCCGTGCCAGGTCAAGCGGCACGTCGCGGAGCTCCGGCCCGAGGCGCGCGAACCGGCGCTGCCAGATACGCCGTTCCTGCCGCCCGGCGCGGTGCTGCTCACCGATCGGCCGGAGCTGGTCGAGCCGCTGTCGCTGCCCGAGGGCGCGCGGGTGCTCTGCTGCGCGCCCGAGATGGTTCCCCGCCCCGGCTGGCACCACCTGCCGGAGGTCACGCCGGACGCAGTCGATTCCGCGCTCGCCGGACACCGCCCCGACGCGGTGCGGGTGGTCGTCGACCTGACCGCTTCGGCGCCGCCGCAGACGTGCCTCTCCGAAGGATCCGCGCAGGTCGACGCGCTGCACGACCTCACCTTCCTGGTCATGCAGCGGGCCTTGGACGCCTCGGTGATCGCCCTGCTGCTGGGTGCGCTGCCGGACGGTGTGCCGCATCCCCACCACGGCCTGTTCTCCGGGCTGATGAAGGCAGGGCACCTCGAATCCCCCGACGCCGTGCGGTTCGTGCTCGCCACCGACGAGAGAACGGCGGCAGCGGGACTGCGCGTCGCGGAGCAGGAGAGCCGGGTGCGGCGCACGCTTCCGGTGGTCTTCTACGACCGGGGTGAGCGCCACGTCCACGGGCTCGTCGAACGCCCGGTGGAACTGCCTGAGCCGGTTCCTGCGCGGTTCGGCCCGGAGTCGGTGGTCGTGGCGGTCGGTGGTGCGCGCGGCATCACCGCCGAACTGCTCAAGTCGTTCGCCGAGCAGTTCGGCGTGAAGCTGCACCTGATCGGCAGCAATCCGCTGGACAGCTATCCCCCGGAGGTCTTCGCCGCCGGTGACGACGAGTTCTCCGGCCGGCGCAAGGGCTGGCTGCGCGAGCAGCTGGCGCAGCGCCGCGGCACCTCCGTCGCGCAGCTCAACCGCGAGTACGACCGCATGGTCGAGGCGCGGCGGGCCCGGCAGAACATCGCCGAAATGAGCGCACACGCGAGCTCGGTGCACTACCACGCCTGCGACGTCACGGATCCGGTCGCCGTCCAGCGGGTGGTGGACGACATCTTCGCGGCGGAGCCGGCGATCGACCTGCTGATCAACGCGGCCGGGCGGAGCAGTTCAACCCGGTTGGAGCGCAAGGACTTCGGCGAGTTTCGGCGGGTCCGCGACGTGAAGCTGCTCGCCCACCGCAACCTCAAGCGCGCCCTGGCCGGGCGGCAGGTCGGGACGTGGTGCAACTTCGGTTCGCTGCTCGGCTTCTTCGGCCAGGTCGGCGAGACCGATTACGCCTCCGCGAACGACTACCTCGCCGCGGCGGGCGAGTTCGCCGCCCGGACCACCGGCGCCGACGAGCTGACCATCGGCTGGACGTTGTGGAGCGGCACCGGCATGGGGGCCGGCGGGCTGATCAGCAAGTACTACGAACGCGCTGCGTCGTACTCGAACATGCCGGTGTCCGAGGGGATCCACCACTTCGTCCGGGAACTGCACGCACCGGAGCGGGATCCGCACACCGTGCACCTCGGCGAGGCCGAGCGCAACACCGTCGCCCGGTTCTACCCGGACTTCTGGCAGCCCCGCACCGAGCCGGACCGCCCCGGTGGCTTCTACCTCCGGAAGGCGGTGTCCGAACAGGACGGTTCGGCGGTCCACGAGTGCCCGATGGACCTGACCACCGACGGCTACCTGCGCGGACACCTGGTGCGCGGCCACCCCACCCTGCCGGGCCTGTTCGTCGCCGAGCTCGCCGGCGAGGCCGCGCTGCGGCTGCGCCCGGACCTCGAGGTCGTCGGCTTCGCGGACCTGCGGTTCGACCGGTTCATCCAGGTCCGCGAGGACGTGCGGTCGCAACCGAAGCGGATCCGCGCGACCGTGCTGGACAGCTCCGACGACCTCGTGACCGTCGACGTGCGGATCACCTCGGACGTCGTGTCGCCGCGCGGTGTCCTGGCCGCCCGCGACAAGCCGCACTTCAGCTGCCGGGTCCTGCTCGCGCCGCGGTTCGCGGAGATGCGCTGGCAGCCGTGGGAACCGGACCCCGCCGAACGCGCCGTCCCCGACCCGTACCACCTGCCCGGGTCACCGGTCGCGTTGAGCGGACCGTTCGCCTGCACCACCGGCACCCGCTTGCACCCGCTCGGCAAGCGCGCCCGGTTCGCCCCGGACCTGGCCGGCGCCGACCCGGTCTGGTCGGCGTTCACCATGCCGAACCTGCTGCTCGACGGGATGGCCCGGATGGGCGTGCTGCACCTCGTAGACGACCGCTCGATGCCGGTGGCGGTGCCGACCGCGATCCGCCGCATCGACCTGTACCAGCGGGCGAACGACCGCGCCCTGGCCGGATCCGGCCCGGTCGAGCTCTACGCGTCACCACCGGAGATCACCTTCGGCACCCGGCAGGGCAACCGGTTCGTCGCCGCCGGGCCCGACGGCCGGGTGCTGGCCCAGATCAAGGACATCCAGGCGAAGGTGCTCGGGCACGTCGACATCACCACCGGGCAGTTCCACACCGCGGGAGGACCACATGGCTGACCGGAGCGCTCCGGGACCCGACGGCGGTCACCTGATCGGCGCGCTGAGCAAGTTCAAGAGCAACTCGCTCGGGCTGATCAGCGACCTGCAGCGCCGGTTCGGCGGAATCGCGCGGGTCAAGCTCGGCCCGTACCTGGTGCACCAGGTGACCGATCCGGAGCTCATCAAGCACGTGCTGCAGGACAACCCCGGCAACTACCGGCGGGGGCGCTTCTACCGGGGCTTCAACCTCTTCATGGGCCACGGGATGCTGACCACCGACGGCGCCGAGTGGAAGGCCCGCAGGCAGGTCGCGCAGCCGTTCTTCCAGCGCGCCCGGCTGGAGTCCGCCGCCCCGATCATCACCGAGTGCGTGGACGACCTGCTGGACAGCTGGGCCGAACCGGCGCGGGACGGCGAAGTGATCGACATCGTCGACGACGTGATGCGGTTGTCCATGGGGGTGCTCAGCCGCACCTTGTTCGGCGTCGACCTCCGGGACCGCGCCGACGAGCTGCTGCCCGTCGTGCGCTTCGCGATCAAGGCGATGATCATCACCGGCAAGGTGGAGCAGATGCTCCCGCGCTGGGTCCCGACGCGCTACCAGCGCGATCTCAAGAAGCACCAGGCGGTGCTCAACGGCGTGCTGGACGACGTCATCGCCCGGCAGCGCGCCCGCGGCACCGATGACGACAACCTGGTCGCCGCGCTGCTGTCGGCCGAGCACCCGGAGACCGGGCGTCCCTGGGACGATCGCGCGATCCGGGCCGAGCTGAAGACCCACTTCATGGCCGGGCACGAGACCACCGGCTGCGCCCTGGCGTGGACGCTCTACGCCGTGGCCCAGCACGCCGACGTGCGGCGGAAGCTGACGGCCGAGCTCGACGAGGTGCTGGCCGGGCGGACGCCGACCGTCGAGGACCTGCCGAAGCTGACCTACCTGCGGCAGGTGGTGGACGAGTCGCTGCGCGTCTACCCGCCGATCTGGGTCTACCCGCGCGATGCGGTCGAGGACGACGAGATCGGCGGCTACCACGTCCCGGCGGGTACCACGGTGCTCATCTCGCCGCACGCCGCGCACCACAACGCGGACGTGTGGGAGTCGCCGGAGGCGTTCGACCCGGAGCGGTTCTGCCCGGCGAACCGGCACACCACGCGCTACCGCTACCTGCCGTTCGGCGGCGGCCAGCGGCACTGCATCGGCCACCACCTGGCGCTGCTGGAGCTGCAGCTCGCCGTCGCCATGATCACCCAGCGGTACCGGCTGGACCTGGCGTCGGGCCACCAGGTGGTGCCGACCGGTCTGGTGTCGCTGCGCCCGAAGACCGGCGTCCAGATGCGCATCGAGCGGATCGACCAGGAATGATCACGGCCCGAGTGCAGCGGTTCGTGTGGGCCGGCGGGCCCGCACCGAACGGGCCTGCGCCCGACCTCTCCGGCCGCCGCGTGGCAGTGATCGGGGGCGCGACCGGGGCGGCGGAAGCAGTCACCGGGGTGCTGGTCGACCGCGGCGCGCTCCCGTGGCAGCTCGGCGACTCCGGGACACCGGATGCCGTCGTGGACCTCACCTTCGCCGAACCGTTCGCGCCGGACTCCCCCGACGCCGCGGAGGGCGCGCTGCTCCGCACCCTCGCAGTGCTGCGCGCCTGCTACCCGGACTGGAGCGAGGAGACCGACGCCCGTCGGCTGGCGTACCTGGCCGTCACCTACCTCGACGGCCGTTCCGGGTACGGGGACGGGCCCATCCACCAGCCGCTGGGCGGGATCTGGGCCGGTCTGGCCAAGACGCTGCACCGCGAGATCCCGAACATCAACGCCCGGGTCGTCGACGTCGGCCGCCCGGATGTCGCCGGGTTGCCGGACATCGCGGCAGCCGAGCTGTACGCGACCGGCCCGGCGGAAATCGGCCACCGCGACGGGATCCGGCACGCGCTGACACCGCGTGCGCAGGCCGTCGGGGAGCCGTCGGTGCCGCTCGGGGACGGCGACGTCGTGCTCGTCTGCGGTGGCTGGAGCGGCATCGGTTTCGAGCTGGCGAGGACCCTCGCCCGCCGCGGCTGCCGCGTCGTGGTCACCGGGCGGACCAGGCCGCCGACGGGCAGCGAGGAGTGGGCGCTCCTCGACGACGCGGAGTTCGACGACTACCGGCGAGACCTCATGCGCCGAGCCGCCGCCGACGGCACCGTCCGCGACACCCGGGAGCGGATCGACCGGCTGCGGCGGAGGCGCACGCTGCAGAAGAACCTGTCGGCAGCCGAAGGCGAAGGGCTGCCGCTCCGGTTCGCGCACTGCGACATCACCGCCCCGGACGCGGTGGCGGACCTGATCGCCGGGATCCCGGACCTCACCGGGGTCGTCTACTTCGCCGGGGTGGACCGGCCCGCTCGGCTGCCCGCCAAGTCGGACCGGGACTTCCTCGCCGGGGTCGCGATCAAGGTCACCGGGTTCCTCCGGGTCTTCACCGCGGTGCGGGACCGGGAGCTGAAGTTCTTCTGCAACTCGGGGTCGCTCACCGGTCGCCTCGGCGGGATGGTCGGCGAGCTCGACTACGCCGCGGGCAACGAAGCCCTCGCACGCCTCGGACTTTGGGCGCGCCGGGTCAGCGGGCTCGACGTCCAGACCCTGTGCTGGCCGCTGTGGCAGTCGCTGAGCGCATCATCCAATGTGGACGCCGCGGTGAAGTACATGCCCGCGATGGATCCCGCCGACGGGCTGGGGCGCTGGTGCGACGAGCTCGCCGCACCGCACAGCGGGGAGGTCGCCTTCCTCGGACCGGTCGACACCGGGATCAGCGTGGCGCAGGCCGGGCAATTCCCTGCCGAGCGTTCGCTGCCGGGTTTCGCCGAGGTGCATCCGCGGGTCTTCCACCTCGGAGATCCGGTCGAATGGCGTCCGGGGAAACGCCTGGTGTCCGAGGTCCGGTTCCGCGCCGAGGACACCCCGGTGACCGGGGACGTCCTGGTGGGCGGTGACCCGGCCCTGCCCATCACGCTCCTGCTGGACAACGCGCTCCGGTCGGCCGAATGGTTCGCCGGACCGGTGCGCGAACTCGTCGACGTCGAGGTGGACCTGCCGGGCCTGCGCCTGTCGGACGGCGAAATCCAGTTGCTCAGAACGACTTCAGCCGAATCCGACGGGTCGCTCCGAGTTGTGTTCCGCACCGGTGCGGGGGCGCAGATCGCCGCGATGACCGGGCGCTGCCGAGAACCGGACGACACCGCACCGCAGGTACCCGGCTCCGACGGTGAACCGCTCGGGGTCGCAGCGTCCACAGTGCACTGGCGGGGCTTGGTCGTGCCGCTGGCCCGGTGGCGGCAGCATCCCTGCGGCACCCGCACCGCGTCCCTCGCGCCGTGCGCGGATGCCGACCTGTGGGCGGCGGAGCCGCCGCCGACCTCGCTGCTCCCGACCACCGCGCTGGAGAACGTCCTGCGCATGGCGCTTTCCGGCACGTCGACCGACCGGCTGCTAATCGGGCGGATCACGATCGGCGGCGACCCGCAGCGGGCCGACCTCCTGGTCGCCGAGCCGGCCGGGAAGACCTGGTACGCGGTCGATCGCGGCACCCGGCAGGTCGCACTGGCCGTGCGAGGACCGGGCGCGGACGGGACGTGATAGCCGCGGACTGAACGCCGGAGCTGCCGCTTCCCGACCACCGCCCGCCGAACGAATCCCGATCTCTTGGAGCAGGAATGGCCGAGCTCACGATGGAGCAGATCTACGCCGAGGAGTGCATCAACGACCCCTACCCCCTGTACCGCAGGGTCAGGGAGACCGACCCCGTCTACTGGGACGAGCGGATGGGCGACGACGGCGGCTGGATGGTCACCGGCTACGACGTCGCGGTGACCGCGCTGCTGGACCCCCGGCTGTCGGCCGCGCGGCCGCAGTGGCTCGCCGAGCGGTTGCCGACCGACGCCGACGCCGGCCAGACCACCGCGATGAACGCCCTCTACCAACAGATCGTCACCACCGATCCGCCGAACCACAACCGGATCCGGCGCGAGCTCAAGGCACCGTTCATGCCGAAGCCGATCGACGACATGCAGGAGCAGATCACCGAGTCCGCGCACCGGCTGCTGGACTCCGCGCTCGCCGACGGCAACGGCGAGTTCGACCTGATGGCGGCCTACGGGTACGCCCTGCCCGCGCTCGGCCTCGGGCGGATGCTCGGTATTCCGGGCGGCGGCGACCAGGACTACCTGCACTGGATGCTCAGCCTCGGCCTGCTCATCGACGACGGTCCCGCCAGCCGGCAGCACCAGGCGAAGCTGCTCGGCGGCGTGCACGAGTTCTTCGAGTTCTTCCGCGGCCTGGTCTCCGAACGCCGCGGCGACCGGCGCGACGACCTGCTCCAGGTGCTCGCCGACTCCTACACCGGCGGCAACTGGGCCTCCGAGGAGGAGCTGCTCGGCAACCTGGCGTTCCTGCTGACCGCGGGGCAGATCAGCACCGCCCACCAGATCGGGAACACGGTGATCCACCTGCTGCGCGATCCCGACCTGTTCGAGCGGGTGCGCGCCGATCCGGCCGCGGTGCCGCGGATGTCGTCGGAGCTTATGCGCTTCGACTCCTCGGTCCAGCTCACCAAGCGACGGGTCGTCGAGCCCATCGAGCTGGGCGGGCACGAGCTGGCCTCCGGCGACGAGATCTTCGTCTGGATCGGCGCGGCGCACCGCGATCCGGCCCAGTACCCCGATCCCGACCGCATCGACCTCGACCGGGGCGAGGTCGCGCACATCGTGTTCGGCCGCGGCCTCCACTACTGCCTCGGCGCGCGGCTGGGCAAGCTCGTCCACGACCTGGCGGTGCAGGCGTTCGTCGAGCACGTCCCCCGACCGGAGCTGTCCGCGCCGGACACCGTAGACCGGTCGATCATGCCCACCTTCCGCGGCCCCTACCGGCTTCCGGTGCGCTACCGCGCGTCCTGAGCGCGCAGGTCGAGCTGCAAGACCCGTGCCCGTTCGATCCGCCCGGCATAGGAGGAGCGCCTTGTTCCACAGAGTCGCCATCGTGAACCGCGGCGAACCCGCGATGCGGATGATCCGCGCGATCCGGGAGCTGAACGCCGACGGCGAGGACATCACCAGCATCGCGCTGTGCACCGAGGAGGAACGCGGCGCGACGTTCGCCAGGGACGCCGATTCGGTGCACTGCATCGGCCCGGCCTCGGCACGTCCGTACCTGGACCTGGACCGCTTGGCGCACGCCCTGGTGGCCACCCGCGCCGATGCTGCTTGGCCCGGCTGGGGATTCGTGGCGGAGGAACCGGCTTTCGCCGAGCTCTGCGAGCAGCTCGGGGTCGCCTTCGTCGGCCCGAGCGCGGGTGTGATGCGCAAGCTCGGCGACAAGATCGAGGCCAAGCTGCTCGCGGAGGCCGCCGGTGTGCCGGTCGCTCCGTGGAGCCGGGGCGCGGTCGCGGACCTCGAATCCGCCCGGCGCGCGGCCGAGGAGATCGGGTACCCGCTGATGCTCAAGGCCGCTGCCGGCGGTGGCGGACGCGGCATCCGGGTCCTCACCTGCGATGCGGAGCTGGTCGAGGTCTACGACCGGGCCCGGCGGGAAGCCGAGCAGGCGTTCGGCAGCGACGCGGTGTTCCTGGAGCGGCAGCTCCCGGCAACCAGGCACGTCGAGGTGCAGGTGATCGCCGACGGGCAGGGCACGGCATGGGCGCTAGGCGTGCGGGACTGCTCCGTGCAGCGGCGCAACCAGAAGGTCGTCGAGGAATCGGCGTCGCCGCTGCTGACCGCCGAGCAGGTGGAGGAGCTCAAAGCCGTGGCGCAGCGATTGGCGCTGGCGGTCGACTACCGGGGCGCGGCCACCGTGGAGTTCCTCTACGACCCGCGCACCGAACGCTTCTCGTTCCTCGAGGTCAACACCCGCCTCCAGGTGGAGCACCCGGTCACCGAAGCGACGACCGGGGTGGACCTGGTCAAGGCCCAGCTCCGGGTGGCCGCCGGGAGCAGGCTCACCGGCCCGGTGCCCGCCGAGACCGGCCACGCCGTCGAGGTGCGGCTCAACGCCGAGGACCCGGATCGCGACTTCGCGCCCGCTCCGGGCCGGATCAAGCGGTTCGACCTCGCCGCAGGCCCCGGGATCCGGGTCGACGCCGGGTTCGCCGTCGGCGACGCGATCCCGCCGGACTACGACTCGATGATCGCCAAGCTGATCGCGTTCGGCGGCACCAGGGGCGAAGCACTGGCCCGGGCGCGCCGCGCGATCGCGGAGACCACGGTGCTCATCGAGGGCGGCACCACCAACAAGGGTTTCCTGCTCGACCTGCTCGGCACGCCGGAGATCGTCGAAGCCACGGCCGACACCGGCTGGATAGACCGGACCTGGAACCGCCGCAGCTCTCCGGACCACCGCGGGGTCGCGCTGGTCACCGCAGCCATCGACACCTACCTGGCTGCGGAGCGCGCACGGCGTCGGCAGCTGTTCGACAGCGCTCGTCGTGGTCAGCCGCAGTTGCCGCCGGACGACTCCCCCGTTCCGCTGGAGCTGCACGGCGCGGTGCACCAGGTCAAGGTCGCCCGGATCGGACCGAGCAGGTTCCGGGTCGCCGTCGGTCCCGTCGAGCGCGCCGCGGATGTCGGGTTCGAGCGCTACGACGACGTCAAGGCCCGGATCACGCTCAACGGTCGGGGATTCGACGTCGTGACCGACCGGCACGGTTCGCAGCACCTGGTGGAGGTCGAGGGCGTCCCGCACCGCATCGGCCACGACGACCAGGGCGTCGTCCGGGCGCCCGCGCCCGCGCTCGTCGTCGCCGCGACCGCGGCCGAGGGCTCCGAGGTAGATGCGGGTGACCCGGTGCTCGTGCTGGAGAGCATGAAGATGGAAACCGTGCTGCGAGCCCCGTTCGCGGCGCGGTTGACGGAGTTCCTGGTACCGGTGGGCAGTCAGGTCGAGGCGGACGCCCCGCTGCTGCGGTTGGAAGCGACCGGCGCCGAGCAGCCGGTTCGCACCACTGCCGAGGACCTCGGATTGTCCGAAGTGGACTGCTCTCCGACCGGCGCCGAGGACCTCCGCAACGCCCTGCTGGGGTTCGACGTCGACCCGGTGGACGAACGACGGCTCCTGGCCGACTACTTCGCCGCGCGCGGGGATCGGCCGCTCCCCGCCGAGATCGAGCTGCTGCACCTGTTCGCGGACATCGCCGAGCTGTCGAGCCGCAAGCCCGCAGCGCAGACCGAGGTGGCCGGTCCGCACGAGCAGTTCCACGCCTACCTGCGGACCCTCGACCTGGCAGCGGCCGGTGCGACGCCGGCCTTCGAGCAACGGCTGACGACGCTCCTGGGCCACTACGGGGCCGTCACGGATCCCGAAGCCGCCGTCTTCCGCATCTACCTGGCAGAACAGCGCCCCGCGTCGGCCGTCGCGACGGCCCTCCTCCAGCAGTGGTCGGCTGATCCGCCGCCGAGCGATGACCTGCGCGATGCCATGCGAGTGGTGCTCGAACGGCTGACCTCGCTGCGCGAGTGCCGCGAAGTGGCGGGCCTGGCTCGTCGAGTCGCGTTCCGCCAGATCGTGCAGCCGCCCCTGCGGCGCAAGCGCGCCCGCACCTATGCGCAGGTCCGCGCACACCTGCGCTACCTCGACGAGCACCCCGAAGCCGCGGACCGCGACGACCGGATCGCGGCCATGACATCCAGCGCGGAACCGCTGGAACGCCTGCTCGCGCAGCGCATCAACCGCAAGGGGATCGACCTCGGCCCGCTCCTCGAAGTGCTCGTGCGCCAGCGCTGTCCGGAGCTGCGACCGGCGGACCTGCGGTGCTTCGAGGTCGACGGGTGCACGTTCGTCTCGGCCGAGCACGGACCGGCGGCGCGCTCGCTGGCGACCGCGACCGATTTCGACAGGTTCGAAGCCGCGGCCGGAGCGATCGCGAAGGTGGCCGCCAAGCGGGACGAGGTCGACACCCTCGTCGAGGTCTACCTGAGCTGGGCCGAGCCACCGACGAGCCCCGATGCCACGGCGGACGAGCTGCGCCGCGTGCTGACCCGGGCTGCGCCGCAGACCGAAGTGGAGCGGTTGACCGTCTCGGTGCTCGATCGCGCCGGCGGCGCTCAGCACTTCACGTTCCATCCCGAGCCGGGCGGCATCGTCGAGGTGCGCACCGAGCGGGGCGTGCACCCCGGTCTCCGGGACCGGTTGGGCCTGCGGCGGTTGCGGAACTTCGACCTGACCCGCCTGCCGTCGGTGGACGCCGACGTCCACCTGTTCACCTGCGGCACCGAAGAGTCCACTTCGGACTCCTCAGTGGCGATCGCGCTGGTTCGCGACCCGACGCCGCTGCGCGACGACGACGGACGCATCGTCGCCCTGCCGGGTGTGGCGGACGCGCTCGCCGCCGCCACCGAATCCCTCGACGCAGCGGCGAACCGCGAGACCCAGGTGAGCAGGGTCTTCCTCGAAGTGCTCCCGCCGACCGGGCTGACCGCCGAGGACCTGGCCCGGGTCTCGCACCACTTCGCCCCGGCCCTGCACGCGGGCGTGGCGGAGGTCCGGCTCCGCGCGGACCGCGACGAGTTCCGGATCCGCCGCGAGCCGACCTCGGCCGCGGTCCAGGTGCACCCGGCCCCTCGCGAGCCGATCGAACCGCTCGACGACCTCGGCCGGAAGGTGCTGCGGGCGCACCGCCGCGGCACCGCCCACCCGGTCGACCTGATCGCCCTGCTCACCAGGGACGGCGGCACGTTCACCGAGCACGACCTGGCGGACACTGGCGAGCTGGTGCCGGTGGACCGGCCGGCGGGGCGCAATGCGGCCGGGATCGTCGTGGGCGTGACGAGCACTCCGACGCCCCGCCACCCGGACGGCGTGACCCGGGTCGTGCTGCTCGGCGACGCCACCAGGTCGCTCGGGGCCTTGGCCGAACCGGAGTGCGCGCGGGTGTGCGCAGCGCTGGACCTCGCCAGGCGAACGGGTGTCCCGGTGGAGTGGTTCGCGTTGTCCGCCGGGGCGAAGATCTCGATGGACTCCGGCACCGAGAACATGGACTGGGTCGCCCGCGCCCTCAAGTCGATCGTCACCTTCACGCAGGAGGGAGGCGAGATCAACGTGGTGGTCGCGGGCGTGAACGTCGGCGCGCAGCCGTACTGGAACGCCGAGGCCACGATGCTCATGCACACCAGGGGGGTCCTGGTGATGACGCCCGACTCGACCATGGTGCTGACCGGCAAGAAGTCGCTGGACTTCTCGGGCAGCGTGTCCGCCGAGGACAACTTCGGCATCGGCGGCCACGACCGGATCATGGGGCCCAACGGGCAGGCCCAGCACTGGGCACCGGACCTGGCGGGTGCGCTGGACGTGCTGCTGGACCACTACGACCACACCTACGTCGCGCGCGGGGAACAGGGGCCGCGCCGCGCCGCCACCACCGATCCGGCGGACCGGGACGTCCGCCGGTTCCCGCACCCCACCGCCGACGGCGATTTCGACTCGGTCGGCGACATCTTCTCCGCCGCGAAGAACCCGGACCGCAAGAAGGCGTTCGACATCCGGACCGTGCTGCGCGCCGTGTCCGACCAGGACCTGCCGGTGCGGGAGCGCTGGGCGGGCATGGAGGGCGCGGAGACCGCGGTGGTGACCGACGCGCACATCGGCGGATTCCCGGTGTGCCTGGTCGGCGTCGAATCGCGCCCGGTGCCGCGCCGCGGATTCCCGCCCACCGACGGTCCGAGCGCCTTCACCGCCGGAACCCTGTTCCCCGGGTCGGCGAAGAAGGTGGCCCGCGCGATCAACGCGGCCAGCGGGAACCGGCCGCTGGTGGTGCTGGCGAACCTGTCGGGCTTCGACGGCTCACCCGAGTCGATGCGGACGCTGCAGCTCGAGTACGGCGCGGAGATCGCCAGGGCGATCGTCAACTTCCGCGGCCCGATCGTGTTCTGCGTGATCTCCCGCTACCACGGCGGCGCCTTCGTGGTCTTCTCCAAGGCGCTGAACCCCCGGATGACCGTGCTCGCGGTGTCCGGCTCCTTCGCATCAGTCCTCGGCGGCGCCCCCGCCGCGGCGGTGGTCTTCGCCGGTGAGGTCGACGCCCGCACCGACCGCGATCCCCGGGTCAGCCAGCTACCGCGGTCCGATCCGCGCGCACGGCGCACCCGGGAATCGGTGCGGGCCGAGAAGCTCGCCGAGGTGGCGGCGGAATTCGACGCGGTGCACGACATCCAGCGCACCGTCGAAGTCGGCTCGGTGGACGAGATCATCGAACCGGAGGACCTGCGACCGCGGATCATCACGACCCTTGAACACGAACTCCGCGGGCAAGACCAGGGCTGAACAGCTCGTGCGTGCGTTGGGGCGCCAGGACCGGCCCCAACGCACGCGAGCGGATCAGCCGTCGGTCGCGGCGAAGCGGACCAGGGTGTTGTTCGGGCGGAGGTTCCGGATCGGCAGGGCGCTGCCCATGTGCGGGTTCAGGAACCGGAAGGTCAGGCCGCGCCCCGGCGGGTAGCCCACGTCCTGCACTTCCGCCACCGCCGGGTGCAGGGCGAACAGCCGCTTGCGCAACCGGTCGACGCTTTCTCCCCAGCGCAGCGGCGGCAGCTTGTACTTGTCCTCGGTGCGCTCCTTGCGACCGCGCATCATCAGGACGTCCAGCCAGCTGCCACCGGAGGTCTGGCGGGTCAGCCAGGCCGGCATCGCGTCGAACATCAGCCACGCACCCGGGAAGCGCTCCGCGCACTTGCGGATCAGGCCCCACGCCTCCGCTTCCTCGAGGTACATCAGCAGGCCCTGGACGCTGATGAACAGCCCGGCCGCCGGATCGACCTCGTCCATCCACGCCTCGTCGAGCGCCGAGCAGGACAGGTTGCGCAGCCGGTCGGTGTCCGGCAAGTACTTGCGGCGGACCTGCATGGTCTCCTCCAGGTCCACCGACAACCAGCGGACCCGGCCGTTGTCCACCCGCCAGAACTGGGTTTCCAGGCCGTCGCCGAGCGCCACCACGGTGCCGTCGGGGTGGGTCGCCAGGAACTTCCGGATCTGGTCGTCGAAGCACATCGCCCGGAGCGCGAGCGCGATGTGCGGGCGCCCGAAGTGCTCCTCGAAGGGGTAGTCGATGGAGTCGGCGATGGCCACCGACTTGGGGTCCGAGATCAGCGCGTCCGGGCGCCGGGACTCCGCCGCTCGGCAGTACAGCGGCCAGAGCAAGGTCTCCGGAACGCCCGCCAGATCAACTCTCGTCCTCGACTCGCTCACCCTGGTCTCCTCCGTTGTCGTTGTTCAGGACTCGGCGCAGCTGGCGGGACTGGGCGAGCAGGAGCCCGTTGCGGTCCCACAGGTCGGCTTCGTCGACGCACCAGCCCTGCCCGTTGCTGACGTTGCGCTGGACCACCAGGACGTCGTCGTCGACCGGCTGGGCGGCCAGGTCGACGTGCAGGTGCACGGACAGCTCGGCGGACACGATCGGCGCCGGTTCGGTCAGCAGGGGGTAGATCCCCGGCGGCATCACGTCGGCCAGCACGATCGCGACCAGGGCGTCGGCGGGCACGTCCGGCTGCAGCCGGAACCAGTACGCCATCTCCGAATCCGCCGAACCGGCCATCGGAATGCCGCCGCTGCCGTACCGGATGACGAACTGCTGGCCGAACGGGACCAGCTCGAGCGGGAACTCGATCTCCAGGCTGTCCTCGGGGCTCGGCACCTCGGGCGCCTCGACGCGCTGCTCGACCGGGGACCGGTCGGTGCTCCGCGCGAACACGAAGGAGGCCAGCAGGACCGGGGTGCCCTCCTGGATCCCGCGCACGGTGACGAACTGGCTGGTGCGACCGGCGCGTTCCAGGGTCGCGACGAACTCGATCGGCGCCTCCGACGGGCTGCGCAGGAACTGGGCGTGCGTCGCACGCGGCGCCGCCGCATCCTCGACCAGGTCGGCGGCGGCCTGCGCTGCCAGGGCGTTGAGCAGTCCGCCCTGCGGTCCGAGCCACGCCCACCACGAGCGCGGCACCTCGACCTCCCAGCGGCCGGGACCTTCGCGGACCGCTCCGCTCGACTTCACCAGTGGATGCGATTCGGCGTTCACAGCTGCGTCTCACTTCCCATCCGTCGAGCACACCGGTCGCGGTGGAGCGAGGGCGACCGGAACCGCGCTGAACAGCTTGTTCGCGGTGTGCAGGGTTTCGGCCAGGGTGTACGTCCCGGTCGTGTCGTGCGCGTCGAGCCTCGGCGTTCGATCACCGGCCCGGTCCAGCAGAACGGACAGCACTGCCGACAACCAGCCAGCGGAACCCGCGGGCAGACTATACAAACGGCGCTCCCGGTTGAACCACCACAAGCAGACGGAACTCGCCGCCGCGTGCAGCCAGCAGAAACGCACAGCCAGATCCCACCGCGCCGGATCCCCCGCCACGCCCCGCGCCCGCACCCGGTGCATCGCGCGGATCACGGCTCTCAACCGCGCATCGACTCGCTTGACCCTCGCGGCCGCAGCGGATCCGGTACCCAGTTCGGCGATCACCGCAGCGGAGATCCCGAAGAACCCGGCGGTGACCGGGTCCATCCCGCGCAGCGCGAGGTCCAGCTCCCCGAAGCGCACCGGTCGCAGCGGATCGCCCAACCGGAAGGTGGCGGCTACCTCCTCCGGAACCTCCATCTCCGGCGGGGATTCGGGGAACTGGGCGACCAGCGTCGCGATCGACCACAGGTTCGCGTCCGGTGCCGTGTCGATGTGGCGGACCACCGCGTTGTCCCGGCGCGCGACGTCGAAGGCCGCGAACGGTCCGTCGTGCAGCAGGCTCCTGGCCCCGAGGACGTCCGCGCAGAGCGCGAAGATCTCCGCCGACAGGTCCGTGGCCACCCGCTTCGCGATTCCCGACCAGAGGCACTGCGCCGCTGGCAGCGTGTGCATCGCACGCGACGCCGGCAGCGCAACGGCATCGCAGGCGAACAGCATCGCGGCGGCGGTCGCGAGAACACGTCGCGGCTGCGCGTGTTCGGCGAGCACCCGGCCGCCGAACACGTGCTCACCGGCGAAGTCCATCGCCAGCCGCAATCCGGTGTCGGCGCATCCCAGGTTGGCCGCCGTGCTCAGGACCCGCACGAGCTGCATGACCTTCAGGGCGATCTCCACTCCGCGACCGACGCCGCCGAGCACGCAGTCGGCCGGGACCTCGACGTCGTCGAAGGAGACGCTCGTCGAGTCGATGCCGCGCAGCCCGCTGGTGCGCCGCGCCTGATCGCGCCGGACTGCGGCCAACTGCTCGCCCTCGAGCAGCACTGCGGTGAACGCCGCCGGGCCGCGACCGCCGGTGCGCGCGACGACGACCAGCGCATCGCACCGGTCACCGATGCCGACCAGCCACTTCCGGCCGTTGAGCCGGAAACCGCCGGAATCGGCTGGGTCCAGCCGGCATTCGTTGGCCAGCAGGTCGCTGCCGTGCTCGGACTCCGCCATGGCGAAGCCGATGACCCCGCCCGCGGCCAGCAGCCGCGCGACCCGCTCCCGCTGCCCCGCGTCGCCCGCGAGCAGGACGCAACCCGCGCCGGTGACGCTGAACATGGTGGCCGGCATCGCGGCGCCGTCCCGCCGCGAGACCAGCCGCGCCAGAGTCAACGTCTCATCCATTGTGGACAGATGACCGCCGTCTTCCGGCGGGACGAACGAGAGACCGAGGTGCGGGGCCAGTTCGGTCGCGAAGGCTTCGGGGAACAGCGCAGCGCCGTCCCGCTCCACGACCGCCCCGAACCCGAACGGGTTGGTCGCATCGCGCGGATCGCCGAGCAGCCGCTCCAACTCCACCGCGGCCGGATAGGTGGCGACCACGTCGTCCAGCACCGTCATCGCGCACCTCCGGGAAGCGGCCGGTAGCGGGTGCAGCTGTTCGGCAGCCGGATTCCGGAAACACCGAGCTGGTGCACCCTTTCAGCGAAGGCCGCGCCCCGCATCAGCTGCTGCGAGACGTCGGCGACGTGCCGGTCCACCGCCGGCTCCAGGTGGCTACCGCGCACCCAGTCGTTGAACGCCCCCATCGCGGGCCCGCACCAGATCTGGTAGTCGATGGTCCGGTCCGGCTGCCCGCCGGTCGCCCACGCCGAGGACATCCCGAGGTACCACCGGAAGACCAGGGCCATCCGGCGCTTGGGGTCGTCTGCGGCGCGCTGCACCTGCGCCGGGTCCCGGCTGTCGAAGAAACCCACCACGTCGGACCAGATCTCGTCGAAGGATCGCCGGAACACCTGCTTCTCCAGCCGGTTCCGCTCCTCGTCGGGGATCTCGTCCAACCCGCCGCAGGTCCGGTAGAGCTCGTAGAGCCGCCGCGCCCGCATCGGGAACATGGTGCCCTTCTTGAGGGTCTGCACGTCGACGCCGAGCTCGAACATGTCCGCGGCGGGCGCCATCTCGCAGTCGCTGATCGTCGCCGCGGCGAGGAGTTCGCGCGCCGCCGGTGAGATGCCGGACTCCACGCAGGACTGGTTGACCGAGCCGGTCACCACGTAGTCGGCACCCAGGCTCAGCGCCGCCGAGATGGCCTCCGGGGTGCCGATCCCGCCGGCCGCTCCGACCCGGATCTCGACCGGGCGGCGGTACTCGCGGCACACCTCGTCGCGCAGCCCGGCGATCACCGGGAACAGCGCGGACAGCGGTCGGCGGTCGGTGTGCCCGCCGGAGTCGGCCTCCACGGTGATGTCATCGGCCATCGGCACGGTGCGGGACCACTCGGCCTGCTCGGCGGTGATCAGCCCCTCCCGCAGCAGCGCGGACACCAGCTTCTCCGGAGCCGGGCGCATGAACTTGGCGGCGACCTCCGGCCGGGAGACCTTGGCGATCACCCGGTTGGCGACGACGGGCTCGCCTCGATCTCCCCGGGCCAGCCCCGCCAGGCGGTACCGCACGATGCTCGGCGTGAGGTCCATGAACGCCGATGCTTCCACGCAGCGCACCCCGTGCTGGAGGTAGAGCTCGACGGTGCCGCGCTCCAGGGCGTCCTCGCTCGGGCTGTGGATCTGGTTGGCGGCGAACGGTTTTCCGGGTATCTCCCGCGCGAACCTGCGCTGGGCGGTGTCGATCCGGTCTGGCAGCAGACCGGCCGACCCGAACGAACCGAGGAAACCGGCGCGCGCCATCGCGATGACGAGTTCCTCGGACGCGACGCCGTTGGCCATCGCGCCGCTCATGCAGGCGAAGCTCACGCCGTGGTGGGCGCGGAACCGGGCCGATCCCAGCCGCTGCGGCGGCAGCGGTCCGACCGCGGCGAGGATCCGCGCGCCCGGCTGCGGCTGCTCGTTGGTGACGCCGATCCCCCGCTCGGTCTCCACCGCGAAGCACGGCGACTCCAACCGGTTCAGGACGCCGCGAATGCCGTCGGGCTCGGTGCGCACACCGTGCACCGGATGCACAGCAGCCGAGCCGTTCGCCGTGATCGACATCAGGACTCCTCCACATCGGACGCCCGCCGTGCTTCCACCGCGACCCCGCCGAGCTGGTAGATCCGCAGCCCGGACTTCCAGACGCTCGCGTCGGCGATCACCACCACCCGGTCGGTCTCGCGGCGGATCTCGGTGACGTGCGCCTCGAACGACATCTCCGGGTCGGTCCGCGAGACCTGCCCGCGGTACTTCCAGGTCAGCTCGACGTCGGTGGCCATCGCGAAGGCGGCGGCCCCCAGGTCGTCGGCCAGCCCCTCGTCGATCACGAACACCTGCAGCGCCTGGATGATCGACTCCACGCCCAGCGAGCCCGGCATCACCGGATCCAGGTGGAAGTGGCAGTCGAAGTACCAGTCGGCCGGGTCGATCCGCCGCTGACCGCGCACGTAGCCCAGGCCGTGCCGGCCGCCGTCGGCCACGACGTCGACCGAATCCACCAGCCGCAGGTGCCCGTCGGCCAGCCGCAGGCCGGTGCCGGGCTGCGGCTGGAACCACCGGTCGTCGGAGCGCACCGGCAGGGTGCGGACCCGGCTCGGCTCGACCTCCTGCGCCTCCAGCCAGCTCGGCACGTGCTCACCGCCGTCGAGCCCGACCTGGTTCGCCAGCGCCTGCTCGCTGAAGTAGCCGTAGGTGGACTCGCCGACGTAGCAGGTCCGGCCGTCGACTTCGAGGGTGTACCGGAAGCTCTGGATGATCGCGCCCGGCATGGCGTGGCTGGACAGCAGCACGGACTCCTGCCGGATCGTCCGGTCCCGGAGATCGACGTCGGCGACCAGCGTGGCCTTGCCGTCGAGGTTGCGGATGCCGTAGTCGGTGCCCGGATCGCGCAGCGTCGGGCCCAGGTAGTAGCCGAGCAGGATGGCCGACTGCAGCGAGGTCTCCATGAACACGCAGTTCGGCATGTGCGGGGAGGAGTTCTCGGTGAAGTACCAGTCCTCCCCCGGCGCGTCGTACTCGGTCACCAGCTTCGCGCCGGGTTCCAGGACTCCCCGGGTGCCCTCCAGCCGCAGCATGCGGTCGGTGAACAGGAAGTCGCCGTTGGGGATGTAGGGGGCGCGGCGACCGCGGTAGATCTCGAACTCCGGTCCCATCGCGGTGGCCAGGTCGCCCTTGGCGGCGTGCGCGGCGTGGAACTCGTTCATGATGACCGGCTCGCCGTGGTGGTTGCGGCGGCCGAGGAACGGCGGGATCCCGCCGCGTTCCGGCCGGTACGGGGTGCCCGGCTTCTCCCGTACCTGGATGCCGAAGTCGTTCATCACCATGATCGGCTTGTCGCCCTGGTAGACCGTGATGTCGGCGATCACGGTGGGCCGCGGCAGCAGGGTGATCTCGGTGATCTCGGCGTGGTACCGGATGTTCGGCGTGCCGGGGGTCACCTGGCTGCGGACCTTGAACTCGGTGCGCAGCTCCGGAACGGGTTGGAACTCGGCGTCCGGGAACACCAGGTGCAGGCCCAGGTACATGGCGAACACCTGGAGCAGCTGGGTGCCACCCTCCCCGATCAGCGATCCCGGCAGCACCGGGTCGCCGACGAAGTGGCACCGGAAGAACCAGTCGTCCGGGTCGATGTGCTGCACCGCTTCCAGCTCGCCGAGCCCGCACGGGCCGCCGAGCCGGTCGATGCGCACGACCTCGTCGATCATGCTCATGGCTTCGCCGGGCAACCGCACCGACGGGTTGCACCCGTCGGCGCGCTGGTCCCACGCCGCGCCGAAGACACCAGCGAGATCCCCGGCCGCCAGCTTCGTCAAGTCCTCTTTGGACAGCTGGGTCCGGTCGGTGCGGGCCAGCGGTTTGAACCGCCGCCGCACCGGCTCACCGCGGCGCGTCCTGGTCGGGTCCGGCATCATCACGCCCGGCGAGGCCGCCAGTTCTTCGTCGGTGAAGAACCCGCCGCAGCCGTCCATCAGCTCCAAGATCAGCTCGCCGTCCGCGTAGCAGCGGTAGCTGAAGAAGAAGATCAGCCGCTCGTCGTTCCAGACCATGCGGTCGATGGAGATGTCGTAGCGCAGCGTCTGCCCCTCGCGCGGCAGGTCGCCGTGGAACACCATCGCGCTGTCCAGCAGCCGGTACTTCCGGGTACCGCCGTGCCGCAGGTCGACGCCCAGGTAGGACGCCAGCAGCAGCACGCACTGGCCCGCCTCGACGGTCACCACGCCGGGCACCTGACCGTCGACGGTGAACCACGCGCCGGCCGGGACGTCGTACTCGGTGCTGATCTTCGGCGTCCCGGACTTCTCCAGCGCGACGACCCGCGTGGTGAACAGGAACGGCGGTGCGGGCAGCCGCACGCGGCGCGGGAGAGCGTCGATCTCGGCGGCCCACGGGCCGAACACCCTGGCCACGTCGCCCTCGGCGAACTCGACCAGGTCGCGCTCGTCCCACAGCACGTTCGGCTCGTCGACCGGCGGCTCAGCCAACCGGGCCAAGGCGATCTGCTGCATGGTGGCCTGCGTGCGCAGCACCGCCTGATGGGCTTGCGCGATGGTGCTGGACAGCACGGCCAACGGCCGCACCTCGCGCTGCTCGGACACCGCAGGCGCAACGGCTGGGATCGCGAGTTCGCTGCTCGGCAACGGCTTCCCGGGGTCCTCCGCCGGTCGTGAGCGGTTCGGGGTGCCATCACGCCCCGAACCG
>NZ_JAQGLA010000061.1 GCF_027853915.1 Saccharopolyspora oryzae
CTCCATCGCGCAGGTCCGCTTCGGCAGGCCGAGCGCATCGACGACCTTCGGGTGCAGCTCACCGGCGTGACCGACCACGGTCTCGCCGACCTTCAGCTGCGCGCAGCGGCCCGGGTGCCACGGCGCCAGCTCACCGGCGCTGACCTCGAGCTCCACACCGGCGGCCGAGGCGACCACGCGAGCGGCCTGGACGGCGTCCGCCCAGCTCGCGTCGCGGCCCTTGCCCCACCAGCCGGCCTGCTCGCGGTGACCGCCCAGCATCACGGCCACGTGCGTCGGCTGCGCCGGCAGCGCGGCCTCCAGCGCGGCGATCTGCTCGTCGCTCGGACGCTGCTCGACGCCGACCTCCGGCACCGCGGGCTGGTCCGCGGCCGGCTGCACGACCTGTCCGATGTGGAACAGCGCCAGGTCGCGCTGCCCGCGGGAGACGTTGCGCTGCATGACCTCGGTCAGGCCGGTCAGCAACGTCGTGGTCAGCAGCGACTTGTCGCTCTCCAGCGCGTTGAGCACCGACATGGTCCGACGCCGCTCGTCGTCCTCGGCCAGGCCGAACGCGTCGAGCGTCGCCTTGCCGGTGAACGGGAACGGCAGCACCTCGACGTAGCCCTCGCCGGCCAGCGCGCGGGACACCGCCCGCTCGCGGCGCTGCTCGCCGGTGAGACCGCGGCCGGGCGGCGCGGCGGGCAGCACCGACGGGATCGTGTGGTAGCCCTCCAGCCGCAGCACCTCCTCGACCAGGTCGTAGGGCTGCGTCAGGTCCGGGCGCCAGGTCGGCGGGGTCGCGGTGACCAGGCCGACGCCCTCGTCGGAGGTGCTGACCTCGATGCGGCAGCCGATCTGGCGCAGCCGCTCGGCGGTCACACCCCGCTCGTAGGAGACACCGGCGATCTTGTCCGGCAGCGCCAGCGGCATGGTCACCGGCTCGGGCTGCTTCGGCTCGCCGACGTCGGTGCGGCCCGGCGCGATGGTCCCGTCGCCGTAGCGGACCAGCAGCTGCGCGGCCAGCTCGACGGCCACCGGCGCGACCGCCGGGTCGACCTGCCGCTCGAACCGCTTGCCCGCCTCGCTGGGCAGCTTGTGGCGGCGGATGGCCCGGGCGATGCTCGCCTGGTCCCAGTTCGCGCCCTCCAGCAGCACGTCGTGCGTCCCGTGGCCGATCTCGGTGGACTCGCCGCCCATCACACCGGCCAGCGACACCGGGCCGGAGTCGTCGGCGATGACGATGTCGTCCACGTCCAGCTCGCGGCTCACCCCGTCCAGGGTGGTCAGCTTCTCGCCGGCCTCGGCGCGGCGGACCACCAGGTCACCGGACAGCTTGTCGGTGTCCCAGGCGTGCAGCGGCTGGCCGAGCTCGAGCATCACGTAGTTGGTGACGTCCACGGCCAGCGAGATCGAGCGGATCCCGGCCAGCATCAAGCGGCGGCGCATCCACCACGGGCTCGGCGCGGTCGGGTCGACGCCCGTCACGCGGCGCAGCACGAACCGCGAGCACGCGGTCGGATCGCTGATCTCCACCGAGCGCGACGGCCGGTCGTCCTCCGGGACCGGGCGGGTGCCCGGGTCGCCGAACGGCACGTCCAGCGCGTTGGACAGCTCGCGGGCCAGGCCGCGCACCGAGAAGCAGTAGCCGCGGTCCGGGGTGATCGCCAGCTCGATGATCGAGTCGTCCAGCCCGACCAGCGACACCGCGTCGTCACCCGGGTCGGCCGAACCCGGCGCCAGCACCAGGATGCCGTCGGCGTCCTCGCCGATGCCCAGCTCGGAGGTCGAGCAGATCATGCCCTCGCTGAGCTTGCCGTAGGTCTTGCGCGAGGAGATCTCGAAGTCGCCGGGCAGCACCGTGCCGGGCAGGGCGACCACGACCAGGTCGCCCTCCTGGAAGTTGCGTGCACCGCAGACGATGCCCTGCACCTGCTGCTCGCCGGACTCGGTCGCGCCGACCTCGACCTGGCAGTACCGGATGGGCTTCTTGAACTCGGTGAGCTCTTCGATCTCGGCGACGCGGCCGACCACGAGCGGTCCCCGCACCTGCGTCAGGTGCGTGACCTCCTCGACCTCCAGCCCGATCCGGATGAACGCTTCGGCCAGCGTCTCCGCGGTCGTCTCCTCGGGCAGCTCAAGGTGCTCGGCCAACCAGGAAACCGGAATCCGCACTTGGTCAGGCCTTTCTCTCGTTCAAGTGGATGTCAGTGGGCATCAGATGCCGAACGGCTGGGTGAAGCGGACGTCGCCTTCGACCATGTCCCGCATGTCGGGGATGCCGTTGCGGAACATCAGGGTCCGCTCCAGCCCCATGCCGAAGGCGAAACCGGTGTAGACCTCGGGGTCCACGCCGCAGGCGCGCAGCACGTTCGGGTTGACCATGCCGCAGCCGCCCCACTCGACCCAGCCGGCCCCGCCCTTCTTCTCCGGGAACCAGATGTCCATCTCGGCGGAGGGCTCGGTGAACGGGAAGTACGACGGGCGCAGCCGGGTCTTGGACTCCGGGCCGAACATCGACCGGGCGAAGGCGTCCAGCGTGCCCTTCAGGTGCGCCATGGTCAGGCCCTTGTCCACCGCCAGGCCCTCGACCTGCGAGAACACCGGGGTGTGGGTGGCGTCGAGCTCGTCGGTGCGGAAGGTGCGCCCGGGGCACACCACGTACACCGGCAGCTCGCGGTCCAGCAGCGCGCGGATCTGCGACGGCGAGGTGTGCGTGCGCAGCACCAGCCCGGAGTTCTCCGGGGCCACGTAGAACGTGTCCTGCATGGTGCGCGCCGGGTGGTCCTTGCCGAAGTTCAGCGCGTCGAAGTTGAACCACTCGGTTTCCAGCTCGTGGCCCTCGGCCACCTCCCAGCCCATCGCCAGGAAGGTGTCCTCGATCTGCTCGGCGAGCTGGGTGATCGGGTGGCGCGCGCCGGTCGGCTCGCGGTCCCAGGGCAGCGTGACGTCGACGCTCTCCTCGCGCAGCACCCGCTGGTCGCGCTCGGCTTCGAGGACGGCGCGGCGGTCGTCGAACGCGCGCTGGATCGCCTCGCGGGCCTGGTTGACGCGCTTGCCCGCGTCCGACCGCGCCTTGGGCGGCAGGGCGCCGATCTCGCGGCGAGCGGTCAACAGCGGCGAGCGGTCACCGAGGTGCGCGGGCTTGACGGCGGCCAGTTCCTCGAGATCCGCGGCCGCCCCGAAGGCCTTGCCGGCCTCGACCACCGCGCGGTCCAGCGTCTCCGGCGACAGCGCGGCGACCTCTTTCGGGTCGTACTGGTCGTTGGCTCCAGACATCGTGTGTGCGTGACTCCCGTTGATCCGACAGGCATCAGCGCCCGAGCCTCCCGGGCTGACGAACCTGCTCGTCGGCATGCGGACTCCGACCGCAAGCTAGCCCCTAGAGTCTATGCGACGGCCCCAACCCGTTTTCGCGGAGATCCGCTCCCGGCGAGTTCCGCCTGCGCACCCCGTGACCAGCTGGATCTCAGTTTTGCCCGGACTCGCGCGCGATCCGGGACCGGCGCGCCGGGTCGGTTCTGCTGAAAACTGTCACTCATCCGGCGCGGTGTTGCGCGCGGGCCGAGGCGTAGAGGCAGACCGCTGCGGCGGTCGCCAGGTTGAGGCTCTCGGCGCGGCCGTAGAGCGGGACGCGCAGCGTGGTGTCCAGCTGCGATTTCACCTCATCGGGCAGTCCGTGGGCCTCGCTGCCGAACACCCAGGCGGTGGGTCCGGCCAGTTCACCGGCGTGGTCGGCGGTGTCCAGGTCGCCTTCGGCGTAGCCGTCGGCGCCGACGAGCCGGAGCCCGGCCTCGCGGCAGGCGGTGAGCACCGCGCCGACGTCGCGGTTCCGGGCGACCGGCAGGTGGAACAGGCTGCCGGTGGACGCGCGCACGGCCTTGCCGTTGTAGGCGTCGACGGTGTCCCCGGCGAACAGGACCGCTCCGGCACCGGCCGCGTCCGCGACCCGCACCACGGTTCCGGCGTTGCCCGGGTCGGAGATCCCGACCAGCACGGCGACCAGCGCGGGGCGTTCGGCCAGTGCGGCGTCGAGCTCGACCGCGGGCAGATCGCACACCGCGACCAGGCCCTGCGGGGTGACCGTCTCCGACAGCGATGCCGCGGCCTTCTCGGTGACCAGGTGCACCGGTACGCCGACGGCGCGGGCGCGATCGAGGTGCTCGGCGTGCCGAGCGTGCTCGGTGGCGAACAGCTCGCGCACCCGCAGCGATCCAGCGGTGTGCGCGGTCAAAGCCTCCCCCACCGCTTGAGCGCCTTCGGCCAGGAAGGCCCCGGCCTTCTCGCGCCCGGCGCGGCGGGTGAGCTTGCGAGCGACCGCGACCCGGGACGATCGCTCCGTGAGCGGAGCAGTCCCGGGTCGCGGTGCAGCAGAGGTGCCGTCGGCGATCAGGCCGCACTCTCCGGCAGGCTCTTGCGGGCGACCTCGACCAGCGCCGCGAACGCGGTCGGGTCGTTCACCGCGAGCTCGGCCAGGATCTTGCGGTCGACCTCGACCTCGGCGGCCTTCAGGCCCTGCACGAACTTGTTGTAGCTCAAGCCGTGCTGACGGGTCGCCGCGTTGATGCGGGTGATCCACAGCTTCCGGAAGTCACCCTTGCGGGCGCGCCGGTCGCGGTAGGAGTAGGTCATCGAGTGGAGCATCTGCTCCTTGGCCTTGCGGTACAGCCGGGAGCGCTGACCGCGGTAGCCGCGGGCCGACTCGAGAATGGTGCGGCGCTTCTTCTGGGCGTTGACTGCCCGCTTGACGCGTGCCACGGGGTCCGTCCTGTTATCTCATCGGGGGCGGGATGACCGCCCGTGCTGGTGGCTGGTGTCGCGCTGAACTGCTGCTGTCCCGGTTCGGGGAGCTAGCGAGCGTCAGAGACCCAGCAGCTTCTTGATGCGCGGGGCGTCGTTCTTGGACACCGCTTCGGTGCCCTCCAGGCGGCGGGTGACACGGCTGGACTTCTTCTCCAGGATGTGCCGACGACCGGCCTGCTCGCGCCGCAGCTTGCCCGTACCGGTCACCTTGAAGCGCTTCGAGGTGCCCTTGTGGGTCTTGTTCTTCGGCATGCTCTCGTCCTCGTTTCGTACTGATGCCGGGCGGGGGCGCGGACTGCGTCCCGGCCCGGCGTCACAATCACGAGCCCTTGCGAGTGCCTTACGCGTTCGCCTTGGGCTTGGTCTTGTTCGTCTTGTGCGGCGCAAGAACCATGATCATGTTCCGACCGTCCTGCTTCGGGTTCGCCTCGATGAACCCGAGGTCGGAGACGTCATCGGCCAGTCGCTGCAGCAGGCGGAAACCCAGCTCGGGCCGCGACTGCTCACGACCGCGGAACATGATCGTCACCTTGACCTTGTGACCCTGGCCGAGGAAGCGGGACACGTGGCCCTTCTTCGTCTCGTAGTCGTGCGGGTCGATCTTCGGCCGGAGCTTCTGCTCCTTGATGACGGTCTGCTGCTGGTTGCGACGCGACTCGCGGGCCTTCTGCGCGCTCTCGTACTTGAACTTGCCGTAGTCCATGAGCTTGCAGACCGGCGGGCGCGCCTGCGGGGCGACCTCGACAAGGTCCAGATCCGCTTCCTGGGCCAGCCGGAGCGCGTCCTCGATGCGGACGATTCCGACCTGCTCCCCGTTCGGTCCGACCAGTCGGACCTCCGGAACCCGGATGCGGTCGTTGATGCGCGTCTCGGAGCTGATGGGCCCTCCTCGGTTCGATGGCTGTTCTAATGCACCGCGGCGCGTAGAGCTCACCCCGGAATGCGAAGATCCCGTCGTTCCGCTCGCGCGGACCGCGGGATCCTGACTCCAACCGATCGAACCGGCACCTCACGTACCGTTCGCACCACCGGCGGCGCAGGGCCACCGGATGGACCGGACCCGGAAGCCTGTGGCGGCTACTCGGGTGGGAGCGGGACTCCACTTTGCCGCCCCCGACTCATCGGGGGCTGGTCGTGCGTGTCAGGGTAGCAGGCGTGACCGAACCGCAGCCAACGCCCCTGACCAGTGCCGACCTGACTGGTGAGCCAGCACACGACGCGGACCTTCAGGACAACGTCCGCGACCTCGTCGATGTTCCCAGCGTCGAGGTGATCAGCCGCGCGGCGGTCATGTTGATGTCCTCCGCCGCGGAGAAGCTCGGCCTGGGCGCCGAGGACCCGGACACCGCCCCGGAGCGCGACCTGGACGAGGCGCGCCGCCTGATCACCGCCTTGGCCGGGCTGGTCACCGCGTCGGTGGAGTACCTGGGCGCCCACGCGGGCCCGATCCGCGACGGCCTGCAGACCCTGCAGCGCGCCTTCCGCGAAGCCTCGGCGTTCCCGGACGCCCCGGGCCAGGGCCCCGGCGAGAAGTACACCGGCCCGGTCTACTGATCCACCCCGCGCAGCCGCGCCCGCGCGCGGCTGCGCACCTCTCCCGCCCCGGGGGTGCAGCCCGCGCAACGGAGCTCCCCCGAAATTGCGCCTCGTGCAATGCAATGTGGACGGTTGATACCGAAAACCCTTGCACCGCCGAAAAATCTTGACCGGCGATCATCGCTGGCATAGCTTCCGCCCACATTCGCAACAAGCACGACAGCTACAGGGTGGGCGCATGGTCGATCCGGTCGAACTCCTCGCGGACCTGGTCCGCATCCCCAGCATCAACCCGCGCGACCGCGCCGAACCGGCCGAGACGGCCCTGGCCGAGCACATCGCCGAGTGGGCCGACGCGCGCGGGATGCTCGCGCGCACCGAGGAGGTGCTCGACGGGCGGCGCAACGTCGTCGTCACGCTGCCCGGCGACGACGAGCAGCCGCTGCTGCTGGAATCGCACCTGGACACGGTGGAAACCGACGGCATGGCGATCGCGCCGTTCGAACCGGAAGTCCGCGACGACCGGCTGCACGGCCGGGGCTCGTGCGACGCGAAGGCCTCGCTGGCGGTGTTCCTGACCGCGATGGCGCGGCTGGCCGAGCGCGGCCCGCGCCCGCGGACCGTCGTCCTCGCCGGAGTGGTCGACGAGGAGCACCTCTACCGCGGGGTGACCGCGCTGCGCCGCAGCGACCTGCCGAAGCCGGCGGGGGCGATCATCGGCGAGCCGACCGAGCTGCGGATGGTCGTGGCGCACAAGGGCTGCATGCGCTGCCGCATCGAGGCGCGCGGCGACGCCGGGCACAGCTCGCAGCCGTGGGGCCGGACCAACGCCATCGAGGTCGCCGCCGAGGTCGTGCGCCACCTCCAGCAGGAGCACGCGCCCGGGTTGGTCCACCTGACCCGGCCGCTGGTCGGCCCGCCGTCCCTGGCGGTGACCATGATCGGAGGCGGTCAGGGGCCCAACGTCCTGCCGGACAGCTGCGTGGTGACCATCGACCGGCGCACCGTCGGCGGCGAGGACCCGCACGAGGTCTGGGCGCAGCTGCGCGCGGAGCTCGAGGGGCGCTGGCCGGTCGTGGTGCACGAGCCGCACATCGTCGACTACTCGCTGGAGACCGATCCGGCCGATCCGTTCGTGCGGAGCGTGGCCGCCGGTCTGCGGGAGTCCGGGCTGGACGCCGAACCGCTCGGCGTCGGCTACGGCACCGACGCCAGCAAGATCGCGCTGGACGGGGTGCCCGCGGTCGTGTTCGGCCCCGGCTCGATCGCGAACGCGCACACCGCGGACGAATCCGTCCCGCTCGGCGAAGTCCGCACCGCGATCGACGTCGTCGAGCGCGTCCTGCGCACCGGAGGTGTGCCCGCATGACGATCACGCAGACCGCTACCGCCACCCGCCGCCGGTTCGGGGTGCTCGCCGCCGACTTCGCGGTGCTGGGCCTGAACTACGCCGACCGGGCCGCGTTCGGCATCGCCGGACCGCTGATCATCGCCGAGTTCGGCTTCTCCAACGCCGCCTTCGGCTGGCTGGCCAGCATCTTCGCGCTCGCCTACTCGCCGTTCGGGTTCATCGGCGGCTGGCTGGCCGACCGGTTCGGGCCGCGCAACGTGATGGGCTGGGCGGTGATCGCCTGGTCGGCGTTCACCGCGCTGACCGCCGCCGGCATCGGGTTCGTCAGCCTGCTGGTCATCCGGTTCCTGTTCGGCGCCGGGGAAGGCCCGCAGGCCACGGTCACGGCGAAGCTGATGCACAACTGGTTCCCGAAGCGGGAGCTGGGCACCGCGCTGGGCATCGCCAACGCCGCCACTCCGCTGGGCGGCGCGGTCGCCACGCCGGTGGTGGTCGCGATCATGCACGCCACGCAGGGGAACTGGCGGCTGCCGTTCCTGATCTTCGGTGCGCTGGGCGTGCTGGCCGCGGTCGGCTGGTTCTGGGTCGTGCGCGACACCCCGGAGCAGCACCCGAAGGTCAACGAGGCCGAGCTCCGGGCCATCCGGCAGGACGAGGCCGAAACGGCCGAAGCGGAGCAGGAGGACGCGCCGGGGTTCTGGAGCTGCGTGGCCAAGCCCGCGGTGTGGGCGACCGCGATCGCCTACTTCGGCTACGCCTGGATACTCTGGACGTTCGTGTCCTGGTTCCCGACCTACCTGGTTCAGGAGCGGGGCATCGACCTGGACGGGTTGGCGATCTCCGGGGCCATCCCGTGGATCGGCGGCTGCGTCGGGCTGGTCGCCGGCGGGGTGCTCACCGACTGGCTGGTCCGGCGGATCGGCGACCCCGAGGCCCCGCGCCGGTGGCTGGTGATCGCCTGCCTGGCCGCGACCGCCGTGCTGTTCGCGCTGGTGTCGATGGTGACCAGCACCTTCGCCGCGGTCGCGGTGATGACCGTCGTGGTGTTCCTGCTGTACCTGACGGGCGCGCAGTACTGGATCATCGTGGGCGAGGCGGTGCCCGCCGCCCGCTACGGCGCGGTCTCCGGGGCGGTGCAGATGTTCGCCACCTCCGCCTCGATCTTCGCGCCGCTGGTCACGGGCTACCTGGCCGACTCCTCGTGGGGCTGGGCCGGGGTGTTCGTGGTCGCGGGCGGGATCACCATCATCGGCCCGGTCCTGCTGGTGTTCGCCGGGCGCCGGTCGTGAGCCGAGCGCGGGAGCGGGGCTGTTCCCGTTCCCGCGCTCGTGGCGTCACGGGTTGACGGCGAGGAACAGGAACGCCGCCAGCAGGGCCAAGTGGACGCCGCCCTGGAGGCGGGTGGCCCGGCCCGGGACGACGGTGAGGACGCTGACCACGATGGTCAGGGCGAACAGGACGATCTGGGTGGCGCCCAGGCCGAGGTGCAGCGGGCCCTTCAGCCAGATCGAGGCGACCGCGATCGCCGGGATGGTCAGGCCGATGCTGGCGATCGCCGAGCCGTAGGCCAGGTTGAGGCTGATCTGCATGCGGCGGCGGACCGCGGCGCGGACCGCGGCGATGGTCTCCGGCAGCAGGACCAGCATCGCGATGACCACGCCGACGAAGGAGTTCGGGAAGCCGATCGCGGCCACCGCGGCCTCGATCGCCGGGGACTCCACCTTCGCCAGGCCGACCACCGCGACCAGCGCGATCAGCAGCAGGACCAGGCTGGCCGCGGTCTGCTTGCCGGTCGGCGGTTCGGCGTGGTCGTCCTCGGGCTCGACGGTGCCCTTGTCGGTCACCGGCAGGAAGAAGTCGCGGTGCCGCACGGTCTGGGTGAACACGAACAGCGCGTAGAGCACGACCGAGGCCGCCGCGGCGAACGCCAGCTGCTCCGTCGAGTAGGCGGGTCCGGGGACGCTGGTGGTGAAGGCCGGGAACACCAGGGTCAGCGCGCCGAGCGTCGCGACCGTCGCCAGCGCCGCGCCGGTGCCTTCCGCGTTGAACATCGTCAGCCCGTACTTCAGGGCTCCTACCAGCAGCGCCAAACCGGCGATGCCGTTGGTGGTGATCATGATCGCGGCGAAGATGGTGTCGCGGGCGAGCGTCGCGGCCTCGTCCCCGCCGGAGATCATCAGGGTGACGATCAGCGCGACTTCGATCACGGTGACGGCGACGGCGAGCACGAGCGAGCCGAACGGCTCCCCCACCTTGTGCGCGACGACCTCGGCGTGGTGCACCGCGGTCAGCACCGCACCCGCCAGCAGCACGGCGACGACGAGGACCATGCCCAGCCCCAGGCCCTTCTGGGGCAGGGATATGGCCAGCGTGATGATGGCCAGCACCGGCACCAGGACGTTCCAGGACAGCAGTGATCGCAACGACATGTGTCCACATTAGAAGGTGAGATCACTTCACGCGGAACCTGACACGCGAACCGCTGGTGTTCGTCGGCCGCACCCGCCAAGCTGACGACCGGAGGTGTCGGAACGAATGGTGTCCGTGGATCGACTGCTCGTCTTCGCCGCGATGTCGCTGGTGATCATCGCGGTACCCGGACCGAGCGTGCTGTTCGTGGTGGGCCGGGCGCTGGCCCACGGCAAGCGCACCGCGCTGACCAGCGTCCTGGGCAATGCGATCGGCAGCTACCTGGTCGCCGTGGCAGTGGCTCTGGGCATCGGCGCGGTGGTGGCGCAGTCGCTCGTGGTGTTCACCGCGATCAAGCTGCTGGGCGCGTCGTACCTGATCTACTTGGGAATCAAGGCGCTGCGCAGCAACGGCCGGCCGACCTCGGAGCTGCCGGCTGAGGTTCCCCCGCGCGGCGGCTGGCGAGCGCTGCGGGAAGGTGTCGTCGTGGGGGTGGCGAATCCCAAGACGTTCGTCTTCTTCAGCGCGGTGGTCCCGCAGTTCGTCGTCCCGGAGGTGGGCGGCGCAGCGGTGCAGATGCTCCTGCTCGGCCTGATCCCGGTCGGGATCGCGCTGGTCTCGGACAGCGCGTGGGGCCTGTCCGCAGCGAAGGCCCGCCATTGGGTTGCCAGTGCCCCGCGTCGTCTGGCCCGGGTCCAGCGAGTGGGCGGGTTCGCCATGATCGGACTCGGCCTGTCCATCGCGTTCACGGGCCGCCGCGACTGAGTCGCCCGATCGAAGCGACGAGCGCCTCCCGCCGAGCAGTTCAGCGGCGGGAGGCGCTCTTTCGCGTCGTGGCGCTCAGTCCAGGACTGCCAGGGCGTCGATCTCGACCAGGAGGCCGGCCGGGAGTCCGACGTAGACGGTGGTGCGGGCCGGGAAGGGCTCGCCGACCACGCGGGCGTAGACCTCGTTCATCTCCGCGAACTGGGAGGTGTCCGTCAGGTACACGCGCAGCATCATGACGTCCTCGAGGGAGCCGCCTTCGGCTTCCAGGATCGCGATGACGTTGCGCAGGCACTGCTCGGTCTGCTCGGCGACGCCGCCCTCGACGACCTTGCCGGTGGCGGGGTCGACCGCGGTCTGGCCGGAGACCTGCAGGATGTTGCCCTTGCGGACGCCCTGCGACAGCGGGATGCTCGCCGGCGGCTTCGGGGCGTTGTCGGTGCTGACCACGGTGCGGGCCATCAGGATTCCTTCCTCTTGTCCGTTGGCTGCCAGCCCAGCTCGGCGGAGATCCCGCCGGCTGCGCGCAGCACGTCGTCGACGAGCCCGAGCAGGCCGTCGAAGTCCAGCAGTACTTTCGGCACCGACAGCGACACGGCGGCGACCGCCTCGCCGCGGTGGTTGCGGATCGGCGCGGCGATGCAGTGGATGAAGTCCTCGTGCTCGCTGCGGTCGACCGCGTAGCCCTGCGCGCGCACCCGCTCCAGCTCGGTCAGGAACCGCTCGGGCGAGTCGATGGTGTTCGCGGTCAGCTTCGGGTAGGTCAGCTGCTCGGCGAACTGCTCGCGCTGCTGCGGCGCCCAGTCCGCGACCAGGGCTTTGCCGACCGCGGTGCAGTGCACGGGGGCGCGGCGGCCGATGCGGGAGTACATCCGCACCGGGTGCTTGCTGTCGACCTTGTCGATGTAGATGACGTGGTCGTCCTCCAGCGTCGCCAGGTGCACGGTGTGGCCGCCGATGCCGCCCAGCTCCAGCAGGTGCGGGCGGGCGATGTCGCGGACGTCGAGGTCTTCGAGCGCTTGGTGGGCGAGGTCGAACAGCGTGCTGCCGAGGCGGTAGTGGTGCACGTCCTCGCGGCGGACGAAGCGCCCCGCTTCGAGGGTGCGCAGCAGGCGCATCGCGGTGGACTTGTGCACGCCGAGGCGCTGGGCGAGCTGGTCGAGGGTTTGCGGTCCGGCGGCCAACGCGGTCAGCACGGCCAGTCCTCGCTCCAGGCTCTGACTCACCTAGCTCTCCGATCCGTTGACGTGTCGCGCCGCGTGATGGTACACACCTAGCCAGCATTCTGCGCAACCATTGTTGCATTCCACGCAATAGGAGACCTTGGTGTCATCACGGGGTATCAACGTCGAAGCGGTCCAAGCCCTGCACGACGAGCGCATCGACTGGCGCTTCAAGGGCATGCCCTCGGATGCCTTCGGCACCACGGTGGGCGAGTTCCTGGCCACGAAACCGACCGTCTTCGGGAGCGGTTTCGTCGGACCGCTCCTGACCCTCGACCGCGCTGCCCTGCAGCACAACCTGCGGACCATGGCCGACTGGTGCACCGAGCACGGGGTGCAGCTCGCCCCGCACGGCAAGACCACGATGGCGCCGCAGCTGTTTGGGCAGCAGCTGATGAACGGTTCGTGGGGCATCACCGCGGCCAGCACCAGCCAGCTGCGGGTGTACCGCGCGTTCGGCGTCGAGCGGATCCTGTTCGCCAACGAGCTGGTCGACCCCAGCGGACTGGCGTGGCTGGCCGACGAGCTCGACGGCGACGCCGATTTCGAGTTCTGCTGCTACGCGGACTCGGTGCGCGGTGTGCAGCTGATGTCCGAAGCGCTGGCCTCGCACGGTGCTTCGCGCCCGGTGGACGTGCTGGTCGAGCTGGGACTGCCCGGCGGGCGCACCGGTGCGCGGACGAAGGCCGAGGCCCGCGAGGTCGCCGATGCCGTGCTGGCGAGCCCGGTGCTGCGGCTGGTCGGCGTGGCCGGCTACGAGGGCGAGGTCGCGCACGACATCAGCGACACCTCGCTGTCCGCTGTGGACGGATACCTGGAGCACGTGCGCGAGCTGGTGGCCGAGCTGTCCGAGGCCGGGCACTTCGCCGGGCTCGAGCAGGTGATCGTCACCGCCGGCGGCAGCGCCTACTTCGACCAGGTCGCCGAGGCGCTGACGAAGGGGTGGCCGGCGGGGCTGCCCGTCCTGCCGGTGATCCGCAGCGGCGGCTACCTGCTGCACGACGACGGTTTCTACCGGGTCCGCTCGCCGTTCAGCCGCGAGCACCGGCTGGCGGGCGACGAGAGCCCGTTCCGGCCGGCGATGCGGATCTGGGCGCAGGTCATGTCGCGCCCGGAGCCCGGTCTGGCGCTGCTGACCATGGGCCGGCGGGACGTGTCCTTCGACCAGGGCCTGCCGGAACCGCAGGTGATCCGCGGCGCCGACGGCGTGATCCACGAGTTCCCGGAGGGGTCCTGCCGGGTCCGGGGGCTGGCCGACCAGCACACGTTCCTGGAGCTGTCCGGCGCCGATCCGCAGGTCGGCGACTGGGTCGGGTTCGGGCTGTCCCACCCCTGCACGGTGTTCGACAAGTGGTCGCTGATCCCGGTGGTGGACGGCGGCGAGGTGATCGACCTGGTCCGCACGTTCTTCTGATCGAACGGGCCCGGAGCAGCTGACAACTCCTGGAACGGGTGGAGACTCCACAATGGACTTGGTCGTCCGCGGAGCGCGGGTCGTCGACGGAGACGGCGGCCCCGGTTACCGCGCCGATGTCGGCGTCGAGCGAGGCCTGATCACCGAGATCGACGAAGGTGGCGGGTTGCGCGGCAAGCGCGCGATCGACGCCGACGGGCTGGTGCTCTCCCCCGGTTTCATCGACATGCACGCGCATTCGGACCTGCAGCTGCTCGCCAACCCCGACCACACCGCGAAGGTGTCGCAGGGCGTGACGCTGGAGGTCATCGGCCAGGACGGGTTGTCCTACGCCCCGGTCGACGACGCGACGCTGGCGACGCTGCGCACCCAGATCGCCGGGTGGAACGACGATCCGCCCGGCTTCGACTGGAACTGGCGCAGCGTCGCGGAGTACCTCGACCGGCTCGACTCCGGGATCGCCGCCAACGCGGCGTACCTGGTGCCGCAGGGCACGCTCCGGTTGCTGTGCGTGGGCTACGACGACCGCGCCGCGACCGATGCCGAGCTCGACCGGATGCGCGCGGTCCTGGCGCAGTCGTTGGACGAGGGCGCGTTCGGGATGTCCTCCGGGCTGACCTACACGCCCGGCATGTACGCCGACACCGGTGAGCTCGCGGCGCTGTGCGAGGTGGTCGCGGCGCACGGCGGGTACTACAGCCCGCACCACCGCAGCTACGGCGCCGGGGCGCTGGCCGCCTACGCGGAGATGATCGAGGTCAGCAAGCGCTCCGGGTGTCCGCTGCACTTGGCGCACGCGACGATGAACTTCAGCGTGAACCGCGGCCGGGCGGCCGATCTCCTGTCCATGTTGGACGCTGCGCTGGACGACGGATGCGACATCACGCTGGACACCTACCCGTACCTGCCGGGCAGCACTTCGCTGCACGCGCTGCTGCCGAGCTGGGCGATGGTGGGCGGTGTCGAGGCGACCTTGGCGCGGTTGCGCGATCCCGAGCAGCGCGAGCGGATCCGCGTCGCGCTGGAGGAGGAGGGTTCGGACGGCTGCCACGGGGTTCCGGTCGAGTGGGACACCATCGAGATCAACGGTGTCCGGGAACCGGCCAACGACCACCTCGTCGGCCGCAGCGTCGCCGAATCCGCCCGCGCCGCGGGGAGAACGCCCGCGGAGCACTACTTCGACGTCCTGGTGTCCGAGGAACTGGGCAGTTCGTGCTTGATGCACGTCGGCCACGAGGACAACGTGCAGGCCATCATGCGCCACCGGGTGCACACCGCCGGTAGCGATGGGCTGCTGGTGGGTGCGCGCCCGCACCCGCGCGCGTGGGGCACCTTCCCCCGCTACCTCGGCCACTACGTGCGCGAACTCGGCGTGCTGGGGCTCGAGGAGTGCGTGCAGCACATGACGTCCCGACCCGCCGATCGGCTCGGGCTGACCGACCGCGGCCGGATCCGCCCCGGACACGCCGCCGATCTGGTGCTCTTCGACCCCGACGCGGTCGCCGACACCGCCACCTTCGACGAACCCCGGCAGCAGGCCGCCGGAATCCCGCACGTGCTGGTCAACGGCGTGCCGGTGATCGAGGACGGCCGCCGAACCGACGCACTGCCCGGACGCGCCCTGCGCAAGCCGCACTGACGCCGGAAGACCGGCCTTCCCCCAGAGGAGTACGCCGTGAGCACGTTCCTCCACTGGCTCCAACACGAGACCCCCGGCCTGCTCCTGCTGTGCGCGGTCGGGATCGCGGTGCTGCTGCTCATGATCATCCGGTTCCGGGTGGAACCGTTCATCGCCCTGATCGTCTCCGGGCTGCTGATCGCGCTGGCCGCCGGGCTGTCCGTCGAGGACATCGTCGGCACCGCGCAGAAGAGCAGCGACTCCCTGCTGGAGAGCGGGTTCGGCGGAATCCTCGGGCACATCACCGCGATCGTCGGGCTCGGCACGATCCTCGGCTCGATGCTGGAGGCCTCCGGCGGCGCGCAGCTGCTGACCCGCACGCTGCTGCGAGCGGTCGGCGAGCGGCGCGCACCGCTGGCGATGGGCCTGTCCGGCCTGGTCTTCGGCATCCCGGTGTTCTTCGACATCGGCATCTTCGTGCTGGCGCCGCTGGTGTACGCGGTGGCGCGGCAGGGCGGGAAGTCGATCCTGCTGTACTGCCTGCCGCTGGTCGCCGGGCTGTCCATGACGCACGCGTTCCTGCCGCCGCACCCCGGACCGGTGGTCGCCGCCGGGCTGCTCGGCGTGGACCTCGGCTGGATCATCCTGATGGGCCTGGCCTGCGGGCTGCCTGCGTTCGCGGTCAGCGGCCTGCTCTACCCGCTCTGGATCGGCAAGCGCATCGACCTGCCGGTGCCCGAGGAGATGCTGGCCGCGGCCGATGAGCTGGCGCGCAAGAACGAGGCTGAGGGCCGCCCCGAGCCGAAGCTGGCCACCGTCGGTTTCATCATCGGCCTGCCGATGCTGCTGATCCTCGGTGCCACGTTCGGCAGCATCACGCTGCCGAAGGGCAGCGCGGTGCTGGCGGTGCTGACGTTCCTGGGCAACCCGACGGTGGCGTTGACCATCGCGGTGCTGCTGGCGTTCTGGCTGCTGGGACGGCGACGCGGGATGAGTCGCGGGGAACTGTCCAAGCTGACCGGGAACTCGCTGCGCCCGCTGGGCATGATCCTGCTGGTGGTCGGCGCGGGCGGCTTCTTCGGCAAGGTGCTGGCCGAAACCGGCGTCGGCCAGGCGCTGGCCGGATCGCTGCAGTCCACCGGGCTGCCGCTGCTGGTGGCGGCGTACGTGATCAGCTCGGGTCTGCGCATCGCGCAGGGCTCGGCGACGGTGGCGATCGTGACCACCGGCGGCATCATCGCACCGCTGCTGCACGCCGGGGAGTACTCGCAGGCGCAGCTGGCGCTGATCGCGGTGGCGATCGCCGCGGGCTCGATCATCGCCTCGCACGTCAACGACGGCGGTTTCTGGATCATCAGCCGCTACTTCGGCATCTCCGTCAAGGACATGCTGAAGTCCTGGACGGTCCTGGAAACCATCCTGTCCCTGGTCGGCTTCGGCATGGCCGCACTTCTGTCGGCGGTGATCTCCTGACCCCGACGATCTCTTGACCTCACGCGAAAAACCTTGCTGCTGCGTCGGAAACGCCCGTAACGTTCGCGATATCCGACTCCGAAGCGAGGAGTGTCCGAATGGACCTGAGCAGACGGTCGTTGCTTCTGTCCGCCGGCGCCGCCGCGGGGCTGATCGGGGTCGCACCGGCCCTGGGCCACGCCGGCACCGTGATCCCCGCCGATTCCCCCACCCCACCGCGCGGCCCCGGCGAAGGGCAGGGCCCGTTCCGGAAGCTGGTGATCCGCGGGGTCAACCTGATCGTCGGCGCGGGCGGCGAGGTGCGCGGACCGGTCGACGTGGTGGTCCGCGGCAACCGCATCGAGCAGATCATCCCCGCAGGTCAGCCGTCCCGCGCACTGCCCGCCGATCGACCCCCGCACGACGCCGAGCACGAGATCGACGCGACCGGCATGTGGATGATGCCGGGCCTGGTGGACGAGCACACCCACACCGGGACCGGGAGCACCCCGCGGACCTACGCCTACAAGCTGTGGCTGGGGCACGGGGTCACCACGGTCCGCGGCGTTTCGCTGGCCAAGAACCCCGACGCGGTCTCGGACAAGGAGCGCAGCGAGCGCAACGAGATCGTGGCGCCGCGCATCGTCAACTACCAGACCCCGGGCAGCGGCTGGGAGGACGGCCCGGTCGACAGCCCGGAGAAGGCCACCCGGTGGGTGGCGTGGGCGGCCCGCAACGGCGTGGACGGCATCAAGTTCTTCGGCGAAGGACCCTACGGCCGCCCGGAGATCGAGGCGGCGATCAAGGCCGCGCGGCAGTCCGGGCTGGGCACCACCATGCACCACTCCCCACCGATCTACCCGCAGCTCAACGCGCTGGAGACCGGCAGGCTCGGGCTGGGCACGGTCACCCACTTCTACGGCCACTTCGAGGCGCTGCTCAAGGAAGGCCGCGAGCACCCGAAGCCACCGGACTACGACTACTCCAACGAAGCGTCGCGGTGGCGGGCGGTCGCCGAGGTCGTCAACTACACGTACCCGCCCGGCTCCGCGCAGTGGCGCTCGTACCTGTCGCAGCAGCTGGACAACGGCGTGACGTTCGGCCCCACCCTCGGCGTCTACCTCGCCGGGCGCGATCTGCTGCGGACGCGCGGTCTGGAGTGGCACCCGCGGTTCGTGCTGCCGACGCTGTGGAACTTCTGGGAACCCAGCCCGGAGGCGCACGGCTCGTTCTACTACTCGTGGACCTCCGAGGACGAGGCGAGCTGGAAGCGCTTCTACGTGCAGTACATGCAGCTCGTCCACGACTACAAGGAGATGGGCGGGCGCATCGCGGGCGGCACCGACCCGGGGTTCATCTACAACCTGTACGGCTTCGCGAACATCAACGAGCTGGAGATGCTGCGCGAAGCCGGTCTGACGCCGCTGGAAGCGATCGAGGCGATGAGCTCGGCGGCCGCGCGGACCATCGCCGACCCCACCGGTCGGCCGCCGGAGTACGGCTCGGTGGTGGAGGGATCCATCGCCGACCTGGCGATCCTCGGGGAGAACCCGCTGGAGGACCTGAAAACCCTCTACGGCACCGGAACTCCGCGGTTGAACCAGGACACCGGCGACATCGCCCGCGTCGGCGGGGTGCAGTGGACGATCCGCAACGGCGTCGTCTACGACGCCAAGCGGCTGCTCGCCGACGTGGCCGACATGGTGCAGGCGCAGAAGTCGGCAGGCGCGTGCGGCGACGTCGACCCGGACTGGAGCATGTCCGGTCCCTGCGGCGGCAGCCCCGGCGTCGGCGTCGCACCGCCCGCCAAGCCCGCGAAACGCGCCGCACCGCTGCCGTAGCGGATTTTCCCACTGCTCGGGGGAAAATCCGCGAAGCCGACCTTGAGGAAACCTTAAGGCTCCGTGGTCTAGTCCACTGGTCTCGAATGCGGCAGACTGTCCCGCGATCGTCCACCGAGCAGGGAGAACATCGTGCGGGACAACGCAATGCCGCGTCGCCGGTTCCTCACCGCCGCAGGCGCTCTCGGCCTCGCAGGCGCGGCCGGGGTGGTCGCCACCAGCACCGCGTGCGCGACCACCTCGTCGGCCGCACCCCAGGCCGACCCGGCGATGCAGCACGCCGCCGGGCTGATGACGCTCATCGGCAGCTACACCTCGGCCTCCCCGGCCGGTCGCGGCCTGGAGGTGGCGATCCGCAACGACGCGGGCGTGCTCGAACCGTCCGGAGTGGTCGACGGGGTTCCCGACGCTTCGTTCTTCGCCTGGTCGCCGGACCACAAATACCTCTACGTCACCAACGAGGTCCCGGAGGGCACGATCACCGCTGTCGACCTCTCCGGTCACCACCCGATGGTCCTGGGCAGCCAGCCCACCGGCGGCGCGGGCCCCACGCACCTGACGGTGCACCCGAGCGGCGAGTTCATCTTCACCGCCAACTACACCGACGGCACGGTCTCGGTGCACCGCCGCAACGCCGACGGCACCATCGGCGAGTCCACCGACCTGGTCAAGCACCCCGGTGCCGAGCCGCACGCCCACCAGGTGCTCGTCGATCCCAGCAAGCAGTGGGTGGTCGCGGTGGACCTCGGCGCGGACGCCGTGTTCGTCTACGCCTTCGACGCGGCCACCGGCAAGCTCACCCAGCACCAGCACCTCGAACTGCCCACCGGCACCGGGCCGCGCCACCTGGCGTTCAACTACGACCGCGCCTACCTGCTGGCCGAGCTGAAGTCCGAGATCACCGTGCTGGACTGGGACCTGGACGCCGGCCAGTTCACCCCGGGGCAGGTCGTCGGCACCCGCGAACCCGACGCGAGCGGCGAGAACTTCCCGGCGGAGATCGCGATCACCCGCGACGCCAAGTTCGCCTACGCCACCAACCGCGGCGACAACAACATCGCCACCTTCGCGATCACCGGCGAGGGGCTGGAGTTCCGGGGCACCACGCCGGTCGGCGGAGACTGGCCCCGCCACTTCGCCCTCGACCCGGAGCAGACGTCCCTCTACGTGGCCAACCAGCGCTCCGGCGCGATCACCCGCCTGACCCGCGACGCGGGTTCCGGCGCCCTCTCCCCCACGCAGGACGTCTACGAGTGCCCATCGGTCGCAGCCGTGACCTTCCACGGCTGACCCCTCGGGAAGGGCGGGCTCCCCGCGCCCTCCCCGAGGTTCGGGTCTCGCCGTCCCGGTCGGCGTCGGCGAGACCCACCAGCAGTTCGTCAGGCAGTACCGGCGTCGGGGAGCTGCGCTTCGACCCCGTCGAGGATGGTGGCCAGGCCGAGTTCGAAGGAGGCGTCGAAGTCGTCGGTGCCGACGACGTCCGCATGCTGCGCCAGGGTCGGGTAGTCCTCCCGGCGGCTTTCGAGGTGCTGCTGGGTCCAGCGTCGGAGCTGGGCTTCGCGGGCGGGATCCCGGTGCACCGCCCGCCAGAAGTTCTCCGTCGCGGCCCACCCCTGGACGTAGTACGTCAGCGCACCGATGACAGCCGTCAGGCGGTGGCCTTCAAGCCCGACCGCGGTCAGAACGGCGTAGAACCGCTCGGAGAGCGCTAACGAGTTCGGGCCGAGCAGCGGACGGGTGGACATCAGGGCCGGCAACCACGGATGCTGCTTCATCACGTCCCGGGCTCGGACCAGCTGCTGCGCGAGGGCCTCCCGCCAGGGCACCCCATCGATCCCGTCGAGCTCGACGCCGGCGAAGGCCTCGTCAACCGCGAGGTCGAGCACGTCCTCCTTGCTGCCCACGTACTCGTACAGCGACATCGCGCTGACGTCCAGCCGGGCGGCGAGCCGCCGCATGGACAGTCCCGAAGCGCCGTCCGCGTCCAGCACCGCGACCGCGGCACGTGCGATGCGTTCCCTGGACAGGCGCGGTTTGCGGGGGCGTTGCTCGGCGAACCAGATCGCCGGTGGTCTTTCCTCGGCCATGCGCTCCTCCCTTACAGCGTACGGAAAACCGTACAGCTAGCTTCGACCGGAGTTAGGCGGAGCGCCACGAGGAGGATTCGATGACACCGGACGAATGGCTGCGCCAGTACGCGCTTCTGGCGCTGCGCATCGACAAGTTGGTGACGGGCAGCGCGACGGGGACCGTGGTGATCTACAGCGGGCCACCGCCATGGCGGGACCAGGTGGCGGGCGAAGAGCCGACGGCGGCGCGGCAGCTGGTCGAAGACGCCGAAGCGCTGCTGGACACCTCGCCGTTTCCCGCCGAGCGCGCTCGCTACCTGGCTGCCCAGGTGCGGGCCATGCGAGCGGTCGCCCGGCGACTGGCCGGCGAGCAGCTGCCGCTGTCGGCGCATGCCAGCGAATGCTTGGGCGTGCCAGTGCGAATGCTGCCGACGGAGGTCTTCGACGAGGCGCACGACTTGCTGGACCGCGCTTTGCCGCAGGGCACCGGGTCGCTGCTGGAGCGGCTGCAGTCCTGGCAGGCGTCCTACGCGCTGCCACCGGCCCAGGTGGACCAGCTGCCGGCCCTCGTCGACCGCGCAGTCGCCGAGACCCGCAGGCGCACGGACGAGATCGTGGCCCTGCCCGAGGGCGAGGTGACCAAGTGCGAGTTGGCCACCGGCGTGAACTTCCGGGCCGCCGGGGCCTACGAGGGGGATCTGCGCTCGACGATCCACATCAACGCCGACCTGCCGTTCAACCTGGCCGACCTGCTCTACGTCGTCGCCCACGAGGGGCACCCCGGGCACATCGCCGAATCGATGCTCAAGGAGCTCCGGCTGGTCGACGAGCTCGGCTTCGCGGACCAGCAGGTGCGGTTCATGCTCTCGCCATCGTTCGTGATCAGCGAGGGGCTCGGGTTGCACGCGCAGGACATCGCCTTCCCCAGCGGCCAAGCCCAGACGTGGCTGACCGAGAACGTCCTCGCCGAGCGGGGGATCGCGCCGGACGGCTCCGATTTCGCTGCGATCCACCGCGCGCAGAACATCCTGTTCGGAGCCTGGGGCAATGCTGCGCTCCTCGCCGATGAAGGCCGTCCGGACGCCGAGATCAGCGCCTACCTCACCAGGTGGGCGCTGATCTCGGATGCTGACGCCGGTGCGGTCCTGACCTTGCTCCGGGCCGGGGGCATGTCCTGCTACGTGTGGGGCTACTTCCACGGTTGGCGGCTGCTCGACCGGTGGCTGGCCGCTCCCGACCGCGACGCGCGGGTGCGCCGGGTGCTCACCGAGCAGTTGCTACCCGCCGACCTCGAAGTCCCGGCTTGAGGCGTTGACCAGGCGGTGCCAGGCGTCGGCCCGCCAGTCGTCGCCGTCGTCGAGGAACATGCGGTTGCCCGCGCTGTCCCAGTGCGCCAGGGCCCAGCCGTTGCCCTGGCGGTTCTCGTGCCAGCCGACCAGCGGCCAGTAGGCGAAGTCGGTGTCGTTGGCGACGAGGAAGTCCACGAAGTTCTCGAACCACGCCCGGACCTTGGGGTCCTGCTCGTCGCGGCCACCCACGCCGAACTCACTGATCCACAGCGGGGCGGTGTAGGGCTGACCGTCCTCGGTCACGAAGAACGCCTGGCGCTGCAGCACGTCGTGCAGCTCGTCGCGGGACAGGTCCTGGTAGCGCGGGTCGCTGGTCTCCCCCGTGCCGGTCGCACCGGAGTGGTTCGGGCCGGTGTAGCCGTAGAAGTGCGCCGAGTACACCAGCTTTCCCGGTTTTGCCAACGTGTGCGACAACGTCCGGACCGGTTCCAGCGTCGGCCGGCCGTGCGGGAAGCCGTCCACCGGGATGCCGACCCAGTTGATCCCCTCGATGATGATCAGCAGGTTCGGGTTGGCCTCGTTGAGGATCCGGTCCCCGGCGCGCTGCGAGGCGGCGAACCAGTCGTGCGCGTCGCCCAGCCCCCAGTTCGGGTCGTCGAACACGTCGCGCCGCACCTCGTTGTACAGGTCGGCGCCGACCACGCGCGGGTTGTCCCGGTAGCGGCCGGCCATGAACGCCCAGTCGTCCTCCCACTGCTGGTCGCTCTGACTGCTGTTCCAGCGCTCGTTGCCGTCGACCCCGCAGCACCAGCGGGTGGTGTTGGTGTGGTTGTTCAGGATCACCGCGAATCCGCGGTCGGTGAGCGCGGAAACCGCCGCGTCGTAGACCTGCAGCCGGGTCTTGCCGCGCAGCTGCGGGTTCGCCGCGACCGCCTGGTCCGGCACGGTCGACTCGTCGCGGATCATGTCGTTGGCGAACGGCAACCGGATGCTGTTGAGACCGAGTTCGGCGAAGCTGTCGAGGATTTCGCCGATCGGCGCCCGGTCCAGGCCCAGCGGGATGCCGTTGCTGTTCTCGCCGGCGTGGTGGTTGGCCGGGTCGTCGACATCGCCGCTGCCGTCGTAGGTTCCGCTGGCCCCGTGCCAGTTCCCGGATTTCAGCTTGAAGCGGGAACCACCGGCGTCGACGATGTAGCGCCCCTCGGTGTGCAGCGGCGCGGTCCACGTGGCGGCCAGGTCGGGTTCTTCGGGCTGAGCTGGGCTGGGTGGCAGCGGTTGCACCAGCGTTGCGGTGAGGACGGCAGTGAGCAACCCGGCGATCATGCGCGCTCCCTGGGGTTCGGACGAATCGCGGATCGGCCGCGGCCCACCAATCCTCCCAGTGATCATCAGGACGAAAACCTCTGGGAATTCACCACTTTTCCCGGCCTCGCATCATCCCAACCGCGAAAATTGGTTCAGACCTTGCCTTTCCCGGTTGTGATCCATAGCATCCGATTGCTCAGCGCAAAACGGGAATTGCGGACAGTGCAACGGAGACTGCCATGCGTGCCTGGAAAGCCATCACCGTCACCGCCATCGGTGCCTTGCTCACAGCCTGCGGACCACCGCAGGTGCAGCAGGACGGACCCGCTGAGGACGAAAGCACCGGCACGCTGCGGGTCTGGCTGTTCGACGAGGCCACCCGCGGACCCAAGCAGACCACTGTGGACGAAGCGGTGGCCCGCTTCGAGGCCGAGCACCAGGGCGTCCAGGTCGACGTGCAGTACATCCCGGTGGACACCCGCTCGGAGCGGTTCACCGGCGCGTTCAACGATCCGGCCAGCGCCCCGGACGTCGCCGAGTACGGCAACACCGACGTGGCCGGTTACGTCGCCGCAGGCGGTCTCGCCGACCTGACCGACCAGCTCGGCCAGTGGCCGGAGGCCGCCGACCTGGACGAATCGGTGCTGGAGACCGCGAAGGTCGACGGCAAGGTCTACGGCGTGCCCTGGTACACCGGCATCCGCGCGCTGTACTACCGCACCGACGTCTTCGACGAGCTCGGCCTGAAACCCCCGCGCACCACCGCGGAACTGGTCGACACCGCGCAGCGGATCCGCGAAGCCCGCCCCGACCTCTACGGCATCTCCGTCGGCGGCAAGTACCACTACGCGCTGATGCCGTTCATCTGGGCCGCGGGCGGCGACATCGCCCGCCAGGACGGCGGCACCTGGAAGTCCACTGTGGACCATCCCGCCGCCCGCGAGGGCGTGGCCACCTACTCGTCGCTGATCAGCGGCGGCGCGTGCCCGCGCGAGCAGTGCGCGGACATGACCGGCAGCCAGGCAGTGCAGGCCTTCGCCTCCGGCAAGGCCGCGATGACCATCGGCGGCGACTTCAACCGCGCCGCGGTGGAAGCCGGTGCGGCAGGCGGCAAGTACGCGGTGGTCCCGCTGCCCGGCAAGACCGACGGATCCATCGCCCCGGCCTTCGCCGGCGGGAACATGCTGGGCGTGCTGAAGTCCTCCAAGCGCGCCACGCTGGCCAAGGAGTTCGTGCAGCTGCTGGCGGGCAAGGAGTACCAGCGCAAGATGTACGACGCGATGGGCAACCTGCCCACCTTCACCGACGTGCAGCAGGAACTCGCCGCCGGCGACCCCGCCGTGGCACCGTTCGTGCAGACCCTGCAAGCCGGAACCCGGTTCGTGCCCACCACCGACGGCTGGTCGAAGATCGACGCGCAGGGCGTGCTGCCCACGATGGTGCAGCAGGTCATCACCGGCACCAGCGTCGAGGAGGCCACCTCCGGCGCGGCCGAGCAGATGAACTCCGCGTTCGAAGGCCGCTGATGGCCGCACTGCTCTACCTCGCACCGGCCGGGCTGCTGCTGGCCGTGATGATGGGCTACCCGCTCTACCAGCTGGTGCAGATCTCCCTCTACGAGTACGGGCAGGCGCAGGCCTCCGGCGGTGCCGCGCTGGAGTTCCTCGGCGCAGGCAACTACCTGGCGCTGCTGGGCGATGCGGAGTTCTGGACGATCCTGGCCCAGACCTGCCTGTTCGCCGCGGTGTGCGTGGTGGGCAGCCTGGCGGTCGGCATCGCGCTGGCGGTGCTGGCCACCAGGATCAGCCCGCTGCCGCGGCTGCTGCTGTTCCTGGCCGCGATCGGCGCCTGGGCGACCCCGGCGATGGCCGGTTCGACGGTGTGGCTGTTCCTGTTCGACCAGGACTTCGGGCTGGTCAACGAGGTGCTCACCGGGATCGGCGTGGACGGCGCGGCCGGGTTCTCCTGGACCTACGACCGGTTCGTGGCCTTCGGCTTGGTGGCCGCCGAGGTGATCTGGTGCTCGTTCCCGTTCGTGCTGGTCACCACCTACGCCGGGCTCAGCGGGATTCCCGGCGAGGTGGTGGAGGCCGCGGCGCTGGACGGCGCGTCGACGTGGCGGACCGCGCGCAGCGTGCTGCTGCCGATGCTCAAACCGGTGCTGGTGATCGCCACCATCCAGTCGATCATCTGGGACTTCAAGATCTTCACCCAGATCTACGTGATGACCAACGGGGGCGGCGTGGCCGGGCAGAACATGGTGCTCAACGTCTACGCGTACCAGGAGGCGTTCGCCGGTTCGAACTACGGGCTCGGCTCGGCCATCGGCGTGGTGATGACCGTGCTGCTCGTGCTGATCACGCTGGCCTACCTGCGGGCCCAGCGCAAGGACGGGGCGATCGCATGACTTCCTCGCGCAAGCGGATGCCGCGCCGGATCGCCGACGCGGTGGCGGTGCTGATCGCCGTCGCGGTGGCGTTCCCGCTGTACTGGATGGTGCTCTCGGCGTTCAAGCCGGAGGGCGAGCTGCTGTCCGCCGATCCCCGCCCGTGGACCTTCGCCCCCACCCTGGACGGGTTCCGCCGGGTGTTCACAGTGGACGGTCTCGGCGGCTACTTCGCGAACAGCCTGCTGGTGGCCGCGGCAGTGGTGCTGCTGTCGCTGCTCATGTCGTTCCTGGCGGCGGTCGCGCTGACCCGCTTCCGGTTCCGCGGTCGCACCGTGCTGCTGCTGATGATCCTGGTGGCCCAGATGGTCCCGGTGGAGGCGCTGACCATCCCGCTGTTCTTCCTGATGCGCGAGGTCGGCGGCGTGGCACCGGCGTTCGGCCTCAACCACCTGGGCTCGCTGGTGCTGGTGCACCTCGCGTTCAGCCTGCCGCTGGCGATCTGGATGCTGCGCGGGTTCGTCGCCGCGGTCCCCGCCGAGCTGGAGGAGGCGGCCACCCTCGACGGCGCCAGCCGCGGCCGGTTCGTGTGGCAGGTGCTCTTCCCGCTGGTGGCACCGGGTTTGGTGGCCACCAGCGTGCTGTCGTTCATCCACGCCTGGAACGACTTCCTGTTCGCCAAGACGTTCATCATCTCGGCCACCGAGAACCAGACGTTGCCGATGGCGATCCTGGTCTTCTTCAAACCCGAGGGCAACGATTGGGGTGCGATCATGGCCGGTTCGACGTTGATGACGATCCCGGTGCTCGTCTTCTTCGTGCTGGTGCAGCGGAAGCTGGTGTCCGGCCTGGCCGGGGCGGTGAAGGGATGAGCTGGGACTCGCTGCTGCCGCGCCCGCTGCGGGTCAGCCCGGCGGCCGGGGTGCTGGAGCTGGACCAGAACACCACGGTCGGCGGCGAACCCACCACGGCCGACTGGTTCCGCCGCCACGTCGGGGCGGGCACCGGGCTGCGGTTCGCCGACGACGAGCGCCCGACGATCGAATTCCGCGTCGACGGGCGCCGATCGGTCCCCGGCGGCTACCACGCGCAGATCCGCCCGGACGGCGTCGAGGTCGTCGCGCACGACGTGGCCGGCGCGCACCACGCCGCGCAAACCCTGCGGCAGCTGCTGGATCCGTCGGCGTACCGGTCGGCGCTGATCCACTACGGGCGGTTCGTGCTGCCGTGCGGGGAGGTCGAGGACCGGCCGCGGTTCGCCTGGCGCGGCTGCCACCTCGACGTGGCGCGCCACTTCCTGCCCAAGCGGGAAGTGCTGCGGTTCGTCGAGCTGCTGGCCGTGCACAAGCTCAACGTGCTGCACCTGCACCTGACCGACGACCAGGGCTGGCGGTTCGAGGTGCCGCGCTACCCGGAGCTGACCCGGGTCGGCGCCTGGCGGGCGCGCTCGATGGTCGGCCGCGGCCCGGAACCGGAGTTCGACTCCCGGCCGCACGGCGGTTTCTACACCTCCGACGACCTGCGCGAGATCGTCGCCCACGCGGCCCGCCACCACATCACCGTCGTCCCGGAGGTCGACGTGCCCGGCCACAGCCAGGCCGCCATCGCCGCCTACCCGGAACTGGGCACCGGCCAGCGCCCCGAGGTGTGGGACTCGTGGGGCGTCAGCAGCGACATCCTCAACACCGACCCCGCGACCACCGACTTCTACCGCGCGGTCCTCGACCACCTGATGGACGTGTTCCCGTCCCCGGTGATCTGCGTCGGCGGCGACGAGGTCCCCGGCATCACCCCGCAGCACGGCACCTTCCTGCGCGAGCTCATCGAGCACGTCCACGCACGCGGCCGCCGCGCCTCCGGCTGGGACGAACTGCTGGACTCGGTGGACCCGCTGCCGGCGGGCACCATCATCGCCGCCTGGCGCGACGAGCAGGCGGCGGTGCGCGCCGCCGAACGCGGCCACGACGTCGTCCTGTGCCCGGAGGACCACCTCTACTTCGACCACCGCCAGGCCGACCACCCCGACGAACCGATCCCGGTGGGCTTCCTGACGACGCTGGAGAAGGTCTACGGCTACCAACCGCTGCCGGGCGCGCTCGGCGTCCAAGCGCAGGTGTGGACCGAGCACCTGGACACCCCGCGCCGCCTGGACTACGCGGCGTTCCCCCGCCTGTCGGCCTTCGCCGAAGTGGCCTGGAGCCAGCAGCACGACCTCGCCGACTTCCAGCGCAGGCTCGTCGACCACCACCTGCCCCGCCTGGACGCCCTCGGCGTCGAGTACCGCCCCCTGGGCGGCCCGCACCCCTGGCAGACCCGCCCCGGGGTGCCCGGCAGGCCCCGCTGATACCTGCGGCGGTCAGTCCTCCAGGTGGGACTTGAGGCGCTGGAGGGTGGCTTCGATGGACCGGAGGTTCTGCTTCGGCAAGCCGGTCCGCGCGATCAGCTTCGGCAGCATCGCCGCGTAGTCGTAGGTCTCGGTGACCTTGGTCGCCGACTCGCCCGCCGGCTCCAGCTCGTACCGCCAGCGACCGGGCAGCACGTGCCGCCACGCGATCCGCCGGTTCTCCTCGTACTCCACGACCGTGTTGGTGATCCGGTAGCCGATGCCCCTGCGCATCCGCATCCCGAACTTCGACCCCAGCACCAACCGCTCCGGTCCGCTCATCTCCCCCTGCACGGTGCCGGAACCGTCGATGACCGCGTGCTTGCGCGGATCGGCCAACACCGCGAAAACCGCCTCCGCGGGAGCGTTCACGACCACGCTGCTGGACACCGAGAACTCGTTCTGACCCATGCGGCAGAACGTAACGACCCGAGGTAACGAACCAGGCACGAAGCCGCGCTGAGCGCGCGTTCCCGCAGATCCGCGAAACCAGTGCCTCCCGTCACACGTCATCTGTAGTGTCACTTCTGATGATCAGCTGACCACTGGGGGTGCTCATGACGGAAGCGACCGCGGGACAAGGGGTTCCGGTCGCTCAGCTGCCGCAGCGCCTCGGCTGGCGGTGGATCAGGCGCAAGCGGCTGGAGACGATCCCGGACCAGCCGATCGTCCACCTGCTGCGCGAGAAGAACCCGGGCGCGCTGGTCGACCAGCTCTCCGACCACCTGGGCTCCGTCGTCCCGCACGTGGTGCTCGACGTCGGCGCCGACCCGGCCGAGACCCAGCGGCAGAAGTCCGTCCAGATCCGCAAGCTGCTCGACCGCGCGGCGCTGGGCCTGCGCGACGCCGACTCGTGGCCGCGCATCGGCCGGCTGCGCTTCCGCCGCTACGCGCTGCTGAGCTGGCTGCTCAAGAAGAACCTGCCGCAGACGAACCTGGCCCGCGCACCGCACTCCGACGTCCGCCACCTGCTGCGCGAATACCTCAGCAGCCGCCGCCCGCGGCGCACCCAGCAGGAAGAGCAGCTGGAGTCGCAGGGCTGGGAGCTGGCCGCGCAGAACCTGCCCTGGTACCTGCACCTGCTGTCGCTGGTGTTCTTCCCGGTCTACTACGCGTGGTGGATGCGGGCGGGCCGCGTCGCGCGCTGGTTCATGCGGCAGCCCTACCTGTCCCCCGGCGAATCGGCCGACTTCCCCAGCTTCGCGCAGCGCCTGATCGCCACGCCCTCCCGCTTCGAGAACGCCGAGCAGGTCCGGAAACTGCTGGTGCACGCGTTCCTGGCCGACCTCGCCGACTCCTACAAGCGGCGGCTGTGGCGCTGGAAGTGGGTGCCGAAGGACTGCTACCCGGTCCTGCTGCTGCGCAACCTGCGCGACGAGAGCACCGGCAAGCTGCTGGTGCGCCTGATCAACGACGTCCGCAACGAGACCGGCTCGCGCGACCCGCTGCTGGTCGTCGGCGCGGGAACGGCCGCCCTGCCGGAGGAATCGCCGAGCGAAGCGGTGACCCTCGAGCAGTGGCCGGAGAAGCTGCAGAACGCGCGCCGCCGCCGCTCCCCCACCGCCTGGTACGTCCCGGTGCAGGTCGCCGACGAACCCGGCAGCACCGACGACGAATCCACGCTGTCGCTGGGCCAGGCGGACCTGCCGCTCAAGCGCTCCCGGCTGGTGCGCCGCGTCCCGGCGATCGCGCTGGTGGCGCTGCTGCTCGTCGGAACCGGTGCCTACGTCAAGCAGTACGTCGGGCCGTGCGGACAGCTGCTCCCCTGGAACGGCCTGGAACTGTGGGCTGAGGACAACGAATGCGTCGGCGTCTCCGACGGAACCTTCCAGTTCTCCGACATCAAGGGCAGGAACGCGGAGGAAGCCGACTTCCTGCAGGGCCTGGTCGGCTTGCAGCGGACGGTCGAGGACCAGAACGCCTGGATCGACACCCAGCACGAGCGGAACAAGTCGCGCCCCTACGTGACGGTGGTCTACTTCAGCACGCTGACGGATTCCGATCCCAACTCCGCGACCCTCAACGGGGTTTTCGAAGAGCTCAAGGGAATCCTGCACGCGCAGCGGATGTCGGACCTGCGCGGCGGCCCGCTGATCCGGATCGTGCTGGCCAACGGCGGGGGCGAGATGAAGCACGCCGGGGCGGTCGCCGAGCACATCGTGGCGCTGGCCCAGCGACGTGCGGATTCAGCGGCCCCGGTGGTCGGCGTGGTCGGTCTCGGCGGCAGCTGGCAGGGCACCGAGAACGCCATCCGGGTGCTGGGAGCCGCCGGACTGCCCATGGTGGGCACGACGACCTCGGCCGACGCCTTCCCGCAGGTGAGCAAGCTCTACCACCAGGTCGGGCCGAACAACGCGCAGCAGGCCCAGTTCGTCCGCGACTACCTCGGGCCGGGTGCGAAGCCCAAGGTCTACTACTCGACGGGCGACCTCTACAGCGAGAACCTGGCCGACGACCTGCGCGGGCAGTTCGCGCTGCCACCGGAGCGGATGGTCGCGAATCCCAGCTTCGACGACACCAGGATCAGCTGCGGCCCGCAGGAGGTCGCGTTCTTCTCCGGGCGGGCCAGCAAGCTCGGCGGATTCCTGGATTCGGTCCGCTGGCACTGCAACAAGATCAACGCACCGCTGCCCCGGCTGATCGCCGGGGACGACATCACCAAGTTCATGCTCGACAAGGAGCTGAAGAAGGACGTCTACCTGAGCCTCGAGTACACCTCGTTCTACGGGGAGGTCGTCAACAAGGAGAGCGACGACATCGAAGGCCGCGCGATGCTGGCCTTCGACGCGCTCCGCGTGCTGCAGAACGCGATCACCAACGTCATCGGCGAATCGCTGCTCCCCGACGGCGCGGAACAACTCCCCCTCAACGGGCTGTCCGTCTGGCGCGGCATCGCCGAGATCAACGGACCCGGGCGCGTGGTTCCCGGAACGGCAGGGAACATCTGCTACGGCCCGGATTCCCAGCAGGTCCCGGTGGACAAGAAGATCTCGATCATGCGCATGAAAACGGGCATGAGCCAACCCGAAGTCCTGTGGACGCGCGGAGAAGGCCGCTGCTGAAACGACACTGCGGGCGGTGCGACCCGTTTCGGACCGCACCGCCCGCAGCTCGGACAGACCTCAGCCGGCCGTGGTCTTCTCCGGCTCGGTGGCCTTGGGCTCCCAGCACTCCACGCCGGTCAGCTCCGGCAGGCGGTCCCGGGTGAAGACCGGGTCCAGGCCCTGCTTGCGCTGCTCGTTGTAGTCGCGGAGGAGCTTGAACGCGATCGCGCTCAGCGGGGCGATCGCCGCCAGGTTCACCAGCGCCATGACGCCCATCGTGGTGTCCGCCAGGTTCCACACCAGGTCCGAGGAACCGATCGCGCCCAGGAAGGTCACCACCAGCACGATCCAGCGGTAGCCGGTCAGCACCGCGCGGTTCTGCGTCAGGAAGCCGACGTTGGACTCGCCGTAGAAGTAGTTGCCCAGCACCGAGGTGAACGCGACCAGCAGGATGATCAGCGTCAGCAGGTGCAGCGACCAGTTGCCCAGGTTGAACTGCAGGGCCTCCTGGGTCATCGTCGGGCCGCGGTTCTCACCGTAGGTCGGGTTGGACAGCAGCACGATGAACGCCGTGGTGGAGCACACCAGCAGGGTGTCGACGTAAACGCCGAGGGTCTGCACCAGGCCCTGCTTGACCGGGTGGCTCACCGACGCGGTGGCGCCGGCGTTCGGGGCCGAACCCAGACCGGCCTCGTTGGAGAACATGCCGCGCCGCACGCCCTGCACGATCGCAGCGCCCAGCCCACCGGCGGCGATCTCCTGGAAACCGAAGGCGTTGGCGAAGATCTGGCCGAGCACACCGGGCAGCGCGTCGATGTTGAGCACCACGATGACCAGGCCGAGGATCATGTACAGCCCGGCCATGAACGGCACCAGCAGCTGCGCGACGTGCGCGATGCGGCGCACCCCGCCGAAGATGACCGCCGCGGTCAGCGCCACCAGGGCCAGGCCGAGCACCGGCTGCAGCCAGCCCATCCCGGTCGCGCCGGTCGCCTCCACCGAGGTCATGATCGCGCCGACGATGGTGTTGCTCTGCACCGCGTTGAACACGAAGCCGAAGGTGATCGTGATGACCACCGCGAAGAGCACGCCCATCCAGCGGGCGCGCAGGCCGTGCAGCATGTAGTAGGCCGGACCGCCGCGGAAACCGGCCTTGTCGCGCACCTTGTACAGCTGGGCCAGGGTGGACTCGACGAAGCTCGCCGCACCGACGACGAGACCCATCACCCACATCCAGAACACCGCGCCGGGCCCGCCCAGCGCGATGGCGGTCGCCACACCGGCGATGTTGCCGGTGCCGATCCGGGCGGCCGCGGAGATCGCGAACGCCTGGAACGACGAGATCGCCTTCTTGCCGTCCTCCGCGGTCTCGGCCTTGCCGACCATCGCGCGGACCATCTCCGGGATCATCCGGATCTGCACCGCGCCGGAGCGGACCGTGAAGTACAGGCTGAGCACGGCCAGCACCGGGATGATCAGGTACAGCCAGAACGTGTCGTTCAGCGCGACGATCGCGTCGTTGAGCGCTTCCACGTAGAACCTTTCCGCAGGGTTGATGCGGAGCATCGGCGTTCCCGCGCACATCGGGTGGATGCGCCCGCCAAAGATCACCGCTCCGTTCGGTCGGCACAGCTTGTCCGACCCGGGACCGGACAAACGGTTCCCGTGGCGCAAAGGTTACAAAACGGGGCCTGCGGCACATGCAGGCCCCGTCCCGTTCTCACTCCTCGGATCAGTGCTTTCAGCCCTCGGCGAGCACCGGGGCGAGGAACTGTCCGGTGTGGCTCTCCTCCACCTCGGCGAGGTCTTCCGGCGTGCCTTCGGCCACGAGCATGCCGCCGCCGGAGCCGCCTTCCGGCCCCATGTCGAGCACCCAGTCCGCGGTCTTGATCACGTCGAGGTTGTGCTCGATCACGATCACCGTGTTGCCCTTGTCCACCAGGCCGTTGATCACGCCGAGCAGCTTGCGGATGTCCTCGAAGTGCAAGCCGGTGGTCGGCTCGTCGAGGATGTAGACCGTCTTGCCGGTCGAGCGCTTCTGCAGCTCGCTGGCCAGCTTCACGCGCTGCGCCTCACCACCGGACAACGTCGGGGCGGGCTGGCCCAGCCGCACGTAGCCCAGACCGACGTCCACCAGCGTCTTGAGGTGGCGGTGGATGGCGTTGATCGGCTCGAAGAACGCCGCGGCCTCCTCGATCGGCATGTCGAGGACCTCGGAGATCGTCTTGCCCTTGTAGTGCACCTCCAAGGTCTCCCGGTTGTACCGGGCGCCCTTGCACACCTCGCACGGGACGTAGACGTCGGGCAGGAAGTTCATCTCGATCTTCAACGTGCCGTCGCCCGCGCAGGACTCGCAGCGACCGCCCTTGATGTTGAAGGAGAACCGGCCCGGCTGGTAGCCGCGCACCTTCGCCTCGGTGGTCGCCGCGAACAGCTTGCGGATGTGGTCGAACACACCGGTGTAGGTGGCCGGGTTGGACCGCGGGGTGCGGCCGATCGGCGACTGGTCGACCTGCACCAGCTTGTCCACGTGCTCCAGGCCCTTGACCCTGGTGTGCCTGCCGGGCACCTGCCGGGCGCCGTTGAGCTTGTTCGCCAGCACCGACGCGAGGATGTCGTTGACCAGCGTGGACTTGCCCGAGCCGGACACGCCGGTGACCGCGGTCAGGCAGCCCAGCGGGAACGACACGTCGATCTTGCGCAGGTTGTGCTCGCGCGCGCCGACCACGGTCAGCTGGCGCTTGCGGTCCGGGACCCGGCGCAGCTCCGGCACCGGGATCTGCCGCCGCCGGGACAGGTAGTCGCCGGTCAGCGACTTCTTGTTGGACAGCAGCTTCTTGTACGGGCCGCTGTGCACGACCTGGCCGCCGTGCTCACCGGCGCCGGGGCCGATGTCGACCACCCAGTCCGCGCTGCGCACGGTGTCCTCGTCGTGCTCGACGACGATCAGCGTGTTGCCCAGGTCCCGCAGCCGGCTCAGCGTCTCCAGCAGCCGGTGGTTGTCGCGCTGGTGCAGGCCGATCGACGGCTCGTCCAGCACGTAGAGCACGCCGACCAGGCCCGACCCGATCTGGGTGGCCAGCCGGATGCGCTGGGCCTCACCGCCGGAGAGCGTCCCGGCCGCGCGGTCCAGCGACAGGTAGGTCAGGCCGACGTCGAGCAGGAAGCCCAGCCGCGCCTGCACCTCCTTGAGCACCGCGCCGGCGATCATCTGCTCGCGCGGGCCGAGCACCAGGCCGTTGAGGAACGTCGCGCACTCCTGCACGCTCAGCGCGCTGACCTCGGCGATCGACAGCTCACCGAGGTCGGTGTTCTCCATGGTCACGGCCAGGATCTCGGGCTTGAGCCGGGTGCCGTCGCAAGCCGGGCACGGCACGTCCCGCATGTAGCCCTCGTACTTCTCGCGGGCGTAGTCGGACTCGGTCTGCTCCAGCCGCCGCTCCAGGAACGGGATGACGCCCTCGTAGTTGGCGTAGTAGGAGCGGGTGCGCCCGTAGCGGTTCTTGTAGCGGACGTGCACCTGGTCGTTCGAGCCGTGCAGCACGGCCTTCTTGACCTTGGTGGACAGCTGCCGCCACGGGGCGTCCATCCGGAAGCCGATCGACTCCGACAGCGAGGTGAGCAGCCGGGTGAAGTACTCGGCGGTGTGCCCACCCGCCCAGGGCGCGATCGCGCCGTCGGCCAGCGACAGGTCCTCGTCGGGCACCACCAGCTCGGGGTCGACCTCCTTGCGGATGCCGAGGCCCGCGCACTCCGGGCAGGCGCCGTAGGGCGAGTTGAAGGAGAAGGAGCGCGGCTCCAGCTCGTCGACGCCCAGCGGGTGACCGTTCGGGCAGGCCAGGTTCTCGGAGAACTTGCGCTCCCGGTTCGGGTCGTCCTCGTCGAGGTCGATGAACTCGACCAGCACCAGGCCGTCGGCCAGCCGCAGCGCGGTCTCCACCGAGTCGGTCAGCCGCTGCTTGGCGCCGGCCTTCACGGTGAGCCGGTCCACGACCACCGCGATGTCGTGCTTCTCCTGCTTCTTCAGCTTCGGCGGCGCGTCCAGCGGGTGCACCACGCCGTCGACGCGGGCGCGGGCGTAGCCCTGCGACTGCAGCTGCTCGAAGAGGTCGACGTACTCGCCCTTGCGGCCGCGCACCACCGGCGCCAGCACCTGGAACTTGGCCCGCTCGGGCATCTCCAGCACCTGATCGACGATCTGCTGCGGGGTCTGCTTGCTGATCGCTTCACCGCAGGTCGGGCAGTGCGGTTTGCCTGCCCGCGCGTACAGCAGGCGCAGGTAGTCGTAGACCTCGGTGATGGTGCCCACCGTGGACCGCGGGTTGCGGCTGGTGGACTTCTGGTCGATCGACACCGCCGGGGACAGGCCTTCGATGAAGTCCACGTCGGGCTTGTCCATCTGCCCGAGGAACTGCCTGGCGTAGGCGGACAGCGACTCGACGTAGCGGCGCTGCCCCTCGGCGAAGATGGTGTCGAAGGCCAAGCTCGACTTGCCGGACCCGGAGAGCCCGGTGAACACGATCAGGCTGTCCCGGGGCAGATCGAGGTCGATCCCGCGCAGGTTGTGCTCACGGGCGCCGCGGACGACGAGGCGGTCAGCCACAGTGATCCCTTCGGAAGTTCTGGCGTTGAGGTCGACGCGCGCCGCTGCGGGCCGGGCCGCGAGAACCCGGCCATCGGCAGGTCGCGACGTCGCGTCGTCCATGCTATTCGGGGCCACCGACAGTCCCGGACCGGCTGCGCCCCGCACTGGGCGCGACCCCTGACCATCACCCCAAGGTGTGACATCCGAAGCGGTTGGCCGCCGCCGTCACCGACGATACGCAAATTCCCCCGGAATGGGCACTGTTGCCCTTGTGGCCTGCGCAATTAGGCTCGGTGTCCACATCGCGCTCCGTGCGCGCCCCGTCACCCTTCCGCGAGGTGGAGCATGGCTGACATCGCCCTCGGAACCGCCGCGCAGGTGACCAGCGAGGTCGCCGCCCAACTGTCCGCGGTGGACCGCGCCACCCAACGGCTGCTGCGCACGGTCGGTGATCTGGACGAGGTGTCCGTGCGGCAGCCCAGCCTGCTGCCCCGATGGAGCCGGGCGCACGTGATCGCCCACCTGGCGCGCAACGCCGACGGGCTGGTCAACCTGATGATCTGGGCGCGCACCGGCATCGAGCACGCGATGTACGCCAGCCGCGACGACCGCGACCAGGCCATCGCCGAAGGCTCCCAGCACAGCCACCAGCTGCTGTTCGAGGACCTGGCGGCGTCCTGCGACCGCTTCGCCAGCGCGGTCCAGGAGATGCCGGACCACGCCTGGACCGCCGAGATCGCCTACCCCGTCGGCGACCCGATCCCCGCCCACCACGTGCTGCGGCTCCGGCTGATGGAGGTGTGGGTGCACCTGGTCGACCTCGACCACGACGTGGACTTCGCCGACATCCCGCGGCCCGACGTCGAACAGCTGCTGGAGGACGCGGTCCAGCAGTTCGGCGGCCGCCCGGACGTCCCGGCGCTGGCGGTGGAGGTCGACTTCGGAGACCACCAGCGCACCTGGGACCTGCGCGGCACCACGGCCCCGCCGAGCCGCGTCCGCGGCGAACCCGGCCCGATGCTGGGCTGGCTCCTGGGCCGAACCGACGCCCAAGACCTCCAGGGAACGGCCCCGGACCTCCCCGACTGGCGCTAACCCTCGCGACGTACCGCGCCGCAAATTCAATGGAAATCAGACGTCCGATTTCCATTGAACTTGCGGAAGTTCTCCACACGCCCCAGAACCTGTCCCCAAGTCCCGGCATGTCGGGGTCCGACACGCCGGTGCTGTGTCCGCGCGGGTCCGCAGTTTCAATTGAAACTGTGATCCGCCGTGGGTGAGATGTGCAGTTTCAATTGAAACTGCGGTTCCCGGAACACCGATCTTCACTCGTCAGGGTGAGTTGATCAGCGGTGGTGGGAGGGGCGGCTTAGGTTGCCGGGCGGCCCGAGTGGTTGATCCGGTGGAGGTCCGATGCCGCACACGATGCTGTCGAGCTTCGCCGTCGTCGTCGCCGCCACCGCGGTCGCGCCGCTGATCACCGACCGGGTCAAGCGGTGGATCGCGATTCCCTCGGTGGTGCTGGAGATCCTGCTCGGCATCCTCATCGGACCGCAGGTGCTCGGCTGGGCCGGCGAGGGCGAGGTGATGGGGTTCGTCGCCGACTTCGGCCTGGCGATGCTGATGTTCCTGGCCGGCTACGAGCTCAAGATCGAAGACGTGCGCGGCAAGCCGATCCGGCTGGCGGGCGTCGGCTGGCTGATCTCGCTGGTGCTGGGCCTGGGCTTCGGCGCGCTGGTGCACGGGTGGACGTTCGCGTCGCTGATCATCGGTCTGGCGTTGACCACCACCGCGCTGGGCACCACGCTGCCGATGGTCCGCGACGCCGGGCTGCTGCCCACTCCCCTGGGCGCGCGGGTGCTGGCCGCGGGTGCGGCGGGCGAGTTCGGGCCGATCATCGCGGTGGCGCTGGTGGTCAACGACCAGAGCCCGGCGCGCACCGTCCTGTTCCTGCTGGCCTTCGGCGTGGTGGCGGCGCGGCTGCTGTGGGCCGCGGCGAACCGCCGGGACGGGCGGATCAGCCGGCTGGTCCGCACCACGCTCGGCACCAGCGTCCAGTTCGCGGTGCGGCTGTGCATGGTCGTCGTGGTGTTCATGCTCTGGCTCGCCGGGACCCTCGGGCTGGACGTGCTGCTCGGCGCGTTCGTCGCGGGGCTGGTGGTGCGCCTGTTCTTCGACGCCGGTGATCCGGAGGAGGGCGCGGTGGTGGAGAGCAAGATCGAGGCGATCGGCTTCGGCCTGTTCATCCCGTTCTTCTTCGTGGTCAGCGGGATGCGCTACGACCTGGACGCGCTGCTGGCCACGCCGAGCGCGATCGCCCTGCTGCCGCTGTTCCTGGTGCTGTTCCTGGTGATCCGCGGGCTGCCGACGCTGGTCCTGCACCACCGCGACCTGCCGGTCCGGCCGCGCTGGACGCTGGCGCTGCTGGCTTCGGCGGCGCTGCCGCTGGTCGTGGTGATCACCGCGATCGGCACCGAGTCCGGTCAGCTGCCGACCAGCACGGCTTCGGCCATGGTCGGCGCGGGCATGCTCAGCGTCCTGGTCTTCCCCCTGATCGCACTGCGCCTGGTCCGCCGGGACCGGTGACCCCGGAACACCGCTTCCGGCATGCAGAAGGGCAGCGGGCCCGGGCTGCACTTTTCGCCCGATCGCGCGACGCTGGCTGTGGAAGTCATCGAGTTCGCAGAGGGGGGCGCTCGAGATGTCCAGTCCGCAGACCGGTCCCGGTTCGGAGCAGCAACGCGCCGAAGCGCACGAGGCCGAGCAGCAAGCGCAGGCGCCTGAGCAGAAGAAGCAGTGGGCGATGACGTCCGCTCAGGAGCCGACCGCGATGTCGGGGTGGCTGGCGTTCGCCGGCTCGCTGATCCTGCTGGTCGGGATCTTCAACATCATCGACGGTCTGACCGCGCTGTTGCGCACCGACTACTACATCGTCGGCGCGGGGCAGCTCCTGGTCTTCAACTTCGTCGCGTGGGGCGTGATCTGGCTGGTGCTGGGCGTCCTGCAGGTGGCCACCGGGGTGGGGTGCCTGTACGAGAAGGAGTGGGCCCGCACCACCGGCGTCGTGCTCGCCGCGCTGGTCGCGATCGGGCACCTGGCCTTCCTGGCCGCGTTCCCGCTGTGGTCGTTGCTGGTGATCGCCCTGTCGGTGCTGGTGATCTACGGCCTGGTCGTCCCGGCCGAGAGAGCCCGCGCTTGATCGCTCCGCCGCGCAACCCGAGTTCGAGGACAAGCTCTAAGCTCGGGGCGTGGAGTTCGAAGCTGAGTACACGGGACATGTCGACCACGGTGGGAAGCCGGCTCGTCGCGAGCTGGACGCGCTGACCATCACCAAGATCTCGGTCGGCCCGATGGACAACAACGCGTACCTGCTGGTGTGCCGCAACACCGGCGACGCGCTGCTGGTCGACGCCGCCAACGATTCCGAGCGGTTGACCGACCTGCTCGGGCACGACGACCAGCGCCCCCGGCTGCGCACCATCGTCACCACGCACCAGCACCACGACCACTGGCAGGCGCTGGGTTCGGTGGCCGGTCAGACCGGTTGCTTCACGCTGGCGCACCCGGACGACGCCGATGCGCTGCCGGTGCCGCCGGACCGCCTGGTCGAGCACGGCGACACCATCGCGGTCGGCGACTCGCAGCTGTCGGTGATCCACCTGCGCGGCCACACGCCGGGTTCGATCGCGCTGCTCTACCGCGACCCGAACGGCCACCCGCACCTGTTCACCGGGGACTCGCTGTTCCCGGGCGGGGTGGGCAAGACCGGCTCGCCGGCCGCCTTCAAGTCGCTGATCGACGACGTGGAGAACCGCATCTTCGCGGAGCTCCCGGACGACACCTGGTTCTACCCGGGCCACGGCGACGACTCGACGCTCGGCGAGCAGCGCCCGCACCTCGCCGAGTGGCGGGAACGCGGCTGGTGATCGGCGCGGAAGTCGAGCGCCTGCACCACGTGTTGGCGCGCTGGCTCGGCCAGGACTGCGACCCCGCGGTCCTGGCCGAGTTCCGGGACTCGCACGCTGACGACTTCACCCTGGTCACCACCGATGGCGCGGTGCTGACCGGCGAGCAGCTCTTCGCCGCGCTCGCCGGGGCGAACAACTCCGCGCCGGGCCTGGTGATCGAGGTGGACGAGGTCACCGCGGTCGCGGAGAGCGCCGAGTTCGCGGTCGTCCGCTTCCGCGAGACCCACCACCACGACGGCCGGGCCACGGCACGCCGCACCACCGCGGTCCTGCGCCGCGCGTCGGACGGCCTGCGCTGGCAGCACGTGCACGAAACCGCGGCCTGACCACGATCCACGGGCGGGCTCGCCGGAACTGCCTGATCCTGTTGGGGATTCGTCCCAGCAGGAGGCTGGTGCGCCATGGCCGACTCCGATCCCAGCACGGGCACGTCCCTGCTGCGCCACGCGCAGATCGCCTGCGTCTACCTCGCGGTGGTGGTGCTGGCCCTGCTGGCCTACTCCGCGCGCAACATGCTCGTGCTGATCTTCGTGGGGTTCTTCCTCGCCCTCGGGGTGGAGCCGGTGGTGGCGTGGTTGCACCGGCACCGCTGGCGACGCGGGTTGGCGATCGCCGCGGTGATCTTCGTCGTCGTGCTCCTCGTGGGCTTCATCGTGCTGTTCGCAGTGGTGCCCGCGGTGGGCCAGGTCGGCCATTTCCTGGCCCAGCTCCCCCAGCTCCTGTCGCAGCTGGGCCAGCACCTGGGCGAGCACCAGTTGCGCGACACGCTCCACGACCCGGCCGTCCAGGGCAAGGTCCAGGAGGCCGCCAAGCAGGCCGCCACGTTCCTGGCGACTGCGCTGGGCGCCGGGTTCGCGGCCATCGGGTCGCTGCTCGGCGGGATCTTCTCGGCGTGCACGGCCGGGGCCTTGCTGGTCTACTTCTCGCTCGCCATGCCCCGGCTCCAGGGCGCGATGACGCGTGCGGCGGGCAGTCACCCCGGGCGCCCGGAAGCGATCCTCGCCGCCATGAACCGGGTCGGGGGCTACGTGACCGGCCAGGCGCTGGTGTCGCTGTGCGCCGGTGCGGTGTCCTACGTGTTCTTCCTGGTCGCGGGCGTCCCCTACCCCGCGCTGCTGGCAGTCGTGGTCGCCCTGCTCGACGCCATCCCGCAGGTCGGGGCGACGCTGGCTTCGGTGGCGGGCATCTTGGTGGCGCTGTCGCAGAGCCTGCCGCTGGCCGTGATCACGTTGCTGTTCTTCATCGTCTACCAAGCCGTCGAGAACTACCTGATCGCGCCGCGGGTTTTCGCGCGGACCGTCGAGCTGAGCCCGCTGGCCGCCTTCGTGGCGATCCTGCTCGGCGGATCGCTGGCAGGTGTTCTGGGCGCGCTGATCGCGCTGCCGATCACGGCCGCGCTGAAGGTCCTCTACCGGCAGGCCCGGGTCGAGCACATCACGGGGTGACGATCGGGAAGTCCGGGTCCGGATCGTCGGCGAAGTCCAGCAGCGCGGTGAGGGCTTCGCGGTCGCCCTGCTGGTCGACGTCGGCCGGTCGTTGCCCGGTGACCAGTGCGAGCAGCTGCGGCTTGGTCAGGGTGAGGACGAGATCGGCCGGTTCGGTGCCGACCGGTTCCTGGACGAGGGCACCGTTGGACAGCGTGGTGCGCACGTGCTCGTCGACGTCGGTGACGTGCCAGTCGAGGACCAGCCTGGTCCCGGCCGCCCGCGGCCCGTCGATCCGGATCGCCACCGAGTCCAGCAGCTGCTCGACGGTCAGCGCGGCCAGGATCCCGCCCGAGATGCTGATCGGGTTCGGGGTGACGCCGTTGCGGAGCTCCTGCGCGCCGGTGAGGTAGAAGTTCCGCCAGGGGCCGTTCTCCGCGCCGAAGCCCAGCTGCTGGTAGGTGTCGGCGAGCAGGTCCTTCGCGGCGGCGTGGTCGGGCTCGGCGAACACCGCGTGCTTGAGGAGTTGCGCGGCGAAGCGGAGGTCACCTGCGGAGGCGTACTCCGCGGCCTTCTCGACGACCCGGTCCACGCCGCCGAGGCAGTCGACGTAGCGCTTGGCCGACTCCACCGGCGGGTGCTCCCACAGGGACGCCGGGTTGCCGTCGAACCAGCCCATGTACCGCTGGTAGACCGCTTTGACGTTGTGGCTCACCGAGCCGTAGTAGCCGCGCGCGTGCCACGCCGATTCCAGCGCGGTCGGCAGTTCGAACCGCTCGGCGATCTCGGTGCCGGTCCACCCGCGGTTGATCAGGCGGAGCGTCTGGTCGTGCAGGTACGCGTAGAGGTCCCGCTGTTCGGTCAGGTGCTGCGCGATGCGTTCGCGTCCCCAGGTGGGCCAGTGGTGGGAGGCGAACGCGACCTCGGCGTCGGAGCCGAACAGCGCCAGGGCCTCGGTGAGGTAGCGCGACCAGTTCCGGGCGTCGCGGACCTGTGCGCCGCGCAGCGTGAGGACGTTGTGCATGTTGTGCGTGGCGTTCTCGGCCAAGCACAGCGCTCGGTGCTCCGGGAAGTGGAAGTTCATCTCCGCCGGCGCCTCCGTGCCCGGTGTGAGCTGGAAGCGGATGCGGACCCCGTCGACCGTCTCCTCCTGGCCGGTGCGCGTGATGTCGACCGTGGGCGGGATCAGCGAAACGGTGCCCACCGAGGTCGTCTGCCCCAACCCCGTGCCGACCTGCCCGGTCGGTCCCTTCTTCAGCACCATGCCGTACATGTAGTTGCCGCGGCGCGTCATGGCCGTGCCCGCGTAGACGTTCTCCGACACGGCGTGCTCGGTGAAACCGGCAGGCGCCAGGATCGGCACCGGCTCGGAGACCACTCCCGCGACACCGCCGAAGTGATCGACGTGCGAGTGCGTGTAGATCACCGCGGTGACCGGCCGGTCACCGCGGTGCGCCCGGTACAGCGCCAGCGCGGCCGCGGCCGTTTCGGTGGAGATGAGCGGGTCGATCACGATGACGCCGCGGTCGCCCTCGACCAACGTCATGTTCGACAGGTCCAGCCCGCGGACCTGGTAGATGCCCGGCACCACCTCGTAGAGGCCCTGCTTCGCGCACAGCTGGGACTGGCGCCACAAGCTCGGGTGCACCGTCTCCGGGCAGTCGCCCGCCAGGAAGGCGTAGGCGTCGTTGTTCCACACCGCTCGCCCGCGCTCGTCCTGCACGACGCCCGGTTCCAGCGCGGCGATGAAACCGCGATCGGCATCCTCGAAATCGGTGCGATCGGCAAAGGGCAGCTCGCTCACCGGACAACCCCCATCTCCTCGAGCGTCGACCCCAGTAGAACGGCTGCCCCGACGCCCTGCAGTGCGGATCAGCGCCGCGGAAACCGCTGCGTCCGTCGGGGCCCGGTTCTAGGGTGACCGTGGAGCCGGTGGGTGGAGGTCGGTCGTGGGCGATTCGGTGGTGCTGGAGATCGCGGGCACCGAGGTCTCGGTTTCGCACCCGGACAAGGTGTTCTTCAGCAAGCGCGGCGAGACCAAGCTCGACCTGATCCGCTACTACCAGGCCGTGGCCGAGCCGCTGCTGAGCACCTTGCAGGGGCGGCCGCTGCTGCTGGAGCGGTATCCCGACGGGGCGGGCGGCAAGTCGTTCTTCCAGAAGCGGGTGCCCAAGTCCGCTCCGCCGTGGTTGCGGACGACCGTGGTGTCCACGCCGAACGGGACCACCAGCGACGCGCTGGTCGCCGCCGACCTGGCGCACATCGCCTGGGCCGTGAACCTCGGGTGTCTGGGCTTCCACGTCTGGCCGTACCACGCCGGCACCCCCGAAGTGGCCGACGAGCTGCGCATCGACCTCGACCCCTCCCCCGGCGTGACGTTCCCGCAGGTGGTGGAGACGGCCCGGCTGACCCGGCAGCTGCTCGCCGAGTTCGGCGTCGACGCGCAGGTGAAGACCTCCGGCTCGCGGGGCCTGCACATCTACGCCTCGCTGCTGCCGCGGTGGAACAGCTACGAGGTGCGGGCCGCCGCGGTGGCGCTGGCCCGCGAGCTGGAACGCCGGCACCCCGACCTGATCACCGCCAAGTGGTGGAAGGAGGAGCGGGGTTCGCGGGTGTTCGTCGACTTCAACCAGAACGCCCCGCACAAGACCGTTTTCGGCGCGTGGTGCGTGCGCCCGCGGGTGGGCGGGCAGGTGTCCACGCCGATCTCGTGGGACGAACTGGCCGAAGTGGAGCCGGATTCGCTGACGATCGCCACGGTGCCGGGCCGGCTGGCCGAGCTCGGCGATCCGTGGGCCGGTCGGCGTCCGCAGTCGATCGAGCCGCTGCTGGAGCAGTCCGCCCGGGACATGGCCGCCGGGTTGCAGGACGCGCCGTGGCCGCCGGTCTACCCGAAGCAGCCCAACGAACCACCGCGCGTCGCACCCAGCCGCGCCAAGCGGGACTAGCCCACCTTCGCCGCGTCGGCTTCCGCGCCGTCCCGCTGGCCCGGCAGCACCTTGCGCAGCGCGAGGAACAGGTGGATCACGCCGAGGGTGATCAGGATGTGGCCGAGCCCCGCGATGCCCGAGATCGCCGCCGAGCTCTCCGCGCCGAACACCGTCATCGTGCCGTGCACCACCATCATCGCGGCGGTGACCACCAAGCCGGAGTTGTAGAACCAGAAGAACAGCGTGAACAGGCGGTTGCCGGACAGCCCGAACGCCTTGTCCAGCGCGAGCACCACCAGGAAGAACAGCATGCCCAGCGCGAGCAGGTGGGTGTGCACCACCGACAGCTGGGTGTCGCCGGTGAAACCCTGGGCCTTGGTCAGCTCGCGGTAGTACAGCCCCGCGATCAGTCCGAGGACCGTGTAGCTCAACGCGGCCCAGTAGAGCTTCTTCATCGCGATGCCGTTCCTTCCGTGCGATCACTGCGTCCGCGTCCTACTGTCCTCCGCTCCGCACCGACCCGCATCGGCCTGCGGGTCGGTCGCGGAATCAACCGTTCGAACGATGCGCGGACCGGCCCGGCTGTGGTTCCGTCCTCATCGGAATCCTCCACAGAGGACCGGTCTACCGGGGAAAACCGTTCGGCGGGGCGGGGAATCAGCGTAGCTGGGCGGCGACCAATCGGCCGGCTTCGGCGATCAGCTCGCTGCTGCCCTCGTCGTCCGGCCTAGGCCTCGTGGTCAGCACGGCGATGACGATCGGCGCACCGTCCTCGGTCCAGGTGACCCCGGCGTCGTTCGCCGTGCCGTAGTCACCGGAACCGGTCTTCTCCCCCGTGCGCCAGTTCGGCGGCAGCCCGGCGCGGAGCTTCTCGGCGCCGGTGGTGTTGGCGATGAGCCACTGGGTCAGCTGGTCGCGTTCCGGCGCCGCGAGCGCGTCTCCGACCACCAGAGCCCGGTAACCGGCGGCGAGCCCGGCCGGGGTCGAGGTGTCCCGCTCGTCGCCGGGGATCGCGGTGCCCAGGTCGGCTTCCCACCGGTCCAGGCGGGTGGACGCGTCGCCGATCGAGCGCGCGAACGGCGCGATCGCCTGCGGACCGCCGAGTTCGCGCAGCAGCAGGTTCGCCGCCGTGTTGTCGCTGACGGTCATGGTCGCCTCGCAGAGCGCGGACACCGTCATGCCGGTGTCCACGTGCTGCTCGGTGATCGGCGAGTAGCTCACCAGGTCGGCCCGCGAGTAGCGGATCACCTTGTTGTAGAAATCGCTGTTCAGGCCGTGTTCGCGCAGCACAGCGGCGACCGCGTAGGTCTTGAAGGTGGAGCACAGCGCGAAGCGCTCGTCGGGTCGGTTCACCAGGGTCCGACCGGTGCGGACGTTGACCGCGTACAGGCCCAGGCGGGCGTCGTAGCGGCGCTCCAGCTCACTCAGGTCGGGGCCGGGAGCGGCTGGTGCGGGCGGCGCGGCACCCTCGACGGTGCCGCACGCCACCAGCGCCGGAACAGCCAGCAACGCCCCCAGGACAGCACGTCGTCCGACGCGACTTTCGTTGTGCCGCAACTACTTCTCCGTTCAGTCCGTCGACCGGAATCCCGGTCGAGGACCAATCAAGCAGCGCCCGAGCGATCGCGCCAATCCACAGCCGACGGCGCGTTGATAGCGGTTCGCTATGACCGCAGCGCTCAACTGGTCGCAACTGCCCGATTTGGCCGGAAAAAATCTCTCACAGCCGTCCGGAGCGCAGGTCGTCGACGGCGATCCGGGCGCACTCCCCGATCGCCGTATCGACCCGTGGCAGCGCGGAGTCGGCTCGCGCGGCGAGGGTGAACACCGCCACCGCGACCGGCTCCTCGCCCTCGAACTCCACCACCGACACCTCGTTGCGCACCGCACCGATGGTGCCGGTCTTGCCCGCCACCTGGACGCCCCGGAACGGGAACCCGGAACGCACCCGGTGCATCCAGATCTGCTGGCCCAGCAGCCGCCGGATGAACGCGCACTGCTGCGGCGAGGCGACGGCGTCGGTCCAGATCAGCTCCAGCAGCCGGGTCATGTCGCGCGGTGTGGTGGCGCTCGCGTACGCGGGGTCGTAGGCGCTGGCGGTGCGCGCGGCGTCGTTGTTGCTGAGCAGGTCGAACGCTTCCGCCGCCGTGGTGGCACCCATGTCGCGGACCAGCGAGGCGTGCTGGTCGGCCACGCCACCGACCACTCGGGTGCGGCCGAGGCCCAGGTCGGCGAGCACTTCGGCGATCGCGTCCAGCCCCACGGCGCCGAGGATGACGTCGGCGGCGGAGTTGTCGGACACGGCCATCATCGACGCGGCCAGGTCGCGCCAGGACACCGACACCGGGTCGAGGAAGGTCGAGAAACCGCTCGGGCCCGGCGTGCAGGAAGTCGGGTCGATCCGCACCGCGGCG
>NZ_JAQGLA010000062.1 GCF_027853915.1 Saccharopolyspora oryzae
GCCCTGATCTGCCTGGCCCGACGACGCTGCGACGTCCTGTTCGCCATGCTCAAAAACAAGACCCACTACCAGCCAACCCGACCCACGGCGCCCCCAGCAGCCGCTTGACAAAACCATAGGAACACCCCCCCGGCGTTGGACCACAGTTTCAATTGAAACTGCGGTTCCCCGGCGTGTCGGGACTCCGGTGTGTCGGGATCCGACATGCCGACGGTTGTGGACAGGTTCCGGGTCCTGTGGAGAACTTCCGCAAATTCAATGGAAATTGGACATCCAATTTCCATTGAATTTGCGGATCCACCGGCACGAACGGGGGAGCTGGGGGTTCGGGGCGTCGGGGTTGGCGGGTGGTGGAGTTGGGGAGCTTAGGATCGGCAGGCATGACAGCGGCCAGTACTCCGAAGGGCGAGCGGCGGCGGCAGGCGTTGGTGGTGGCCGCCGCGGAACTGCTCGCCGAGGGCGGCTTCGAGGCCGTCCGCCACCGCGCGGTCGCCGAGCGCGCCGGACTGCCGCTGGCCTCCACGACCTACTACTTCTCCTCGCTGGACGACCTGGTCAGCGCCGCGGTGGAGTACGAGGGGCGGCACGAGCTCGAGGTGGGCCGGGCCCGCCTGGACGAGCTCGCCGAACAACCCCGCAGCACCGACGCGGTGATCGAACTGCTGCTGGACCTGCTGCTGGGCATCGACTCGCGGGACGGCGGAGCCGACGTGGTGCTGCTGCGCTACGAGCGGCTGGTCGGCTCGCCCCGCCGCCCCTACCTCGCGCCGCTGATGCGGGAGCTCAGCGCGGAGCTGCACGACCTGCTCGCGGAGATCTTCGCCCGCAGCGGCATGGAGGTCGGCCGGGACCGCCTGCTCGAGCTGATCGCCCTGGTCGACGGCGCCGTGGTCAACGCCCTGATCGCGAGCAATCCCGATCCGCGCGGCGCCGCCCGCGGGATGCTGCGCTCTCAGCTCGGCTGACCCACCCGGCACAGCTCGGCGTAGGAGCCACCGGCGGCGATCAGCTCGGCGTGGCTGCCGAGCTCCACGATGCGCCCGTCCGCCATCACCGCGACCCGGTCGGCGTTGCGCGCGCTGTGCAGCCGGTGCGCGATGGCGATCACCGTCCGGCCGTCCAGCAACGTGGCCAGCGCCTGCTCCAGCTCCCGCGAGGTGGCGTTGTCCAGCAACGACGTCGCCTCGTCCAGCACCACCGTGTGCGGGTCGGCCAGCAGCACCCGGGCCAGCGCGAGCTGCTGCGCCCGCGACGCCGGAACCGGGTGGCCGCCCGAGCCGAGCACCGTGTCCAGCTCCGCGGGCAGGGACCGCAGCCACTCCAGCAGGCCCACCGATTTCAGCGCGTCCACCAGCTCGTCGTCGGTGAACTCGCGGTCCGGCAACGCCAGGTTCTCCCGGAGCGTGCAGGCGAAGACGTGCTGTTCCTGGGTCAGCAGCACCACTTCGCGGCGCAGCTGCTCGGTCGGCAGGTCGGCGATCTCGGTGCGCCCGAAGGCGACCGAACCGGAGTCCGGTCGGCTGATCCCGGCGATCAACCGGCCCAGCGTGGACTTCCCGGCCCCGGACGGCCCGACCACGACCAGCCGCTCCCCGGCGGCCACGGTCAGGTCGACGCCGTGCAGCACCTCCCGGTCCGCGCGGTAGGAGAAGCGCACGTCGCGGATGACCAGCTCGCGCGACCCGTCCACCTCCTGCGGCGGGGTGTCGGCGGTCGGCGCCTGCTGGACGCCGAGGATCCGCTGCAGCGCGGTGTACCCGGTCTGCAGCTCCTCCAGCCACATGAACAGCTCGTCGAACGGGTTCGACATCGCCTGGGCGTAGAGCACCACGGTGATCACGGTGCCGAGCTCGACAGACCCGTTCCAGTACGCCCAGCCACCGATCAGCAGGATCGCGCCGATCGGCAGCACGTACGACAGCTGCAGGCAGGGCAACCAGACGGTCAGCAGGTACCGGTGCCGGTACTCGGCGTCCAGCGCCTGGCCGAGCGCCTGCTCGTTGCGCGCGATGCGGCGCTCCCCCAGCCGGAGCGCGGCGACGGTGCGCGCGCCCTCGACGGATTCGTGCGTGCTGGACTGGACTTCCGCCCAACCGGCCATGATCCGGCGCAGCGTCGGCAGGGACCGCGGGTAGTACCAGCGGGTGCTCAGCACCATCAGCGGCACGGCGACGAGCATCCCGCAGGCCAGCAGCGGCGAGGTGAGCAGCATCGCGGTGCCGGTCAGCAGCACGGTGATCAGCGCGGTGGTGATCTCCGGTGCGGCGCTGCGGATCGTGTAGTCCAGCCGGTCGACGTCGGTGGTGGCGCGGCTGAGCAGGTCGCCGGTGCCGGCGGATTCGACCGCGCCCAGCGGCAGCCGCAGCGCGTGCCCGACCATGCCTTCGCGGGACTCGGCCAGCAGGTGCTCGCCGAGCAGCGTCGCGCGCATCCGCGCGGCCCGGATCAGCAGCGCGTTCACCACGAGCACCACGAGGAACGCCCCGGCCAGCAGGTCGATTCGCTCCGACGTGGTGCCGGCGGCGACCGCGTCGACGAGCGCGCCGAGGATCTGCGGGCCGAGCAGGCCGACCACCGTGGCCAGCCCGAACAGCAGCATCATCGCGGCGAACCGGCCGCGGTGCGCTCGGAGCGTCTGCCACGCCCAGCGCCGGACCGTGCGCCCATCGGCCAACGGCAGCTTCACTTCTCCGCCCCCAAGTCCAGCGCCCGGTCCGCCACCGCTGTCCAGAGTGGACTCTGGCTGAGCACGATCGTGGTGCGACCGGTGCGGAATTCCTTGACCCGCTCGGCGATCCGCGCCTCGGTGTGCGCGTCGACCGCCGACGTCGGCTCGTCCAGGATCAGCACGTCGGCGTCCGCGCACAGGGCGCGGGCCAGCAGCAACCGCTGCCGCTGACCGCCGGAGAGCGAGCGGCCCCGCTCGTCCAGCACGCCGTCGTCGGGCAGCGCGGCCAGCACGTCGTGCGCGTCCGCGGCGTGCAGCGCAGCTTCCAGGTCCACGCCGTTGCCGAGGTCGACCTCGGCGAGGACGGGGCCGGCGAACAGCTGGTCCTGGTTGTGCGCCAACAAGATCCGCTGCCGGACCTCGTCGGGCTCGACCGCCCGCAGCGGCACGTCACCGGCCCGCGACTGCCAGGCCAGCCGCTCGGCCACGGCGTCGACCTGCTCCCCGGCGTCGATCACGGTCAGCTCGCCCGGGGCGATCCGCACCCCGCTGGCCTCGTCGAACAGCTCCAACGGTCCCGACGGCAGCGACTGCGGCCGATCCGGCGACGGCGGCTCGGGCTCCACTCGCAACAATGCCTGCGCGCGCCCGGCCGCGACCATCCCGGCGGCGAACGAGTAGGCGGCTTCAGACGCCGTGCGCACCGGGATCACCAGGAACGCCGAGACGCCGTAGAACGCGACCAGCTCGCCCACGCTGATCGTCCCGTCGAGCGCCAGCCGCGCTCCTAGCCAGGTCACCAGCACCGTCACCAGGCCCGGCAGCAGCACCTCGGCCCCGGCCAGCCACGCCTCGATCCGCCCGGCCGCCACTCCGGCGGCGCGCACCCGCTGGCTGGCTTCGGTGAACCGCGCGTGGAACCGGGGTTCTCCTCCGACGCCGCGCAGGATCCGCAGCCCGGACACGATGTCCGCCGCCTGCGCGCTGACCTGTCCCAACTGCTCCCGCTGGGCTTCCTCGCGACGGCGCAGCGGGCTCAGCAGCGGACCGATGCCGAGCGTCGCCAGCGGCACGCCGATGAGCACCACGACACCGAGGACCGGGGAGATCGACAGCAGCAGGACTGCCGCCACGACGAACGACACCAGCGAACCGGTAGCTCGTCCGACGACTTCGAACAGGTTGCCCACGCGGTAGATGTCCGAGGCGCCGATCGCGACCACCTCACCGGCGCGGACCTTGCGCGTCAGTACACCGCCGAGCTGCGTCACGTGCGCCAGCACGAGGCGCTGCGATCCCGCCGCGCCGTGCAGCCAGATCGAGTGCGCTCCCCAGTGCAGGAAAGCCGCCGCGATCATCTGCGCGACGCCGAGCCCGAGCGCGGCCAGCACCCAGCCCACCAGCGCGCCGACGTCGTGCGGGCGGATACCCGCGTCGACCGCGGAACCGATGACCAGCGGCATCAGCGCCGTCGGCAGCATCCAGAGCGAGCCCGCGACGGTGCAGAGCAGCAGCAGTCCCGGCCGTTTCATGAGCAGGGACCGCAGGAATCGGAAGGAACTCGTGGCAGCCATGGCTCGACCGACGGTAGCCCGCGGCGAGTCCGATGGCGATCGATTTTTCCGGTTTCAGAAGTCCCAGGTGGTTTCCGCGAAGTCGGCTTCTGCGACGCGCTCGGCGCAGGTCGGGCACTTGTCGGTGATCTTCGCCGAACGCGGGTCGCGGCCGATCGGCGTCGGCTGCGGGATCTTCAGCTCGGTCGCGCACAAAGCGGGAACGGCCTGCCCGGCATATACCGCGCCGGGTCGCATGATCGTGGCGTGGCGCTGGGCCAATCCCATTCCGACGATCCAGAAGACGTCTTGCCGGTCGCCGTCGTACTCGTCGATGTCCATCGTGCTGCGCCTCACTCCTCAACCGTTGCGGACCAACGATATTGGGCGCGACATCCCGGATACCACCACCACCCGTGTCATTGAGCTCCGCTTAAGGGGGCGCGCATCCCGGCTTTCCCGCTCGGTTGGGGAAACACCTGGTCGAACCGGGGTGGAGCAACCCGTTTCGCGCTGCGGCGTCTTGAACGGGTGATCGACGGTGCAACCGCGCTGGGGGCGGCCGCGTATGGAGCGGCGGTAGCGCGGAAAGGGGACGAGTTCTATGCGGGCCGAACAGGAACGGGCGTTCCGCGAGTTCGCCGGGGAACGCGCGCTGTGGCTGCGCCGTTCGGCGTACCTGCTGTGCGGGGACTGGCACCTCGCCGAGGACCTCGTGCAGACCACACTGCTCAAGCTCTACCGCGCTTGGCGCCGCGTGGACATGTCCACAGTGGACGCGTATGCGCGGAGGTCTCTGCTGCGGGTGTGGCTGGACGAACGCCGCCGCCCGTGGCGTCGTGCCGAGAGCCGAGGCGAAGTGCCGGAAGTCGTTGACAGCGCGGCAGATCCGTCCGAAGTCGGCCGACGCGCATAGCACCGCGATGCAGTGTTGAACGCGTTGCGCCAGGTCCCACCGCCGCAGCGCGCGGTGCTCGTCCTGCGCTACTGGGAGGACCTGCCGACGGCCGAAGTCGCCGCCGCGCTCCGGTGTTCCGAAGGCACGGTCAAGAGCCAGGCGTCGCGCGGGTTGCAGAACCTGCGCGCCGCGCTCGCCGAGTCCGATCCGGACTTGGCCCGCCGACGTCCCGGACGTCCAGTGGCCGCCGGTCGGTGCCACGCCTCCCTCGCACAGCCCCGAGGAGATCGACCGGATCGCGACCGGCCTGCAGCAGCACGCGCAGGAGGTCTTCCCCGGCGCGGTGACGAACAAGCCGCAGCTGTTCGACGACAACATCCTCCTCGGCGACACCCAGTGCGTTTCAGCTGGTCAGGTCCCGTGAGTCTTTTGGGCTGCCATAGCCGCCCAAAAGACTCACGGTGCCTGAGCAGGCAAAACGTCAGCGTCGCGGAGGACCGCACGGCGGTGACCTACCAGTACAACGCGCCGGGCATCGTGCAGCACTCGCCGGAGCAGGCGTGCGAGCAGGAGGACCTCGGGTTCTGCGAAGGCTCCGTGCTCGACGACGGTTCGGTGCTGCTGCACCAGGTCCGCCAGCCCGACGGCGATCCGTTCACGTCGGCCACGTCGACGCACTACATGCTCGACGGCAGCGTCACGATGATCACCGCCTACAACTACGACCCGATCCTCGACGACCAGAAGGACCCGAAGTCGCGCCCCGAGGTCGCCGTCCCGTTCGAGCAGCTCGACGTCCTCGCCCTGGACCCGGAGCTCGCTCTGCGCTGATGGACGCGCCGGGGCGCCTCCCCGGCGCGTGCGGTGGCGGTTTCGTCCGGGAATCGCCGCTCGGCGAGGCGCGGGGTGCGGTGGTCTCGCCGCGCCCCGCGCCGCCACGCGCAGTCGGGAGGTGCCCTCGGCAGGGCGGGTCGAACTCGTGCGCCGGTATCCTGGCTGCTCGTGACGGTCAAGCCCAGCATTCCGAACGTCCTCGCCGCCCGCTACGCCTCGCCCGCACTGGTCGAGCTGTGGTCGCCGCAGCAGAAGATCATCCTCGAGCGCCGGCTGTGGCTCGCCGTGCTGCGCGCTCAGGCCGACCTCGGCATCGAGGTGCCCGAGTCGGCGCTGGCCGACTACGAGCGGGTCCTGGAGCAGGTCGATCTGGACTCCATCGCCGCCCGCGAGCGGGTCACCAGGCACGACGTGAAGGCCCGCATCGAGGAGTTCAACGCCCTCGCCGGCCACGAGCAGATCCACAAGGGCATGACCTCGCGGGATCTGACCGAGAACGTCGAGCAGCTGCAGATCCGCCGCAGCCTGGAGCTGGTGCGCGACCGCACCGTCGCCGTCCTGGCGCGGCTGGGGCAGCTCGCCGCCGAGCACGCCGAGCTGGTCATGGCCGGCCGCTCGCACAACGTCGCCGCCCAGGCGACCACCCTCGGCAAGCGCTTCGCGACCGCCGCCGACGAGCTGCTGGTCGGCTTCAACCGGCTCGAGGAGCTGCTCGCCCGCTACCCGCTGCGCGGCATCAAGGGCCCGGTCGGCACCGCGCAGGACATGCTGGACCTGCTCGGCGGCGACGCCGAGAAGCTCACCGAGCTGGAGCGCCGCGTCGCCGGGCACCTGGGCTTCGGCCGCACGCTGACCAGCGTCGGCCAGGTCTACCCGCGCTCGCTGGACTTCGAGGTGCTGACCGCGCTGGCGCAGCTGGCCGCCGCGCCGTCCAACGTGGCCACCACGATCCGGCTGATGGCCGGGCACGAGCTGGTCACCGAGGGCTTCAAGCCCGGCCAGGTCGGCTCCAGCGCGATGCCGCACAAGATGAACACCCGGTCCTGCGAGCGGGTCAACGGCCTCGCGGTGATCCTGCGCGGCTACGTCTCGATGACCGGCGAGCTGGCCGGCGACCAGTGGAACGAGGGCGACGTGTCCTGCTCCGTGGTCCGCCGGGTGGCGCTGCCAGACGCGTTCTTCGCCTTCGACGGCCTGCTCGAGACCTTCCTGACCGTGCTCGACGAGTTCGGCGCGTTCCCGGCCGTGGTGGCCCGTGAACTGGACCGCTACCTGCCGTTCCTGGCGACCACGAAGGTCCTGATGGCCGCGGTGCAGGCCGGCGTCGGCCGGGAGACCGCGCACGAGGCGATCAAGGAGAACGCGGTCGCCGTCGCGCTGGCGATGCGCGAGCAGGGCGCCGAGCGCAACGACCTGCTGGACCGCCTGGCCGCCGACGACCGCCTGCCGCTGAGCCGCGAGCAGCTGGACGCGCTGCTCGCGGACCGCCTGGCGTTCACCGGCGCGGCAGCGGCCCAGGTCCAGGACGTGGTGTCCCAGATCGGGGCGATCACGGCCCGCTACCCGGAGGCCGCGGCCTACCGCCCCGCCGACATCCTCTGACCACCGGCCTGACCTGGGGTTCCTCGGGAGCCCCAGGTCAGCGCCAGTGGGCGTTGAAGAAGTCCAGCTCGCAGCGGGTCGCCTGCTGGAACAGGCGCAGGCAGCGGGCCCGGTCGCGCTCGTCCAGCTCCGCGCCCACCCGGTCGAGCTCGCCGCGCAGCCACCGCACCCACGCCCGGAAGTCCGGGCTGTTGTGCAGCGTGATCCACTCCGCGTGCACGAAGTTCTCCGGCAGCGCGCTCGGCGCGCGCATCGCCCACTCCAGGTAGGACCACTCCGCGACGGTCAGCACCGTCAGGACCTCCGCGTAGCTGCCGCGGGCGTTGGTGTCCTGCATCAGCTCCCGGAACGCCTTCGTCGCCTCGTCCAGCTCCGGGCTCACCCGGTCGGACTCGCCGACCCCGAACGCGTCGAACGCGCGCTGGAAGTAGGTGTTCTCCTCGCTGGTGACGACCCTGATGCTGCCCGCGATCGCCAGCCGCGAGGCGTAGCGGTCGGCCTTGGCCACCCCGGACCCGAGCAGCGCCAGGAAGTCGTCCACGAACTGGTAGTCCTGCACCAGGTAGGAGCGCATCGAATCGATCGGCACCAGCCCGTCGAACAAGGCCTGCGTGAACGGGTGGGTGATGACCTCCGTCCACTCGGGCTCGCTGCGCTGGCGGAGCCAGTCGGAGAATGTCTCGGTCAAGGAAGTCCTCCTGTGCGCTGAACTGCGGGCCGCCTGCGGGTGCGCGGCCCGGGGTGGGGGAGAATCCGCTCGTGGTTGCACTCGCCGATTACCCCCAGATCGCAGCGGGCAAGGTTCGCCAGCTGCACGCCGTCGACGACGAACACCTGCTGCTGGTCGCCTCCGATCGTCTCTCGGCGTACGACCACGTGCTGGACACGCCCATCCCGGACAAGGGTCGCGTGCTCACCGCGATGAGCGTGTACTGGTTCGAGCTGCTCGCCGACCTGGTGCCGAACCACCTGGTCAGCGCCGACGACCCGCGGATCCCCGGCGAGGTGCGCGGCCGCGCGCTGCTGGTGCGCCGACTGGAGATGCTGCCGGTGGAGTGCGTCGCGCGCGGCTACCTGACCGGATCCGGGCTGGCCGACTACCAGCGCACCGGCGCGGTGTGCGGCGTCGAGCTGCCGAGCGGGCTGGTCGAGGCCGCGAAGCTGCCGGAGCCGATCTTCACCCCGGCCACCAAGGCCGAGCTCGGCGACCACGACGAGAACATCAGCTTCGACGCGGTGGCCGCGCAGCTGGGCGCGGAGCGCGCCGAGCAGCTGCGCGAGGTGACGCTGCGGGTGTACGAGCGGGCGGCGGAGCACGCGCGCAGCCGCGGCGTGATCCTGGCCGACACCAAGTTCGAGTTCGGCCTGGCGCCCGACGGCACCCTGGTGCTGGGCGACGAGGTCCTGACCCCGGACTCGTCCCGCTACTGGCCGGCGGACGGCTACGAGCCCGGCCGGGTCCAGCCGTCGTTCGACAAGCAGTACGTCCGCAACTGGCTGACCTCCCCGGAGTCCGGCTGGGACCGGGCCTCCGACGTCCCCCCGCCGCCCCTCCCCGAGGACGTCCAGGCGGCGACCCGGGCCCGCTACGTCGAGGCCTACGAACGGATCACCGGCCGCTCCTTCGCCGACTGGCCCACCCCCGACGCCTGACCCGTCAACCCCGGCCTCCGCGAACCCGACCACGTATCGCCCGGCCGGGTGAGCCCGCTGCGGCGGGTCGGTCCGCAGTTTCAATTGAAACTGCGGACCCCACTCACGGCGGATCACAGTTTCAATTGAAACTGCGGTTTCGGCGGAGCCCGGAGTGCGGTGCGGAATCGCCCGGTCGGGGGAGGTTCCGGCGTGTCTTCGGGTTGGTGGGGTGGGGACTGCTGACAGTTGCGGCGTGGAGGTTCGCCGGATTTGTGCCGCGGGGACACCTCGTCGTCAGGTCGTGGACATCCGGACCCGGCGGAATGAGGCATCGTGAGCCCGCCGCTGGTGGTGTCGTTGTCCGGACTCGACGTCCAGGTGCTGGACCGGTGCGCCGATTTCGGCGCTGACCTGGACCAGCGCGCCGTCCCGCTGTCCCTGTTGATCGCGCCTCACCCGGCCCCGCACGCCGCAGTGCTCGACTGGGTCGCCGGGCGGATGGCCGCGCGCGACGCCGTGAGCCTGCACGGATTCGCCCGCGCCGCACCGGGTTTGCGATCCCGGCTCGCACCGGCCGCCGGGTTGCCGGCGCACGAGGCCGGGCTGCACCTAGTGGCCGCCGCCTCGATCCTCGAACGCCTGGGGCTGCGCACCAAGAGCTTCATCCCGCCGCGCTGGCTCGGTTCGCCGGGCACCATCACGGCCTTGCGGCGGCGCGGCTTCTCGGTGTGCGCGGACGCGGTGGCGGTCCGGGAGCTCGCGACCGGCCGGGTGCACCGCGGGCGCATCCGGGTGATCGGACCGGGCGAGCGCGCCGAGCCGTGGTGGTGCCGGGCGCTGGTGCTCGGGGCCGGGCGGGCAGCCCGCCGAGGACGTCCGGTGCGGCTCGCGGTGGACTCAGGTGTGCTGCGCAAACCCGCTGCGCGCCAAGCAGTTCTGGACGCCATCGACCTCGCCCTGCACCACGGCGCCCGCCCGGTCACCTACGCCTCGTTCGGCGTTCCCGGCGGCCTGTGAAGGTCGATGAGAATCTCTTCACCGGACCTTCAGGACCGCCTCACACCGGGCCGCGAATCTGGTTCTCGTCAAGGGAAGACCCCGAACGAGAGGCGACGACGATGCGGACCACGAAGCGGACCTGGCTCCTGACGGCTGCGGCGGCAGCGGTGCTCGCCCTCGGCGGCACGGGCGCGGCCCTGGCGAGCGCCTCGAACCCGGCCCCGATCCCGGCATCCCAGCCGCAGCCGCCGAACCCCGCCCAGGCGGCCCCCACCTGCATCGACGACGACCAGTTCGACGACCGCGACGACAACGACCGCGACGACGACCGGGACGACCAGCTCGATGATCGCTTCGACGACTGCGACGACCAGTTCGACCACGACGACAAGGTCGACCACGACGACCGCGACGACCGTGCTGACCACGACGACCGTGCTGACCACGACGACCGCGACGACCGTGCTGACCACGACGACCGTGCTGACCACGACGACCGCGACGACCACGGCCAGGACGACGCGGACGACCACGACGACTGACCGTCCGTTTCCGCTGGTCAGGTCACGTGAGTACTTTGGGGTGCTATAACGCCCCAAAGTACTCACGAGCCGCCACCTGCGAAAACGGGCGCTCGCGGGTCAGAGTGCGGTGGGGGTGCCCTTGGTGAGGACCTGGATCGCGGTGCCCTCCGGGCCGAGGTTCTCGAACATCCGGTAGTGCATCTGCGGCACGGCCAGCACCGCCTCGTGGATCGGGACCGCCGTTCGCGGGGCGACCGCGCGGAGGAAGTCGACCGCTTCGGAGAGCTTCAGCCACGGTGCCGCGGTCGGCAGGCCGAGGACGTCGATGCGCTGCTCGGGCACGAAGAACGAGTCGCCCGGGTGGTAGAAGGCGCCGTGGTCGACGAGGTAGCCGATGTTGTCGACCACCGGGATGTCCGGGTGGATCACCGCGTGCTCGCCGCCGACCACGGTGATCGCCGCGCCGCCGATCTCGATCGAGTCGCCGGGCCGCGCGGTGGTCGCCGACAGGCCGTGCTCCGCGACCGAGGCCGCCGAACCCGGGTCGACGACCAGGCGGGCGTTCGGGTTGGCCGCCAGCAGCGCGGGCAGCCGGTCCAGGTCGACGTGGTCGGCGTGCTGGTGGGTGATCAGCACGGCGTCCAGGTCGCGCAGCCCCTCGAAGTCCGCGGAGAACGTCCCCGGGTCGATCAGCAGCCGCGCCGACCCGGTTTCGACCAGCACGCAGGAGTGTCCGAAGTGGGTGATCTGCACGGTGTTCCTCCTCGAAAGACGTTTGCCGCGCGAACTACTCTCGCACGGTCACCAGGTCCGGTGCGGCAGCGCGCCGAGCAGTTCGGCTTCCTCGGCGGCGGTCAGCCCGGCCTTGCGCTCGCGGTCGGATCCCCGTTCCCGCTCGGTGGCCAGCGCTGCTGACACCGTCTCGGCCAGCGGCCGGATCTGCAGCCCGGCGGCCAGCGCGGGCGCGGCGTCGTGCGAGGCGAAGCCGTCCCAGCCGTCGGGGATCCAGAGCGGCAGCGACTTCGGCCCGCTCCAGCGCTGAGCTCCCGCCTCGGCGAGCGCTTCCGGCGCAACGGCCGCGAGCGAGGTGCCGGCCGGCGCGACGAGCTCGGCGATCTCCGCCAGCAGCGCACCCAGCGTGGTGACCGGCCCGATGCCGTCGAAGGTTCCGGCGAGGCCGCGCTCGGCGGCGGTGACGATCCAGGCGGCCAGGTCGCGCACGTCGATGTGCTGCGACGGGGCGTCCGGCGTGTCCGGCACGAGCACCTGCCCGCCGCGCGACATCCGCAGCGGCCAGTACCCGAACCGGTCGGACGGGTCGCCAGGCCCGGTGATCAGCCCGGGGCGCACCACGAACGCGCGTTCGCCCATCGCGTCCCGCACCGCGTTCTCGCAGGCCACCTTGATCCCGCCGTAGGACTCGGGAGTGCTGGTGTCGGCGGAGTCGGTGATCGGCTCGAGCAGCGGTCCATCAGTGCTCTGACCAGTGGTTTCGTTGTCCGAGTAGACGTTGATCGAGGACACGAACGTCCAGTGGCCGGCGTCGCCCAAGGTCTCCAGCGCCGAACGCACCCACTGGTAGTTCCGCGCGACGTCGACGACCGCGTCGAACTGCGACCCGGCCAGCGCCCCGAGGCCCTCCTCGCGGTCCACGACCACCAGCTCAGCACCCTCCGGTACACGCCCGCTCGCACCACGCGCTGCGCACACGACGTCGTGCCCGCGCTTCAGCGCTTCCGCGGCGACCGCGTGACCGACGAAGACAGTTCCGCCCAGAACCAAGATCCGCATGGCCCCACGCTTCCGGAAAACCGCGGGCGGGGCGACGGTTCTCGCTACCGGTGAACGCCCGTGAGCACTTTGGGCTGCCAGAGCGACCCAAAGTGCTCACGGGACCAGGTCAACCGGTGACGGTGATGGTCATCATCGGTCCGGCGCCGCCGCCGACGCGGGTGTGCACCGGGTACTCGCCGGGCGGCACGTCGGCGATGGTCGCTACCGCCTCCGCGACGCCGTCGCGGTCGGTGACCACCTCGGCCACGCCCTCGTCCGCTCCGACGGGGTGCTGGCCGTGGCGCACGAACGCAGGGGAGGAGATCCAGCTGACCCCCTCCAATCCGTGGTCGAGCCGCATGACCAGCGTGTTCCCCGCCCGGACCTGGGACTTGTCGGCGGTGAACCGCGGCTGTTCGGCGACCTGCGCCGAGCCGGTGGCAGGTGCGGCGGTGGCCGGGACGGTGGTGGTCAGCGCGAGTCCGGCGAACAGCGCCGCCCCCAGCAATGTCTTGATCGTGCGCATCGGAATGCGTTTCCCCTCAGTGTTCAGAACCGGGCACCTCCCCTAGGTGCCTGCTCTGTTAGACGCCGAACGGCATCAAAGGTTTAGACAAGTAGCGAAAATTGTGGCGCAAGACACATTAGCGGCGGTATGTGGTGAGCCACACCGCACCCAGCGCCCCTGCTGGAGTGGGTGAACTCGCAGCTCAGTTACGCTTCGCCCGTACTGCTGGCCATCCGCCGGATCCCGGCGGATCTGCACGGAAACCGGGAGCAGCACCCGTGGCCCGAGTCGTTGTCGACGTCATGCCGAAGCAGGAGATCCTGGACCCGCAGGGGCAGGCGGTGGCCAATGCGCTGCCGCGGCTCGGGTTCGAGGGGATCGCCGAAGTCCGCCAGGGTAAGCGTTTCGAGCTGGAGGTCGCCGACGACGTCGACGACGAGCAGCTGGCGAAGATCGCCGAAACGCTGCTCGCCAACCCGGTCATCGAGGACTGGACCGTCCGGCGGGTGGACTCGTGAGCGCGAAGATCGGCGTCGTCACCTTCCCCGGCACCCTCGATGACGTCGACGCCGCTCGCGCGGTGCGCCGCGCCGGTGCCGAATCCGTCTCGCTCTGGCACGCCGACCACGACCTCAAGGGCGTGGACGCGGTGGTCGTGCCGGGCGGGTTCTCCTACGGCGACTACCTGCGCTGCGGCGCGATCGCCAAGTTCGCCCCGGTGATGACCGAGGTGGTCGAAGCCGCCCGCAAGGGCATGCCGGTGCTCGGCGTGTGCAACGGCTTCCAGATCCTGTGCGAGTCCGGGCTGCTGCCCGGAGTGCTGACCCGCAACGCGGGCCTGCACTACGTCTGCCGCGACCAGTGGCTGAAGGTCGAGAACAACAGCAGCGCCTGGACCACCCGCTACGACGCGGGCGCCGAGCTGCTGATCCCGATCAAGCACGGTGAGGGCAACTACATGGCCGACCAGGCCGTCCTCGACGAGCTCGAGGGCGAGGGCCGGGTGCTGTTCCGCTACGCGGGCGAGAACCCGAACGGTTCTCAGCGCGGCATCGCGGGCATCACCGACGCGCGCGGTCGGGTCGCGGGCATGATGCCGCACCCGGAGCACGCGATCGACCCGCTGACCGGCCCCACCGACGACGGCCTCGGCATGTTCCTGTCCGTTCTGGATGCACTGGTGGCAGCATGACCAACTCTGTGAACGTGGACGTTGACGGTCGAACCGTCGAATTCGACACTGTCGAGAGCGCCAAGTCCACACCTCAGACCTCGCAGCCGTACCGCGAGCTCGGGCTGAAGGACGACGAGTATGCCCGGATCCGCGAGATCCTGGGGCGCCGTCCCACCGATGCCGAGCTCGCCATGTACTCGGTGATGTGGAGCGAGCACTGCTCCTACAAGTCGTCGAAGGTGCACCTGAAGTACTTCGGCGAGACCACCACCGACGAGATGCGCGAGAAGATGCTCGCGGGCATCGGCGAGAACGCCGGTGTGGTCGACATCGGCGACGGCTGGGCGGTGACGTTCAAGCTGGAGAGCCACAACCACCCGTCCTACGTCGAGCCCTACCAGGGCGCGGCGACCGGTGTCGGCGGCATCGTCCGCGACATCATGGCGATGGGTGCCCGCCCGGTCGCGGTGGCCGACCCGCTGCGCTTCGGCCCGGCCGATGCCGAGGACACCAAGCGCGTGCTGCCGGGCATCGTGGCCGGCGTCGGCGGCTACGGCAACTGCCTGGGCCTGCCGAACATCGGCGGCGAGGTCGTCTTCGACGAGTGCTACAGCGGGAACCCACTGGTCAACGCCATGTGCGTCGGCGTGATGAAGGTCGAGGACCTGCACCTGGCGCACGCCAGCGGCAAGGGCAACAAGATCATCCTGTTCGGTGCGCGCACCGGTCTGGACGGCATCGGCGGCGTGTCGGTGCTGGCCTCGGAGACCTTCGACGGCGACGAGAGCGGGACCGGCCGCAAGAAGCTGCCGAGCGTCCAGGTCGGCGACCCGTTCGCCGAGAAGGTGCTCATCGAGTGCTGCCTGGAGCTGTACCACGCGGGCCTGGTCGTGGGCATCCAGGACCTGGGCGGTGCGGGCCTGTCCTGCGCCACCTCCGAGCTGGCCTCGGCCGGTGACGGCGGCATGCGCGTCGACCTGGACCAGGTCCCGCTGCGCGCCACCGGCATGACGCCGGCCGAGATCCTCTCCAGCGAGTCGCAGGAGCGGATGTGCGCCGTGGTGGACCCGTCCAACGTGGACGCCTTCCTGGAGGTGTGCCGCAAGTGGGACGTCACCGCGACCGTCATCGGTGAGGTCACCGACGGCGAGAACCTCGAGATCTACTGGCACGGCGAGCTCGTGGTGGACGTGCCGCCGCGCACCGTCGCGCACGAGGGCCCGGTCTACGAGCGCCCGGTCGAGCGTCCCGCCGAGCAGGACCTGATCGCCGCGGACAGCGCGAGCACGCTGGCCCGTCCGTCCACTCCGGACGAGCTGCGGGAGACCATCCTGCGGATGGCGGCCTCGCCGAACTTGTGCTCCCGCGCGTGGGTCACCGACCAGTACGACCGCTACGTGCGCGGCAACACCGTGCTGGCGCAGCCGTCGGACGGCGGTGTGCTGCGCATCGACGAGGAGACCGGGCGCGGCATCGCGATCTCGACCGACTGCAACGCCCGCTACACCCGGCTCGACCCGTACACGGGCGCGCAGCTGGCGCTGGCCGAGGCCTACCGCAACGTGGCGACCACCGGTGCGACGCCGGTGGCGGTCACCAACTGCCTGAACTTCGGTTCGCCGGAGGACCCGGGCGTGATGTGGCAGTTCCAGCAGGCGGTGCGCGGCCTGGCCGACGCCTGCGCGGAGCTGGGCATCCCGGTGACCGGCGGCAACGTCAGCTTCTACAACCCGACCGGGCAGAAGGCGATCCTGCCGACGCCGGTGGTCGGCGTGCTGGGCACGATCGACGACGTCACCCGCCGCATCCCGACCGGCATCGGCGGCGAGGAGGGCGAGACGCTGCTGCTCCTCGGCGAGACGCGCGAGGAGTTCGGCGGTTCGGAGTGGGCGCGCGTGGTGCACGACCACCTCGGCGGTGTGCCGCCGAAGGTCGACCTGGCGCGCGAGAAGCTGCTGGCGGAGGTCCTGCTCGCGGGCTCCCGCGACGGCATGGTCTCGGCGGCGCACGACCTCTCCGAGGGCGGCCTGGCGCAGGCGCTGGTCGAGACGGCGCTGGTCGGCGAGTGCGGTGCCCGGGTGGTCCTGCCCGAGGGCGCGGACCCGTTCGTCTGGCTGTTCTCCGAGTCCGCGGGTCGCGTCCTGGTGGCGGTCCCGCGCTCCGAGGAGGTCCGCTTCACCGACATGTGCACCGCGCGCGGTCTGCCGTGGTCCAAGGTCGGTGTCGCCGACGCGGGCGAGAAGTCCCTGGACATCCAGGACGTCGCGAACATCCCGCTCGACGAGCTCCGCGAGGCCTGGGAAGGCACCCTGCCGAAGCTGTTCGGCTGATCTCTCGAGGTGAAGGGCACTCCTGACCGGCGGTCAGAAGTGCCCTTCACCCATTTCCGGATCCGCCCGGATCGCTGGGTGCCGACTCGTGAGTGGTTTGGGGTGCTATGACGCCCCAAAACACTCACGAGGCCTGACCTGCGCTGGCGGAACCTCGGTCAGAGACGGCTGAAGTCGAAGGCTTCCGCGCGGGCGGTTCCGTCGTAGCCGCCGGTCGGGGCCGGAAGGCCGAAGAGGGCTCCGAGGGTCGGCGCGACGTCGATGGTGTGGGCCTCGGCGGAGGACGTTCCGGTGCGGACTGCAGGGTGGCCGCCCGTGGTGAAGAACGGGATCGGCTCGGTGGCCGGGTGGCCGTGGTTGCCCGGGATCGGGTTGGAGATGACCTCCGGGTCCGCGAAGCGCCAGCCCGGTTCGCAGTACACGAGCAAGTCCCCCGCTTCGGCGCCGAGTCGGAGGTCGCGCGGGTCGTGCGCGGAGAGCACGCCTTCGGTGGCCAGCGCCAACTCCCGCATCCGCGCCACCGCGGCGTCGCGCTCCGCCGTCGGCCCGGTGAAGTACAGCAGGTCCGCGCCGCCGTTCTGGGCGATCTGGATGCGTCCGGCCAGCAGCGGGTCGTCGCCCATCGCCTTCTGCAACGAGATCACCTTGTGCGCCCACGACCAGTCCATCGAGTGGTCGGCGCAGATCAGCAGCACGCTGCTGGACCAGCGCCCGGTGTCCACGAGGTGGTCGACGAACCGGCCGACCTGGGCGTCGGCGGAGGCCAGGGCCGCCGTCCGGGCCGCGCGCAGGGTGGTGCCGGTCAGGTCGGCGTGGCCCATCCGGTCCACGTCGCCGAAGTTGGCGAACGCGAAGTCCGGATCCGCGCTGTCCACCATGGACATCAGCGCGTTCGCGGTGAACAGGTCCGGAGCGTGCCCGGTGATCGGCAGGACCGGCTTCGGCTCCCAGCGCACGCTGGCCCGGGTGCCGAAGACTCCGTAGAGGTACTCCTTGCTCAGCACGCTGCCGGTGACCTTCCCGTTGTCCCGCAAGCGGTCCAGCAGGGTGTCGAAGCGCAGGTCCGACGCGCGGTCGAGGGTGCGGACCTCGCCCTGCGCCGCGTCGTAGACCGAGTTGGCCGGCACGCCGGAGCGGTCCGGGCGGACGCCGGTCATCATCATCACGTGGTTCGGGATCGTCTCCATCACGGGCAGCGAACGCGCCTGCGGGAAGGACGTCCCGGCCTCGCGCAGCTCGTGCAGGCGCGGGGTCAGCTGCGGGGTGATCTCGTCCGGCGAGCAGCCGTCGACGACCAGCGAGTAGACCCGCAGGGGCTTGTCACCGTCGGCCGCCCACGCCGCGGGGGACGCGGCGGAGAGCAGCACGCCGGTTCCGGCGACCTGGAGGAAACTGCGTCGGCTCAGCGAAGTCATCGCACGGGCTCCTCGACTCGGTGGATCTGCTGGGTTCCGGTGGTCACGGCGTAGGACATGACGTGCTGCGCGGCGCTGCCCCGGACGGTGCGGTCGTCGAGCGCGTACCAGTCCATCTGCGCGCGTTCCCGGGTGACGTCCAGGACGCTGAAGCCGTGCGAGTCGAGGTCGACGTACTTGATGTGCGGGTTGTTGACCTTGATCGCGCCGACGATCGCCTTCGAGACGGTCTGCGGCTGGACTTTCAGGATGTCGTCGATGTTGTCGCTGGTCACCGACGTGCAGACGAACTCGACGCCGACCGAGTTGCCGTCCCTCGGGTAGTCGCGGGGCGAGCTGGGCAGGTCGGCGGCCCACGCGGAGTGGATGTCGCCGGTGAGGAAGACGGTGTCCTGGATGCCCTGGTCGCGCAGCAGCGAGTAGACCGCGTTCTGGTCGGCCGCGTAGCCGTCCCACTGGTCGAGGTTCATCGGCAGGCCTTGGATCACCGGGGTGCCGGTGAGCTCGCCGAGCGCGCGCCGCCGCTCGACGGACAGCGTGGACGGGAACCGGACCGGCGCGATCATCACCGGGTTGCCGATCAGCTTCCACTGCGCCTGCGACTGCGCGAGTCCGCTGGTCAGCCACTGCAGCTGCGCGTCGCCGGTGATGGTCCGCGACGGGTCGTGGATGTCCTGGTCGAACCGGCTGCTGACCTGCTCGCTGCGGTAGGAGCGCAAGTCCAACATGGACAGATCGGCGAGCGAGCCGAAGGTGAACCGCCGGTACAGCACGCCGCCCAGCTCGTAGCGCACCGGCATCCACTCGGCGTAAGCGCGCTGCCACGCGCGTTTCCGGTCGGCGTAGGAACCCTCGGCGCCTTCGGTGTGGTTCTCCGCGCCGCCGGCCCAGGCGTCGTTGACGGACTCGTGGTCGTCCCAGGTCGCGATGAACGGCAGGCGCGCGTGCAGGGCCTGCAGGTCGGGGTCGGTCTTGTACTGGGCGTGGCGGCGCCGGTAGTGCGGCAGCGTGATGACCTCGGCCGGCGGGTCGTGGGGCCGCACGACGACGTCGCGCGCCTGGTACTCGCCCGGCGCGTACTCGTAGAGGTAGTCGCCGAGGTGCAGGATCGCGTCGAGGTCGTCCCGGTCGGCGAGGTGGCGGTACGCGGAGAAGTAGCCGGCCTGCCAGTTGGCGCAGGACACCACGCCGAAGCGCAGCCGGTCCACCTGCGCGCCGAGCGCGGGAGCGGTGCGGGTGCGCCCGATCGTCGAAACCTGGCCCAGGGCGCGGAACCGGTACCAGTACCAGGCGTCCGGGGCCAGGCCTGCGACGTCGACCTTGACGGTGTGGTCGCGCCAGGCGCCGGTCGTCGTTCTGCCGCGGGCGACCACCTGCCGGAACTGCGGGTCGGCGGACACCTCCCACTCGACGGCGCAGTCCGGGCCGATGCCGGAGCCGGGGTCCGCGCCCGGGGCGGGCGTCACCCGGGTCCAGAGGACCACGTTGCTCGGGGTCGGGTCGCCGGAAGCGACGCCGTGGACGAAGACGTCCGGGGAACTGGCGGTTGCGGCCTTGGTGGTGCCCAAGGTGACGGCGGCCACGCCACCGGCCATGAGCAGGGTTCGACGACGGATGTTCACGCGTGAAACGTGATTGATTTTCGTCTTTTGTGGTACCCCGGTCGGCACAACGTTGCGGAACCGTTCGACGGATGGTTTCCGGAATGGAATGCGACGTTCACGGCCTCACGGAGCGCGATCACGCAGGTGAGGGTCGTGCTGTGGCCGCGCTCACGCGCCGGAGCGCTCCGATGTGGACGGTGTCGGGGCCCAGCCCGCCGGCAGGACGACGTCGTGGTCGGGGCTGGTGGTGATGCCGACGTTGAGCACCTCACCGCGGAACGTCGTTCCGGACAGGTCGACGTCGGCGTCGAAGCGGGCGCTGCGGAAGTCGGCCTCGGCGTGGAACTCGGCGTCGGCCATCGACAGGGCGTTGCCGAAGTGGCTCTGGTCGAACTTGGTGGTGCCGGAGAACCGGGTGCGGCGGAAGTTCGCCCGGCCGTGGAACGTGGTGCCGGGGAACCAGGCGAGCTGGTGGAAGACCACGTCGTCGCAGCGGAACCGCCCGTACAACCGGCCAGGTCCGATGGTCGCGGCGGTGAACCACACCGGACCGTGGAACTCGGACCGGCTGAAGTTGTTGTCGCTGAACAACTTCCCGTACCGCAGGGTCAGCGTCCCGACCTTGCGGTCGGTCAGCTCGAAGTACTCCAGCGTGGCGCCGGTCAGGTCCAGGTCGTAGGCGGGGGCACCGGTGTCGTCGACGTGCGGCAGCAGCTCCACCACGAGCCGCTGAGCGGTCAAGCGCACCTGGAGCCACCGCTCGGCTTCGTCCTTCTCCTCCTGCGTCTCGAAAACGGCGCCGTAGCGCTCGTGCGCGAACGGTCGCCGCAGGTAGGAGCACAGGACGTCGAGCACGGTCTGCGTGTAGTCGGGCCGGTTGCGGGCGAGCCCGGCGAGCGCGTGCAGCGCACCCACGCGGACCTGATCGGTCTCGTGCCCGAGCAGCTCGACCGCGCGGGCGAACCGCTCGTCGGCGATCCGGTCCCGGTCCAGATCGGCCCGCTGGTTCTCCAGTTCGTACCGCTCCCGCTCGGTCTCCTGCCGCAACTCCTCGGTCCGCCGCCGGCGGTCGTTGAGCCAGAGCGCGTAGAGGGCGACGACCGATCCGGCGGCGAGTCCGCCGGTGCGCAGGGCGTCGGCTCCGGTGGTGCGGGTGTCGAAGATCAGCAGGGCGGTGCTGACCCCGAGCAGGACGACGACTGCGATGCAGATCGTCGCGACCAGACCGATCTTGCGCTCACCCATTCGCTTCGTCCTTCTGGAGCGAGTGGCGGGAACTCCGCGTCAGTTCTCGCAGGTCGACCTCGCCGTGGAACTCCGCGAGTTCGAAGTCGATCGGATCGCGGCTCCGAACGCCTTCCGCGACGAAGCGGTCGTGGAACACCGCGTCGGCGATGTTGAGCGGGTGGGAGAACTTGGAGTCCCGGAGGTCCACCTTGCCGTGGAAGACCGCGCCCGCCAGGTTCGTCCGGTGCCGGAACCAGCACGCTTGGGCTTCGAGGCTGCCGATAACCCGGCCGGACAGGTCGAAGCGGTCCAGCCGGGCCCCCGCGACGTCGAGGTCGTAGTGAGGTGGGTTCACGTCGTGCGTGGTCGGCAGCAGCGAAGTGAGGAGCTTGGAGGCGGTTTGCCGCACCGTCCGCTCGCGCTTCTGCTCATCGGTGATCTCGTCGTCCTGCCGGTCCAGCGTCCACTTCGGATGGTCGAACGGTCGGCGCAGGTAGGAGCACAGCACGTCGAGGACGGTCTGCGTGTAGTCCGGGTTGCTGCGCGCCAGACCGGCGAGGGCGTGGAGCGCTCCGACGCGCACCTGGTCGGCCTCGTTGCCGAGCAGCTCGACCGCTCGCGCGAAGCGCTCGTCGGCGGTGCGGACGTGTTCCTGCGAGCTCCGGCGGTCCTCAAGAGCCTGTCGCTGCTGCTCGAGGGCGTAGCGCTCCCGGTCCAGGTCCTGGCGCTGGATCTCCAGCTCCTGCCGCTTCTCCTCGGTCCGCCGCCGGCGGTCGTTGAGCCAGAGCGCGTAGAGGGCGACGACGGATCCGGCGGCGAGCCCGCCGGTGCGCAGGGCGTCGGCTCCGGTGGTGCGGGTGTCGAAGATCAGCAGGGCGGTGCTGACCCCGAGGAGCACGACGACTGCGATGCAGATCGTCGCGGCCAGACCGATCTTGCGTTCACCCATGCGCGTGATTCTGCCGGGTGATCCTCGTCGCTCGGGCCCGGACGGCGAAAACCCGCGGCACCGTCGGGAGCGGTACCGCGGGCTCTCGGTTCGATCAGCCGTTGGCCAGGGCCTGCAAGCGGTCCATGGCGCCGTTGAAGGTGTTCTTGTCGATCGGATCGGACGTGTACTGCCAGATCGTCCAGATCTGCCACGCGTGCGGCAGCTGGCCGACGGTGCTGGAGTAGCTGGCCACCCACAGCGGGTTGGTCGAGCTGAAGTCTCCGTCGACGCACTGGCTCCACCAGCTGTTGCTCGTGTAGATGACCGGGTAGCGCCCGGTCCTGGACTGGTAGGTGTCGCTGAAGTCCTTGATCCAGGACGTCATCTGGCTCTTGCTCAGGCCGTAGCAGGTCTCGCCGTACGGGTTGTACTCCATGTCCAGCGCGCCCGGCAGGGTCTTGCCGTCCTTCGACCAGCCGCCGCCGTTGTCCACGAAGTAGTTGGCCTGCGCCGCTCCGCTGGAGCGGTCCGGCAGCGCGAAGTGGTACGCGCCGCGGATCATGCCGATGTTGTACGACCCGTTGTACTGCTGGGCGAAGTACGGGTTGGTGTAGCCGGTGCTCTCGGTGGCCTTGACGTAGGCGAACCGCATGCCCTGGTCCCACCAGGACTGCCAGTTCACGTTGCCCTGGTGGCCGCTGACGTCCATGCCGGCCACGGTGGCCAGCGGGTCGACGACCGGCACGGCACGTTCCTCGCCGCCCTCGTGCTTTCGGATCTGCGAGCCCATCGGCGTGTCGGTCACCGGTTCGGATTGCGAGCCCATCGCGGGTTCCCCTCCTGGAACGGGGGTGCTGGCCAGCGCGGGCGCGCACAGGACGAGAGCACCTGCGCAGAGCATCGATGCTAGGGATAGCAGTGGTAATCGGCGACCACGTCCACTCGGACGGCTCATCGGGGCCTCCTGGTGTTGAATGCGTTGCGTCGTCGGGGGACAACGCGGCTTGCCCCGGAAGTGTCGCGAATTGTTTTCGAAAGAAGTAGATCTTGTGTTAGTTTTTAACCAGATTGGCTTAATTCGGACAACCGAGGGTGAACTCTTCGCCACCAGCGGGTAGTTCTGCGGCGAGCACAACCTCTCGGCCGGGTTGAGCGTCAGAACCAACAGATCGATCATGACAGCCGTACTCGTGCGATCAACTGGTTGCAGGCGGTAGACGATCGTTGTGCGCGATCACGCGGATGGCCTGCCCGAACGAGGTAACGGCTACCCCGGGTGCCGCACATGATGTTCGACCGCCGGACCGATCCGGTCGTATGCTCCGAACGAGAACGGCCGGGCGAGTACGAGTGGAGGGCGCCCCAGGCATGACTGGCTGGACCGCGCCGGTGCCAAGCGCTCACGAGGTGACCGCCGAGGTGAACCGAGCCGACCGACGCCGCTTCGCGGCGGCCTGGGCGCACGTGCTCATGGGCACCAGCTACGTGCCCATGACGAGCGCCGAGATCGAAGGCCGCCTGCGCGGCTACACCGACCGCCTGGTCGATGCGCTGCTCAGCGAGCCCTTCGCCACCGCGGCCGCGCGAGAGGTCGGCGTCGACCTGGTCGCCGTGCACTTCACCAGCGCCGAATCGCTGGCCCGCACGATCGACCTGATCGGCGACGAGATGCTCGACGCCCTGGGCCTGGAGAGCAGCCCGGTCTGGCGGGACCGGATCGCGGCGCTGCAAGGCGCCCTGTGCTCCGGGTTCGTGCAGGCCGCGCGCAAGCGCACCCTCGACGAGCAGGAAGCCATCCGGCAGGCCGTGCTCGACGCCCGCGACGCCGTCGAACAGGCCCTGCGCACCAGCGAGGCGCGGTTCCGCGCGATCTTCGCCGAGGCCGCCATCGGCATCGGCATCGGCGACATGGGCGGCCGGATCCTCGAGGTCAACGACTCGCTGACCCGGATCATGGGCCGCTCCGCCGACGAGCTCCGCGCCATGCTGGTCTCCGACATGATGCACCCGGGCGACCCGGAGAGCGTCTGGCGGATGTACGAGGAGCTGGTCCGCGGCGAACGCGAGCAGTTCCGGGTGGAGAAGCAGTTCAACCGCCCCGACGGCGCTCCGGTGTGGACCGAGATGATCGTGTCCCTGGTCCGCGGCGAGGACGGCCTGCCGCTCTACCAGGTGGCGCTGATCGAGGACGTCACCGACCGGATGATGCTGCAGGAGCGGCTGCGCCACCAGGCGATGCACGACCCGCTGACCCGGCTGCCCAACCGCGCGCTGTTCCTGGAGCGGCTCACCACCGTGCTGCGCCAGCACGAACCCGGCGACCGGGTCGCGCTCTGCTACATGGACCTGGACGGCTTCAAGGTCATCAACGACAGCCTCGGCCACCACGTCGGCGACGACCTGCTGGTCGCGGTCGCCGACCGGCTCGCCGCCGTGGTGCACGGCGACGACCGGCTCGTCGCGCGGATGGGCGGCGACGAGTTCGTGATCCTGCTGCAGAACTCGCTCGGCACCGGCCAGGCGGTCGAGGTCGCCGACACCGTGCTGGACGCGCTGGACGAGCCGTTCCGCGTCGGCGGCCACGAGCTGTCGGTCGGCGCGAGCATCGGCATCGTCGAGCGGCCGGTGAACGGGCAGACCGCCGCGGAGCTGATGCGCGACGCCGACGTCACGCTGTACTGGGCGAAGGCCGAGGGCAAGGGCCAGTGGGCGCTGTTCGACCCGGAGCGCAACGCCACCGAGGTCGCCCAGTTCCACCTGTCGGCGACGATGCCCGCCGCGCTGGAGCGCGAGGAGTTCTACGTCGACTACCAGCCGCTGGTCGGTCTGCGCGATCACAACGTGGTCGGGGTGGAAGCCCTGGTCCGCTGGGCGCACCCGGAGCTCGGGCGGCTCGGCCCGGACAAGTTCATCGGGCTGGCCGAGGAGACCGGGCTGATCGTGTCGCTGGGCCGGTGGGTGCTGCGGGAGGCCTGCCGCCAGGCCAAGCGCTGGCAGGACCAGTTCGGCTCGGCGGCGCCGTTCGTCAGCGTCAACCTGGCGGTGCGCCAGTCCCGCGACCCGAACCTGGTCGGCGACGTCGCGGAGATCCTGGCCGAGACCGGGCTCGAGCCGTCGCAGCTGCAGCTGGAGCTCACCGAGAGCGCGATCATGAGCACCGCCGACGAGCCGCTGGACGCGCTGCGCGCGCTGTCCCAGATGGGCGTGCGGATCGCCATCGACGACTTCGGCACCGGCTACTCGAACCTGGCCTACCTGCGCCACCTCCCGGTCCACGAGCTCAAGATCGCGGGCTCGTTCATGGAGGGCCTGCGCGATGCCGAGCGCGCCGACCCGGTCGACGCGCGCATCGTGTCGACCCTGGTGGACCTGGCGCACGCGCTGGGCCTGACGGTCACCGCGGAAGGCGTGGAAACCCTGGCCCAGGCCCGCAGGATGGCCGACATCGGCTGCGAAACCGGCCAGGGCTACCTCTTCGCCAAACCAGGCTCCCCGGAAGCGATCACCGCCTTCATCACCGAGCAGCTCGACTGAGCCACCGCACCACTGGTTGGTTCGGCACCGGGGCTTGGTTCCGCAGCTCATCGGCCGTGAGCACTTTGTGGGGCCATGGCGCCAGAAAAGGCTCACGGGACTCGACCAGCAGGAACGGGTGGCTCAGCGGGGTTTGCCGTCGCGGCGGCTGCGCTGGGCGCGGGTGAGGCCGCCGTAGAGGACCGCTGCCGAGTTGACCAGGGCCAGGTGGCTGAAGGCCTGCGGGAAGTTGCCCGCGAAGGAACGGGTCCGGGCGTCGTACTCCTCCGCGTACAGGCCCACGTCGTTGGCCAGCGCCACCAGCTCGCCGAACAGCTCCTCGGCCTCCGACCGGCGGCCGATGTAGGCCAGCGCGTCGACCAGCCAGAACGAGCACGCCAGGAACGCGCCCTCCCGACCGGTCAGGCCGTCGACCTCGTTGCGGGAATCGGTCGGCGTGTAGCGGTCGACCAGCACCCGGTCGTGCTGGAGCTCGCGCTGCACCGCCTCCACCGTGCGCACCACGCGCTCGTCGTCGCCGGGCAGGAACCCCACCGACGGCATCCGCAACGTCGCCGCGTCCAGAGTGGTCCCGCCGTAGTACTGGGTGAACGCGCCCAGCTCCGGGTTCCACGCCCGCTCCAGGACTTCCGCGTGCACCTCGTCGCGGATGTCCCGCCAGCGGTGCACCGGTCCGGGCAGGCCGTCCTCCTCCGCGGCGCGCACCGCCCGGTCGAACGCGACCCACACCATCACCCGGGAATGCGTGAAGTACTGGTCGGGTCCGCGCACCTCCCACAGGCCGCGGTCCGGCTGCCGCCAGATCTTCTCCAGGTGGCGCAGCATGCCGCGCTGCAACGCCCAGGTCTCCTCGCGCTCCGGCAGTCCGCGCTCCCTCGCCAGGTGCAGCACGTCCATGACCTCGCCGTACACGTCGAGCTGGAGCTGCCGGTAGGCCGCGTTGCCGAACCGCACCGGCAGGCAGTCGCGGTGGCCCGGCAGCCAATCGGCCTCCCACTCCAGCAGGTGCCGCTCACCGCCGATGCCGTACATGATCTGCAGGTCCGCCGGGTCGCCTGCGACCGCGCGCACCAGCCAGCTGCGCCAGGCCGCCGCCTCCGCCGAGCAGCCGAAGTCGTCCAGCGCCAGCAGCACCAGGGTCGCGTCGCGCAGCCAGCAGAAGCGGTAGTCCCAGTTCCGGTTGCCCGGCACGGCTTCCGGCAGCGAGCTCGTCGGCGCCGCGATGATCCCGCCGGTCGGCGCGTAGGTCAGCGCCTTGAGCGTGGCCAGCGACCGGTTCACGGCCGGCGAGTGCGGCCCGGAGTAGGAGATCTTGGTGGTCCACTCCCGCCAGAAGTCCTCGGCGTCGCCGACCTCCTGCTCCGGATCGATCGGCGCGGGGAGGTCGTCGGCGTCCGGGGACCACTGCATCACCCAGGACAGCTGCTCCCCGGCGCGCACCGTGCGGACCAGCTCGTGCGCCCGCTCGTGCTCGGCGCGCTGCGGCAGGACGTCGCCGCGCAGCACGGCGGTGTGCGGGCCGGCGATCGCGAGGATGAACTCGTCGAGCACCGGATCGATCTCCCGCACCCGCCGCACCCACGGCACCGCCTCGCCGTAGGCGAAGCGCACCACCCAGCGCATCTTGACGTCGACCTCGCCGGAGATGCCCCGCACGGTCCGCACCAGGCACGGCTGGGCGTCGTGGGCCTGCTCGTGCGGCGGCATGCAGTCGATCAGCCGCAGCACGCCGTCGTCGGTGTGGAAGTCGGTCTCCAGCACCAGGGAGTTGTCCCGGTACCGCCGCCGCACCTCGCGGACAGGCGAGGTCGGCGCGATCTGCCAGTGCCCGTCCTGCTCGGTGCCCAGCAGCCGGCAGAAGCACGACGGCGCGTCGAAGCGGGGCAGGCAGAGCCAGTCGATCGAGCCGTCCTTGCCGACCAGTGCAGCGGTGCGCAGATCGGACAGCAGCGCGTAGTCCTCGATCGGTCCCGGCCCGCTCTTCATCCAGCCGAGACTAGGCACCAGGCCCGGTGATCACAGTTCCAAGTGGACTCAGGAGCGCTCGGCGGCGACTTCGGTCAGGACGCTGTTCGGGATGATGGCTTGCACCGCTTCGTGCAGGTTGAGGCCGAGTGCGAGACCGCCGAGCAGTTCCGGCAGGACGCTGCCCGGCACCTTGCGGACGCCCGGCCAGTCGGACGGCACGCGAGCCAGCGAGGTGCAGGCCGGGACCAGCTGGCTGCCGTCGGACATCTCCGCGGTGTAGAGCATGCTGTCCTCCTCGTCCGGCGCGTACAGCAGCAGCTCGGCGTCGAGGACCGCGGCGGGCAGCGCGGCGTCGGCCATCCGCCCCTCGGCGATCTCGACCAGCACCCGCTCCAGCTCGTTGGTCGGCTCCGGCCGCTGGGTGACCAGCTCGGAGGGCTCGTAGCGGTCGTTGAGCTGGAACTCCGGGTCGATCTCGCCATCGGGGTCGATCCGGTAGGCGCCCACGATGCCCTCCGGCGGCACGTCGCCGCCTTCGCTCGCGTAGCCGGGGTCGGTGATGTAGAGCCAGCTGTTCGGGTTCTCCTTGGCGTGCTCGCGCATCTCGTCGGTGATCGGCGGGACGAGCTGGCCGAGGTCGGGCTGGTTCGGTTCGGACATCGGGGCTCCGTGCTGTTGATCTTGACGCCCCGCTGCTGCTGAGCGCGCCCCCGAGGGTCCCATCCGGGTTCCGGCGCCTGCAGACCGTCCCCCGAGGACCAGCCGTTCCGAGGTGCCGCCGCGACGGGTCCCGGGGGAGACTGGCTGCAGGGTTCGGGGAGGGGAGGCGGCGATGATCGGTCAGCGGGAAGCGTTGCGGTTGTTCGGGTGCGAGGTGTTCGACCCCGCCGGTCATCGGATAGGCATCGTCGGTCAGCTGTTCATCGAGGACGACACCGAGCAGCCCGCCTGGGTCACCGTCCAAACCGGACTCTTCGGGACGAACGAGAGCTTCGTGCCGCTGGACGGCGCCGCCTTCGACGGCGACACGCTCACCGTCGCGGTGGGCAGGGAAGCCGTGCGGTTGGCCCCGCGAGTCGATCTGGTCAAGGGCGATCTGCCGCTGGCGCAGGAGCGCGCGCTGTACTTGCACTACGGGATGACCTACGGCGTGGCCCCCGACGGCGCCGGCGACGAGATCGAGCCCGAGTACGTGGAGGCGGTCCGCCTCCGGCTGCGGCGCTGGGTCGCCGCCACCTGATCACCCCGTCGTGTTGGCAAGTCGCTCACGCGTTGAATACAGCGAGTGCCCGTCCGAATAGCTGGACGTCTGGGCAAACTCGCGTTTAACAGTTTTTCACGAGCCCGTCGCAGACCGCGGCGGGCTCGATTTTGCCTGCTCATTCCCGGTCGGTAAGGCAGAGCTGGGAATGCGTTCACCCCACCGCACGATTGTGTGGCGACAAATCGCCAACATCACCCGTCCGAGTGTTTTCCCTGGTTACGTTCCGCCGTGAAACACCTTCGCTCGGCCCCACCCGAGCGTCTGTCTAGGAGGGGAAACATGAGGAAGCTGCTCTACGGCACCGGGGCAGGCGTTGCCGCGGCGGCGCTCGTGTTCGCCGGGACTCCCGCCGGCGCACAGCCGCAGATCGAACTCGCACCGCTGTTCCTGCACCCGCAGGCCAAGGTCGCGAGCGCCGATGACTCGGACGTCTACATCGTCAACCTCAAGGACGACATCGCCGCCCAGGGCGTCGCCGAGGAGCTCGGCGTCCAGCCCCGCCACGTCTACAACGCGACGCTCAACGGGTTCTCCGCCAAGCTGAGCCCCGAGCAGCTGGACAAGGTCCGGGCCAGCTCCAAGGTCGAGAACATCTCCCAGAGCTACCGCATCCAGGTCGAGCCGGCCAAGCAGCAGGCCGTCGAGTCCTGGGGCCTGGACCGCCTCGACCAGCCGGCCCTGCCGCTGGACGACAACTACGCCCCGAAGGGCACCGGTGAGGGCGTCACCGCCTACATCATCGACACCGGCATCGACCCGTCGCACCCCGACTTCGGCGGCCGCGCCGAGGTCGGCTTCGACGCCACCGGCGGCGACGGCACCGACAAGCACGGCCACGGCACCCACGTCGCCGGCACCATCGGCAGCGAGACCTACGGCGTGGCCAAGGCCGCGAAGCTGGTCGGCGTCCGCGTGCTGGGCGACGACGGCAGCGGCACCACCGAGCAGGTCGTGGGCGGCATCGACTGGGTCGCGCAGAACCACAACGGCCCGTCGGTGGCGAACATGTCGCTGGGCGGCCCGAAGGACCCGGCGCTGGACGAGGCCGCGACCAAGCTGGTCGACAGCGGCGTCTTCCTCGCGGTGGCCGCCGGCAACGAGAGCCAGGACGCCGAGAACACCTCCCCGGCCAGCGCCGAGGGCGTGTTCACCACGGCCGCGTCCGACAAGAACGACGGCTCCGCCGAGTTCACCAACTTCGGCGCCACCGTCGAGGGCTACGCGCCCGGCGTGGACATCGTGTCGACCGTCCCGGGTGGCGGCACCGAGACGATGAGCGGCACCTCGATGGCCAGCCCGCACGTGGCCGGCGTCGGCGCCCTGTTCCTGCAGGCCAACCCCGACGCGGCTCCGGCCGACGTGGTCAAGGGCCTCCAGGGTCAGGCCTCCAAGGGCGTGATCCAGAACGCGCCGTCGGGCACGATCACCGACCTGCTGCAGATCGGCGACCTGTGATCCGGTAGCGATGCGACCCGCGGGCCCTTCCTGAGATGATCGGGAAGGGCCCGCGTCGTGTCCGCTGCTGCATTCGGGGGACGCCGGGATGCGGCCGAACGGGGTCGATCCAAGGTCGCTGCGCACCATCGTGCGAAAGTCGGTTCCAGCGATCGTTCCCGGTGGATACGTTGCCATCAACGGGGGTTTTCAGTGTCCATCGCGGTACCGGTGCTGAATCGGTGCTGTCGGGCACACGAGGAGGGGTGTGCCGTGCTTCCCGGATACACCGAGGACTTGGCGCAGTCGACCGCTGTCGACGAGCCTGCGGCGGAGACCGCGACCACGGAGCCGCTGACCGAGCGGGCCGTGCGGGCGCAGGTCGCGTCGGTCGCCCGCGCCGCGCGGGCGCAGGCGGGCAACGGCGGCGTGCTGCAGGTCGTGCACGGGGCCAAGCGGGTCGGTTGGGCTGCTTACGAGCTGCAGCGCAACGCCGCGCAACTGGTCCAGGGCGTGGCCAAACCGCCGTACGTGACGACCGGACCGCTCGACTCGCTGGAATCCCGCAAGCTCGCCGAAGGCGTGCAGTACCAGGTGCTCTACGACCGGTCCGCGCTCGCGCTGCCGCCGCAGCTGGACATCACCACCAAGCTGGTCGCGCAGGGCGAGCAGGCCCGCGTGATCCACGTGGCGCCGACCAAGCTGATCATGGTGGACAACGAGATCGCGCTGATGCCGCTCACGGTCGCCGACAACACGGTGGAGAGCGCGGTGGTGGTGCGCAGCTCGGCGATGCTGGCCGCGCTCGGCCGGATCTTCGACGACATGTGGCGCTTCGCCGCGCCGTTCACCGCCGCCCAGGACCTGTCCGGCGAGGACATGCAGCCCACGGAGGAGGAGCGGTGGATCCTGTCGCTGCTGGCCTCCGGGGCCACCGACGACACGATCGGCCGGCTGATGGGCTTCAGCGCCCGGACCGCGCACCGCAGGGTCCGCGAGCTGATCGCCCGCCTCGGCGTCGAAACCCGCTTCCAGGCGGGCATGCAAGCCGTCAAGCTCGGCTGGCTCTGACCAGGGGCTCCCGCAACTTCAATGGAAATCGAAGGTCGAAATTCCATTGAAATCGCGGGAGTCGTCCGCAGGCCCCGGCGTGTCGGTCGACGACACGCCGGTGATCCGCAAATTCCATTGAAATCGAATGTCCAATTTCAATGGAATTTGCGTGACGCCGGAGCCAGGACGGGGGCGTCGGAGGGTTTCGTAGGCTGGTCGCATGGCCAACCGACGTGCCGTTGATCCCGGTGAGATGCGCGCTGCCGTCGCCGCCGTGCGGTCCTGGCTGGACGACGACGCGCAGCGCCCCGCGCGCCCGGAGCTCGCCGCCGCGGTGCGGCTGAGCCTGCGGACGTTGGAGCAGGTCGCGCCGGGCAACAGCGTCGAGGTCCGGGTACCGCCGTTCGCCGCGGTGCAGTGCATCGCCGGACCCCGGCACACCCGCGGCACCCCGCCCAACGTCGTCGAGACCGACGCCCGCACCTGGCTCCTGCTCGCCACCGGACGCCTCACCTGGTCCGAAGCGGTCGACCGCGGCGCCCTCACCGCGTCCGGCACCCGCGCCGACGTCTCCCAGTGGCTCCCGCTGGTCCGCGTCGACGGCTAGCCGGTCGACATCGCGTCACCCCGGCGCGACGCACCGTGAACTTTTCGAACTCGCCGGTGAGACAGCTACCACGCCGCGGGCGATGAGCGGGTTTCTCCCTGTTTACACTGAGGTGTAACTCCGGCTTCGTCCTCCAGGGAGTGCTCGGTGGTCACCGACCGGCCCGAACCGGCTAACGCAAGCACGCACGCGGACCTCGCCAACCCCGCCGCAGATCCCCTCGAACGAGACGTCCCCCGCGAGGAATGCGGCGTCTTCGGCGTGTGGGCTCCCGGCGAAGAGGTCGCCAAGCTCAGCTTCTACGGGCTCTACGCCCTCCAGCACCGCGGGCAGGAAGCCGCCGGCATCGCCGTCGGCGACGGCTCGCAGGTGCTCGTCTACAAGGACACCGGGCTGGTCAGCCAGGTGTTCACCGAGCAGACCCTGGCGTCGCTGCGCGGCCACGTCGCGGTCGGCCACGCCCGGTACTCCACGACCGGCGGTGGTACCTGGGAGAACGCCCAGCCGACCTTCCGCACCACGGCCGCGGGCACCAGCCTGGCGCTCGGCCACAACGGCAACCTGGTCAACACCGGTGAGCTGCGCGACCGCGTGGTCGCCGCGGGCGTGGACACGGTGACGGGCAACAGCTCGACACCGGCCAACAGCTGCGACGGCGCCACCACCGACTCCGACCTGGTCTGCGGGCTGCTCGCGGCGAAGGCCGCGGACCTGGGCATCGAGCAGGCGGCGATGGAGCTGTTCCCGACGCTCAGCGGCGCGTTCTCGATGGTCTTCTGCGACGAGGAGACCCTCTACGCGGTGCGCGACCCGCACGGCGTGCGCCCGCTGGTGCTCGGTCGCCTGGAGCGCGGCTGGGTGGTGGCCAGCGAGACGGCCGCCCTGGACATCGTCGGCGCGTCGTTCGTCCGCGAGGTCGAGCCCGGCGAGCTGCTGGCGATCGACGGCGACGGCCTGCGCTCGCAGCACTTCGCCAACCCCAAGCCCAAGGGCTGCATCTTCGAGTACGTCTACCTGGCCCGCCCGGACACCACCATCTCCGGTCGTTCGGTCAACGGCACCCGCGTGGAGATCGGGCGCCGGCTGGCCAAGGAGTACCCGGTGGACGCCGACATGGTGATCCCGGTCCCGGAATCGGGCACGCCCGCCGCGATCGGCTACGCCCAGGCCTCCGGCATCCCCTACGGCCAGGGCCTGGTCAAGAACTCCTACGTCGGCCGGACCTTCATCCAGCCGTCGCAGACCATCCGCCAGCTCGGCATCCGGCTCAAGCTCAACCCGCTGCGCGAGGTCATCCGCGGCAAGCGCCTGGTCGTCGTGGACGACTCGGTGGTGCGCGGCAACACCCAGCGCGCCCTGGTCCGGATGCTGCGCGAAGCAGGTGCCATCGAGGTGCACGTGCGGATCGCCTCGCCGCCGGTGAAGTGGCCGTGCTTCTACGGCATCGACTTCGCCTCCCGCGCCGAGCTGATCGCCAACGGCCTGGACACCGACGGGGTGCGCCGTTCCATCGGCGCGGACAGCCTCGGCTACGTGTCGCTGGACAGCCTGGTCGCGGCGACCGAGCAGCCCCGCACCCGGTTGTGCGCGGCCTGCTTCGACGGCGAGTACCCGATCCCGCTGCCGGACGACGCCAAGCTCGGGAAGTACGTGCTGGAGGGCAAGCCCGAACGGGGCGTGGCGGGGCCGGCCGAGCCGGTGCTGCCGACCGGTTACGGCGCCGAAGAAGCGCTGCAGCGGCCCTGAGCCGCGCGCAAAGCCAACCCTGATCCGCCGCGGCGCGTAGCGTGGTCTGCGCGTCCGGCGAATCGAAAACCGCACCAGAATGTGGAGCCAGTCGTGTCCGAAGACCTGCTCGCAGGGTCTGCCCAGCCCGAGAGCCCGAAAGCCACCTACGCCGCTGCGGGGGTGAGCATCGAGGCCGGTGACGAGGCGGTCGAGAAGATGCGCCCGTGGGCCAAGCGCGCCACCCGGCCCGAGGTGCTCGGTTCGCTCGGCGGCTTCGCCGGTCTGTTCCAGCTCAAGCTCGACCGCTGGAAGGAACCGGTGCTGGCCTCCTCCACCGACGGCGTGGGCACCAAGCTCGCCGTCGCGCAGGCGGTGGACAAGCACGACACCGTCGGCATCGACCTGGTCGCGATGGTCGTCGACGACCTGGTGGTGTGCGGTGCGGAACCGCTGTTCCTGCAGGACTACATCGCGGTCGGCAAGGTCGTGCCGGACCGGATCGCCGAGCTGGTCAAGGGCATCTCGGAGGGCTGCGTGCAGGCCGGCTGCGCGCTGCTGGGCGGCGAGACCGCCGAGCACCCCGGCATGATGGCGCCCGGCGAGTACGACATCTCCGCGACCGGCGTCGGCGTGGTCGAGGCGGACGCGATGCTCGGCGGCGACAAGGTGCGCCCCGGCGACGTGGTGATCGCGATGGGCTCCTCCGGCCTGCACTCCAACGGCTACTCGCTGGCCCGGCACGTGCTGCTGGACCTCGCCCGGATGCCGCTGGAGGGCCACGTCGAGGAGTTCGGCCGCACCCTCGGCGAGGAGATGCTGGAGCCGACCCGGATCTACGCCAAGGACTGCCTGGCGCTGGCCGCCGAGGCGGGCGTCCGGACCTTCGCGCACGTCACCGGCGGCGGTCTGGCGGAGAACCTGGCGCGGGTGATCCCGTCCGGTCTGACCGCGGTGCTGGACCGGGGCAGCTGGACGCCGGCGCCGGTGTTCCGCATGATCGCCCAGCGCGGCCGCGTCGAGGCCGAGGAGATGGAGCGCACCTTCAACATGGGCATCGGCATGGTCGCCGTGGTGACCGCCGAAGACGTGGACCGCGCCCTCGCGGTGCTCACGGCCCGCCACGTCCCGGCATGGGTCCTCGGCGAGATCGCCAAGCAACCCGCGGTCGAAGACGCGGCCGAAGAGGACCGAGTGATCCTCCGCGGCAACCACCCGCGCTTCTGAGCTTGTGCGAACGCGGCTTCCGGATCCGTCCGGGGGCCGCGTTCTGCATTCACCTGCCGGACCGGGAATCCGCGGCGGCACCTGCTCGTTGAACCAGGCGCCGACGTGCGCGCGAGCCCCCGGGCCCCAACTATCGCCTGCGGGGAATACCAGTCCGGCTGGAGCCTCGTAGCGCCATCCGCCGAGAGGCGGCCGCCGCACGTCGGCTCTTCTCCTCCCGCAACCGGCCGATCGCCCGGCCCGGCGGACCTTCAGCAGCTCCTGGTTCGTGAGTACTTCGGGGTGCCATGGGCCCCCGAAGTGCTCACGAGCATCGGGCAGTTCTCGGACAACACAGCGAGCCGAGCGGTGTAGCACCGCTCGGCTGCTTGTTTTCCACACGGAGGCTGACGCAAGTGAGTTCCTCCTATGTGGGACTCTGCGAGTTCGTCAATTCCCACTCATCGGGTACGACGAGCGACTTGCGACGCAGCGCGCCGCCGAGCAGCGTTCAGCTGCTGTCCTCGGCGGGGATGTGCTTCAGCGTCGGCCGTAGTCGTAGTCGTCGTACCCGTCGTCGTGCGAGTCATCGCGGTCCTCGCTGGACCACTCGCCGGACTCAGAGGTGGACAGCTCTCGCTGCAACGCCTCTATGTCCATGGACGGGGAACTGTACTTCAGCTCGCGGGCCACCTTCGTCTGCTTGGCCTTAGCCCGGCCGCGCCCCATGGCTCGACCCCCTCGCACAGGGTGTGCGGGGCGGACAGGGGAAAGTCGGCCCCGCATGATCTCGACAACTTTTCCTGTAACTACCGTACCGTGTCGAGGCGGTTGAACGCGACGTGGTGCCTTGTCTGAGTGGACGTGTCTTGGGTGACGTCGCACTCCTCCGCGTTTTCCGACGTCCGCGAGTCGGCGGCGGGTCCGTTCGGGCGGTCTGGCACGATGCTGCTGTGCCTGAGCCGTTCGTCGCCTACCTGAGGGTGTACGAGCCCTTGACGTCCTTCGACGCACCGCTCCGCGAGGAGCTGGCGGCGGCGGTCGAGCGGGGTCCGATCGACCCGTTCGACGCGGGTCTGCGCGAGCAGGACGTCTGGCTGCGGAGCCAGCTCGCCACCCCGCCCAGACTGCTTCCCGGTGAGACCGCCGACGGTGCCGTGCAGGGCGTCGGCGACGTGCTCGTGCTCGATCCGAAGGAAGTGCCGAGCGCGCCGGCGGCCACGGTCGGCCCGGCGCCGCTGGTGTGCCCCCTGGACCTGCGTGGCCGGTCCGCGGCGGCGCTGGTGGGCTTCCTGGGCGATTCGGAGCTCCCGCTGCGCACGGCGGTGCTGGCGGTGCCGGAGGAGAAGGCCAAGTCCCGCGCCAGCGCGATCGTCAGCGAGCTGGCGGAGGGCGCGGTGCACGTGCTGTCGTCGACCTGGACCGTGCCGCTGCCCTGGTTCGTCCTGGTGGATCCGGAGGAGCGGTGCGTGTTCACCGAGCCGGACCGCCGCCGGGTGTGCTGGCGGGTGGCGATGGCCGATGCCCGCCGCCGGGTGGCGCGGGCGCACTCGATCGGCCGCAAGTCGATCGGCGAGGAGGGCCCGACCCGGATCCTGCGCGAGACGGGCCGCTGGCTGGAGCGCTTCCACCCGCACTCGGCGGTCGAGCTGGACTACGGCGGTCTGGTGCAGCTGATGACCACCAGCGACCTCGAAGCCGACACCTCGGCGGAGGACGTCCACGCCATCGTCGACGCGATGGAAGCCGAAGACGCCGAGGAAGTGGCGACCCGCTACGAGTCCCTCCGCGACTTCTGGTCGGAGTTCGCCTCCCGCGAACGCCACAACTGAATTTCTTTCCAGTGGCTGATTTGCGTGGCGGTGCCGGTGGCGGAACCTCAGACGCCGCCTGGCTGCGGGATCCCGTTTTTATGTATGTCCAATACACGGCAAACGGGCTGTCCTCGCCAGGCGACGTCTGAGAACCCGCGGCGGTGCGAGTTGCTCAGGTGGGCTATGCGGCTGCGCCGCATGCGACCCTCACTGCGCGGTGCAGGTGGGCTTCGCAGTTGCTGCTTACTGCTGAAAGCGGCGGCGGGCTCAGGGGCGGCAGATGATCTCGCCGTTGAGGACTGCGAACCAGGCGTCGTCGGCGTCGATCCAGGCGTGCCAGGCCGTTGCCAGGTCTTCCAGCTCTTCCCGGGTCGTCAGGCCGTGGGCCAGGGCCTGCTCGGCGAAGGACGAGCGGCGGATGCGGTCCGCCCACAGGTTGCCCCACCACGCGCGCTCCTCGGGCGTCGCGAAGCACCACGCCGTCGCCGTGCACGTGATGTCGCTGAAGCCCGCCTGCTGCGCCCAGGACTTCAGGTACTTGCCGCCGTCCGGGTAGGCCTCGTTGTGCCGGGCGACGTCGCGGTAGAGCGCCAACCAGCGGTCCAGGCCGGGGTTCTCCGGGGACCAGCGCATCCCGCCGTAGTCCGCATCGCGGACCGCGACCACGCCGCCCGGGCGGCACACCCGCCGCATCTCGCGCAGCGCGGCGACCGGGTCGGTCAGGTGCTGCAGGACCTGGTGCGCGTGCACGACGTCGAAGGAGTCGTCGGCGTGGGGCAGGCCGTAGACGTCGGCGTTGGCGAAGGTGATGTTGTCCAGGCCGCGCTCGGCCGCCCCGGCGCGGGCGATCTCCAGCGGATCGTCGACGTTGTCCACGCCGAGCACCGGTCCGGGAGCGACCAGGGCGGCGAAGTCGTGCGTGATGGTGCCCGGCCCGCAGCCGATGTCGAGCACGCTGACGCCCGGCCGCAGGTGCGGGAGCAGGTAGGCGGCGGAGTTCTCGGCGGTCCGCCAGCGGTGCGACCGCAGGACGCTCTCGTGGTGCCCGTGGGTGTAGGTGTCTGACTGCGCGCTCATGGCCCATCCCAAAATCTGGGAGACAAATTCCAGAATATGAGCGTAACTCGAACAGCGTCCACCGGGGAAGGGGTGATCGGCGCGCGGTCAGCCGATCGCTGAGTCCACTTCGGACGATCGCGGTGCGCGAAACGGGGTCAGTGCCGGTCGCGCTCCTCCGCCAGCCGGTCGTCCACCGACGCGGCGCCCTCGCGGTAGCGGCGCGCGATCTCGGCGTTCAGCCGGTCGACCACGTCCTGCACCTCGCGACGGCGCTGGGACACCGAGTCCTCCTCGCCGGTGTAGGCGTCCAGGGCCTGGTCCAGCTTCGCCTCCGACAGCGACGTGACGTTCGAGAGGTCGACGTCGGAGACCAGCGCCTCGACGTGCCTGCGGTGCGCCTCCGCCCGCGACGGCTCGGTGGTCTGGTAGCGGCCGGAACCGGTCGCCGGACCGACCGCGTTGTCGGAAAGTATGTTCACCAACTGCTCGACGACCGACGTCGAACCGTCCTCGTTCCGCCTCCGCTGCTCCGCGCGCACGATGTCGATCCGCACGTGCAGCACGCGGCGCAGGTACGAGAGGTCGGTCTCCTCCTGCGCCGCCTCGTCCCGCAGCTCGCGCACTTCGCTCAGCGCGCGGCCTTCGATTCCACTGGTGTAGTCCGGGGACAGAACCCTGTCGATGCGGCGCCGTCCACCCGGGCGGACTTCGATCACGTGGCCATCCTCCGGCAATTCGGCAGACCTCGCCAACAAATCGGGTGATGTCGTTTCGAAAGCAGTGCGGAATCGATCGCTATCTGGAACTAACGGCCGCGCAATCGCTCCGCGGCGACCCGCCCCGGCGGCTCCCCGCTGTCCGGCGGCACCGAGTCCGGATCCACCGCGGCGGCCACCGCCCGGTCCTCCTCCGGGTCCCCGGCGACGAGCTCGCCGTCCACCGGTGCCGAGCGCTTGAGCAGCGCCAGCGCCACCGGACCGAGCTCGTGGTGCTGCACGACGCTGCCGATCCGGCCGACCTTGCGGTCGCCGAGCCACACCGGATCACCGGTCTCCGGCTGCACCTCCGCCGAGCCGTCGAGGTGCAGCAGCACCATCCGGCGCGGCGGCTTGCCCACGTTGTGCACCTTGGCCACGGTCTCCTGACCCCGGTAGCACCCCTTGGCCACGTGCGCCGCCACGTGCACCCACCCCAGCTCGTGCGGGATCGCGCGGTCGTCGGTGTCCAGGCCGACGCGCGGGCGCAGCGCCTCCACCCGCAGCGCCTCGAAGGCGAGCGTGCCGGAGGGGCGGATGCCGGCGTCGGTCAGCTTCGTCCACCACTCGACCAGCGAGGCGCGCGGCACCACGAGGTCGAACGTCGGCAGCGAGCGGAACGGCACGTTGCGCGTGAAACCGCCGCCGGGCAGCGCTTTCACCTCGTACGGCTGGGACGGCACCGGCGCGAACTGGGCGAGGATGCCGCCCGCGTCCGGACCGACCGCGGTGAGCACCGCGAACTCCTCGGTGGCGTCCCGGGGCTCCACTTTGGACCAGAAGCGCATCGCTTCCAGGTACTCCGGCAGGGTCTGCTTGCCGTCCACGCCGATGGTCGGCAGCGCGCTGGTCACCTGCGCGCCGGCATCGGCGTCCAGGTAGACCACGCCCTCGTGGTGGGCGACCAGCAGGTGGCAGTCCACCCGGCCGTGGCTGTCCAGGATCAGCGCCTCGGTGCCCTGCCCGTCCGGGAGCTCGGTCAGGTGCTGCGAGAGCACCAGGTGCAGCCAGCTCAACCGCTCCTCGCCGGGCACCGCGATCACCTGCCGGTGCGAGCGGTCCACCAGCACCGCCGCGCGGCTGGCGGAGCGCTGCTCGGCGAACGGGTCGCCGAAGTGCCAGGGCACACCCGCGTCCACCGCGTCGTCGGGTGCGGGTACCGCACCCGGCAGGTTCAGCAGGGGTGAACTCATCAGTGCTCCTCGGTGTGTTGCGGGATGCCCGGCGATCGGGGCGTGCGGACCATCAACCCGCCTCGGTCGCGCGGCACTTCCGGCACGTGCCGGACAGCGCGAGGTGGGTGGCGTCCAGTTCGAAGCCGTGCTCGCGGCGCAGCTGCTCGGCCAGCTCGTCGAGCGTCTCGGTCGGCACCTCGTCGATCTCGCCGCAGCGGTGGCAGGCGAGGTGGACGTGCTCGTGCTCCTCGGCGGAGTAGGTCGGGGCGCCGTGCCCGAGGTGCGTGTGCCGCACCAGCCCGAGCTCCTCGAGCAGGTCGAGCGCGCGGTAGACGGTGGTGATGTTGACCGTCGACGCGGTGCCCTGCACCTCGCGGCAGACCTGCTCCGGCGTGGCGTGGCCGAGCCCGCGGACGGCGTCCAGCACGAGCTGGCGCTGCGGTGTCATCCGCATGCCACGTTGGTGCAAGGTGCTGCGCAGCGATCCCTGGTCGCTCAATGCCCGCTCCTGTGCTCGGCGCGCTTCCGGTCGGCACCTCCGATCGTAACTCCGCAGCACTCGCCGCCGGACGCGCGCGCAGCCCGTCCCGAATCCGGGCGTTCGAGGTTCTACGCTTCCGGCATGCGCGTACTGGCACTTCTGGACGGGACGATCGTCGACCCCGAGGCTCCGCTGTTCCGCGCCGACGACCTGGGGGTGATGCGCGGCGACGGGATCTTCGAGACGATCCTCGTCGTCGGGCGGCAGCCGCGGGAGATCGGCCCGCACCTCGACCGGCTGGAGCGGTCCGCCGGGCTGATGCAGATGCAGCTGCCCGAGCGCGCCGCCTGGGAGCGGGCGGTCCAGGCGGTGATCGACAACTGGCCGTGGGACACCGACCCGGAGATGGCTCTGAAACTGGTGTGCACCCGCGGCATCGACGGCGGCGACGGCACGCCGCACGGCTTCGCGATGGGCATGCAGGTCGGTGCGGACTCCCTGCGCAAGCGCCGCGACGGCATCTCGGCCGTGACGCTGGAGCGCGGTTACGCGCCGGACCTGATGGACCGGGCGCCGTGGCTGCTGCTGTCCGCGAAGACCCTGTCGTACGCGGTGAACATGGCCGCGATGCGGGAGGCGGAGGCGCGGGGCGCGGACGAGGTCATCTTCACCGCGACCGACGACTCGGTGCTGGAGGGCCCGACCTCCACGGTGGTGATCGCCCAGGGCCGGACCCTGCTGACCACCCCGCCGAGCTCCGGCATCCTCAAGGGCACCACGCAGGGTGCGCTGTTCCGGGCCGCCGAGCAGGCCGGCTGGCAGACCGAGGTGGCGAAGTTCCCGGTCTCGGCGCTGTTCGAAGCGGACGGCGTGTGGCTGTGCTCCAGCATCCGCCTGGTCACCCAGGTCCACACCATCAACGGCACGGCGATCAAGGCCGACCCGGACCTCCACGCCGAGGTCACCGGCCTCTACGAGTCCAACTACTGACCGGTCCGGCTCACCCCTCCGACTCGTGGTTCCGCAATTTCAATGGAAATTGGATGTCCGATTTCCATTGAAATTGCGGAAGTTCTCCACAGGACCCCGGACCTGTCCACAGGTGTCGGCGTGTCGGGCACCGGACGCGCCGATGGAACTGGTTCGGGGGGCCGGTCAGCCCATGGTCTTCTGGCCGTCGATGGTCTCGCGGATGATGTCCGCGTGGCCCGCGTGCTGGGCGGTTTCAGCGGCGATGTGCAGCAGCACCCGGCGGATCGTCCAGCGCTTGCCCTTCTCCTCCGACCACGGCGCGTCCGGGAGCAGGTGCGAGAGGTCCAGGTCGGGGACCGTCTCGACGATCTCGTCGGTCTTCCGCGCGACCTCTTCGTACTCGGCCAGCAGCGCTTCCAGCGTCTCCTCCTCGGTCACCTGGAACGTCGCCGCCATCTCGGCGAAAGCCGCCTCGTCGTAGGCGTCGAACTTGCGGCCGTTGCGGATGAAGTCGGCCCAGTTCCGCTCCACCGACGTGACGTGCTTGATCAGCACGCTGAGGGAGAACTCGCTCTTGGTCGGCCGCGAGCGGGCCTGCTCCTCGGTCAGGTTCTGCACCGTGTACCGGAGGAAACCGCGGTGCGTCCGCAGCAGCTCCAGGATGTCCGCGCGCTCGCCGCTGAGGATGTTCGGCATCGGTTTCTCCCTATGTCGTTGTCGTTGCCCGAGAAACTAGTGGAGAGGGCTGACAACGCCAGGCGAATGACGACGGCCCCCGCTGCGGGTGCGCAGCGGGGGCCGGGTCGAAACTTCGCGGGATCAGCCGACGATGCGGTCCAGCTTGGCCGACAGCCGGGGCTGGAGCTCGTGCTCGGAGGTCGCGCGCTCCTCGACGTAGGCCAGCGCGCCGTCGACCACGCCGTAGAGCCGGCTGGCCGCGGTGACGTCCTCGCTGGTCGGGGTGCGCAGGACCGCGTCGGTGCCGAACTGCCAGGTGGTCTGGGCCGTCGGCCTGCCGAAGAACATCTCCGCGACGCCGGTCTCGTGCAGGATCAGCAGCTCGATGGTGTCGTCCGGCTGCGGGCGGAAGAACCCGGTCTCCCGGAACGCCGGAGCGACGACCGAGCCGCCCTCCCCGTCGAGCCGCCAGGCGCGGCTCTCGTAGGTCAGGAACGGGCGCCCGTCGTGCGCGATCGTGACCTGCTGGATGAACCGGTAGGTCTCGTCGATCGACGGGTGCGCGGCCTCGCCCTCACCGCGCCACACGCCGACGATCGGCAGCAGCGCCAGGCAGGCGTCGTCCAGGGACGGGCCCAGGCGCAGGTTGGCCGTGTCGCCGGGGCCGGGCAGGTCCTCGAACTCCGGCACGTTGCGGTGCGCGGTGAGCTTGGCGCGCTCGGCAGCTGCGGCGACCGCGGCGTCCCCGCTGCCGGGCTGCGGTTCGTTGGGCGTTGCAGTCACGGTGGGAAGGGTACCGGTGGCCCCGGATCAGTCGCTGTACAGGCGGTACAGCACGTAGCAGGCGAACCAGATGGTCGCCACGGCCGCGAGGCCGACGAGGGTGACGAGGCCGTAGTGCAGGAAGTCGATAAGTTCCACGGGCAAAGAATAACCACCAAGTGCGCTCGGCGGAGTGTGGCGTCGGGCATGATCTGGCGCGCACCGACGCCCAGGACGGGAATCACATGGACTTCGAGACGTTGCGCGAGCGGGCGCTGGCCTTCCGCGAAGACCTGCTGGCGCGCAAGGACGCCATCGCGCCCAGCGACTTCGGCTGGTACCCGTACGACACGATGGCCAACATCTTCCACCTGGATGCGCTGCTCAGCGGGCCGCAGCGGCAGGTGTTCGACCAGATCGCGGGCACCAGGATCGCCGACATCGGCGCGGCCGACGGCGACTTCGGGTTCTTCCTGGAGGACGAGCTGGGCTGCCAGGTCGATGTGATCGACAACGCGCCGACCAACTTCAACGGCCTGCGCGGCGCGCGGCGGCTGGTGACCGAGCTGGACTCGAAGGTCCAGGTGCACGAGATCGACCTGGACTCGCAGTTCGAGCTGCCCGCCGAGCACTACGGCGCGGTGTTCTTCCTCGGGCTGCTCTACCACCTGAAGAACCCGTACTTCGTGCTCGAGCAGCTGGCCCGGCGCGCGGACCTGTGCTTCGTCTCGACCCGGATCGCGCAGGTCACCCCGGACGGCACCCGCATCCAGCAGCAGCCGGTGGCCTACCTGCTGGACCCGGCCGAGGCGAACGACGACGCGACCAACTTCTGGATCTTCAGCGAGGCCGGGCTGCGCCGGCTCTTCGACCGCACCGGCTGGGAGGTGGTCGACTTCACCACGGTCGGCTGCCAGGAGGACTCCAACCCCAGCGCCCAGGACCGCGACGAACGGGCCTTCGCGCTCCTCCGCTCGAAGCGCTCCAGCTGATCAGCCTCGTGAGTGGCGATGGTGGGTCTGGCCACCATCGCCACTCACGAGTCCTGACCTGCGCAAAGGGCGCCTCCCCGCAATTCGGGGAGACGCCCTTCGCTTCAGGGGAACGCTCGGTCAGGCGACGGCGATGTCCACCGCGTGGACGCCGGGACCTTCGGTGGTGACGTCGGACTGGCCCTTGCCCTCGCGGTGGAGGGCGCGGACGGTCCAGTCGCCGGGGGCCGCGTAGAAGCGGAAGTCGCCCTCCGCGGAGGACACGACCTCCGCGGTGAACTCGCCGGAGGAGTCCAGGAGGCGGACGAACGCTCCGCCGACCGGCTGGTCTCCAGCTCGCACCTTTCCGGCCACGACGACCTGGTCGGTCTCCTCGGCGACCGCCGTCGCCGACTGCTGCGGGGCTCCGCATCCGCTCATGGTCAACTCTCCTTCGCTCCGGTGGGGAGACTTCAGTTCTTGGCGGCTTCGGCCGGGTTCTCGATCGGGACGCCGACCAGCGAGCCGTACTCGGTCCACGAGCCGTCGTAGTTCTTGACGTTGGTGTTGCCGAGCAGCTCGCGCAGCACGAACCAGGTGTGCGAGGAGCGCTCGCCGATGCGGCAGTAGGCGATGGTGTCCTTCGAGGTGTCCAGACCGGCCTCGCCGTAGATCTCCTTCAGCTCCTCGTCGGACTTGAAGGTGCCGTCCTCGTTCGCGGCCTTGCTCCACGGGACGTTGATCGCCGACGGGATGTGCCCGGCGCGCTGCGCCGACTCCTGCGGCAGGTGCGCCGGGGCGAGCAGCTTGCCCGCGAACTCGTCGGGGGAGCGCACGTCGACCAGGTTCTTGTTGCCGATCGCGTCGACGACCTCGTCGCGGAACGCGCGGATCGAGGTGTCCGGCTCCTGCGCCTGGTAGGTGGTGGCGGCGCGGTTCGGCTCGTCCTTGGTGAGCTCGCGGCCGTCGAGCTCCCACTTCTTGCGGCCGCCGTCGAGCAGCTTGACGTCGCCGTGCCCGTACAGCTTGAAGTACCAGTAGGCGTAGGCGGCGAACCAGTTGTTGTTGCCGCCGTAGAGGATCACGGTGTCGTCGTTGCCGATGCCCTTGGCGGACAGCAGCTTCTGGAAGCCCTCGCGGTCGACGAAGTCCCGGCGCACGTGGTCCTGGAGCTCGTTCTTCCAGTCCAGCTTGACGGCGCCGGGGATGTGGCCGCCGTCGTACGCGGTGGTGTCCTCGTCCACCTCGGCGAACACCACGCCGTCGGTGTTCAGGTTCTGTTCGGCCCACTCGGTGGAAACCAGGACCTCTGCGCGGCTCATCGAGCGACTCCTTCGTTGATCTTCGGTGGTTCAGCGGGTGTCTGAAGTGGACGCTCCGGCAGGCGCCAGGCGCCGGAGCACCAGGTACATCTGGCAACCGAGGCAGTAACCGAACACCGCGTTGAGCAACGCGGCGACCAGGGCGAACGCGTTCGCGACGAGGCCCAAGGTGGTCAACCCGGTCGCGTAACCGACCATGGCGACCAGGGCGAACGCGAATCCGACGCCCTGGGAGAAGCGCACCGGAGCGGGTTCTTCGCGATCGGCCGCCGCGATCGGTTCGAGTCGCGGTTGGACCGCCTGCCGGTACACGAAGCCCCACGGGTTGAGCCGCATCCCGATGAACGCGCACAGTCCGAACAGCACCATCTGGGCGGCCAGCACCCGCCAGCTGGTGGTGATCAGGCCGAGCGCGAGGATCGCGCTGGTCATCGCCGCGGTGAAGCGGACGCCACGCGGATCGAGGGTTGCGGCTGACATGGGGCCTCCTGACTGTGGACTTCGGCTGCCGAGTCCGTCAGGCGGTGGGATACGCGCACCTCTGCCACGGCACGTCCGTGCGAGGGGTGTGCAGATGCGTACTACCGCCCGGTCAGTGCCCGCAACACAGGCTGCTACCCACGCGGCAAAGGTCAACCGCGCGCCTTCGGGTCAGCAGTACATGCACAGCACGGAGGCTACCGGTTGGACCGATCGGCGGGAAGGCTGTTCACAGGGTGAGACACCTGGGGGTGCAGTTTCAATTGAAACTGCGCGCGCCAGGCACGGCGGACACAGTTTCAATTGAAACTGTAAATCTCCAGGCGTAGATCTACAGTTTCAATTGAAACTACGGGGCTCAGGTGAGGTGGGGTTCGAGGGCCGTGGCGAGGTTGTCGCGGCGGGGGACTCCGCTGATGCGGAAGAGCTCGCGGCCCGCGGCGTCCAGGACGAGGGTGGTCGGGGTGGTGTGGACGCGCAGGGGCGTGGACCACTCCGGGTGGTCGGTCAGGTCGACCTCCACGTGGCGGACGCCCTCGGTGCGCTGGGCGAAGTCGGCCAGCAGGACGCGGGTGTGGCGGCACGGGGCGCAGAAGGTCGTCGACAGCTGCAGCAGCGTCACCTTCGCGTCGTCGTCCGGGGCGTCGGCCAGCCGCTGCTGCAACGCCTCGGGAAGGAGGTCGGTCACGTTCTCCTCACCGGTCTTCTCGCGGACCTTGCCCTGCCGGGACTGCCACACCGCGCCGATCAGCAGCGCCGCGACCACGGCGATCAGCAGTGCCCAGATGCCCGGGCTCACCCGGTGGTCACCCCGTTGCTGCTGATCGTGACGTTGTCGGCGATGCCCTCGACGACCAGCGCGCCCCGCTCGGCGCGGACCGCGGTGGGCTTGACCTCGAACGGCAGCATGCCCGGGTCGAGCGTGGTGCTGAACTGCTTGAGCACCGACTTCTCGATGATCGACGGCAGCTCGATGGTGCCGAAGTTGCTGTTGCTCAGGTCGAGCTTGCGCGGCTCGATCTGCATCTTGCCGTTGACCAGCGACAGCACCGCGATGACCCGCACCTTGTTGTCGGACCCGGCGATGTTCACGGTGCCGTCGAGCTGCACGACCGCCTTGGTGTGGTCGTCGCCCGCGGCGAGCTGCTCGTCGGCGGCGCTGATGTTGCCGTCGTCGTCGGCCAGCGCGTCCTTGGCGGCCGGGTTGATGGTGAGGT
>NZ_JAQGLA010000063.1 GCF_027853915.1 Saccharopolyspora oryzae
GGAAGTTCTCCACAGGGAGCCGGACTTGTCCACAGGTGTCGGCGTGTCGGCACCCGAAGTTCCGTTGAAACCGCAGTTTCAATTGAAACTGCGGATCCACTCGACCCGGCGCGGCACGGGGCTGGGCGACGATCTGTACGCGGCAGCGTCGGCCTGTGGCGGAATTGGGGCGGGGTTCTCGAGCTTCCCGGAACGCCGTCAGATGCGGCCCGCGAGGCGTTCGGAGACCTCGTGGGCGGCGGCCTTCGTCGCCTCGGCGATCTCCGGGATCTTGTCCGCCAGGCGGTTGATGGGGCCCGCCACCGCGATCGCCGCCGTCACCTTGCCCTTGTCGAAGATCGGCGCCCCGACGCCGCTGCGGTCGGGGAGCGTTTCACCGCTGTTGATCGCCACACCGGCCTGCGCGACCTCTTCGAGCTGGCGCCGGATCTTGTCCTGCTGCACCGGATCCGGCAGGTGAGTGGTCAGGTAGCCCTCGCGGAACCGCTCGGTGCCGAAGGCGAGGATGCACTTGCCGGAACTCGTCGGGTGCAGCGGACGGCGGGTCTGCAGCGGGGCGATGAAGCGGATCGGATCGGTGGACTCGATCGTGTCGGTGTAGACGACCGAGTCCCCGACCAGCGTTGCCAGCATGATGGTTTCGTCGAACTGGCGGTGCAGCCGTTCCATCGCCGGGCGGGCGGCCTCGGCGATGGACGGCGGCGCAGCGGCCAGCAGCGAGTTGATCGCCGGGCCGATCCGGTAGGCCCCGCCCTCCTCGCGCAGGTAGCCGGTCGCGACGAGGCCCTTGACCAGGCCGTGCACCGACGAGCGCGGGGCGTCCAGCGCGGTGGCCAGTTCGGCCAGCCGCACCCCGGACCGGTGCGCCGCCGCCAGTTCGAGGATCGTGGTGACCCGCGAGACCGTGCGGTGCGCTTTTGCTGCTCCAGCTTCGGCAGGTGGCACGGTGATCCCCATCGTCGTAGCTGACCACGTTTCGCCGACGAACCTACCGCCGCCGCTGCGCCCGGGGCCGTCAGGCCCGCTCGACGACCGGCTGCTCGGTCACCGCGGCGAGCCGCTTGGCCTGGTCGTACATCGCGCCGATCCCGATGAACAGGGCTCCGGCGACGAACATCAGCGACACCGCCCAGGTGGCGTGCCCCGGCGTCGCCGAGACCAGCGCGAGCGCGGCCAGCGGCGCCAGACCGCCGGAGAACGCACCGCCGACCTCGCGACCGGTGCCCAGGCCGGACGCACGGGTCTCGGTCGGGAACTGCTGGGCGAGGAACGCGCCCTGCGCGCTGAGCATCGCCGGAACCACGATGCCTGTGGCCAGCACGAGTGCCGCCCAGATCAGCACCTTCTGCCCGGAGTCCAGCATCCAGAAGAACGGGAAGGCCAGCGCGGCGGTGGCCACCGCACCTGTGATCACGACGGTCTTGGACCCCACCTTGTCGCAGATCCGGCCCGCGATCGGCACCGTGATGATGGCGGCGGCGCTGGCCAGCGTGATGCCGAAGGAGCCGACGTTGGCCGCCACGTCGCGGAACTGCGTCAGGTAGGACAGCGAGAAGGTCTTGAACACGTAGCTGACGCCGTTGTAGCCGATGGTGATCGCCAGGACCACCGACAGCCCGCGCCAGTCGGAGCGGATCAGCGCGCGCAGCGGCTGGGTCTTCTTCTTGGAGCCGGCCTCCCGAGCGGCCTTCTCGAACTCCGGGGTCTCCGGCATCTGCCTGCGGACCCAGAAACCCAGTCCCACCAAGGCGAAGCTCGCGATGAACGGGATGCGCCAACCCCAGCTGTAGAGGAACTCGTCGCTGAAGCTGGTGAGCACGGTGACCGTCAGCGAGGAGGCGAACAGTCCGATGTTGACGCCCAGCGCGGGCAGCGAGCCCAGGCGTCCGCGCGACTTCTCGTCCGCGTGCTCGTAAGCCACGGCGATCGCGCTGCCCAGCTCGGCCCCGGCGCCCAGTCCTTGCAGCAGGCGCAGGACGACCAGCAGCAGCGGCGCGGCGATGCCCACCGATTCGTAGGTGGGCAGCAGGCCGATCAGGCCGGAGGAGATGCCCATCAGCAGGAAGGTCACCGACAGCACGATCTTGCGGCCGAACTTGTCGCCGAGCACGCCGAAGACGATGCCGCCGAAGGGCCGGGCGAGGAATCCGACGGCGAAGGTCGCCATCGCCCCGAGGGTGGCGGTGGTCGGGTCGCCGCCGGGGAAGAACAGCTTGCCGAAGACCAGTGCGGCCATCGAGGCGTAGAGGTAGAAGTCGAACCACTCCAGGGCGGAGCCGATCACCACGGCGGGACCGACTGCCTTGCGGGAAGGCGGATTTGGAGGTGCCGGGGCAGCACTGTCAAGCGTCATCGCTCAGGTCCTATTCGCCGGAATCATCGCGCGACTGCGCTAGGAGCTCGCACGGGAGCGGAATGGAAGTGTTCGCATATACGAACTGTGTTTCGTAACTGTGAATCTAAGAAGTGAACGGCGTCACTGTCAAGATGTCGCGACGGGTTGACAGAAGTGCCGGCGGAGGATCATCTTGTTCTTATATCTGAGCATTCGTTCGTAAATACGAACATCCGCGTTCGGGAGGACCACGCCATGCACTTCGAGCTGACCGCGGATCAGGCGGACCTGCGGGCAGGAGCGCGCGAGCTCGCCCGCAGCTTCTCCGACGACTACTGGGCCGAGTGCGACGCGGCCGGCCGGTTCCCGTGGGAGTTCTACAACGCCTTCGCCGAAGGCGGCTGGCTGGGCATCGCCATCCCCGAGCAGTACGGCGGCGGCGGGCTGGGAATCCTGGAAGCGGCGCTGCTGCTGGAAGAAGTCGCGGCCTCCGGCGCCGGGATGAACGGCTGCAGCACCATGCACCTGACCATCTTCGGCCTGAACACGATCGTCAAGCACGGCAGCGAACAACTGCGCCAGGAGGTCCTGCCCGCCGCGGCGAACGGATCGCTGCACGTGTGCTTCGGCGTCACCGAACCCGACGCGGGCACCGACACCACGCGGATCTCGACCTTCGCCGAGCGCGTCGACGGCGGCTACCGGGTCAACGGCCGCAAGGTGTGGATCACCAAGGCGGGCGACTCGCAGAAGATGGTGCTCATCGCGCGGACCACCCGGCGCGAGGAGGTCGAGCGGCCCACCGACGGGATGTCGCTGTTCCTGATCGACATCGACCCCGAGCACGTGCACCTGAGCCCGATCCCGAAGCTGGGCCGCAACGCCGTCTCGTCCTACGAGGTGGTCATCGACGACCTGTTCGTGCCGGAGAGCGCCCGGGTCGGCGAGGAGGGCCAAGGCTTCCGGTACCTGCTCGACGGGCTCAACCCGGAGCGGATCCTGCTGGCCCACGAAGCGCTCGGCATCGGTCGCGCCGCCCTGGACCGCGCGGTGCGCTACGCCAAGGAGCGCGTCGTCTTCGACCGGCCGATCGGCCAGAACCAGGGTGTCGCGTTCCCGCTGGCCGAGGCCGCCACGCGGCTCGACGCCGCCGAGCTGATGGCCCGCAACGCGGCCTGGCGGTACGACCAGGGCTTGTCCTGCGGTCGGGAGGCGAACATGGCCAAGTGGCTGTGCGCCGACGCGGGGTTCGCCGCCGCCGACCAGGCGATCCAGACCCACGGCGGCATGGGGTACGCCCGCGAGTACCACGTGGAGCGCTACTTCCGGGAGTCGCGCATCCTGCGCCTCGCCCCGGTCAGCCAGGAGATGGTGCTCAACTACGTCTCCACCCACGTCCTCGGCCTGCCCAAGTCGTACTGACCAGATGCGCAGGTCAGGAACCGTGAGCACTTTGGGGCGCTATAGCAACCCAAAGTACTCACGGGACCTGATCTGCGGAAACGCGTGATCGCTGCTGTGAAGACCACCGGAAGAGCGGTACTGAGCGAACAGGACGGACGATGAACGCACCTGAACCCACCGGCAGCCTGCAGGGCATCCGGGTTCTCGACCTGTCGCGGATCCTGGCCGGTCCGCTGTGCTCGCAGATGCTGGCCGACCACGGCGCCGAGGTGATCAAGGTCGAGCCGCCGGCCGGCGACGACACCCGCCGCTGGGGGCCGCCGTTCGTCACCGGGACGATGAGCGCCTACCACACCGGGGTCAACCGCAACAAGAACAACATCTGCCTGGATCTGACCACAGTGGACGGACAGCGGCTGCTGGGCGAGCTGCTGTCCGATGTGGACGTCGTGGTGGAGAACTTCAAAGCGGGCACGCTGGCCAAGTGGGGCTACTCCGACGAGGTCATCGCCGAGCGCTTCCCGCGGCTGGTGCACTGCCGCATCACCGGTTTCGGCACCGACGGACCGATGGGATCAACGCCGGGCTACGACGCGATCCTGCAGGCCTACGGCGGTCTGATGAGCGTCAACGGCGAGAAGTCCGGCCCGATGCTGCGGGTGGGAGTGCCCATCGTCGACATGGTGACCGGCATCTACGCCTTCTCCGGCGTGCTGCTCGCGCTGCACGACCGGCACGCCACCGGACGCGGGCAGCTGGTCGACTGCACGCTGCTGGACACGGCGGTGTCGCTGCTGCACCCGCACTCCGCGTCCTGGCTGGCCTCGGGGAAGATCCCGCAGCGCACCGGCTCGGCGCACCCGTCCATCGCCCCCTACGACACCTTCGACGCCGCGGACGGGGAGATCTTCATCAGCGGCGGCAACGACCGCCAGTTCCGCAGCATCGTCGAGGTCCTCGGGCTGCCGGAGCTCGCCGACGACCCCCGGTTCACCACCAACGCCGACCGGGTCCACAACATGGCCGTGCTGCGGGACGCCCTCGCCGCACCGATCAGCACCCGAACCCGCGCGGACCTCGCCGAGTCGCTGCTGGAGCGCGGCGTGCCGGCGACGCCGGTGCACGACGTCGGCGAAGCGCTCACCGACCCGCAGGTCCTGCACCGCGAGATGGTGGTGGAGCAGGACGGTTACCGGGGCACCGGAATCCCGATCAAGCTCGGCCGGACACCGGGCAACGTCCGCACGGCACCTCGCGAGCAGGGCGCCGACACCAGGCGAATCCTGACCGGCCTCGGCTACACCGACGAGGAGATCACGGCCCTCATCGACGCCGACATCGCCCGGACGAGCTGAGCCGGGATGACAAATGTCAGCCGCGGTGGATGGTTTCGCCTCACTACCGGCTGACGTCCCCGGCGACGAGCCTCTTCATGCATGGGATCTGTGCTTGAAGTGCGCGGGGTGCGGCACCGCTACGGTGCGACCCCGGCGTTGGACGGGGTGGACCTCGCCGTCGGAGCGGGGGAGTGCGTGGCGCTGCTCGGGCCGAACGGCGCGGGCAAGACGACCCTCGTCGAACTCGTCGTCGGATTGCTGCACGCGCAACGGGGAACAGTCCGGATCGGCGGTGGTGATCCGCGGAAACCCCTGGTGCGCAAGCAGTTGGGCGTGGTGCAGCAGTCGATCGGGTTCCCGAGCGCGCTGAAGGTCGGCGAGCTGGTCGCCGGGGCTGCGGTGCGGGGCGGGTTCCCGCGCTCCGCAGCCGCTCCGGTGCTCGCCGAGCTCGGGCTGACCGACCTGGTGCGGCGGCGTGCCGCCAAGCTCTCCGGCGGGCAGCAGCAGCGGGTCCAGCTGGCGATGGCGCTGGTGACCGAGCCTGCGCTGCTGGTGCTCGACGAACCCACCAACGGCCTCGACGTCGCTGCTCGGCGGCGGTTCTGGCAGGTGCTGGCCGATCGCCGCGCCCGCGGGGCCGGGGTGCTGGTGACCACGCACCTGATCGAGGAGGCCGCCGCGGTCGCCGACCGGGTGGTCGTGCTGAACCGCGGTCGGGTGCTGGCCGCCGACAGCCCGGACGCGCTGACCGCCCGGCTGTCCGACCGCACCGTGATCGCGCGAACCGCGCTGGACAGCGCCGAGCTGGGCCGGATGCCCGGTGTCGTGTCGGTCGCGGGCGACGGCGACCTGGTCCGGCTGCGCACCCGCGAACCGGAAGCCCTGCTGCGCCACCTCCTAGGCGCTGACCCGACGTTGTCGGACCTGCGCGTCGAAGGCGCCGGGTTGGAAGAGGCCCTGATCGGGCTGACCGAGGAGGTCGCCGCGTGAACACCAGGATCCTCGCCGCGGAGATCGCCGACGAGCTGCGCGGCATCCTCCGCGAACCGTCCGCGCTGTTCTTCTCCATCGTGATGCCCGTGGTCTTCTTCGCGCTGTTCGCGTTCCTCTACGGCGGTGCGCCATCCGGTGCGGTGCCGACGGGTACGGCGATGCTGGCCACTTTCGGCACGTTCGCCGTCCTGGCGGTGGTGCTGACCAACCCGGGCATCGGCGTCGCATCGGACCGGGAACGCGGCTGGCTGCGTGCCAAGCAGGTCTCCTCGGTGCCGATCGGCGTGACGCTGACCGCCAAGGTGGTGGCCGCGCTGCCCTACGCGATCGGTGTGCTGGCGGCGATCACCGCGACCTCCGCGCTGCTCGGGACGCTGCAGGCATCACCTGCCGCGCTCGCCCGGCTCTGGGCCGTCCTGGTGCTGGGGACGCTGCCGTTCGCCCTGCTGGGATTGGCGATCGGGTTCCAGGCGGGGGCCAACGCCACCGCCGCGATCCTCAACGCGCTGCTGTTCCCGATGGCTGTGCTGTCCGGGCTGTGGGTGCCGCTGGCCGCGCTGCCCGAGATCTTCGACCAGATCGCGCTGTTCCTGCCGACCTACCACCTGGCTCGGCTGGCGATGGCGCAGCTGGACGGCAGCGCTGCCGCCGGGCACGCGTTGGTGCTGGTCGGCATGACCGCGGTGGCCGGGATGCTGGCCGCGGTGTCGTATCGTCGTGCTCGATCATGAGGACTTCCGGACTGCTGTCCCGCTGGGGACACCTGATCTACCTGGCGAACCTGCTGTGGCTTCCGGTGTTCTCGCCGACCGCGACCTGGGTCGACTGGACGCTGGTCGCGGTCGTGGTCGTCCTCTTCCTCCCGATGTACGCGGTGGCCTGGCAGCGACCGGACCGGGCCCGCTGGACCTCGACCGTGCCGACGGTGCTGCTCGGCGCCCTCGTGACGCCGTTCAACTCCGGTGCGGCGGTGCTGTTCGTCTACGCCGCCGCCATCGCCGGGTTCACCGAGTCGCGCCGCGCCGCGCTGCGGTGGTTCATCGGGATGACGGCCCTGCTCAGCGCGTGCTCGGTGTACTCGACGGTGCCGCTGCCCTGGCGGATGTACGGCATGCTGCCGTCGCTGATCCTGCTGTGGCTGATCGGCTCGTTCCAGATCGAGTGGGCGGAGCGGGAGCGCGCGCAGGCGGACCTGCGCCTGCGGAACGCGCGGGTCGAGCACCTGGCGACCCTCGCGGAGCGGCAGCGCATCGCCCGCGACCTGCACGACCTGCTGGGGCAGAGCCTGACGGCGATCACCATGCGCGCGCAGCTGGTGAACGGGCTCATCGACGTGGACGGCGAGCGGGCGCGCGGGGAAGCTGCCGAGATCGAGCGCACTTCGCGGGCTGCGCTCACCGAGATCCGCGCGGTGGTGAGCGGTTGGCGGCAGGCCACGCTGGAAGGTGAGCTGGAGTCCGCGCGCAACACCCTGGCCAGCACGGGGGTCGAGGTGACCGTGCAGTGGGATGCGGAGGTGAGCATCGTGGACTCCACCGAGCACGAACTCGCGCTCGCGCTGCGCGAAGCTACCACCAACGTCGCCCGGCACGCTTCGGCGCGCACCTGCCACATCGGGCTGGAGGTCGTTCAAGGCGAGTTGCGGCTGGTCGTCGCCGATGACGGAGTGGGCGGGAAAGCGCCGGACGGCAACGGTTTGAGCGGGATGCGCGAGAGGATCAGCGCGTTGGGCGGAGAGGTCCGGCGCACCGGCGCGGCAGGTACCACCGTGACCATCGCGGTGCCGGTGGAGGTGGCGGCGTAGTGGGCGAGCGGATCAGGGTCGTGCTGGCCGAGGACCAGACGATGGTGCTCAGCGCTTTCGCCGCGCTGCTGGACCTGCAACCCGACGTCGAGGTCGTGGCCACGGCGGGGGACGGAGCCGAAGCGCTCGCGGCGGTCGACCAGCACCGGCCGGACGTCCTGCTGACCGACATCGAGATGCCGGAGCGCAGCGGCATCGACGTCGCGGCGGAACTCCGGCGGCGCGGTGATCCGGTGCGGGTCCTGATCGTCACCACCTTCGCCCGCAGCGGATACCTGCGGCGCGCCATGGAGATCGGGGTGGCCGGCTACGTCCTGAAGGACGCCCCGATCGCCGAGCTGGTCACGGCGTTGCGCCGCGTGCACGCGGGGGAGCGGGTGGTGGCGCCGGAACTCGCGGTGGCGGCCTGGGGCCGGCCGGACCCGCTGACCGACCGGGAGCGCGAGATCCTGCGCGAAGTGGTCACCGGTGCGAGCAACGCCGACATCGCCGACCGCCTGCACCTCGCCGAAGGAACGGTCCGCAACTACCTCTCCACGGCGATGGCGAAACTAGCGGCCCGCAACCGGATCGAAGCGGCCAACACGGCCCGCGACCAGGGCTGGCTCTGACGACTCGTGAACGCAGGTGGTCGCAACAACCACCATCCCCACTCACGCCCCATCACCCTGCCAAGCCCCCTCCCACGGTGTCCCATGACGTCCCGACGCAAATTCAATGGAAATCGGACCTCCGATTTCCATTGAACTTGCGGAAGTTCTCCACACCGACGACGACCTGTCCACAGGTCTCGGCATGTCGTGGACCGACACACCGACCACGTGTCGGCCTGCGTCGAGCCAGATGCGTGGAGGTCGGCCGTGCGGAAGGCTTACCCGTTCGGGTTCCGTGTCGGGTGCAGTTTCAATTGAAACTGTGAAATCCACGCAGGGGGAAGCACAGTTTCGATTGAAACTGTGGATCAGCGGGGGTCGAAATTCGCTTGCACGGGTGATCTCTTCGTAGTCTGATGAGCCCCATGCGCAGGACTGGCGCGCTCGCGCTGATCATCGCTCTCACCGCAGGGACGTTCATGGGTGCAAATGACGTGCGGGAGGCCGAGGCGGCCCCGGCGCTCGGGATCGACCTCGACACCATCACCATTCCGCAGTTGCAGGAGCGGATGGCCGACGGCTCGCTGACGTCGAGCGCGTTGACCAGCGCGTACCTGCACCGGATCCGCACTGTCGACCCGAAGATCAACTCGGTGCTGCGCACGAACCCGGAGGCACCGGCGCAGGCGGCGGCCAGCGATGTCCGGCACCGGACCGGTCGGGTGCTCGGCCCGCTGGACGGAATCCCGGTGCTGCTCAAGGACAACGTGAACACCCGCGACATGCCGACCACCGCCGGCTCGCTGGCGCTGGCCGGTGCGCCACCGGACACCGACGCGACGCTGGTGACCCGGCTGCGCGACGCCGGCGCGGTGATCCTCGGCAAGACGAACCTCTCCGAGTGGGCCAACTTCCGAGCCGCCGCACCGACTTCCGGCTGGTCCGCCGTCGGCGGGCAGACCCGCAACCCGTACGTCCTCGACCGCAACCCCTGCGGTTCGTCGGCTGGTTCCGGCGCGGCGCTGGCCGCCTCGTTGGCGCAGGTGGCGATCGGCACCGAGACCGACGGTTCGATCGTGTGCCCGGCCGGGATGAACGGCGTCGTCGGGCACAAGCCGAGCCTGGGCCTGGTCAGCCGCGCCGGGGTGGTGCCGATCTCGTCGGAGCAGGACACCGCCGGTCCCATGGCGCGCAACGTCATCGACGCCGCCCTGACCCTGGCCGTGCTGCAGGGGCCGGATCCGGCCGACCCGGCCACTTTCGCCGCCCCGCAGGTGACTGCGCAGGTCGGTGACCTGGCGGGCAAGCGCATCGGGCTGTGGCGGCTGCCGGAGCTCGGCCCGGAGGTCGACGCGGTGATGACCCGCGCGGCGGAGAAGTTCCGCGCGGCGGGCGCGGAGGTGGTCGAGGTGACCCCGCCCTACCAGGACCGGCTCGACGAGCTCGAATTCCCCGCGCTGCTCAGCGAATTCCACCGCGACATCGACGCCTACCTGGCGACTCGGGAAGGCCCGCAGGACCTCGCCGAGCTCATCGAGTTCAACCGCAGGCACCCGGAGGAGCAGACCTGCTTCGCCGGTCAGGAGCTCTTCGAGCAGGCCCTCACCGCGCCGCCGACCACCGATCCGCAGTACCAGGCGATGCGCGCGGAGCTGACGGACCTGGCCAAGCGCTCGATCGACGAGACCCTGGCCGAGCACCGATTGGACGCGATCGCCTCGCCGACCAACCCACCCGCCTGGATCACGGACTGCGCGCGCGGAGACGACGACGTCATCCCGTCCTCGACCCCGGCCGCGGTGGCGGGATACCCGTCGACCTCGGTACCGGCGGGATCCGTCGGCGAGCTCCCGGTGGGCCTGCTGCTGATGGCCGGTGACCAGCAGGACTCCGCCCTGCTGTCCCTCGCGGCAGCGGTCGAGCGGGAGTTGGCGGCCTGGCGCCCGCCGAAGTTCCTCCCCACGCAGGACCGCTGACCGGATTTCCCGCTGTGCGACTGGAACGGGACCTTCGCCGGTAACGTCGGGGCATGGGAGTCGATGGGGACCGCGCCCAGCGGTGGCGCGCTTACTGGGACCGATCCGCGAGCGGCTACGACAAGATGATGGGCCGCTTCGAGCGGTTCATGGCGCCGGGCAGCCGGAAGTGGGTGTGCTCCCGCGCGGAGGGCGAGGTCCTGGAGGTCGCCATCGGCACCGGCCTCAACATCCCCGCCTACCGCAGCGACGTCCGGCTGACCGGCATCGAGTGGAGCCCGCAGATGCTGGACCTCGCGCGGCAGCGCGCGCGGGACCTGGACGTGCCGGTCGACCTGCGCGAAGGGGATGCGCAGGACCTGCCGTTCCCGGACGCCACCTTCGACACCGTGGTGTGCACCTTCGGCCTGTGCGCGATCCCCGACGAGGAGCAGGCGATCACCGAGATGGCGAGGGTCCTGCGGCCGGGCGGGAAGCTCCTGCTGCTCGATCACGTGGAGAGCACGTCGTGGCCGGCGCGCCTCGTGCAGCGAGCAGCGGACCTGGTCGCTGTTCCGCTCGGCGGCGAGCACTTCCGCCGCCGCCCGCTGCCGCTGGTCCGCGCCGCCGGCCTGGAGCTGGAGGAAACAGACCGCTTCAAGCTCGGCATCGTCGAACGACTGTCAGCCCGGAAACCGGCCGTCAGCTCCCGGGAGTGAGGATCAGGCACGTGGTGGTGGCGTGGGCGATGAGCTTGCCCCTCTCGTCGAGGACCTTCCCCTCCGCTGTGGCTGTGCTGCGCCCGCCGTGGATGACGGTGCCTTCGGCGGTGAGCGTGCTGCCGTCGGTCTTCGCGGCTCGGATGTAGTTCACCTTGAGCTCCAAGGTGGTGTAGCTGACCCCGGCGGGCAGCGTGGTGTGCACCGCGCAGGACATCGCCGAGTCGAGCATGGTCGCCGCGATGCCGCCGTGGACGGTGCCCAGCGGGTTGGCGAAGTCCGGGCGCGTGTCCAGGGACAGGACGATGCGGCCGTGCTCGACCTCGTCGAACCGGATGCCGAGGAGCCGGCCGATGGACGGGATGTCGGTGGGCCGTTCGGCCTGCACCCAGCGCATCAGTTCGAGGCCGGACAGGGCGGCGAGTTCTGCGGGCAACACGGGGATCTCCTCGCTGCTGGGCGGTTCCGGTCAGAAGTTGCGGAGGCTGCTGATCAGGGATGCGAGCGTGGCGATCTGGCCGGGGCACTCGCTCGGGATCACGTGCTCGTCGCGGGCGTGGGGGCCGGAGCCGACCGCGCCGAGGCCGTCGAGGACCGGTTTGTCCAGCGCTGACACGAAGTTCGCGTCGCTCACGCCACCGACCGATGTGCCCTCCAGCACCCGGCCGTGCTCCTGCGCCGCCGCCTGGGCGTGCGCGAACAGCTTCTCCGAGAGCGGGTTCGGGTTCATCGGCGGGCGGTTCCACTCGCCGGTGAGCTCCACCCGGATGCGGTCGTCGGCCACCGCCAGCTCGCGGAAACCGGCGTCGATGCGGGCCATCTCGGCCGGGTCCTGGATGCGGATGTCGATCTCGCAGGTCGCCCGGCCGGCCACCACGTTGCGACCGGTGCCGCCGTTGATCAGCCCGACGTTGATCGTGGTGCCGCGCTCCGGATCCGCCAGCCCGGTGATCGCTGGGATCAGCTCCGCGATGGCGTGGATGGCGCTGGCGCCCGCCGTCGGGTCGAGGCCGGCGTGCGACTCGACACCGTGCACCGCCAGGTCGAACAGCCCCATGCCCTTGCGGCGGATCTTGGCCATCCCCTCGCGGCTCGCCTCCAGCACGAGCGTCGCGGTCACCTCGGTGCACGCCCGCTCGATGTGCTCGCGCGACGCGAGGCTGCCGATCTCCTCGTCACCGGTGAGCAGGAACCGCACCGACGGGTGCGGGACGTCCAGCTCGCGCAGCAGGCGCAGCGCCCACACGCCGTGCACGATGCCCGCCTTCATGTCCAGGCAGCCGGGCGCGGTGACGCGGTCGCCGTCGACGGTGAAGGGCCAGTCCGCGAGCGTGCCGATCGGCCACACCGTGTCGTAGTGGCACAGCAGCAGGACTGTTCCGTCGGCGGTGCCGGGGTAGGTGACGTCGAGGACGTCGCCGCGGTCGCCGCCGTCGTGGCGCTGCCGGGCGGTCGGTTCACCGAGGCGTTCGGTGAGCCACTGCTCGATGTCGGCGAGCCCGGCGTCCAGGGCCTGCTTGTCGCTGCTGGGGGTTTCGTGCTCCACCAGCCGCCGCAGGTCGGCGAGCACCTCCGGAAGCTCCTGCTCGGCCCGCGCCACCAGCTTCGTCGTCACAACTCACCTCTCAGGACCTCCGCCGCCCGACGTGTCGTGCGGCAGCTTTGTCTGCAACTGCCAGGACATTCCGCTACTTGCGCAAGACGAGTGCGGTGGCTCGTCAGCGCACCGGGGCGCCTGGGCCCAACGGGATGCCGAGGGCCCACCAGGCCATGAAGAAGAGCGTCCAGGTGACCAGGACCGCGAAGGAGATCGGCAGCGTCATCGACATCAGGGTGCCGATGCCAGCTTCCTTGCGGTAGCGCTGCAGCATTCCCAGCGCCATCGCGAAGTACGGGCTCATCGGGGTGATCAGGTTGGTCGCCGAGTCCGCGATCCGGTAGACCGCCTGCGTCGTCTCCGGGCTCACGTCGAGCAGCATCAGCATCGGCACCACGATCGGCCCGACCAGCGCCCACTGCGCGGAACCGCTGGTGATCACCATGTTGATGCAGGTGACCAGCACGATCAGGCCGAGGAACAGCACCAGCGGGTGCACGTTCGCCGACTTCAGCAGCGCCGCACCGTGGATGGCGAGCACCTCGCCCATGTGGGTCCACTTGAAGAACGCCAGGAACTGCGAGGCCGCGAAGAACAGCACCACCACCGGGGCCAGGTCGATCACGCCCTTGGCCATCGCGGCGGGGATCTCGCGGGCGGTGGACAGGCTGCCGGTCGTGCGGCCGTACACCGCGCCGGTCAGCAGGAAGACCGCTCCGAGCAGGTAGGCGACACCGGTGATGAGCGGCGAGTTGAGGATTCCGCCGTCCTCGCCGCGGAACGGCGAGCCGGACGGCGCCAGCGCCACCACCAGCAGCACCAGCACGGCCAGCAGGGTGAGACCGGCGTTGCGCAGGCCGCGCCGTTCCACCGCGCTGAGCTGCATCTCGCCGAGCTGCTCGTCCAGTCCGTCGCCGTCGGCGTGCATGCCCTCGGTGCGCTTGGTGAGCACGAACTCGGTGACCAGCGTGATCACCACGGCCAGGAAGAGCGCCGAGCCGATCGAGAAGAAGTAGTTGGCCAGCGGCGTGACCACGTAGTTCGGGTCGATGAAGTGGGCCGCGGAGGTGGTCAGCCCGGCCAGGATCGCGTCGGTCGGGGTGAGCAGCAGCGAGGCGTTGTACCCGGCGGAGATCGAGCCGAACGCGACCACCAGACCCAGGATCGGGCTGCGGCCGACGGCCTTGAACACCAGCGCACCCAGCGGGATCAGCACCACGTACGCGGCGTCGGAGGCGACGCTGCCGCTGATGCCGACCAGCGCGACGACGAACGTCAGGTACTTCGCAGGCACGCGGGTGACGCTGCCGCGCAGCATCGCGTTGAGCATGCCGCTCTGCTCGGCGACCGAGACGCCCAGCATCACGGTGATGATCAGCGCCAGCGGCGGGAACTTGGCGAAGTTCTCCACCGCGTCGCCGAAGATCGTGCTCATCCCGTCGGCGGTCAGCAGGCTCTTGACCTCGATGGTCTTGCCGTCCACCGGGGACACCGCGGAAGCGCCGAGGGCGTTGAGCACCGCGCTGAGCGCGATCACCAGGAGCGCCATCAGCGTGAACAGCCAGAACGGGTGGGGCAGCTTGTTCCCGAAGCGTTCGACGCCGCGCAGGAAGCCCAGCAGCAGCGACATCGACCGGGTGGGACGCGCGTTCTCCGTGTTGGTCAACCGAGCTCCTAGTGATCCGATCCGGCCACCTGGGCCGATGGCGGCCATTGAAATCGGGCATGGAGCAATCTGTCAATAGCGAACGTTGTGGTGGTGTATCTATTCGGTTAAGGAGCGAAGGATGGGCGTACTATCACTGGTTGTGAATGGCGACTTCGCGTTGGACGACCTCGACCTGGACCTGGTGTCCGCGTTGCAGGAGGCGCCGCGCGCGCCGATCAACGCGCTGGCCGATGCGGTGGGCAGCTCGCCGACCACCGTGGGACGGCGGTTGCAGCGCATGCACGCCGAGCAGGTGCTGCGGGTGATCGGCCAGCTGGACTGGACGCTGGTCTCCGACACCCACCCCCGGCACGTCTGGATCACCACCGCGCCCGGTCGCCTGCAGGACGTCGCCCGCCAGGTCGCCGAGATCCCCGAAGCCCAGTACGTCGCGATGGCCACCGGACGCGCCGACGTGTACTGCACCGTCCGGCCGTTGGGGCGGGATTCGGTGAAGGACCTGCTGACCCAGCGCCTCCCGTCGGTGCCGGGCGTGGTGTCGACCCAGTCCGACCTGGTGCTCAAGCCGTTCGGCCGGGCCGAGGCCTGGCGCATCGATCGCCTCGACGCTGCCCAGCGCGCCGTCCTCGACCCGTACCGCATCGAGGCGCAGGAATCGGTTGCGCCGCAAGCACTTTCCGGTCAGGAGTGGGAGGCCACCAGGCTGCTGCACGCCGATGCGCGGCTGACGTCGAGCGACCTGTCCCGGGCGCTGGGCGTCAGCCAGTCCACCGCGCACCGGCTGATCGCCGGGCTCTTGGAGCGGCAGGTCGTCCGCCCCCGCGTGGAGGTGGAGCCCGGGTTGCTGGGCTTCCACCTCGAGGTGGCGCTGTCTCTGTCGACCGAGCCCGGCTCGACCGAGGAGGTCGGGCAAGCGCTGGGGCGGCACCCGTCCGCCCGCTACGTCTCGATGGTGGCGGGCAACGCGACGGTGATCCACCAGGGCGTGTTCCGCGGTGAGGAGCACCTCGCCGACTTTCTGTCCCACGACCTGGCGGTACTGCCCGGCATCCGCTCGGTGGAGGTTTCGGTCGTGCTGGACGTCCTGCGCCGCTACTGGATCAACCGCTCCGGGCACCGGCTGGGACAAGGCGGCTTCCCACTTAACCCCCGGTGCTGAATCGCTTTGAACCGCAACGGGATCTGATGTCGTCGTTGGGTGAGTCCGGCACCGGGGTCGGTCACCTGGCCGATGGTCGGGGCTTGCGGAACGGGACGATGCTCCACCAGGTCGCGCAGCGCCAGACCCACTCCATCGGGCCGTACTGGAAGCGGGCCAGCCACCAGCGGCTCCAGAGGATCTGGACCAGGGTGATCCCGGCGGCCAGCACGAAGAGCAAGCCCCACTCGGCGGAGTCGTACATGCCGAGCAGGCTGCCGAACGCGATGGTCAGCAGCGTCGCGGTGACGTAGTTCGTCAGCGCCATCTTCCCGAGCGGTTCGAGGACCGGGGACAGCACTCGGCGGGCCGGGGTGCGCAGCAGCAGGAGCAGGCCGGTGGAGTAGGCGATCGCCATGAACAGGCCGGCCGCCGAAGGCACGGAGCTGGCCCACGCCGTCTCCAGGTCCATCGGCCACTGCATCGCCAGGAACACGGCCGAGGCGGCGGTGGAGATCCCGAACGCAGCGGCGATCTGCTTGCCGCGCTCCTGCAGCGTGGCGAAGACCCCGGACTGCGCGAGCCCGAAGCCGGCCAGCAGCAGCCCCGGGACCAGCATTATGCCGCCGCTGCCGAGCGCGAGGACCGCGGTGATCATGGCGGCACCGATCGGGAGGTTGGCCCACCACGGCAGGAAGCTCATCGGCAGCAGCACGAGAAGCCCGAAGATCGCGTAGGGCAGCAGCGCCTCACCTGGCTGCAGGAGCTGGTGCAGCGCACCGAAGCCGGCGAGCACCAGCAGGCGGCGCAGGAGCACGACCCGAGGACGGGCCGTGCGCTGTCCCGCGCCGGCCAGGAAGATCCCGAACCCGACGCCGAACAGCAGCGAGAAGATGGGGAAGAACCGCTCCTGGACGAACAGGTCGAACGCGTGCGGTACCGGCAGCTCCGCGAAGTCGGCGGTCCTGGTCAGGCGCAAGATCGGTGGGATGTTGACCAGGAGGATCCCGCACAGCGCGAGGCCTCGGAGCGCGTCGAGCTCGCCGATGCGCCGGCTGCCGGACGTGGCGGGCAGCCGGACAGTGGGCGCCTCGGGAATGCGGACCGTCGGTGCGTCGACCGGAGCGTGGGAGTTGGAGATCGGGAAGTTCACGCAATCGATTCTGGCCGGGCCGCACCGCGCTGCAACACGACTCATCGGCTCGCCGGCATCGGTCGATCGGCCGGGCTTCGGTACGCGCGTACTCGGCCGATCGACCGAGACGATCTGGCTCATCGGTCGGTATCCACCGCGTCCCGCGAGGGCGTCCGAGCGTGCGCCGGCCGCATCCTTTCGTTGCGCTGCCTGGGATTTCGCGCCGTTGGTGCGAAGTGGACTGCTCCGAGCTCCGAATATTGCACTTGGCAGCGATCGATCAGGGCGAGGTAGAGTAGCGGGCCACCGCGTCGATCATCGACACAGCGCGGAACCGCCGATCCGGCCGGGGAACCGGGGGCGGTTGATTCGGAACGCCAAAGTTCGATGGGGGTTTGTCACAGTGGGACGCCTTCGGTCCACGATCACCGGGTTGTTCGCTCGGTTATACCTCGCGCGCGCCCGCCGGAAGGGGCTGAGCTCGGTCCTGCCGGCGGCCGCGCTGATGCCGCTGCAGCGGACCGGACTCGACCCCGTCCCAGCGCTGGGCGAGGTCCGCGAGCGGGAGCCGATCAGCCGCTTGGACCTGCCGTTCGCGGCCAACGTCTGGCTGGTCACCGGCTACGACGAGGCGAAGGCGGTGCTCGGCGACGCGGGGCGGTTCAGCAACGACTTCACCAACCTCGTCGGGTACGCGGGCGTCACCGCCGAGGACAACCCCGGTGGTCTCGGGTTCACCGATCCGCCGGCGCACACCCGGCTGCGGCGCCTGCTGACGCCCGAGTTCACCATGCGGCGGCTGGCCCGGTTGACCCCGGAGATCGAGGCGATCGTGCAGGAGCGGCTGGACGTGATGGCGGCCGCGGACCAGCCGGTCGACCTGGTGACCGAGTTCGCGGTGCCGATCCCGTCGCTGGTGATCAGCGAGCTGCTCGGCGTTCCCTACGGCGACCGCGAGGAGTTCCAGCAGCTCAGCGTGGCGCGGTTCGACGTCTTCGACGGCGTGGGCGCGTCGCTGGGTGCGATGTCGCAGTCGATGGAGTACCTGCACGGCGTCGTGCGCAGGCAGCGCGAAGAGCCGGGGGAGGGGCTGCTGGGCGCGCTGATCCGGGACCACGGCGACGAGGTCAGCGACCGGGAGCTGGCCGAACTCGCCGACGGCGTGCTCACCGGCGGCTTCGAGACCACGGCGAGCATGCTCGCGCTGGGCGCGCTGGTGCTGCTCGAGGACCGGGAACTGCTGGAGCGAGTCCGCGACGACGACGAGGTGGTGCCAGGTCTGGTCGAGGAGCTGCTGCGCTACCTCACCGTCGTGCAGGTGGCGTTCCCCCGGTTCGCCCGGGAGGACGTCGAGGTCGCCGGGGTCCGGATCGAGCGGGGCGACGTCGTGCTGTGCTCGTTGAGCGGTGCGGACCGGGATGACGTGCTCGGGCCGGGGATGGAGGCCTTCGACGCCGATCGTCGGCCGACGTCCCACCTGGCCTTCGGGCACGGCCTGCACCGCTGCATCGGTGCCGAGCTGGCCCGCATGGAGCTGCGCGCGGCCTACCCGGCGCTGGTGCGCCGGTTCCCGGACATCCGGCTGGCGGTGCCCGCCGCGGAGCTGGAGTTCCGGAAGGCCTCGATCGTCTACGGCCTGGATTCCCTGCCCGTGCACGTCAAATGACCCGGTTCAGAGGTGCAGCGCGAACTGGCCGAGCGCTGCGGCTGCGAGGAAGGAGGAGGTGTAGGTGACCAGCGCGACCAGCACGACTTTCCAGCTGAGCTGCTTCAGCGCCTGAGCGTCACGGCCCAGCGTGAGCCCGATGAGCGCCAGCCCCGGCAGGCCGATCAGCATCACGTCCAGGTTCTCCATCAGGTGGGAGATCCAGGCGCCGGTCGGCAGGAAGTTGGCCGACAGAAGGGTGCCGATGCCGAGCACGAACACGCTGCCCGGGATCATGGGCAGCAGCTTCCCGAGCGCCACTGCGATGCGGACGATCACGAGCAGCACGACGACGCCGATCACGTCCTCGACCCGGAACGACCAGGTGCCGAGCGCGCTGCTGAGCAGCCCGACCGCTCCGACGACGAGGTAGCTCAGCAGCTCGACGAGCGGGGTGACCCGAGCGACGGGGTCGTGCGCGACTTCCAGCACCGTTTCCTCGGCGGATTCGGCGGCGGTCTCCTTCGTCTTGGCGTGGACGCGCTGGCCGTTGTCGTCGCGGCCGAACAGGCGGCTCCAGAAGGAGTAGAGGCGGCGGCACAGCGGCAGCGCGAGGAATACCCCGGAGTAGAAACCGACGATGTTCGTGACGAGGTTGGACAGCGCGGCCAGCGCAGCGATCTCGGCGGCCTGGTCCGGGTAGAGCAGCGACAGGGCGCCGACACCGCCGAGCATCATCGACCCGGACCCCAGGCCGAGGCCGAGCGCGAGCGCCAGCGGGTGGAGGATGCCCAGGCTGCCGGTGAACCCGGCCAGCAGCGAGATGTAGAGCGCGCCGAAGACCGTGCCGACCAGCCAGACCGAGAAGACACCGCGGTATTCCGGGGAGCGGACGCCGAAGCGCTCGATGGCGAAGGCCAGGTACGACTCGCGGTCGATGGACCAGGTGGCGCCGATCGAGGCACGTCCGATGCCCAGCACCACCGCGACCGGCAGCGCGATGACCACCGTGCCGAAGATGTGCCCGATCTCCTGCAGCAGGATCGCCGGGCCCAGGTTCTGGAACTTCGCCAGCGAGGGCCCGATCTCGGTGCCGAGCTTGGCCAGGAACAGCAGGATGCTGATCTCCAGCAGCACGGTGGACACCGCGCGGGTGGCGCCGGAGACCGGGCGCCAGCGCTGGACGCCGATCGCCGCGCCGATCAGCACCGCCCAGATGATCGGGAACAGCGCGATGGCGGCGGGGCCGAGGTCGAACTTGTGCTTGCCGATCAGCACTGCGACGACGGAGACGGCGGTGGACAGCGCGATCGAGGTCGCCCAGTGGGCCCGGGTGATCTTCGCGGGCGCTTCGGTGCCTTGGTCCATGGCATCCTCCGGCGGTGTGACCAATTCGGTATACCGGCGGGAGCGTAGCGGGTTGCTGCAGAAGTGTGGTTGGCATTCGCAAATACTTGTCTATACATGCTTTTCAACCGGACATTTCGCGATTCAGCGCACGCCACCACGGATCGACCGCGCTTCGATGGATGAGAATTTGGTATGCCAAATGGTAGGGTCGGTGCCGCGGGCGAAGGTCCTGCCGGAGGAGGTTCTCGATGCGCACTCGCTGGCGCGCCAGCCACGTCCTCGCCCACCAGGACGGGCACCACGCGCTGCTGCGCGGCGGTGAGGTCGTCTGGGAGGACGACGTCATCGTCCACGTCGGACAGCACTACGACGGCCACGTGGACGTCGACCTGGATCTGGGCGACTCCCTGGTGCTGCCGGGGCTGATCGACCTCGACGCGCTCACCGACATCGACCACCTGGTGCTCGACTCGTGGACGACCCCCGAGCGCGCCGACGGGCTCCAGTGGTCGCTGGACTACTTCCAGAACCGCCGCCGCGACGTGTTCACCCCGCAGGAGCGGGCGACGATCCGCGAGTACGCCCTGGTGCAGCTGGCCCTGCACGGCATCACCACCTACATGCCGATCGCCTCGGAGATCCACAGCTCGTGGGCCGAACCGCTCGACGAGCTGGTCGGCATGGCGGAGACCTCGCGCCGGATCGGCCTGCGCGGCTACCTCGGCCCGGCGTACCGCTCGGGCGTCAACGTCGCGCCGCCGGGAGGCGGGCGCGACGTGGCCTTCGACGAGGAGCGCGGCCGGGAAGGCCTGCGCGACGCGGTCCGGTTCCTGGACCACGCCGCCGAGCTGTCCGACCCGCTGGTCACCGGTGTTCTCCTGCCGTGCCGGATCGAGACGCTCACCGAACAGCTCATGCGCGAAACCGCCGACATCGCACGGCAGCGAGACGTCCTCGTGCGCCTGCACAGCCTGCAAGGCCTGTTGGAGCGGGAACTCGTGCAGCGGCAGCACGGCGCCACGCCGCTGGAGATGCTGGACCGCACCGGCCTGCTCGGAACCCGACTGCTCGTCCCGCACGGCCTGGTGGTCGACCGGCATCCCCAGGTGCACGGCGAGGACCGCGGCGACCTGGCGACGCTGGCCGAAGCCGGGGTGTCGATCGTGCACTGCCCGCAGACGTCCCTGCGCTACGGGGCGGTGCTGCGGTCCTTCGGCGCGTACAAGCAGGCCGGGATCAACCTGTGCCTGGGCACGGATTCCTTCCCGCCGGACCTGATCCGCGGCATGGACCTCGGCGTGCACATCGCCAAGGTCCTGGACGGCCGGATGGACGCCGCTCCCGCTGAGGACTACCTCGACGCGGCGACTCTCGGCGGTGCACGAGCTCTCGGGCGCAGCGACCTCGGCCGGCTGGAACCCGGTGCGCAGGCGGACCTGGCGGCCTTCCGCATCGACGACATCCGCGACGGCGTCCTCGACGACCCGGTGCGAACGTTCCTGCTCAACGGGACCGCCCGCCAGGCAACGCATTCGGTGGTCGCGGGCAACCCGGTGCTCTCGGACTCCCAGATCCCCGGCGTCGACCTAGAAGACCTCCGCGCCCGGGCCCAGGGGCTCTTCGAGAAGATGCGCGCCGCCTACTCCGAGCGAGACCTCCTCCGCCGTCCGGCTGCGGAGCTGTTCCCGCCCACCTACCCGGATTTCACCTGATCCACCTCGTGAGCGGCGATGGTCGTAAGAGCAACCATCGCCACTCACGTGGAACCGCAGTTTCAATTGAAACTGCGAATCGCCGTGGGTGGAGTCCGCAGTTTCAATTGAAACTGCGCCCCTGCTGAACGCGCGATGACCGGGCTCGGTGGAATCGCGAGACGATGCACAACGGAGGCGAAATGCTGATCACCAATGTCCGTCCGTGGGGCGGTCCGCTCGCGGAGATCGTGGTCGAGGACGGCCGGATCACCGCCGTCAAGCCACTCGAGTCCGAAGTGGACACCCAGGGCGCGGATGTCGTCGACGGGCGCGGACGCCTCGCGCTGCCGTCGTTCTCCGACGTGCACTGCCACCTGGACTCGACCCGGATCGGCCTGCCGTTCCGCCCGCACACCGGCGGCCAGGGCGTCTGGGAAATGGTGATGAACGACCGCGAGAACTGGCGCAACGACGAGTGGACCGTGTCCGAGCGCGCGACCCACACGCTCGGCCGGATCATCGCCAACGGCACCACGCGCGTCCGCAGCTACGCGCAGATCGACGCCGACTGCCGCTTGGAGCGCTTCGAAGGCGTGCTCGCCGCCAAGGAAGCCCACAAGGACCGCGCCGACGTGGAGGTCATCGCGTTTCCGCAGGCAGGCGTGCTGCTGGAGCAGGGAGTCCCGGAACTCCTCGAGGAGGCGCTGTCCTCCGGCGCCGCGGTGGTCGGCGGCATCGACCCCTGCACGCTGGACCGCGACCCGGTCCGCCACCTGGACATCCTGTTCGGCCTGGCCGAGAAGCACCAGGCGCCGATCGACTTCCACCTGCACGAGCCGGGCCACCTCGGCGTGTACTCGGTCGACCTGATCCTGGAGCGCGTGCGCGCGCTGGGCATGACCGGCAAGGCCAGCATCTCGCACGCCTACGACCTCGGCAGCGTCTCGGAGTCCACCACCAACCGGCTGATCGAGGAGTTCGCCGAGCTGGACGTCTCGATGACCACGGTCGCCCCCGCGCAGCACCACTCGCTGCCGCTCACCGACCTGACGGCAGCCGGCGTCCGCATCGGCCTCGGCGAGGACGGCCAGCGCGACTACTGGGGTCCGTACGGCAACGCCGACATGCTCGACCGGACCTGGCAGCTGGCCTTCACCAACGGTTTCCGCGCCGACGAGCTCGTCGAGCACGCCGTCGCGGTGGCCACCCGAGGTGGTGCGGCGATCCTCGACCGCGACCTGCCGCGCCTGACCTCGACGGCGGACCGCCCCGGCCTGGACGCCGGCGACCAGGCGGACATCCTGCTGGTGGACGGCGAAACGGTGACCTCGGCGGTGATGGACCGCGGCACGGACCGCACGGTCATCCACAACGGCCGAGTGGTGGCCGAAACCGGCGAGCTGAGCTGACAACCCGCCCCAGAACGTCGGTTCTGCCCAGGACTGGCCAGGTGTTCACGCCAGGGGAAGTGCCAGTTCCGGGCGGAACCGACCCCCACCTCGTGCGCCGATCTTCCATTCGTACAAGGCGGTGGGGGAGCGGGGCGGCGAGGATGGGGCAATGGTCAGTCGAATCATTCCCTACCTCGTCGGTGATGCCGCCGCGGTCAAGGACTTCTACGTCGACGTGCTCGGGCTCGAGGTGGCGATGGAGGACCCGGTGCTCTGCCTGCGGTCACCGGAGAACCCGTCGGCCCAGGTCATCGTCTCGCCGCCGGGCATGGAGAACCCCGAACCCCGCTTCGGCATCGACCTCGGCGAACCGGCAGCCGTCGACGCGGCCCACGCCGAAGCGCAACGCCGGGGCCTGCGCGTCGTCTACCCGCTCACGAACGAGCCCTGGGGCGTGCGCCGCTTCTTCGTCGAAGACGCCACCGGCGCGGTGATCAACGTCCTCGCCCACCTGCCCTGACCCCGTCCGCCGCAACGTCGCTGTTCCGAGGCCTTTCGATACGCCGGTGCATCCGATACGGTCATGCATCCGGCGATCGGGAGGTTCGGCTGTGGTCGGGCAGGTGCGGGTGACCAGGCGGCGGGGGCGGACCCGGCAGCGGTTGCTCGATGCCGCGCTGGTCGTGTTCGCCGCCGAGGGGTTCGGCAGGTCGACGATCGAGCAGGTCTGCGATCGGGCCGGGTACACCCGCGGCGCCTTCTACTCCAACTTCGCTTCGCTGGAGGAGCTGTTCCTCGCGATGTGGGAGCAGCACTCGCAGCGGATGCTCGCCGAGGTCCGGGCAGCGGTCGACGCCGCGCGGACGGCCGGGGTCGACGACGTCCGGTCGGCGGTCGAGCGGTTGCTCGAAGCCACGCCGGTGGACGACGACTGGTACCGGATCACCGCCGAGTTCAGCGCGCACGCGCTGCGGAATCCGGCGTTGCGGCGGGTCGTGGTGGCCCGCGAGGAAGCGATCGCGGCGGCGATCGTGCCCGGGGTCGAGGCGCTGCTCGACCGGGTCGGGCGGAAGGTCCCGGACCCGGTCGCGCTCGGGCAGGCGCTGATCGCCGTGCACGACGGAACCGCCGTGCAGTGCTTGATGGAACCCGACGACCCGGCCGTGCGGCAGCGCCGGGTCGAGCTGTTCGAGCGGGTCGTGCTGGCCTACAGCGTGGAGGGCGAAGGATGAGCGAACCGGACGTGATCGTGGTCGGCGCCGGGCTGGCCGGGTTGGTGGCGACCTACGAGCTGGTGCAGGCCGGCCGCCGGGTGGTCGTCGTCGACCAGGAGAACCGAGCCAACCTGGGCGGGCAGGCGTTCTGGTCGCTCGGCGGGTTGTTCCTGGTCAACAGCCCGGAGCAGCGCCGGCTGGGGGTGCGCGACTCCTACGAGCTGGCGATGCAGGACTGGCTCGGTTCGGCCGGTTTCGACCGCGACGACGAGGACCACTGGGGCCGCCAGTGGGCGCGCGCCTACGTGCACTTCGCGGCCACCGAGAAGCGCAAGTACCTGCACGACCTCGGGTTGCGGCTGACTCCGCTGGTCGGCTGGGCCGAGCGCGGTGGCGGGGTCGCGGGCGGGCACGGCAACTCGGTGCCCCGCTTCCACCTCACCTGGGGAACCGGTCCCGAGGTGGTGCGGGTGTTCGCCGAACCGGTGCTGGCGGCGGAGAAGCGCGGGCTGGTCCGGTTCGAGTTCCGCCACCAGGTCGACGAGCTCGTCGTCGAGGACGGCGCGGTGGTGGGCGTGCGCGGCACCGTGCTGGAGCCGTCGGAGGCCGACCGCGGGGTGGCGTCGTCGCGCGAAGCGGTGGGCGATTTCGAGCTGCGGGCGAAGGCTGTCGTCGTCTCCTCCGGCGGGATCGGGCACAACCACGAGCTGATCCGGGCGAACTGGCCGGTGGAACGGCTGGGACCGTGCCCGGAGACGATGATCTCCGGCGTTCCCGCGCACGTGGACGGGCGGATGATCGGGATCACCGAGTCCGCAGGCGGGCGCATCGTCAACCGGGACCGGATGTGGCACTACACCGAGGGAATCCACAACTGGGACCCGATCTGGCCGGACCACGCGATCCGGATCATCCCCGGCCCGTCGTCGCTGTGGTTCGACGCGACCGGCAAGCGGATGGCGGCGCCGAACTTCCCCGGCTTCGACACCAACCGGACCATGCGGGAAATCCTGTCCACCGGCTACGACTACTCGTGGTTCGTGCTCACCCAGTCGATCCTGGAGAAGGAGTTCAGCCTCTCCGGATCCGAGCAGAACCCGGACATCACCGGCAAGGACCTCAAGTTCACCCTCGCCAGCCGTCTCGCGAAGGGCGCGCCGGGACCGGTGGACGCGTTCAAGAACAAGGGCGTGGACTTCGTCGTCGCGGACAACCTGCGCGAACTCGTGGACGGCATGAACGCGATCGCCCGCGGCCCGCAGCTCGACCACGACGCCATCAAGCAGCAGATCGTCGCGCGGGACCGCGAGGTCACGCAGAAGTACGCCAAGGACTTCCAGCTGATGGCGGTGGCCAACGCGCGCCGCTACCTCGGCGACAAGGTGTCGCGGGTGGCCAAGCCGCACCGCATCCTCGATCCCTCGCACGGCCCGCTGATCGCGGTCCGCCTGAACGTCCTGACCCGCAAAACCCTCGGCGGAGTCCAGACGAACCTGGATTCGCAGGTGATCGGCCCGGACGGAGCCCCGCTGCCCGGCCTGTACGCGGCGGGCGAGGTGGCCGGCTTCGGCGGAGGCGGAGTGCACGGCTACAACGCGCTGGAAGGAACCTTCCTCGGCGGCTGCATCTTCTCCGGCCGAGCCGCAGGACGAGCCCTGGCCCGAAGCCTCTGACATTCCGCCGATCGGGTTCGACGGACCAGCTCGAGGGTGGATCAGAAGCCGGGATCCCCTGTGGTTTCAAGGAATTTGGCAATCCTGCCAGCGGTCAGGACGACCGCTGGCAGGCCTCTGCAGCTGGTGTGTCACAGGTCGATCTGCTCGAAGATGTGCGGGTACGACACGATGTCGTCGGGGGACTCGGCAGCCATGCGCTGGAACTCCGGGCGGCCGAACGCCGTGGCGAGTGCCTCGGTCGACTCCCAGACCGCGACGTTCATCAGAAGTCGACTGCCCGCTGTTCCCCTGTGCATCTGCAGGGAGACGAATCCCGGCTGAGCCTTCATGAACTCCGCCTGCCTCCGGAAGAGGGACAGGAACTCCTCAGTCCTCTCCTCCGGAACGAAGAAGGTGTTGGCCAGGACGATGGGGCCGGTCTTCTCCTTGAACTGCGCGAAAATCGGCGTATTCGGGTCCAGGCTCTGCAGCTCGGCCATCTTCGGTACTTCCTCTCACTATCGGTTGTTCCACCGAGGCCGGCCGTACTGGATCCGGCGACGCTCACGTGTGGCACGAGGGGATCTGACGGACGCTCAAGGGGCATCGCTGGCGCCCGGGGCGTGGTGCCGGCCCGCGGGCTCAGGCGAGGGCGGCGACCAGCAGGGCGAACGCGGCGATGATGATGGCGACGCGGACGTAGTGGTAGCGGTCCCAGCGGTTCATCTGCTCCTTCCAGTCCGCGGGCCGGTTCTCGGGGGTCCACGTCTTGCCCCGGTTGTTGATCGGGACGAGCAGCAGCAGCGACATGATGATGCTCGTGATCAGCAGCGCGGCGGCGATGACGACGAGGCCGGTGCCTGGCTGATGCCATCCGGCGATGGCCCAGACCGCGCTCAGGACGAGTGAGCCGATGTACCAGACCGGCATGGCGGCGCCGAGCATCCGGCCGCCGTGGCTTCGGCCGCGTTGATTGCTGTCGTCGGGGAGTGCGTTGAAGATCGGGTTCAGGACGAAGGCGACGGAGAACTCCACCCCCACCATCAGGCCGACGACCACGACTGTGACGACCTCGAGCGTGCTGAGCATGTTGCCCCTCCAGGAATCTAGTGCTGCTAGATGATGAAGCAACGCTAGCGCTGCTGCTGCTCTTTTGTCTAGCGGTGCTAGGATCGAGGTATGTCGGTACAGGAACGCAAGGAGCGCGAACGGGCGGACCGCGAACGCCTCATCTTGGCGACGGCCCGCGAACTCGCCGAGCAGCAGGGCTGGGACGCGGTCACCACCCGCCGGCTCGCCGAGCGCATCGAATACAGCCAACCCGTTCTCTACAGCCATTTCCGCGGCAAGCGCGAGATCATCGGCGCCGTGGCCCTCGAAGGCGCCGCCGAGCTGGCCGCGGCGCTGCGGGCCGCGACCTCCGCCGCGGACGGCCGGCGCGCCCGGGTCGCCGCCCTCGCCCGCGCTTACCTCGACTTCGCCGCACGCAACCCGGCGGTCTACGACGCCATATTCCAGCTCGACGGCGGCCTGGCGTTCGCGCAGGAGGACACCCCGGAACCTCTGAAGGATGCCTTCGCTGCTCTGCTGGAGAGCCTCGAAGAGGTCGCCGGTGACGGTGTCCATCCGGGGCTGTTCACCGAGGTGTTCTGGGCGTCCCTGCACGGGCTGGCGACCCTGACCCGGGCGGGACGGCAGCCGCCGGAGCACACCGAGCGGAGGATGGAGCTGCTGGTGGACCGGCTCGCCGTTCTCTGACGCACCATCCCGGATCACGACCCGATGCGCGCTCTAGTGCGCTTCGTGGTGCGCCGGGCGCATCCGGAACGCGGTGATCAGGGCGAGCACGACGACGACCGCCATCACCAAGAAGACCTCGGAGAATGCTGCTGCGGCTCCGACGGTTTGCTGCCGCGCGGCCACCAGTACGGCGAACAGGGCAGGTCCGGTGCCGGCGCCGAGGAACTGGGCGCCCTGGAGGATCCCGAGGCCGATCCCGACCTGCTCGGACGGCAGTGCGCTCGCCGCAGCGCTGATGATCGGGGTGAGCACGAGGATGAAACCGACGCTCAACCCGAGGATCCCGGCCGCGATCGGCACCACCGACGTCGTCGCGGTGGCGAGGAAAAGCGCGGACGCCGCCATGATCGCGAGGCCCACCACGACGAGCGGCCTCGTGCCGATGCGGTCGGCGAGGCGGCCGATCAGCGGGGAGAGGACGGCGACGGAGATCCCGGCCGGGATCATCACCAGGGCGCCGATTCCCGGTTCCAGGCCGTTGACGTCGACGATCAGCAGCGGCACGAAGACCAGACCGCCGAGGTTGACGGCCATGGCCAGGAAGGTGACGAGCACGGCGATCCGGTAGACGCGGTTGGCGAACAGCGCGGGCGGGACGAACGGGTTCGCCACGTGCACAGTGCGCCAGCCGAAGAGCGCGATCGCCGCAGCAGCCACCAGGAAGCTGCCCCACGACGAGGGTGCGGTGAGCCCGGCGACCTGCGCCTGAGTCGCGCCGAAGAGCAGAAGCCCGGACCCGACGCCCAGGAAGATGCCGCCGAGCAGGTCGAACCGGCTCGCGCCTTCCGGAACATCGCCCGGCAGCACGCGTCGCGCCGCGGGAAGCAGTACCAGCACCGCCACGACCATGACCCAGAACAGCGCGCGCCAGCCGAGGAACTGGCCGATACCACCGCCCAGCGCAGGTCCGGCGGCAGCGCCGACGCCGGCGGCCGCGGAGAGGGCGCCGATCCCGGTCCCGCGCCGGTCGGCCGGGATGAGCCGGGTGATGGCGACCATCGACAGCACCGGTACCGCCGCCGCGCCGATCCCCATGGCGATCCGGCCGAGCACGAGGACGAGCAGATCCGGTGCGAGCGCGCAGATCAGGCTTCCGGCCGCGTAGGCCAGCAGGGCGAAGGTGAACAGCTGCCGCAGGCCCACCCGGTCGGAAGTGCGGCCGTAGAAGGGGATTCCGACCGCGAACACCAGCAGGAATCCGGTGACGACCCAGGCGAGTTCGGCCTCGGAAGCCCCGAACTCCGCGCCGATCGACGGGAGCATGAGGTTGACCATGTCGCTGGCGATGACCGTGACGAGCAGAGCGGGCAGGAGCACCGCCAGCAGGCCCACCCCCGATGGCGCCCGCTCGGTCGGGGTCGACGTGGTTGTCATTCCGCGTTCCTCCATTTGACTGCAACCAATGTGGTTGCAGTTTGGGTGTGAAAACGGCGGAGGGAGCGCCTCCGCCACTGCTCGACTACCGGGCCGATCGCCCGATCTTGCGTTCGATGGTCAGCACCTGCTGGACCAGGTCGGCGATGGTCGTCTGGCTGAGCCGTTCCTCCATCGCCCGCTCTGCGTCCTGGAACTCGGCTTCGAGCAGGGCCTGCATGTTGCGCCCGACCTCGCACGCATCGCTGGGCGGGTGGGGGTGCCGCGACAGGACGGGCCCGGCCTCGACGGCGGTGTACGCGTCGTGCAGCGTGATCTCGCGCGCGGCGCGCGCCAAGAGCCAGCCGCCGCCGCGCCCCTCGGTGGATCGCACCAGGTCCGCGTCCCGCAGGCTGCCGAGGATTCGCCGCACCAGCACCGGATTGCTCGCCAGGCTGTCGGCGATCTCCGCGGAGGTCAGCGACTTGTCGCTCCAGCGCGCCAACATGGTGAGCGCGTGGATGGCGACCGCGCTCCTGCTGCTGAGGCCCACTCCGCTCCCTCCGATCGAACTGCAACGAACGTAGTTGCAGTTCGATGAGGTGTCAATTCGGTGATCACCGAACGGCTGCCCGCTGTGCAAGCCCTCACGGTCCGCAGCCGGGCGGTTCTGATCGAACCCGGTCCGCCGCCAAGCCGAGGCCGACTATCTTGCAGCTGACAAACGGGACATTCAGAGGGGATCCAGGCGTGAATGTGTTGTCGCGAGCTGTGTTTGCCGCGTGCGCCAGTGCGGTGGCGCTGACGGTAGCGGGTTGTGGTGGTCCCACTCAGGGCGGAGACCCCGCTTCTGAGGCGCAGTCACAGAAAGGGCTTGCTGCGGTCGACCCTTGTGAGCTTTTGGCCCCCGAGCAGCTCAAGTCATTTGGGTTCAATGGTCCAGGTGAGCCAACGTCGATCGTTCCGTCGCAGCCTGGCTGTGCTTTCAAGGGCGAGCCATTTAGTATCACCGTCTTCAAGAACGAGGAAGAGACTGTTGAGTCTCTGGGGCGGCAAGAAGGAACCTGGGCGAAGTTCGACCGCCTTGAGGTTGATGGCCGTCCAGCGGCGAGTGGTATTTCTAGCGGGTCCACGCGGGCCCGAATTTGTTCGGCGATGTTCAACGCTGGCGGCGGCGTGATCATCCTGACGGTTCAGGAATTTCGTGATCAAGGCCTTGACGAGTGCGCTGAGGGATTGAAGGTCGCTGAGGCTGTTGCGCCGAAGCTGCCGAAGTAGCTAGGGCTTTGCCCAGGGCGCCAGTATCAAGGTGCCCTGGGTCAGCTCCGCGTGGTCAAACCCAGACGAGGTGCAGGTTCGCGCGGCGCGACAAGCGGTTCAGTGCGGCTTCGGGCGACTGGAAGCTGGCGCGCAGCTGGCCGGAAGCGCTGACGACGTCGGTGCTCTCTTCGAAGGCCATGCCCCAGTACTCGACGTGTCCGTCCTGCTGATCGCCGACTTCCTCGCACAACGCGAACACTCGAGGAGCGTTCTCCCGAGCGAGCTCTTCGAGGGCGGACATGAACTCCTCCCGGCTCCACGACGACAGCTCCGACATAACAACCTCCCTGTGATCGAGCGTGATCTTGCTAACAGGTTAATTGCTAACGGTTAGCCATCACAGAGCACGATTGGGTGGTTGCCGGTTGTGATCGTCGACCGTGCAGACTTGTGGCCGAACAGGAGGCAAGCGTGGCGACCAGAACAGACCCCGCATCATTGCGACGCAGGATCGGCGCGCGATTGCGGCACTTTCGCTCTCAGGCTGGGAAGACGACCAACGAGGCTGCGGAGGAGCTTGGCTGTTCGCGGGGCAAGATCAGTCAGATGGAGGCCGGCATGTACCGGCTTCAGCATCGAGACGTCCGTGACCTGCTCCGCTTCTACGGTGCGTCGGAGTCGGAAGTGGAGATCGCCGTCGAGCAGGCGAAACGTTCTGCGGAGCCCAGCTGGTGGGCGCCCTATGCCGACGTCGTCGAGGACTGGTTCGCGTTCTTCCTCGGTTCGGAGGGGGAAGCTGTTCGTGAGTTCAACTACGAGCAGCTTGTGGTTCCTGGTCTGCTTCAGACGAATGACTACGCGGCTGCGTTGACCAAGGCGAGTCGGAGTGTTTCCGCGGAAAACCAGGCGAAGGTGACCAGTCTTCGACTGGAGCGTCAGCGGCGCGTTGTCGAGCAGAACTCGTTGAAGCTCGACGTCGTGGTCGAGGAAGGCGTGTTGCGGCGGCCCATCGGCGGTTGGGAAGTCCTGCGGGCGCAGCTCACGCACATGCTGGAGATGTCGAAACTTCCGCATGTCGGTGTGCAGGTGATCCCGGCGAGCGTGGGCGCACACTCCGGGATGGATGGCAAGTTCGTCTTGCTGGAGTTCGAAGACTTCAGTCCCGGTGTCTTCCTGGAAGGACACCCTGTCTTGGGTGCTCGCTACGACGTGGAGGATCCCGTGCTGATTGACACCTATTCGTCAATCGCGAATGCTCTTCGCGAAGAAGCGTTGAGCCAGAGCGAATCCGCGAGGTTCATCGAAGGTGTGCTTGCTGGCCTGCCGTGAGGAGTGACCGGTGCGTGAGTTACCCGCAGTCCGCTGGCGAAAGTCGAGCAGGAGCATGAACCAGGGAGCCTGCGTCGAGGTCGCTTTTGTTGACCAGCGGGCGCTCGCGGAGTGGCGTAAGAGCAGCTACAGCGACGACGGGGCCGACTGCGTTGAGGTCGCTGGTGGCGATGGGGTTGTGGCGGCTCGGGACTCGAAGGATCCGGGTGGGCCGGTGCTGGTGTTCTCGCAGGCCAGGTGGGCGGCGTTCCTTGCCGGTCTGAACGGGTGACGTGCTGACTATCACGTGATCATCTTTCGGGTTTCGCTGCGGGCGGGTTGTCGGGTTCGTTAGGTTCACCTTCGGTCGATCGATCGGTGCCGGAGGGGGCTACGGATGGCTGACGCGCAGATGTCGGGTGACCTGGGGGCGATTGGCGCGGCGGGCGCCGCCATGGGCTTCGCCGGCGCTGGCGCGAAGCTGGACGCGATCAAGGGCGAGAACGACAAGCTGGGGCAGCAGATCTCGTCCGGTCAGCTCAAGATGAACCCGGAAGCCGCCAACAAGGCGGCCAAGGTCTACCGAGGCAAGATGGACGAGGTAGACCGCCTGATCCAGAAGGCTGCGGACCTCGTGCGTCTCGAGGGTTTCGGTGACTATAGCTCCGCTCAGGAGCTCAGGGGCAAGTTCGTCATGAAGGCCAAAAATGGGTCGACAGGTGCGTTTGACCTGCTTACTGGCCTGCGCGATGAGCTCAAGCGCAAGGCGGAGCTCTTCGAGCAAGCGGCGAAGGACTATGTTGCGACGGACGAGCAGATCAGCGAGGACTTGCAGAGGGGTAGTCAGGCGTGAGGGCATTGTCTCGAGCTGCGATCGCGGCGGTCGCGGGTGCAGCCATTCTTTCCACGGCAAGCTGTGGTGCCGGGGCGCCGGGGAACGGGGATAAGGACGAGGAAGGTTCTGCGAGCGGCCTCGCGCAGGTGGATCCGTGCACGATGGTGCCCACGGACGTGCTGGCATCCTTTGGCCTTCGGGGACCTGGTGACCCGGACAGCAACGGTGCCTCGGAACCTGGTTGCTACTTCGCGGGGGATCCGATTTCCGGCACGTTCTACAAGAACCAGGAGATGACCGTCGCCACCTACGGCGATAAGCCGGGTATTTGGGAGCGATACGACCGTAAGCAGGTTGATGGCCGTGCCGCTGCCAGTGGGGTTGCAACCGGGGCGGGCGACACAGGAGTTTGCACGACCTTGTTCGATGCAGGCGGTGGCGTGATCATCTTGACCGTTAGCAATAAGGGCGAGGCCAGCATCGATTCCTGCGCTGAGGGTCTGAAGATCGCTGAGAAGATCGCGCCGGGATTGCCGAAGTGACCTGGGGGAATGATGGGGTTTCTGGAGTGGGCCGGCGAAGTCGGTAGCGCCGTCGGCGGCGCTGTAGTCGACGGCGTCAAGACCGTGGGTAACGCGGTTGCGGAAGGTGCTGGTCAGGTCTACGACGCTGGTGCTGATCTCTTCGGCTATGACTCTCGGGCGGAGATCGCGCGGCAGAATGCTGCTGAGCAAGCGCAGAAAGACAATGCGCAGCTGCGTGCGGAGCTTGAGCGTGAGAACCGTGGTCTGACGCGCGGGATGGACGTCGACCCCACTTCGATCACCCAGCAGGAGAACTGGCAGGCCTACGGCCACCAAGAACTCTACGAAACCAACCAGCGGTCCTTGGACCAGGGCAAAACCGCTGAAGCGGCGAATGGTTGGCGAGAGATCGCAGAGAAGCTTCGGACTCTGGGACCGGAGCTTCAGCAGGAATCTAGCTCGGCGATTCAAGGTGGTTGGGAAGGCGAGGCCGCTGATGCCGCCAACCAGTCCTCCGAGCCGCTGGTTCAGTGGATGTCCGACAGCGGGGACGCTTTTCAGGCCACCGGGAACAAGATCGAGGAAGCTGGGTCTGCTGCTGGGCAGGTCAAGCTGATGGTGCCTGAGCCCGAGGGGCAGCACTACGGGCGCAGCTTTGCGATGGGCGTGGCCAGCCCCATTGCTGGCGGGGTTGACCAGGTCGCTCAGATGAAGGAGCGGCAGCAGGCCGAGCGGGCTGCTCAGGAGACCATGGGTCGTGTCCTGACCCCCACCTACTCCAATGTGGACAGCTCTGTTCCGGCGTTCCGGGATCTCGACGGCAAGCCCGCGACTCCTCCGCCGCCACCGCCTCCGCCGCCACCTCCGCCGATCAGCCCGCCCCAGGTCGCTCCGCCCCGCACCGGGGGCGGCGGCGACTACAGCGGGGGTGGTCCCGGGGGTGGGGGCGTTCCTGGTGGTGGCGACATCTCCGGTGGCGGCCCCGGCGGTTCCGGCGGCGGGTCCGGTTCGGGGACGACTCCGGCCGGGACCGGTTCGGCGTGGACGCCCAGCCATCCGAACGGGCCGGGCGGCGGCGCGTGGCCTGGTGGTCCCGGTGTCGGTCGCGGCCCCGGCAGTGATCCGACCGGCGGCGGTATGGGCTTCATGCCCGGCCCGGGCATGGGCGGTCCGGGTGGCGGCGGTGCCGGTGGCGGCTTGGGGCGGCCCGGCGGCGTCGGCGCTGGTGGTGCCGGTGGTGCTGGCGGCGGTAAGCCCGGCGGCATGGGTGCTGGCCGACTCGGTGCGGGCGCCGGAGCCGGTGCTGGCGCTGGTGGTCTCGGCGCCGGTGGTCGTGCTGGTGCCGGTGCGCTCGGTGCGGGCGGCGCTGCCGGCGTTGGCGCTGGTGGTGGAGCCGCCGGCGCTGCTGGTGCGGGTGCCGGCGGTCGTGGCGGCATGGGCGCTGGTGCTGCCGGTGCCGGTCAGCGCGGGCAGGGCAGCGAGGACCAGGAGCACGACCGTCCCAGCTGGCTCGAGGAGCAGGACGACGTCTGGCTCGACGACATGCCCAAGACCGCGCCGCCCGTTTTCGGCGCCTGATCAAACCGTTCGTGAGCGGCGATGGTCGTGATAACCACCATCGCCGCTCACGAGATATCTGGGGGAGGACGCGTGGCCCTCGTCGGCCGCTGGCAACTGCACCCGCTGCACCTGTACCTGGTGCGCCGGTACCTCGAACTCGACGACCTGACGCTGCCGCTGGAAGGGCAGGCCTACGGCCGCACCCTCCAGCAGCTCAGCGAGGTCGCGCAGCGCGAAGCACCCACCATGGCGTCGCTGGGCATCCTCGTCGACAACGAGGTCGAGCCGGGCTTGGCGCAGGCGCTGAAGGTGCTCACCAAGCCGTACTTGTGGGTCGACTCGCTGTGGTTCCCGGACTTCGAGAGCGATCACTCCTGGCGCGCGGTCGCCGCGATCACCGAAGGCCAGCGCGTCGTGCTCGGCGTGCAGGGGCCCGGCGAGACCGAGCGCTACGGCGGTCCGCTGACCGTCGAGGTGCACGACAAGGCGCCGTTGCCGCAGGTCCTGCTGCCCACGTTCCCGCCCGCGCCGCCCGGGAACCGGGGTGCGGTCCGGGTGCCGGTGGAGTCGTTCCGCCCGCAGGCACCGGCCGAGGACACGCCGGACAGCCTGATGCAGGAGGTCACCGAGTCCCGCGGCAGCAGCGGTGACCGGCAGGTCGCGGCCTACCAGGAGATCGGGCAGGCCGAGCACGTGCGCGGCGGGCAGATCGCGGCCAACATGCGCGACCAGCACGGTCGCGTGCGGCGGTCGGAAGTGCTGCGCTGGTTCGACAACGCCGAACCTGACGGCCGCTACCTCGACTACCGCGAACGCGGCTCGTCCGGTGAACAGCTCTGCGTGCTCGCGCCCGCGGACGCCCGGGCGATTGGCGCGGAGATCGACCAGCTGATCGCGTCGGCGCGAGGTGGCAAGTAGTCCGCTGTGCGGACCCTCACAGTGCACAGTGGATCGTGAAAGTCCCAGCACGGCAGGTAACATCCGGGCGGTTGGGACAACACGGGGGTGCAGGTGGCGCAGCAGCACCGCGCGGAACGCGCAGCCGAGCACGGACGGCGGTTCGAGCACCTGATCGACGAGCACGCCCAAGTCCTCCACCTGCTCGACGACGCGGCTGCGCTGCGCGGCCTGGCGCGGCGGGTCCGGGAGGAGACCGGCGCGCACATCGGCCTGGCTGGTCCGGTCGAGGCCGAGCAGATGCTGGTGCTGCGGCAGTGGAACGGCACCTGGGCGACCGGTCTGCACGACCTGCACGTCGCGATGGGGCGGGGCCTGGGCGGGCTGGCCGCTGCTGAGCGGCGTCCGGTTTGGGTGGCCGACTACTGCGCTTCCGAGCTGATCACCCACGACTTCGACATCCCGATCTCGGCGGACGGCATCAAGACCATGCTCGCGGTGCCGATGGTCCGCGCGGGCCTGGTGCAGGGCGTGGTTTACGCGGCCATGCGGGAAGTTTCGTACTTCGGCGGCAGGCAGCTGGACGCCGCGGTGCACCTCGCCGACAGCGGTGGTCTGGCGCTGCAAACCGCATCGGCGGCGCGTCGCCAGCGGGAGCAAGCGGCTGCGGCCGAGCGGCGGCGCATCGCCGCGGAACTGCACGATTCGGTGGGGGCGCGGCTGTTCCGCATCGGCGCCGAACTCCGCGACCTGCGCACCCACGCCGACTCGGACAGCACCGAGCTGCTGGACCGGTTGGCGTCGTTGGAGGACCAGCTGGCGGAAACGGCGTCGGCGTTCCGCGATTCGGTGCACGCGCTCGACCACGACGAACCGGTGGGCGGGTTGGCCTCGGCCTTGTCCCGCGACTGCGCGGCTTTCCAGCGCCGGACCGGTACCTCGGCGCAGGCCGTCGAGATCGGCCAGATCCCGGACTGCGGCCAGCACCGCACGCGAGTCCTGGTCGCCGCGGCCCGCGAAGCGCTGCTGAACGTGGAGAAGCACGCCGGCGCTCGATCGGTGCTGATCAGCACGATCGCGCTCGACGGCGGGGTCGCGATCTCGGTGGCCGACGACGGGAACGGCTGGTCCGAGCCCGCGGGCAACGGGATCGGCCTGCGCACCACTGCCGACCGCTTGGCCGAGCTCGGCGGCACGCTGTCGGTGGTGGCCAACGAGGACGGTGGCCTGACGGTCAGGATCTGGATCCCGCTGCCGTGAACGAGATCCGACTCGTGGTCGTCGACGACCACCCGGTGGTCGTCGACGGCGTGCGCCTGCTGCTCCGCGACGACCCGACGATCCGCGTGGTCGGCGGCGCGACCGATGCGACCTCGGCGGTCGGCCTGGCGGCCCGGACCAATCCGCACGTGGTCCTGCTCGACCTCCGCTTCCCGGACGCGGTGGCCAGCGAGATGGTCGCCCCGCTGCGCCGAGCGGCCCCGGACGCGCGCATCGTCGTCTTCACCGCCTACCGGGACCACGCTGCCCTGCGCGCCACCCTCGAAGCCGGGGTCGACGGCTGCATCCTCAAGGACGCGGGCGCAACGGACCTGGTCACGGCGGTGCACCAGGCGGCGAACGGCATCGGGATCTTCGACCCGCGCGTGGACGACCGGGCGGCGCCGAGGATGCGTTCCCGCCTCCACGAAACCGGCCTGACCCAACGCGAGTACGACGTCCTCCGCCACGCGGCGGCGGGCCGGACCAACCCGGAGATCGCCGAACAGCTCGGCCTGACCCGCCACACGGTGACCGGATACCTCCGCAACGCGATGCGAAAGCTCAACGCGCGCAACAGGATCGAACTCATCACCAAGGCGGCGAAGTCCGGCCTGCTCTGACCCGTGAGCACTTTGGGTTGTTATAGCGCCCCAAAAGACTCACGGGATCTGACCAGGCCGAACCGCGGGCGGTGCGCCGCTGCCCCCCCCTCATCTGTGGGGGACGGCTCTGCGAGCTGCGTCTCACCCACCCGTTCGTGGAAACGTGCGCAGTGGAGTTCTTGCAGGTCAGAGGGTTTCGCGTAGGTGCAGGTGGTGGTTGCTCGGCGAAACAGGTGGGGAGGGTGGGGGCATGAACAAGACTTCGAACCTGGCGCTGATCGTCGTCGTTGGAGTGGTCGCCGTCGGCCTTCTCGTCCTCGCGGTGAGCATGCAGTGACCACGGCCGCCTTGTGTGGCCCGATTCTTTCGGACGTTGTCCATCGGGACACTCGCTGGCGGGTGCCTGCTGTCGCACGATTGCCGTGAAAGGCGAACGGAGCGATCGGAGGAGGGTCCCGATGTGGGCGTTGTTGCTGATGGAAGCCGCCGTGGCATTCGCGCTGGCGACGTACGCAGTCAGCTGGGTCCGTCGCAACCAGCGCGGCCGGTGCTGACGGATCGTGAGTGCGCAGCGGTGCTCGAACACTGCTGCGCACTTCTCTACGTGCTTGAAGCCCGTTTGCGGGCCCGGTAAGCCGCCGCCTTGACTCGGTTGCCGCACTCCTCCATGCCGCACCAGGTGCGACGCGCTCCGCGCGAGCGGTCGAGGTAGATGCGCGTGCAGTCGGCGCGCCCGCATTCCTTGAGGCAGGCCTGGGGATCGGCGAGTGCCGCGATGCCGCTCCTGGCTATCTGGGAGAGGACGGCGGGGAGATCTCCCGACGTGTGCAGTCCCGCATCGCTGAGTTCGATCGCGGGCGGTGGTTCGGCGGCGGCGTTGTTGACGACTTCGAGGCTGTCCTGGTCGAAGGGACGGCCTAGTACGCGGTCGAGAGCTAGCTGGTAGATCGCTTCCCGCAGGGCCAGCGCGGACTCGAAGCCCGCGGCGTCGGCGGTGACGCGATCGGGGAGCTCGTCGCATTCGGCCACCCATCGTTCGAGGTCACTGGGCGTGGCCAGGGCGTCGTCGGGCGTGTCCCGGCGAGATCCCACTGTTGCGGCCAGGTCCAGGGCCGGGTTGCCGCTCACGAACGCGAAATTCACGTCACCATCTTGACCGGTGACGCGACGTGGTGGCAACCTCGTCACCGGTTCAACTGGTGACGCGAAGGGGAGCTATGGACGACATCGAGGTCATCGTCTTCGACGTCCTGGGCACGCTGGTGGACGAACCCAGTGGGCTCCGGGCGGGAATTCGCGAAGTGGCACCGCATTTCGACGACGTCGACGAGCTGGTCGCGCTGTGGTCGCGGCACGTCGAGGTCGAGCAGCAGCGCATCGGGCAAGGACGGCGTGCGTACGCCAATTCCGAGGTCATCGACCGAGAAGCAGCTCAGCTGGTGGCGGACCGCGCCGGGCTCGCCGATCCGGCGGCCGTTGTCCGGCTGGCCACGTCGGAGCAACGGCTACCTGCCTGGGACGACTCCGTCGCCGGGCTCGAGCGGCTCGCTCGGAAGTACCCCGTGATCGGGCTCTCCAACGCGAGCCGCGCTGCCCTCCTGCGGCTCAACGCGCATGCCGGATTGCGCTGGCACCAAGCCTTGTCCACGGAATCCGCCTCGGCCTACAAGCCTGCGCCGGAGGTCTACCAGCTCGCCATCGACGCTGCCGGATGCCCGCCGGAACGCGTGCTCATGGTCGCCGCCCACGCCTGGGACCTCCGAGGGGCGCAAGCCCGGGGCATGCGGACCGCTTACGTCCAGCGTCCGGTCGGTGATCCGCCGACCAGCTCCGACACCTTCGACGGGTACTTCAACGGACTGGACGAGCTGGTCGCGGCCGTGACTGCATAAGCACTCACGACCCGTCCTCGCTGGCGTCGAGGTGCCGTTCGAGCGCGTCGAGCCGTTCCGACCACAGCGCGCGGTACGGGGCCAGCCATTCGTCGAGTTCGCTGAGCGCTTCGGGGCGGAGCTCGTACCAGCGGCGTTGGGCATCCACGCGCACCTGCACGAGCCCGGTCTCGCGCAGCACGCGCAGGTGCTTGGACGCGGCGGGCTGGGGGAGGCTGAGCTGCTCGGCGACCTCGCCGGCCAGGCGGGGGCGCTCCAGCAGCAGGTCCAGGATCTGCCGCCGGATCGGCTGCGCGAGTGCTCCGAAAACCGACACCCCCGAAGTATGCCAACTGGGGAAAATAGGCGCTAGGTCGGCAGATCGAGGGCTGAATGCTGCCAGCGACTGTCGGTGGTGCGTGGCAGGTTCGGGGCGTGGACGAGAGGTCGCCCCTGATCGGGGCAGGTTCGGCGTGGGTCGGCGAGTTCTCCGAACCGGCGCCGCACACCGCTGCTGAGCTCGCTGCCGTGGTCGATCTGCTGGGGCGGGCTCGGACGGTCGTGATCGGCCGCAGTCGCTATGAGGCGTCCCGAGCTGCGGCGGAGGCGTTCGCGGCTGCCTGGCCGGAAGTGGGCGGCACCGTTCTGGCCACAGTGGACTGGCCCGAGGAGGCCGCGTCCTGGTTGCGGCCGGCGCGGCGGATGACCGCCGATGCGCCCGATGCGTGGGTGGTGGCCGCTGCTCCGCTCGGCTTCGCGCAGCTGGCCCGGCGATTGCGGCACAGCACCGAGTGGGAGCCGAGCCGGACGGTCGCCTTCGCCTCGCTGCAGGACTCCAGGTTGCCCGCGCTCGCCGACGGGTACGTCCTGGACGGAATGCGCGGTGCGACGGCGGACGGCGGGACATGGGTGGTGCGCGGCCGTTGGGTCAGCACGACTTCCTACGAGCCCGGAATTGCTGCGGGAGGAGAACGATGACGGTCGACGCGAAGGTGACGGAGAAGGCCCTGCGCCTGCGGGAGTTGGGTGCGAGCACGCTGGTGCTGCCCAACGCCTGGGACGCCGGTAGCGCGGCAGTCATCGCGGCGGCGGGTGCGCCGGTGATCGCGACGACCAGCGGCGGTGTTGCCTGGTCGGTGGGGCGTTCGGACGGCCAGGGAGCCACGCGCGAGGAGATGGTCGCAGCCGCGGCGCGGATCGTTGCCGCGGTGGACGTGCCGGTCACGTTCGACGCCGAAGGCGGCTACGGCGACATCACCGCGACGGTGACCGGCCTGATCGGTGCCGGAGTCGTGGGGATCAACCTGGAGGACTCCAAGGCGGACGGCACCCTGCACCCGGTCGAGGAGCAGGCGGCCCGGATCGCCGAGGCCCGGGCGGCATCGGTGGCGGCGGGCCTGCCGGAACTGGTGATCAACGCGCGTACGGACGTGTACCTGTTCGGCATCGGCGAGGAGAGCGGCCGGCTGGCCGATGTGGAGGCCCGCGCGGCGGCGTACGCGGAGGCCGGGGCGGACAGCATCTTCGTACCCGGGCTGCTCGACCTGGACACCCTGGCTCAACTCGCGGCAGGCCCGCTCCCGGTGAACGCGATGGCAGTCCCGGGCGGCCCTGCGGTCGCGGACCTGGTCAAGGCCGGGGTGCGGCGGATCAGCGTCGGAACCGGAGTGGCTCAGGCCGCCTACACCGCAGCCCGCAAGGCCACCCTGGAACTCCTGGGCGAAGGCACCTACACGTCGCTGGACGACGCCCTGGACTACGGCACCCTGAACGGCTTGTTCCCGAGGTAACGGCTCCGATCCCGCAAATTCAATGGAAATTGGACGTCCGATTTCCATTGAATTTGCGTTGCCAGCGGCTCGACAGGACACAGTGGACGCTGAAAATCGGGTGCGTCGTCGGGTTGGCTGTGGTGGGATCGCGCTGTGAGCGCGTCGTCCCGCATCGAGGAAGCCGATCTGCTGGTCCGCATGGAGCGGAACCTGGCCGAGCACGCTTGCCACCTGCATAGCGGGCTGGCGGGAGCGACGGTCACGAGGACGGATGACCTGCTGGTGGCCGACAGCGGCCTCGACGACGACACGTTCAACATCGTCGCGGCGGCCCGCTTCGCCCCCGATGTGGTCGAGGCCCGCATCAAGGAGACCGTCGAGGTGCTGGCCACCACCGGCCGCCCCTTCTCGTGGTGGGTGGGGCCGGCGTCGACTCCGGTGGACCTGCGCGCCCGTCTGGCGGATGCCGGTCTACCCGAGGCGGAACGCGAAACGGCGATGTGGGCGGACCTCGACGAGAGCCTCCCGCGGCCCGAGGTGGACGGGCTGGAGATCCGAACGGCGACCACGCCCGCCGAGCTCGCGGACTACGCGAAGGTGCTCGCGGCGAACTGGGATCCGCCCGCCGAGACCGTCCGCGACTTCTTCGCCCGAACCGCGGATCGAGCGCTGGCCGACGACTGCCCGTCCCGCTACTTGGTCGGCTACGCGGCAGGCCGTCCGGTCTGCTCGGCGGAGGTCTTCCTGAACGCCGGAGTCGCCGGGATCTACAACATCTGCACCCTGGCCACTCACCGTCGCCGCGGCTACGGCGGGGCCATGACTCTGGCGGTCCTGCACGCTTCCATCGAAGGCGGCCATCGCACGGCGGTGCTGCAGGCGTCGGCTGATGGGGAGCCCGTGTACCGGCGTTTGGGCTTCCGCGCCTGTGGCGAGTTCACCGAACACGCGGTGGCCCCTCGAACGGGAGCAGGGGTGCGGTGATCACTCCGCGGGGTGCTCCGGGCGGTACACGCGCAGCGCTTCGTCGTGCGCGGTGAAGTTGAACGTGCGTCCCGGCGGCATGACCTCGCCGTCGCAGGCCAGCGCCACTCGTTCGCCCAGCACCTCGACGTGCGCTGACTGCCGTTCCTGCTGGACGTAGGTGTGGCTGTTGAACAGGGCGCCGGTCAGCGCCGCGAAGGCGAAGCGGATGCGGGACAGCGGCAGGTCGGCGCGGACGTAGCGGATGTCGAGCATCCCGTCGTCCAGGTGCGGGCGCCACGTGGGTGCGAAGCCCTTCGGCTGGTAGCTGTTGGCGCCCACGAACAGCAGCCAGATCTTGCGGTGCGCACCGTCGATGCGGACCTCGATCGGTTCGGCCTCGGCCAGGACGCGCACCAGCGCCGCCGCCCCTGCGGGCCACTTGCCCCAGCGCTGCTCCCACTTCTCCCGCATGCGGACCATGTCCGGGTAGCCGCCCAGGCTGGCGGTGTTGACGAACCACCGCTCGGGCTCGCCGTCGACGCTGACCGCACCGAGATCGACGTGCACCGCCGAACCGGCGGTCAGCGCGCGGTCCGAGTCCTGCGCGCTCGTCACACCCACGTCGCGGGCGAAGTGGTTCAGCGTGCCGGACGGGACCACGGCGAGCGGTAGGCCGCGGACGCCGGCGACGGAGGCAGCAGCCGCCACGGTGCCATCGCCACCCGCGACGGCCAGTGCGCGGATGGTGTCGCCTGCGGCGTCGAGTTCGAGGTGCAGCTGCTCGACGAGGTCGCCACCGGGGTCCGGGTGCAGGACCTCGGCCCCCGGCCACAGGTCGGCCAGCGCGCTGGACGGATCGGAATCGCCGGACGAGGGGTTGATCAGCAGCCCGAGACCGTTCCCACCGGTCAGCGCGGCGACGCGCTCGCTCGGTCGAGCCAGCGCGGGAGTGGCGGGGCGGACCGGCCACCACCAGCGGGTCGCGAGCCCGATCCCGCAGCCGACTGCGGCCCCGACGGCGACATCGGTCGGCCAGTGCACCCCGGTGTGGACCCGCGAGTACGCCACCGCTGCCGCCACCGGCGCCACCGCCGCAGCGAGCAGCGGTGACTCCATGCACAGCGCCGTGGTGAACGCCGCGGCGGAGGCCGCATGCCCGGACGGGAACGACGACGAGGCTGGCGGGGACATGAGCCGTCGGTGCGCCGGGAGCAGGTCGGTGGCCGGGCGCCGTCGCGGTAGCAACTGCTTGGCCAGCAGGTTCGTCGTGGAGCTGGACGCTGCGATGGCCGCGACGCCGCGCAGCGCCGCCCGCCGGGTGGGGCCCTTGCGGAGCGCCAGTCCGCCGGCCAGCGCGAACCACAACTTGCTGTGGTTCGCCAGCGTGCTGAGGTTCCGCAACGCGGGGTCGGCAACGCTCTTCGGGAGCGCAGCGCACCGTCGCACGAGAGCGTGATCAAGGTCGGAGATCCGCCTGCGCGCTGTGCGGAGAGCCTGGAACATGCCTCACATGCTACGGATCGGACAGCGGAGCCAGGGCTCCGACGAGCGCTGATCTTTCGCGAGATCGGCCGCGCTCCACGGCGACCGGCCACTCAGGACGGATCGCAGCGGGCCGGTCGCCGCGACCACACCGGTTCTGCCGCTGTCCATTGTGGTCGGTGTTGTGCTCGCCGTTGTGGATGCGGGCCGTGGTTCGGTGGGAAATTTTCCGGCATCCCTTCGCGGACGTGCGGGTTCCCGGTGGTCATGCGGCGCGTTCCCGGGTCGGTGAGCATGGGGGGACGGCGGACTTCGAGGGGGCGGGGTCATGAGGATCAACGTTGATCTCAACCGGTGCCAGGCTTATGCGCAGTGCGCTTTCCTGGCTCCGGACGTGTTCCAGCTGCACGGTGAGGAAGCGCTGCTCTACCAGCCGAACGTCGACGAGGCTCGTCGGGAGGACGTGCTGCGGGCCGCGGCCGCTTGTCCTGTTCAGGCGATACTCGTGGACCGCGTCGACCTCGAGCGGGGCGAGCGGCGATGACCGGAATCGTCATCGTCGGTGCGTCGCTGGCCGGGTTGCGCGCGGCTGAACACCTGCGCGAGGAGGGGTTCGACGGTTCGCTCACGTTGATCGGGGACGAGCCGCACGAGCCCTACGACCGGCCGCCGCTGTCCAAGCAGGTCCTGCTGGGGAGGGTGCTGCCGGAGGACACCGCGCTGCCTCGACGGCGCGAGGTCGACGCCGAGTGGCGGCTCGGCGTCGCCGCGGCCGGGCTGGACCGGGATCGCAGGCGGGTGCAGCTGGCCGACGGTTCGGAAGTCGCGTACGACAAGCTGCTGATCGCCACTGGTGTGCGTTCGCGGCCGTGGCCCAATGACTCCGAAGCCGCCCTGGACGGGGTGTGCGTGCTGCGCACCAGTGACGACACGAGGCACTTGGAGCGCCTGCTGGCGCGCAGGCCCAATCGAGTGCTGATCATCGGCGCCGGGTTCACCGGGTCGGAGATCGCTTCCGCCTGCCGGGAAAGGGGTTTCGCCGTCACCGTCGCGGAGCGGGGCGAAACACCGTTGGTGGGAGCCCTCGGCGGTGTCGTCGGTGACGTGGCCGCGCGGTTGCAGCGCGAGCACGGGGTCGACCTGCGCTGCGGCGTCATGGTGACGTCGCTGGAAGGTGATCCGGCCGGGCGGCTCAAGCGCGCTCACCTGTCCGATGGTTCCGTGCTGGACGCCGACATCGCCGTCGTGGCGCTCGGCGCGGTGCGCAACACGGCCTGGCTGGACGGCTCGGGGTTGGCCGCGGGGCCTCGCGGTGTTGCCTGCGATGCCGGGTGCCGGGCCTTCGACGTGCACGGCATCGTCACCGACGACGTGTTCGCCGCGGGCGACGTCGCGCGCACCCCGCATCCGCTGTTCGGCTACCAGTTCCTCTCGCTGGAGCACTGGGGGAACGCCGTTGCGCAGGCCGAGATCGCCGCGCACAACATGATCAGTCCCGACTCCCGGCGGCTGCCGCACCTGTGGACGCCGTCGTTCTGGTCGTCGCAGTTCGGGGTGAACATCAAATCCGTCGGGGCGCCGTCGATGGGGGAGGAGATCGTGGTGACGCAGGGTTCGCTCACCGACCACAGCTTCGCCGCCGCCTACGGCTACCAGGGGCGGGTGATCGCCGCGGTCGGCTTCGACCACGGGAAGTGGATGGGCGGCTACCGCAGGCTGATCGAGCGCGCCGCCGCATTCCCGCCGGAGCTGCCCGGCACCCGGGGTGTGCGGCCGGTGCCGGCGCGGTTCCCGGACCCGGCGCTGCCCAGCCACGGGCCCACCGTCACCCTGACCGGCCACTCGCCCAGCGACAAGCGGGTCGTGTTCACCCCGTCCCGCGCTTGATCGACAGGAGCCGTCGCATGACTTCGACCAGCCCGGTGCAGCGGGTCACCGACCCGGCCGCGCGTCCCGACCCGTACCCGATCTACGCCGAACTCCGCCGGACGCCGGTGTTGCGCGACGAGAGCGGCGTCCACCTGGTCACCACCTACTGGGAGATCCGCGACCTGCTCCAGGACCCGCGGATCAGCTCCGACTCCCGCAACCTCGCGCCGGGCGCGAGCAACCTGCTCGCCGAGGCGGACGAGGCGACGCTGCCGCCCAGCTTCATCCGCCTCGACCCGCCCGAGCACGACCGGTTGCGGCGACTGGCGATGCGGCCGTTCGGCCCGCCGCACAGCCCGCGCCGCATCCACGACATGCACGGCGAGCTCACCGCGATCGTCACCGATC
>NZ_JAQGLA010000064.1 GCF_027853915.1 Saccharopolyspora oryzae
GTGTCTCAGTCCCAGTGTGGCCGGTCACCCTCTCAGGCCGGCTACCCGTCGTCGCCTTGGTAGGCCATTACCCCACCAACAAGCTGATAGGCCGCGGGCTCATCCTGCACCGCCGGAACTTTCCACACCAAACCATGCGGTCCGATGTCGTATCCGGTATTAGACCCCGTTTCCAAGGCTTATCCCAGAGTGCAGGGCAGATTGCCCACGTGTTACTCACCCGTTCGCCACTCATCCACACCCGAAGGTGCTTCAGCGTTCGACTTGCATGTGTTAAGCACGCCGCCAGCGTTCGTCCTGAGCCAGGATCAAACTCTCCAACAATGCTTTGTTGAAACAATCCCAGCAGACACTCACACAAACCCCACAGGGTTTGGAGCGTCATACTCAAAGAAACCACCAACCACAACACACAGGTCATGGTCGGGGGCATAAAAGAACACTAACCAAAACAGTCCGCTGTTGAGTTCTCAAAGAACACACCCACACCATCACCCACAACCAATTCCAGGCCGTGAAGCTCCGGGGAGCATTTCCTCTGTTCGCTTTCTTGTGCCGGTAACTCTAGCAGGCCCGTTTTCCCGGTGAATCAGGGGGGTCAACTTCCGTTGTCCCGATCCCGTTTCGTTATCACCCGGATACCGAACCAGCTCTGAAGTTATCAACCGCGAAGCGAATCGCATTTTCAAAGTCTTCATTTCCGAAGCCACACCAGGCTACCACTCGATTGTGGAGACCGGGTTTTGACCCCGCGCCAGGCCCGGTCCGGTTTTCCCGGCCCGTGTCGCGCTGACCTGGATAACTTTACACACCCCGAAACACCCCCTGAACACCACCCCCCTCAAAGGTCATCATCGCTGGTCAAGGGCGGTTTTCCGGACTCGTCGGCCGGATCGGCGCGGACCGGGGTCGATGTCCACGTTCGTGTGGTCCTGCTTCTTTGCCGCGATTCCCCTCGTTCGCGCAGGTAGCCTGCCAGGCGATCGTCAGAACGGGGGTACGCAGTGGACTCGACGCCGATCTACACCGAGCTGCAGAAGACTCTGGTGGACCCGGAGGACCGCAACTGGGGTCCTAGTTCCCCGCCGGAGTTCGCGGCTGCGCTGACCGAACGCGTCGAGCGCCCCAAGGCCGAGTCGAAGAAGGCTGCGCGCACGGGTCCCGCTCAGCGCGCTCGTTCCCGTCGTCACCGGGCCGAGGACTGAGCTCGGCGTCAGCCGGCCAGGCGGCGTTCGCGCTGTCGGACCGGGTCCGGGACCGGGGCCGCCGCCAGGAGTCGGCGGGTGTACTCGTGCTGCGGGGCCCCCAGCACTCGTGCCCGGTCTCCTCGTTCCACGACCTTTCCCCGGTGCATCACCGCCACGCGGCGCGCGAGCAGGTTGACCACCGCCAGGTCGTGGCTGATGAACAGGCAGCTGAAGTTCAGCCTGGCCTGCAGGGACTGGAACAGCTCCAGCACCGCGTCCTGCACTGATACGTCGAGGGCGCTGGTCGGTTCGTCGGCGATCAGGAGTTCCGGTTCGAGGGCCAGCGCTCGGGCGATGCTCACGCGCTGCCGCTGTCCTCCGGAGAGTTCGTGCGGATAGCGCTGGCGCTTGGAAGCCCCGAGTTCGACCGCGTCCAGGAGTTCGTCGACGCGTTTGTCGAGTTCCCGGCCTCTCGCGGCGCGATGCAGGCGGAGTGGTTCGGCAATGCTCGCGGCGATGGTCATCCGCGGATCCAGGGACGAGCCCGGGTCTTGGAAGACGATGCCGATGTTCCGGCGGAGCGGGCGCAGGCGGCGGGCGGACAGGGTGCTGATGTCCTGGCCGTTGAGCACGACGCGACCTTCGGTCGGGGTCAGCAGGCGGGCCGCGCACTTCCCCACGGTCGACTTCCCGGAGCCGGACTCGCCGACCAGGGCCAGGACCTCGCCGCGGTCGATGTGCAGGGAGACGCCGTCCACCGCTCGCTGGTCGCCGTAGCTGACCACCAGGTCTTCGACGGCGAGCACCGGATCGGCGGGTGCGGGCTCCTGCGACTCCCCCACCTCGAGCTTGGGCACCGCGGCGAGCAGTGCTCCGGTGTACTCGTGCTGGGGCGCGCGGAAGAGGTCGTCGACTGCGGCCTGCTCGACCACCTCGCCCCGGTACATCACGACCACCCGGTCCGCGAGGTCGGCGACGACGCCCATGTCGTGGGTGATCAGCAGGATCGTCGTGCCCAAGCGTTCGCGCAGGTCTCGGAGCAGGGCCAGGATCTCGGCCTGCACGGTCACGTCCAGGGCGGTGGTCGGTTCGTCGGCGATCAGCACCTTCGGTTCGCAGGCCAGCGCCATCGCGATCATCACGCGCTGCCGCTGCCCGCCGGAGAGCTGGTGCGGGTAGTGCTTCAGACGCCGCGACGGTTCCGGGATGCCGACCAGGTCGAGCAGTTCCACCGCGCGCTCGCGGGCGTTCACGTCGGGATCGCTGTGCAGGCGGATGGCTTCGACGAGCTGCCAACCGATGGTGAACACCGGGTTCAGCGAGGTCATCGGCTCCTGGAAGATCATCGCGATGTCCTTGCCGCGGGCTCGGCGCAGGTCCTGCTCGCCCAGCTCGACACCGTCGAGCTCGATGCGGCCGGTGATCTCGGCGGTGCGCGGGAGCAGGCCGAGCGCGGACATCGCGGTCACGCTCTTGCCCGAGCCCGATTCGCCGACCACGGCCAGGACCTCACCGGGCGCGATGCCGAAGCTGACGCCGCGCACCGCGTCGGTCGTGCCGTCCTCGGTGCGGAAGCGCACCCGGAGGTCGGTGAAGGAAAGGACGTCGCTCATCGGTTCCCCTTCGGGTCCAGGGCGTCCCGCAGGCCGTCGCCGAGCAGGTTGAAGCCGAGGGTGGCGAGCACGACCGCGATGCCGGGGAAGACCACCAGCCACGGGGCCTGCGCGAAGTAGGTCTGCGCGGACGAGAGCATCACGCCCAGCGACGGGGTGGGCGGTTGGACGCCGAGGCCCAGGAAGGACAGCAGCGCTTCGCCGATGATGGCCTGCGGGATCGCCACGGTGATCTGCACGAGCAGCGCGTTGACCGAGTTCGGCAGGATGTGCCGGAACATCGCCGTGGTGCCGCGAGCGCCGGCCGCGACGCTGGCGGTCACGTAGTCCTCGCCCGCCAACCGCAGGGTTTCGCCGCGCACCACCCTGATCAGGTTCGGCACCTGGGACAGGCCGATCGCGATGGCCGCGTTCAGCATCGACGCGCCGAGCACCGCGGCGAGCCCGACGGCCAGGACCAGGAACGGGAAGGCCAGCAGGGTGTCGGTGATGCGGGAGACGACGGAGTCGACGATGCCGCGGAAGTACCCGGCGACCAGGCCCAGCGGCACCGCCACCACGACCGCGAGCAGCACCGACAGCACGCCCACCACGATCGACGCGCGGATGCCGTAGAAGACGCGGGCGAGCTGGTCGCGGCCGAGCTCGTCGCTGCCCAGCGGCGCGGCCAGCGACGGCTGCTGCAGGACGTGGTCGAAGTTCACCGCGGCCGGGTCGGCCGGTGCGATCAGCGGCGCGGCCAGCGCGACCAGCACGAACAGCACCGACAGGACGAGGCCGACGACACCGGTGCGGTGCCGCAGGAGGCGGCTCAGCACGCGGCGGGATCCGCTCACGCGGGGCAGGTCTGCGACCGGCTGGGTCATGCCGCACCTCCACGGACCCTGATTCGCGGATCCACCACCGAATAGAGCAGGTCGACCAGCAGGTTCACCGCGATGTAGCCGACCGCGCTGACCAGCACCGCGGCCTGGACGACCGGGTAGTCGCGGGTGAACACGGCATCGACCATCAATTTGCCGAAGCCCGGCAGCACGAAGATCTGCTCGGTGACCACCGCGCCGGAGATCAGCGTGCCCAGCTGCAGGCCGAGGATGGTCAGCACGGTGATCAGGCTGTTGCGCAGGCCGTGGATGGCGACGACGCGCCGCTCCCCCGCTCCCTTCGCGCGTGCGGTGCGCACGTAGTCGGAGTTCAGGGCGTCCAACATGGACGATCGCATCTGCCGCATCAGCACCGCGGCCAGGCCGCTGCCCAGCACGAACGCCGGCATGATCAGCCGTTCCAGGTTGCCCAGCGGTGACTCGGTGAACGGGACGAACCCCGAGGCGGGCAGCACGCCGAGGCCGACGGCGAAGACGAGCACGCACATCAGGCCGAGCCAGAAGTTCGGGATGGACAGGCCGAACAGCGACACCCCGTTGCCCAGCCAGTCCAGCGGTCCCCCGCGGCGGACCGCCGCGAGCACTCCGGTGGTCAGACCGATCAGCGCGGCGAAAAGCATGCTCAGCAGCGCCAGTTCGAGGGTGACCGGCAGTCGGCTGAGGATGGTTTCGCCGATCGGCAGTCCGGTTTGCGCCGAGTCGCCGAAGTCGCCCTGCAGCGCGCGGCCGATCCAGGTCGCGTACTGCACGTAGATCGGTTCGTCGAGCAGGTAGGACTGGCGGATCTGCTCGATCGCGGCGTCGTCGGCTTCGGCTCCGGCCAGCGCGACGGCCGGGTCGCCCGGGAGCGCGCGCAGGCCCGCGAACACGACGAGGGAAACGAGCACCAGCGTCACCAGGGACTGCAGGACGCGGTTGAGCGCGTAGCTGCGCAGCATCTCAACTCCCGGACTCGACGCGACCCGCGGTCTTCAGCCGCATGATCCCGTCGGGGTAGACCTCGACACCGGCCATGCCTTTGGTGTGCGCGGTGTAGTACTGCTGGCGGTAGAGGTAGATGACGTTGTTGCGCTGCTGCAGCTGCTGGACGACCTGCTCGTAGAGCTGGCGGCGGCGGTCGGTGTTCCGCTCGGCGGCGGCCTGCTCGATCAGCGCGTCGGTCTCCGGCGTCGAGTAGCCGCTGTAGTTCTGCGCGGCTCCCGCCTGGTGCATGACGGTGATGTTGCCGTCCGGGTCGGGGCGGCCGGACCAGCCGATCAGGAAGGTCTGGAAGCGGCCCTTCTTGCCCGCGGAGATGGCGCTGGTGGATTCGCTGGGCCGCAGCACCACGTCGAAACCGGCTTCGGCGGCCATGGCCTGGATGACCTGGCCGACGCGGCTGGTGGTGGAGTCGTTCTGCAGCAGCAGCTCGACGCGCAGCGGGGTCTGCACGCCCGCTTCGGCGAGCAGCCGGCGGGCGCGGTTCACGTCGTGCGGTGGGCAGGCCTGCGTTGCGGGAGTGGCGAATTCGCTGGTCGGCGGGATGGGGCCGCACGCCGGTTGGTAGAGGCCGTTGAAGGCGATGCGGTTGAGCGTGTTGCGGTCGATGGACAGCGACAGCGCTTCGCGCACTCGCGGGTCGTCGGCCAGCGGTCCGTCGACGTGGCCGGGTTTGCCGTCGACGTTGCCGATGTTGACGGTGATGCCCATGTACTGGATCGACGGCTGGTTGAGCAGCACCAGGTCGTCCTCGCGGGACACGATCGGCACGTCCGGCGGGCCGACCTCCCAGACCACGTCGAACTCGCCGGAGCGCAGGTTGGCGATGCGGATGTTGTCGTCGGAGACCGCCTTGTAGATCAGCCGGTCCAGCCGCACCCGGTCGCGGTCGTAGTAGAACTCGCTGCGCTGCAACACGATCCGGTCCTGGGCGACGCGTTCGACGAAGCGGAACGGGCCGACGCAGACCGGGTCGTCGGAGAAGTTCTCGCCGAGCTCGTCCAGCTTCGCCGGGGACATGATCATGCCCGCGCGGTCGGCGAGGACGGTGGGCAGCGGGGCGGAGGGCCGCTTGAGCTTCAGCCGCACGGTGGCCGGGTCGACGACCTCGACGGAGTCGATCGCGGTGAGCTCGGAGCGGCGCCCCGAGGACGGCAGTTCGCGGTGCCGGTCCAGGCTTTTCTTCACCGCTGCCGCGTCGAACTCGGTGCCGTCGTTGAACAGCACGCCGGGGCGCAGCGGGATGGTCAGCTCGCGGCCGTCCGGGGAGCTGCGCGGGAGTTCAGCGGCGAGCTGCGGAACGGCCCGACCGGCCGGGTCGACGTCGTAGAGCTTCTCGCACATGCTGCTGAAGACCTGCCGGCCGGCCAGCGTGGTGGCCAGCGTCGGGTCCAGCTTGTCCGGCTCCTGGTCCAGCGCGATGACGGCTTCGCCGCCGCGCACCGTGGGCGCCTGCACCGAAGATCGCAGCTGACCGGCGGTCTGCTCGACGTCGACCAGCGGACTGCACCCGGTCGCGCTCACCGCCAAGGCCAGCAGGACCACCGGGGCACAACGTCCGAACCGCGTCGTCACCGCGCCTCCCGCCGGCAAGAGGGGCAAAACGCGGAAACCGTATTAGTCCGTCGGTGCCGTGTCCACAGTCCGTGATCATTCCGGCACCGAAAGCCATCGGTGCGGCGGCGGTTCGCCGAACCGCCGCGCGGGCGCGATCAGTCGACGGCGGAGGAGAACAGCGGCAGCGAGACCGAGGGGGCCTGGGCCGGTTCCTTCGCCTCCACCTGCTCCGGCGGGGCCGGGTCGAAGCGCGGCTCGGATTCGACGACCTCGGGCTCCGGCTGCTCGGGCTGCTCGACGGCCTTCTTGTTGAGGGCCTCGCGGGTGCGCTGGGCGGCGCCGCGGATCTGCTCGGTCAGCTGCTTGTTGGCGCGCCGGGTCTGCTCCTCCTCGCGCTCCTGCTGACGAGCGGTGCGCGCGGGTGCCGGCTTCGGCTTGCGGGCCGCCTCGATGTACCGCGTGATGATCGCGCGCAACTCCTGCGCGTGCTCGTCGTTCAGGTCGATTTCGTACGTCACACCATCCAACGCGAAGGTAACGGTGTGGTTGGCTGGGGACCCGTCGATGTCGTCGACGAGTTCGACCTGAATCCGCTCGGCCATGATCACCTGTCTCGGGAACGTGCCCGCCTCGATCCGCGTGACTTGCAGGCAGGACCACTTCGGAGTCCCGCCCACGTTGTAGCACGTGGCATCTCAGTTGTCTCGTACTCAACCATAGAACAGCGGCCCCATCTGCCGATAACCGCCAGGCGGGTCGGTGTTGCGATCGTGCGGGTTGCGCGACGAACGCCGAACGCACCGTAACCGATCCGGGGCCAATCCGGGAAAGTAATGCATCGCACATCCGGAAAGACTCCGGCGGCGGGTGGAACATTCTTCGCGCGGTAGTTTATTGTTCGCTCGCTCTTCTCCGCACCTGCGGTGCGGAGAAGGAGGGGAATCGAGCCGGAATCGAGGGTTACCGTGGCGCAGAAAGTCACCGTTCAGCTCGTCGACGATGTCGACGGCACGCAAGCCGAGACCACCGTCGAGTTCGCCTTGGACGGGGTGAGCTACGCAATTGACCTGTCCGCGGACAATGCCGCGAAACTGCGCGACTCCCTGGCGTCTTTCGTGGCCAACGCCCGCAAGACGGGCGGCCGCAAGCGGACCGCCGCCAAGCCGGGCAAGGCGTCCAGCACTCCGAGCACCGCGGACCGGGAACGCAACCAGGCCATTCGCGAATGGGCCCGGAATCAGGGCATGCAGGTTTCCGACCGGGGCCGCATTCCGGCCGAGATCGTCGAGGCCTTCGACAACGCTCAGTGAGCGCCCGCACGGACGGCCGGTAAGAAGTCGGGACAAAACCGGCCGTCCGTGAATCGTCCGACGGCTCCTCGTGCCGAGCGCCGGACTCCACCATTTGAAGGCGCGTGCCTTATCGACCGGCGAGGAAGTCGGTGATTTCCGCTCGGGTCGGCATCGAACTGCTGGCGCCGTTGCGCTGCACCGACACCGCGGAGCCCGCCGAGGCCAGCCGCATCGCCTCGGGCATGTCGGCTCCCTCGCCCAGCGCCGCGCTCAGCACCCCGACGTAGGTGTCGCCGGCCGCCGTGGTGTCCACCGCGTCCACCGGGAAGCTCGGCACCTCCACCCGCTCGCCGTCGCGGTTGCCGTAGAGCGAACCGCGCGAACCCAGGGTGATCACCACTTCCGGGACCAGTTCGAGCAGCTTCGCCATCGCCCGTTCCGGATCGTCGTCGCCGGCCAGGATCGCCGCCTCGTGCTCGTTGGGCACCAGCAGGTCCACGTTCGCCAGGATGTCCTCGGACAGCTCCGCGGCGGGCGCCGGGGTGAGCACCACGCGCACCCCGTTGCGACGTCCCGCGGCTGCGGCCGCGGCCACGCCGGAGAACGGGATCTCCAGTTGCAGCAACAAGATCTGCGATCCGGCGATGATCTCCTCGTCGCCCGCCACCAGGCCGTCGACGGTGCCGTTGGCGGCCGGGATCACGATGATCGAGTTGCCGGCCTGGTCGTCCACCACGATGTGCGCGGTGCCGCTGCGCCCCGGCATCGTCCGCAGCCCCGCGACGTCCACATCGGACTTGCGCAGGACCTCGCGGATCTCGGTGCCGAACTCGTCCTCGCCGACCGCACCGATCATGTGCACCGCCGCACCCGCCTTCGCCGCGGCCAGCGCCTGGTTGGCGCCCTTGCCGCCCGGCACGGTGTGGAACTCCCGGCCGAGCACCGTCTCGCCGCGCTTCGGGGCGGTGCCCACGTACGCCACCAGGTCCATGTTGCAGCTGCCGAATACGGCCACAGTCGTCGTCACGTGGTTCATCATGGCTGATGAGGGACCCCCGACCGGCTGACGGGTCCGGGCCGCCCCGACGACGTACCATGCCGACCAACCGGCGAGGAGAGGGCGAGACGCGGTGGACTATGCGGTGACAGCGGAGCTCGGACCGCCGACCGGCGTGGTGGAGCTCGACCCGCTGCAGCAGGAGGGGATCGCGGCCGTGCTGGACCGCCACCTCGCGCTGGTCGAGGGGGTCTCGGGGCCGGGCGAATCCGACATCGACGTCCTGGACTACCGCATCACCGTGCATCCGGCCGGGGCCAGCGTGGTGCTGGCGCTCGACGCGCCGTCGCTGCTGGCCGCCGAGGACGCCGCCGCGTCGGTGCTCGACGAGCTGATCAGCGAGAGCGACGTGCTGGCGGGCTGGTCGGTCGCGCACTCGGAGGTGCGCATCACCGAGGACGAGTTCAACCTGCTGGCGGCCAGCGACGGGTCCGACGTGGTCGACGAGCTGGAAGCCGCCGTCGAGGAGGCGTTGGAGACCTCGGCTGAGCCGGCCATGGACGTCGAGCAGTGGCGGAGCCGGTTCCTCGGGCTCGCGCCGCGGCTGCGGGCCTTCGGTCCGGACGCGTTCGGCGCCGAGGGCGAGGCCGTGGCGCTGGCGGCCGGGGCGTTGGTCCACGCGGTCCGGGTGGTCACCGACGAGGTCTTCTACGACGAGCTGGCGCTGGCGGTGAACAACGCGACGGTCGCCGACGCGGTCGGCCTGCTGGTCCTGGAGGAGCTGCCGCCCTGCTACGACCACCGCTACGACGCGTTCTTCGCCCGCGCTTTCGTGCTGGCCTCGACGCCGGTCGCGGAGCGGCTGACCGGCACGTCGTGGACGCCGCCGCGCTCGGTGGCCGAGGAGCTGGCGCTGCGGTTGTTCATCAACGAGGCCCGGGTGGCCCTGGAGGCCGCTGAGCTGATGACCTGGGACGACAGCGAATCGGTGTTCGCGGTGTTCACCGAGCGGGCGTTCGGCGGTCTCGACCACGACGAGCTGTACGAGGTCGACCTGCCGCTGGCCGGCGAGGTGGAGCCGGAGACGGCGGCGCAGGTCGCGAAGGTGGAGGCGGAGCTGCACTCGCGCGGGCTGGCGTTCGACCAGTGGTTCTCGCCGCGCGACGGGAACCCGGCCCAGCACCCCTACCTCGACTCGCTCTGAGCTTGTTTTCGCAGTTCAGCGATGCCCTGCGCCGGCGAGTGGTATTTCTATACCGCCCGGTGCTAGTGTCGCGGTATTCTTATACCGGCACCAATCGCACGCGAGGTATCCGTGATCGAGCTGAAGACGCCCACCGAGGTCCAGCGCATGCACGTCACCGGCCGTTTCGTGGCCGACGTGCTCACCGAGGTCGGCCGGCTCGCCGACGTGGGCGTCAACCTGATGGACCTCGAGCACCACGTGCGCGGCATGATCCGGCAGCGCGGCGCCGAGTCCTGCTACTGGGACTACTCGCCGTCCTTCGGCAAGGGCCCGTTCCGCAACGTCATCTGCCTGTCCGTCAACGACGCGGTCCTGCACGGCCTGCCGCACGACTACGTGCTGCAGGACGGCGACGTGCTCACCGCCGACATCGCGGTCAGCGTCGACGGCTGGTCGGCCGACTCGGCGCGCACGGTCATCGTCGGCACCCCCGCCCAGGAGGACCAGCGGCTCGTCCGGGCCACCGAAGAAGCGCTGGAAGCGGCGATCTCGGCCTCCCGCGCGGGCAACAAGCTGGGCGACATCTCTGCGGCCATCTGGGAGGTGGCCCGCAGCTACGGCTACCCGGTCAACACCGAGTTCGGCGGGCACGGCATCGGCCGCACCATGCACGAGGAGCCGCACGTGCCGAACCGCGGCAAGGCCGGACGCGGCATCGAGCTGCGACCGGGCATGACCCTCGCGCTCGAACCGTGGTTCGCCCGCACCACCGACCAGATCGCGTTCGACCCCGACGGCTGGACGATCCGTTCCGCCGACGGCTCGCGCACGGCCCACTCCGAGCACACCGTGGCCATCACGGAGGACGAGGCGCTGGTGCTCACCCGACGCGAAGAACCCGTTGTGGCGGAAGGGACTTCCACGCGCGGCAAGTCCACAGAGGACTCCTGAGACGCGGGAAGGGCGCCCCGACACACCGGTCGGAGCGCCCTTCTGCGTTGGTGTCAGCCCTGGTTGCGGACCGAGTACGGCGCGACGGTGGCGCCGATGATGGTCGCCTCGTCGATCGTCTGCGGGCGGTAGGACGACTTCGGGAACGACTCGAGCAGCACGTTCGTCGGGTCGTCGATCGGCTCCACGCGACCGAAGATGAACGCCCACTCGTGCTCGTCGGAACCGAAGTAGGCCACCGTCTCGAACGTCGAGTTGAACCGGTTGTAGGCGCGGATCAGCGTCTCGTTGCGCCACACCGTCGGGCAACCCGCCTGGAACGCGACCACACCACCCGCCGACAGCACCGACTGGCAGCGCTGGATGAACTCCATGCCGTACAGCCGGTTGTGCTGCCCGTCCTCGTCGTCGGCCCGCTCGTCCGGCAGGTCGACGACCACGATGTCGTAGCCCTCCGGCGGCGCCTGGTCGAGGAAGCCCCACCCGTCGGCGAAGTGCAGCTTGATCGGCCCGTCACCCCGCTCGGCGGCGGCCACGTCCTCGGGGGTGTAGCCGTAGGGCAGGTGCTCCGCGCACTTGCGCACGCACAGCTCGTCGATGTCCACGTGGTCCACGCGGGTCGCCCCGGCGGCCACCGACATCTGGCTGGCCACGCCCTCGCTGGAGCCGATGATCAGCACCCGCTCCACCTGCGCGGCCAGCAGGAACGCCGGCACCATCATCGCTTCGTGGTAGACCAGCTGGGAGAACTCGGTGCTCTGCCGGTCGTCGTCGCAGAACAGCGAGACGCCCTGGCTGGTGCGACCGATCACGACGTGCTGGTAGGGCGTGTCGCCCTCCCACAGCACCTCGTCGACCTTCCACAGGCGCTCCATGCCGGCGCCCACGGGTTCCTTGATCCACCGGTGCCCGTCGAGCTCGATCAACGGTGCTCCTCCTCGTTCTGGGTATTCCAGGCTCATTTTGCGTGGCGGTGCGAGTAGCGGAACCTCAGACGCCGTCTGGGCTCCGGGAGCCCGTTTTTATGTATGGCCAATACACGGCAAACGGGCTGTCCTCGCCAGACGACGTCTGAGAACCCGCGGCGGTGCAAGCGCCGAGGGCGGGCTATGCGCCTGGCGGCGCATGCGACCCTCGCCGCGCGGTGCCGGCCATGCGTCGCAGTAACTGTTTACCGCTGGAAGCGGCTCGCCGCTTGCCTGACGATGGCTGGTTCGCGCGTGGGCCTCGCTGCTCATCCGCAGGTCCTGACCAGCTCAACTTCTTGCTGATTCCGCTGGTCGTGGATGCTCAGCTGTGGGTTTCGTAGTCGTGGCCGCGTTGGATGGTCTGGACGTTCTGCGCTTGCGGGCGCAGGGCGTCGGCCAGCAGTTGGACCGCCAGCTCCGGCTTCGCGGTGTGCCCGCAGGTGAAGACGTCGATGAAGATCGAGCCGTCCTCCGGGTAGGTGTGCAGCGAAGCGTGGGACTCCGACAGCAGCGCCAGCACCGTGACGCCCTGCGGCTCGAACCGCTTGGCGATCATCTGGCACACCGTGGCGTGCGACTGGCTCAACGCGTTGTGCAGGGTCTCGCGCAGGAACTGCTCGTCGTCCAGCAGTTCCGGATCCACGCCCTCCAGCTCGGCGAGGACATGCTGGCCGGTGAACAAACCGACCGGTGGCGTTCCGGTGTCAACGGACATCTATCGACCTCCCATCGTTTCGCAGAATTTCTGGTGCTTCACGTCTTCCCCGACCCGCTCGCCGGCGAATCCGGACATCACGGCTGCTGATCGCCGTCGACGCAGTACGTGGGCAGCGGGGTGAACCCGTTGAAGCTCACGGAGGAGTAGCTCGCGGTGTAGGCACCTGCGCTGAGCAGGTCGACCCAGTCGCCGCCACGCAGCGTGCGCGGCAGCTCGTAGCGGGTCCGCTGGTACAGCACGTCGTCGCCGTCGCAAGTCGGACCGGCCAGCACGACCGGGCCGACCTCGTCGCCGTCGCGGGAGGTGCGCAGCCGGTAGGTGATGGCCTCGCCCTCGGTCTCGGCCAGCCCGTTGTAGCGGCCGATGTCCAGGTAGACCCAGCGGGATTCGCCGTCGCTGGAGTCGGTGACCAGCACCACCTCGCTGCGCAGCACGCCCGCGTCGGCGGCGATGAACCGGCCGGGTTCGATCAGCAGCTCCGGGCGCTCGGCGCCGAAGTGCTGGTCCAGCGACTGCTCGATGCGGCGCACGTAGTCGGCCAGCGGCGGCGCGGACTCGGTGTAGGCAGCGGGCAGTCCACCACCGAGGTTCACCATCCGCAGCTGCACGCCGCGCTCGGCGCAGGCGGCGAAAACCTCGCTGGCAGCGCTGATCCCGTGCTCCCAGGCGTCGGGCTCGAGCTGCTGGGATCCAATGTGGAACGAAACGCCATAGGCGTCCAGACCGAGTTCGTTCGCCCGCGTCAGCAGTTCCACCGCCGTTTCGGGCGGGCAGCCGAACTTGCGGCCGAACGGGGTCCGGGATCCGGTGTTGTCCACCAGGACCCGGCAGAACACCTGCGAACCCGGCGCGACCTCGGCGATGTTGACCAGGTCGGCGGCGCTGTCCGTGGCGAACAGCCGGACGCCCTGCTCGTGGGCGCGGGCGATGTCGCGGCGCTTCTTGATCGTGTTGCCGTAGGAGATCGACTCCGGCGCCGCGCCCCTGGCCAGGCACAGATCGATCTCGCCGGGGCTCGCGACGTCGAAGGAGGAACCGAGGCCGACGAGCGCGCCGACCACTTCAGGGGTGGGATTGGCCTTGACCGCGTAGCAGATGCGAGCGTCGGGCAGGGCGGTCCGCAACTGCCGGTAACGGTTGCGCACCTGCGCCAGATCCACGACCAGGCAAGGGGTTTCAGGTCTTTGCCGGTCCAGGAACTGCTGGATCGCATCCGGAGTTGCGCCGGTCTGCTGCGCGGTGCCGCTGGGGCGGTCCGTCACACCGGTGGTGGCGGACAGATCGGTCAATCCCGGTACCTCCGTCTCGGAATGCTGGGGTTGGGGTTTTCGCCGGGCCGAATGCCCGCCGAGGGCGGGTGCCCGTGGAGCTCAACTGCGACCAAGAACCGTACCGCGCTCACGGAGAGATTTCGAACCGTGCCCACCTGTTCCCCCGGAAAGCCGAACGTGGTGTGAGCACACCCACGAATTGCCGGCCGGGACGTTGCGTTGCGTGTCCGAACACCGACGTCACGTGATCCGCCGCCGGGCTGTTTCGCCGGCAAAATCGACGTGTTCACCCGCCGGGCACGTCGCATTCGCGAGGAATTGTCCGTGGCGGCGGTCACGGGAAACCGCAGTTTCAATTGAAACTGTGATCCGCCGTGGCCGGAGTCCGCAGTTTCAATGGAAACTGCGGTCGAGCTCAGGTCGAGGTGGGGTGGTCGAGCTCCAGGGCCAGGTAGAAGTCCACTCTGGACGGGAACTCGGACAGGTCCCGTCCGGTGATCTCCTCCACGCGCTGGATCCGGTAGCGCAGCGTGTTCACGTGGACGTGGAGCTGCTTGGCGCAGCGGGACCACGATCCCGAGCAATCCAGGAACGTCCGCAGGGTGCGGACCAGCTCCGAGTGGTGCGCGTCGTCGTAGGCGATCAGGTCGGCCAGCAGGCGTTCGCGGTAGGAGCGGCGCAGCTCGTCCGGGGTCGAGGCGAGGAGCACTTCGTGCGACGCCAGCTCCGCCGCCGCGACCACCTCCGCCCGGCCACGCCTGCGCTGAGCGAGGCGCAGCGCGTAGCCGGCCTCCTCCAGGGTGCCGCGCAGCGCGGTGGCCCGGGTGACGTCGCTCACGCCGACCGCCAGGTTCCGCCCCTCCAAGCACGGTTCGACGTCACCGGCGATCCGGCCGAGCTGGGCGTCCAGCTGAACCAGGTGCGCTTCGTCGCCGACGAACAGCGCGGTCGCGCTGCCGCCCAGCGACGCGGTCACCGAGGCCATGCCGGTGGCGGCCGCGATCTCGCGCAGCAGCGTCGTGGATTCCACCGGGTCGCCGATGTCGAGCGCGACCGCGCGCAACGGCTCCCCCGTCGGCAGTCCGGCCGTCTCCAGCCGGGCGGCGACCTCCTCCGGGCTGGACGTCCCGTCGAGCAGGCGCCGCAGGGCCGCCTCCACCGAGCGCCCCGCGATGCTCCGAGCTTCGTCGACCCGCGCGCGCAGCAGGGCCACCACGGTGCCGAGGTCGGTGGCGATGGCCACCCGCTCCGCGTCCCAGTCGTCGAAGGCACCCCTGGCGAGCACGAACCAGCGAGCGGCCCGCGGGTCGACGTCGGACTCCACCGGCCACAGCACGTGCACGTCGTCGTCCGATCGGACGGTGTTGGGCAGGCGGCCGGTCGCGAACTCGCGCAGCGCCGCGCAGCGGGCGGCATCGGGCAGTTCGGCGGTTCCGCCGACGACCCAGCCCGCCGCGGACAGCACCCAGCAGTCCGCGCCCAGCTCGTCGGCCGCCATCCGCAGCGCCTGGTCCAGGTCCGCGCCCGCGGCCACCGCGGCGACCAGCTCCCGGCGTGGGGCGGAGCGGCGTTGGACGCGGTCGGCGAGCGTGTTGAAGCTGACCGTCAGGGGTACTTCGACGATCGGCAGGTCGTGGCTGCGGCAGGCCTCGACCAGGTCCGGCGGGGCGTGCCCGAGGCGCGCCGTCCCAGCGGCCAGCGCGGCCACCCCGGCGTCGACCAGCGCGGACACGAACCGCTCGGAATCGTCCGGTCCGCTGTGCCACATCAGGCCGCTGAGCACCAGCTCCCCTCCGCCGAGGTAGCGGCGCGGGTCGATCAGGTCGGTGATGTAGACGCCCCGGACCTGCCGGTCCACCTGGTCGGCGCCGTGCAGCAGCACCAGCCCGAGCTCCGGATCGGAGAGGAGATCGCCCAGCAGCACCCGCACACCCCTGACACGGCCCCGCTGCCCCCGGCGGCAGCGGTCGGCAGCACGTATTTGGAGAAACATACAACTCGCGCTCGCCACCCGGAAGGCTTTTTCGGGGTTTCCGCCGCTAGTCAGCGCGCACCACCCGGCTGTGTACTGACTCACACCTTTTCACCGGCCGTGACTAGGAGTTCACCGTGGATTTCCTCCGCCCCGCGACGTGGCGGGAAGCGCTCGAGGCCAAGGCAGCGCACCCCGACGCGACACCCATCGCCGGCGGCACCGACGTGATGGTCGAGATCAACTTCGACCACCGGCGTCCCGACGTGCTGCTGGACCTGACCGGCGTCCCCGAGCTGACCGGCTGGTCGGAAGCCGACGGCGCGCTGCGCATCGGCGCCGGGCTGCCCTACTCCCGCCTGATCGACGAGCTCGGCGAGCGGGTGCCCGGCCTGGCCATCGCCAGCCGCACGGTCGGCTCGCCGCAGATCCGCAACCGCGGCACGCTCGGCGGCAACCTCGGCTCCGCCTCCCCCGCCGGGGACGGCCACCCGCCGCTGCTGGCCTCCGACGCGCAGATCGAGGTCGAGTCGGTGCGCGGCACCCGGCTGATCCCGGCCGCGGAGTTCTACACCGGGGTCAAGCGCAACGCGCTGGCCGCCGACGAGCTGATCTCCGCGGTGCACATCGCCCCGGCGACCGGACCGCAGCAGTTCTCCAAGGTCGGCACCCGCAACGCGATGGTCATCGCGGTGTGCACCTTCGCCATCGCCCTGCACCCCGAGCAGCAGCGGGTCGGCACCGGGATCGGCTCGGCCGCCCCGACGCCGCGGCGGGCGACCGACGCCGAGGAGTTCCTGTCCGCCGAGCTCGACTGGGCGGGGCGGCGACCGCTGGAGGACTCGGTGGCCCGCCGCTTCGGCGAGCTGGTCGCGCAGGCCTCCTCCCCCATCGACGACGTGCGCGGGACCGCCGACTACCGCCGCCACGCACTGGCCGTGATGGCCCGCCGGACCCTGTCCTGGGTTTGGCAAGAGCACTGTTCCGGGAGGCAGGAATGCGCCTGAAGTTCACCGTCAACGGACAGCCGCACGAGGCCGACGACGTGTGGGAGGGCGAGAGCCTGCTGTACGTCCTGCGCGAGCGGCTCGGCCTGCCCGGGTCGAAGAACGCCTGCGAACAGGGCGAATGCGGTTCCTGCACGGTCTACCTCGACGGTGTGCCGGCCTGCGCGTGCCTGGTGGCCGCGGGGCAGGCCGAAGGCCGCGAGGTGCGGACCGTCGAGGGCCTGGCCGACGGCGAGAAGCTGGACCCGGTCCAGGAGGCGTTCGTCGAAGCGGGCGCCGTGCAGTGCGGTTTCTGCACGCCGGGCCTGCTGGTGCAGACCCACGACCTGCTCGAGCGCAAGCCGAAGCCCTCCGACGCGGAGATCCGCGAGTCGCTGGCCGGGAACCTGTGCCGCTGCACCGGCTACGAGAAGATCATGGACGCCGTCCGCCTCGCCGCGCAGCGGAAGGCCCGGACATGAACAGCCCTGGATCAGTCCCACTCAACCGCACCTCAGGGGACCGTGACGCAAACCAGCCACAAGAAACCGCGAAACGCGAGATCGATCCCGAACGCAACCACCACTGTGAATCGCGGAGAGGCGGTACTGTCGTCATCGAAGGCGGCGCCGTGGCCACTGTGGACGACTCGGGCACCGAGTTCGTCGAGGGCCACGTCGTCGTGGAGGGCGACCGCATCCTCTCGGTCGGCCCCGGCTCCGCACCACCGCAAGAGGGCGCGGTGCGGCGCATCGATGCGTCCGGCTGCCTGGTCACGCCCGGACTGATCAACACCCACCACCACCTGTACCAGTGGGCCACCCGCGGTTACGCCGCCGACGCGACGCTGTTCGGCTGGCTGACCGAGCTCTACCCGGTGTGGGCCGGGATCGACGAGGAGATCACCCACGCCGCGGCGTCGGCGGGCCTGGCCCGGATGGCGCTGTCGGGCTGCACCACGGCGGCCGACCACCACTACGTCTTCCCGCGCAGCGGTGGCGACGTGTTCGGCGCCGTGGTCAGCGCCGCGGAGCGGGTCGGGGTCCGGCTGCACGCGGTGCGCGGCTCGATGGACCGCGGTCGCGCGCACGGCGGGCTGCCGCCGGACTCCGTGGTCGAGTCCCTCGACGAGGCGCTGTCCGGCACGCAGGACGCCATCGACCGGTTCCACGACCCGTCGCCCGGTGCTCGGGTGCAGGTCGCGGTCGGGCCCTGCTCGCCGTTCTCGGTCAGCACCCAGCTGATGCGCGAGGCTGCGGAACTGGCCCGCCGCAACGGAGTCCGGCTGCACACCCACCTCGCCGAAACGCTCGACGAGGAGGAGCAGTGCCGGGCCGAGTTCGGCCGGACGCCGGTCGAGTACGCGGACGACCTGGGCTGGCTTGGCCCGGACGTGTGGTTGGCGCACACGATCCACCTGTCCGAGAAGGGCATCTCTCGGCTCGGCGAAACCGGCACCGGGGCGGCGCACTGCCCCAGCTCCAACGGCCGGCTCGGCGCCGGGATCGCACCGGTGCGGCCGCTGCTGGACGCCGGTGCCCCCGTCGGGCTGGGGGTCGACGGGGTCGCCTCCAACGAGGCGGGTGGGCTCGGCGAGGAGATGCGGCAGGCGCTGCTGACGGCGCGGGCCCGCTACGGGCCGCAGGCCCTGTCGGTGCGCGATGCGCTGTGGCTGGCCACCCGCGGCGGTGCGCGCTGCCTCGGTCGCGACGGCGAGCTCGGCTCGCTGGAGCCCGGCAAGCTCGCCGACATCGCGATCTGGCAGCTGCGCGACCTGGACCACGCGGGCATCGCCGATCCGGTGGCCGCGCTGGTGCTCGGTCAGCTGCCGAAGCTGGAACGGCTGCTGCGCGGCGGCTCCGTCGTCGTCGACGACGGCCGGCTGATGTCGGTCCCCGACCTCACAGCAGAACTCACCGCGGCCAGCACCCGGCTCCGGGAGGTGGCGCCATGACCACCTCGCACCCGGCGCTCCGCCGTCCGGACCGGTCCCCGGGTTCCGTCCCCGGCCACGCAAATTCCATTGAAATCAGACGTCCAATTTCCATTGAAATTGCGGAAGTCGTCCACAGGACCCGGAACTTGTCCACAAGCGCCGGTGTGTCGGGCGCCCGACACGCCGTGGGATCACAGTTTCAATTGAAACTGCGGTTCCCCTCCGCAGCAGAAAGCACTGATCGGGTCACGGGAACACCGGAGGTGTCCGCATGAGCAGCCACTCGCCTGCTCGCAGTCCGCAGGAGCTCAACGACGCCATCGGCGGCGGCATCGGCGAATCGCCGCTGCGGCCCGACGGCACCATCAAGGTGCGCGGCGAGTTCGCCTACTCCTCCGACCTGTGGGCCGAAGACATGCTGTGGGGCGCCACGCTGCGCAGCCCGCACCCGCACGCGCGGATCCGGTCCATCGACTTCGGCGCGGCGATGGCCATGGCCGGGGTGCAGACGGTGCTCACCGCCGAGGACGTGCCCGGCGACAACTGCTTCGGCCTGAAGTACGCCGACCAGCCGGTGCTGGCCTCCGACGTGGTGCGCTACGTCGGCGAAGCCGTGGCGCTGGTGGCCGCCGATCACCCGGAGACCGCGCGGCGCGCGCTGGAGAAGATCGTCGTCGAGTACGAGGTGCTGGAGCCGGTGCTCGACGCCGAGCGCGTCGCGCACGACGAGGCGCTGCCGAAGCTGCACCCGGACGGCAACGTGGTGCGGCACCAGAAGATCGTCAAGGGCGATCCGCACGCGAAGGCCGACGTGGTCGTCTCCGGCGTCTACACGGTCGGCATGCAGGACCAGGCGTTCCTCGGCCCGGAATCCGGGCTGGCCATCCCCGCCGAGGACGGCGGCGTCGACCTGTACCTGGCCACCCAGGACCTGCACTCCGACCTGCGGCAGACCGCGCGGGCGCTCGGGCTGCCGCCGGAGAAGGTGCGGATGACCATGTCCGGCGTCGGCGGCGCGTTCGGCGGCCGGGAGGACCTGTCCATCCAGGTGCACGTCTGCATGCTGGCGCTGCACCTGGGCAAACCGGTGAAGATGGTCTACAACCGCGAGGAGTCGTTCTACGGCCACGTGCACCGGCACCCGGCCAAGATGTACTACGAGCACGGCGCGACCCGCGACGGCGAGCTCGTCTACGTCAAGGCGCGGCAGTACTTCGACGGCGGCGCGTACGCCTCGAAGACGCCGGTCGTCGTCGGAAACGGCACCACGCTCGGCGCCGGGCCGTACAAGGTGCCCAACGTCGACGTCGAGGGCTGGGGCGTCTACACCAACAACCCGCCGTGCGGTGCGATGCGCGGACTGGGCGCGGTGCAGCCGACTTTCGCCTACGAGTCCCAGATGGACAAGCTCGCCGACGCGCTCGGCATGGACCCCGTCGACCTGCGCATCCGCAACGCCATCGAGCAGGGCGACTCGATCCCGACCGGGCAGGTGCTGGACTACCCGGCTCCGGTCGCCGAGCTGCTGGAACGGGTGCGCGCGCTGCCGATGCCGGAGGAGCGCACCGGGCCGGTCGACATCCGGAACCTGCCGGGCGGCGCGTCGAACACCACGCACGGCGAAGGCGTGGTGCGCGGCGTCGGCTACGGCGTGACGATCAAGAACATCTGCTACGCCGAAGGCGCCGACGACTTCTCCACCGCGCGGGTCCGGCTGCAGGTCATCGGTGGTGAACCGGCCGCGATGGTGCACACCGCGGCCGCCGAGGTCGGCCAGGGCCTGGTGACCGTGCAGCAGCAGATCGCGCGGTCCGAGCTCGGCGTCGAGCGGGTCACCATCCACCCGAACGACACCAGCGTCGGCCCGGCCGGCTCCAGCTCCGCCTCGCGGCAGACGCTGGTGACCGGCAGCGCGGTCAAGGCCGCCTGCGAGGCGGTGCGCGACGAGGTGTTCGCGCTGGCCGCGCAGCGCTACGACGTGGATCCGGCGGAGCTGTCGCTGCACGGCGGGAAGATCACCTCGGAGACCCGCGGGGTGCTGGCCGATCTCGTGGAGGTGCTCGGCGACGACGTCGTCGAGCAGACCCGCGAGTACCACCACCGCGAGACGTTCCCGCTGGACGAGCAGGGCCGCAGCGATCGGGTGCACGTCCAGCACGCGTTCTCCGCGCACCGCGCGGTGGTCGACGTCGACCTGGACCTCGGGCTGGTCAAGGTGGTGCAGCTGGCCTGCTCCCAGGACGTCGGCAAGGCGATCAACCCGGACGCGGTGATCGGCCAGATCCAGGGCGGCTCCACGCAGGGCATGGGTTTGGCGGTGATGGAGGAGATCAAGGTCGTCGACGGCCGGATCCGCAACCCGTCCTTCACCGACTACCTGATCCCGACCATCCTCGACACCCCGCCCATGGAGATCGACGTCGTCGAGCGCGCCGACCCGAACGCGGCCTACGGGGTCCGCGGTGTCGGCGAGCCGCCGACGATCTCCACCACCCCGGCGGTGGTCGCCGCGATCCGAGCGGCCACCGGCAAGGAACTGCCGCACACCCCGGTGGCACCAGAACACATCATCTGAACACCCAGAAGCCGCTGCGGCGGCGGGGCCGGGCCCGCCGCCGCAGCACCCCCTCCAGAACTGTCTCCGGTGGTCGTTTTGCATAGCGGTGCAAGCACCGGGGGTGGGCTATTCGCCTGGCGGCGAATCAAAACAAGAAGTCAAAGGCAAGCACACAGAGATCTAGGAGTACGACAATGTCCGTGGACGTCGCGACGAGCGCCGAGCAGGACTGGATGGCGCAGGCCATCGATCTGGCCACCACCAACGTCGCCGCTGGTGGCGGGCCGTTCGGCGCGCTGGTCGTGCGGGACGGCGAGGTCATCGCCACCGGGACCAACAAGGTGACCGTCGACCTCGATCCGACCGCGCACGCCGAGGTCACCGCGATCCGCAACGCCTGCCGCGCGCTGGGCACCTTCAAGCTGGACGGCTGCGTGCTGGTGACCTCCTGCGAGCCGTGCCCGATGTGCTTGGCCTCCGCGCTGTGGGCGCGGGTGGACCGGGTGCTGTTCGCCGCCGACCGCGACGACGCCGCCGACGCGGGATTCGACGACCGGGCCTTCTACGACGTGTTCGAGGATTCGGGCACCGCATCGCCGGCCCCGGTGGACCGGGTGGTGATGCCCAACCGCAACGCGGCCTTCGACGCCTGGCGCGGCAAGACCGACCGCATCGACTACTGACCGCTCCCGCCGCGGTGGTCTGAATTCGGAACCCCACTGCGGCCTCCCGGAATTCCGCCCGATTTCCCGGGAATTCCGCTAGTTCCTGGCACCACCAGCCCTGCGGTTCCGATCGCGACGACCGGGTCGCTCCGGAACCCCGCGGGTCAGCTCAGCCGACCCGCCGTTGAAAACACCACCGCGACAGCGGAAACCATTCGACAAACGCCCCACAGCTAATTCGGCGGCATTCCCGTCGGGCCTTCCCCTGCCCGGAAAACCCCGCCGAAGGAAACAGTCCGGGCGGCGCACACGCGCCGCACGGGGGCGCCCACCGGCATGGGAGGACTCATATGACCCAGCAGCTGCAACCGGAAAGAACCGATCCGGACCCGTCCATAGTGGACAGATTTTTCCGCATCGGCATCCGCGGCTCCACGATCTCCCGCGAACTGCGCGGCGGTCTCACCACGTTCGTCGCGATGGCCTACATCGTGATGCTCAACCCGCTCATCCTCGGCTCGTCCGCCGACGCCACCGGAGCACAGCTCACCTCAGAGCAGCTGACCACCGCCACGGCGGCGACCGCCGGCGTGATGACCATCGTGATGGGCCTGGTCGGCAACGCCCCGCTGGCCCTGGCCTCCGGGCTCGGCGTCAACGCGGTGGTCGCCTTCACCATCGCCCCGGCGATGACCTGGGCCCAAGCGTTCGGGCTGGTGGTGCTCGAGGGCATCGTCATCATCGTCCTGGCGGTCAGCGGCATCCGGGAGAAGATCATCAACGCCATCCCGGCGCCGCTCAAGACCGCGCTGACCGTCGGCATCGGCCTCTACATCGCGCTGATCGGCCTGGTCAGCGCCGGGTTCGTGACCCGCAAGCCGGACGCGGCCGAAACCACCGTGCCGGTCCAGATGGGCCAGGGAACCGAGGGGCACCTGGTCGGCCTGCCCATCGCGATCTTCTGCCTGAGCCTGCTGCTGATGCTGGTGCTGCTGGCCCGCAAGGTCCCCGGCGCGATCCTGATCGGCATCGCCGTCAGCACCGTCGTCGCGATCGCGGCCAACGCCGCCTTCGGCATCGCGCCGAAGCAGTGGGGCACGATCGTGCCGGAGCTGCCCGACCACGTCATCGGCAGTCCGGACTTCAGCATGTTCGGCCAGGTCGACCTGTTCGGCGGGTTCGCCGCGGCCGGTGGCATCGCGGCCACCGTCTTCCTGTTCACCCTGGTGCTGTCCGGGTTCTTCGACGCCATGGGCACCATCACCAGCGTCTCCTCGGAGGCCGGGCTGGTGAAGAACGGCAAGGTCGAGGGCATGGGCCGGATCCTGGCCGTCGACGGCATCGCCGCCGCGGCCGGTGGTCTGACCGGTGCGTCGCCGAACACCGTGTTCCTGGAGTCGGCCACCGGTGTCGCCGAAGGCGCGCGCACCGGGCTGGCCAGCGTCGTCACGGGTCTCCTGTTCTGCGCGACGCTGCTGTTCACCCCGCTCGCCGCCGTGGTGCCCGCCCAGGCCGCCGCGCCCGCGCTGGTGATCGTCGGCGCGCTGATGATGTCCCAGGTCCGCCACATCCCCTGGGACGACCCGGAGTACGTCATCCCGGCGTTCCTGACCATCGCGGTCATCCCGTTCACCTACATGATCACCAACGGCATCGGCGCCGGTCTGATCGCCTACGCCCTGATCAAGGTGGCCCGGGGCAAGGTCCGCGAGATCGGCTGGCTGGTCGGCGGCCTCGCCCTGGTCTTCGCCGCCTACTTCGGAATCGAAGGGATCGAAGCCCTCGTCGAGTGATCCGTTCCGCGATGCAGGACGCCTTCAGGAAGCCTGGAGGCGTCCTTCGTCGTTCACCGGATCAGGTGGAATCGGGTGTTCTGGTGGGGTGGGTAGCGTGGGTGCGATGAGGGTTGCGGGCGTGGTTCTGGCGGCTGGGGCCGGGCGGCGGTTCGGGATGCCCAAGGCGCTGGTCGAGCACCGGGGTTCGCTGCTGGTGGATCGGGCCGCTCGGGTGCTCGCCGAGGGCGGGTGCTCACCGGTCGTCGTGGTGCTCGGTGCCGCCGCGGACGAGGTGCGCGAGCAGGCTGAGCTGGCCGGGGTCTCGGTGGTGGTGAACCCCGACTGGGACAGCGGGATGGGGTCCTCGCTGCGGGTCGGAATCGATGCGCTGACCAGCACTGATGCAGATGCGGCCGTGGTGCTCCCGGTCGACATGCCGGGGATCGGGGCCGAGGCCGTGAGGCGGGTCGCCGAGCTGGCCGTACCGTCCGCCCTCGCCGCCGCCGCGCACGACGGGAGGCGGAGCCACCCGGTGCTGCTCGGGCGGGAGCACTGGGCCGGGGCCCGGGCCTCCGCGACCGGGGACGCCGGGGCCCGCGGATACCTGCGGGACCGCGAGGTGGTGCTGGTCCCGTGCGACGACGTGTCCGCCGGATTCGACGTGGACCGTCCCGAGGACCTGCCCGCCGACGGCACGTAGAGTCGACGGCCCCACGCGTGACCGGTCCGGAAACCTCCGTCATCGCTCCCGGACCTCGACGTCACACCAGCGCCCACGAGAGCCAGAGCCGGAGGCGTCCATGGCAAGCGGACACATCACCGCCAACTACCTGCCCGAAGGTGACGACTGGCTGGTCACCGTCACCACCGGCACCGACGAGCGCAGCGCCCGCGCGCCGGGCCTCATCGCCGCGCGCGACCAGGCCGACCAGCTCATCGAGCAGCTCGCGCCCAGCGCGGTCGGCCGGATCGTGATCCACCTGCTCGACGGCGACGGCTTCGCCTTCACCACCGCATACCTGCAGGCCCGGCACGGGGTGTCCGCCGAACCGGCCGCCGGCACGGCGAAGCGGAGCGGCTGAGGCTCGCGGGACGATCCGGACCCGTGCACAGTGGACCCACAGCTCGGCCCGCTCACCAGGGCACGCGCAGATCGTGAACCAAAACGACGACCCGGCTCGGAGCTTAAGATGGCGGTCGTGAACGCGCCGACGAGCAGTGCCCGCGAGGAGGAGCAGGTGTCCAGCGCTGAGCAGGCCCGGCCGACCAGCGGCCGGGGACGGCCGCGGGACGCCTCCCGCGACGCCGCGCTGCGCCAAGCCGCGATGGAAGTCCTCTCCCAGGTCGGCTACCGGGCGCTGACCATGGATGCCGTCGCCGCGCACGCGCGGGCCGGCAAGGCCACCATCTACCGGCGCTGGGACTCCAAGCTGGACCTGGTCATCGACACCTGCACCCAGCTGGTCCAGCGCAACATCCCGGAACCGGACCGGGGCTCCATCCGGGACGACCTCGGCGACTTCCTGCGCAGCTTCGCCTCGTTCCTCACCGGCCCGGTCGGCAAGGCCGCCCAGGCGCTGGTCGGCGAGCTGCCGCACGAGCCGGAGCTGGCCGCCGCGTTCCGCGAGTCCTTCCTGCTGCCGCAGCGCGACGTCCTGCGCCGCCTCATCGAACGCGGAGTGCAGCGCGGCGAGATCCGCCCGGACGCCCCCATCGACACGGTCGTCGAGATCACCGGGGCCTGCCTGATCTACCGGCTGATGCTCACCGACGAGCCCCTCGACACCGGATTCGTGGACCGCCTGGTCACCGAAGCCCTGATGCCCCTCCTGCACGGCTGATCCACTCCCCGTCGCGAGATAGGGTGAAGCCCGGACTCGGGAACGGAGGATCGCGTGGCGCGGGGAACGGTTTCAGAGCTCACACGGTGGCCGGTGAAGTCGTTGCGCGGCGAACCGGTCCGGGCCGCCCGGTTCGACGACCGCGGCATGGCGGGAGACCGGGCTTACGCCCTGCGCGACGAACGCCCGAAGCGCGCGGGCAAGGTGCTGACCGTCCGGCAGAACCCGGGCATGCTCAGCTGGGGCGCCACCTACGGCGAGACCACCGACCCGTCGGAACCACCGCAGCTGCGCGGTCCGGACGGCACGACCTGGACCTGGGAAGACCCGAAACTCGGCGACGTGCTCGCCGACTCCTTCGGCATCCCGCTGAGCCTGCGGGCCGCCGACGGCCAGCAGGACCGCGGCCCGACAGTGCTCGTCACCTTCGAAGCATCGCGCACCGGACTCGGCGAAGAACTGGGCGTCGAAGTCGACCTGCGCCGGTTCCGCACGAACCTGCACATCGACGCGGACCTGCCCGCCTTCGCCGAAGAGCAGTGGGAAACCGGAGCGACGATCACCGCGGGCGACGTGGAACTGGAAGTCACCGGCGAGAACGCCGGGCCGTGCATCCGCTGCGCGGTGCCGAGCTGGGACGCCGAAGGCCGGGAACGCTGGCGAGACCTGCAAACCCACCTGATCGACCGCCACGACAACAAGTTCGGCGTCATCATGCGAGTCACCAAGCCCGGCGAGATCCGCCTCGGCGACCCGGTCACGACGAGATGAACCCTGCCGGGAACACCTGGCAGGGTTCGGGGGAAGTGCGGTGGAAACCCGCGGGCCCTCGGCGAAGAAGGCCCACGGGTCTCACCGGAACAGCTTGCGCACCACCACGACGGCGACCAGGGCACCAACCCCGATCAACGCGTAGCGCACCCGCGGATCGTTGAGCTTCTCCTGCACGCTGGCCTTGCCGGCCTCGACGAACCGCTGCGGGTTCGCCTTGACGCTCAGCTCGTCCAGAGTGTTGGCCAGCGCTTCACGCGCCTGCTCGATGTCGCGCTCGATGGCGTCCGGATCACGAGCCACGTGTCCTCCTCACCCTTCACCTGGCTGCTGACCACCGTAGAGCACCGGCGAACCGGCACCGCACCAGCGGTTGGCGTGTCGCGCGCGGTGCTGGAACGGACACACCCCGCCGACCAAGATCGCACCACGCGTTAGGCTGGGCAGCACGACGGGGGCCGTAGCCCAATTGGCAGAGGCACTAGGTTTAGGTCCTAGCCAGTGAGGGTTCGAGTCCCTCCGGCCCCACGAGGCGGCTCACGCTGCTCATCGACCTGCGGTCGATTTCGCCGGTGCCCGCCTTTTCATTGCGGGGGCCGAGCCCCCGCAGACCCCCACGGCGCGGTGGTCGCCTTTCGTCGGCTCCGCACCCGTCGTTCGTTCCCGACCTGCTCCCGGACCTCAGGCTTCGTCGATCTCGATGAAGTCTTGGAGAGGGATGAAGTCCTTGATGTTTCGGGTGTAGAGGCGGGCGTCGTGGGCATGGGCGGTTGCCGCGATCAAAAGATCCATTGTGCGAGCGCGCGGTTTTCTGCCCGATCTAGCTACTGCGGCGGCGAGTTCGCCGTAACTCGCCGCAACCGCGTCGTCGACCGGCAGCGGATCAAATCGTTTGGCGAGAGCGGACAGACGACGGAGCCGGTCGGCTCTCGCCTGCTCGTCCTTGGCGATCAGCACACCGAAATGGAGCTCGGCCATAGTCGCGGCGCTGATCGCCAATTTGCCGGGGATGGGCGCCGCGTCGGTGGCGATGACGATGCTGGTGTCAAGGATTGCCCTCACGTTTCGCCCCATGGGTCGCGAAGCTGCTGGTCAATGAGATCGCGGTCCGTTTCCCAGCCACGATCCGGGGCGCCCACGAAGATGTCGGCAATCTCATCGAAGCTCTGCCAACGCCGGGGGCCTGCGATCGGCACCAGTCGCGCACTCGGACGACCGGCGACGGTGATGGTGATCTCGTCGCCCGCTTCGACTTGGCGGACGAGGTCAGAGGCGTGTTGCCGCAGTTCACGCAGTCCGACCGTTGTGGCGTCTGCTGTCATGAGTTCCATGGTAGCGCAAGTGCTACATCAGCGTCTCGGGTAGCGGGCCGGCCCGATCCTGACACCTGCCGACGAGGCGCTATCCATAGGCCGACGCCAAGCATCGAACCTTCTGCTTGCGCCTGACCAGCACATCTGCAGGATTTCGAGCATCGCTCCTGCAGGGAGACGTGCGCGGGCGGTCGTTCGGGCGGCCGCCCGCGCACGGTTTTGGTCAGGCGTTGATCGTGATGTGGTGGGCGATGCCCTCGTGCTTCTCGGGCAGCTGCATTCCCTTGACGGTCACCTTCTTGCCCTGGGTGAGCTGGTCAGCCGCGACCGGCTTGCCCGCCTCGTCCCGCACGGTCGCCTTCTTCGGGACCGCGAAGGTGATCTCCTGCTGCTTGCCGTCCTTGGCCTTGCCCGCCACGGTGATGAGCTGGACGTCGTGGCCCCGGACCTTCTTCGTCCCGACCTTCGTGATCGTGCCGGTGAGCTCGACGTGCTGGCCCTTGTGCCTGTCGTGCTGGCCCTCGTGCGGGTGCTGGGCCTGCTGCTGGGCGGCGGGCTGCTGCGGGGCGTCGGTCGTCGCCGCGTTGGCGGCGGAGCCGAAGGCCACGGCGGGGAGCAGTGCGATGCCTGCGACGAGTCCGGCGCGGCGGGCAGTCTTGCTGATCATGGATTTCCTCTCCGATCTTCGGGGTGACCGGTCCGTCGGTGACCGGTGATCGCAGGCTGCCCACGCCGGCTGGGAGGTTCGTGCGGCCTAGCTGGGACGAACCTGGGAATCCGCGCGCAGGTAGTGCTCGGCGATCTCGTCGCTGGTGGTCAGCCAGACGTCGGGCTGCGCGGCGAGGTACTCCAGGGCCTGGTCCAGGTACTTGTGGCGGAACGGCTGGCCGATCACGAACGGGTGCAGGGCCAGCGCCATCACCCGGCCGCTGTGCTCGGAGTCGTCGCGCAGCTGCTCGTACTGGTCCTTGACCATCTGCAGGAAGTCCGGGCCGGTGAGGCCCCGGCCGAACAGGATCAGGTCGTTGAGCTCGACCGAGTACGGGACGCTGAGCATGCCGGGCACGTTCAGGCGGTACGGCTGGTCGTCGTTCGTCCAGTCCAGGACGTAGTCCAGGCCGAGCTCGGCGAGCAGCGACGGGGTGTTGAAGGTCTCGGTCAGCCCAGGCCCCATCCAGCCGCGCGGCTGCTGGCCCGTCGCCGCGCGGATGGTGTCGACGATGTCGGTGAGGACGTCGCGTTCTTCGTCCAGGCCCATGTCGGTGTGCAGGATCGAGTTGGTCCGCCCGTGCGCGAGCCAGGCCCAGTTCCGCTCCAGACCAGCCTTGATGATCTGCGGGTAGTGCTCGGCGACGTCGGAGTTCAGCAGCGCGCTCGCCCGGATGCCGTGGCGGTCCAGGCTCTCGATGGTGCGCCAGATGCCGACCCGGACGCCGTAGTCGCGCCAGCCGTGGTTGAGGGCGTCGGGGACCAGGTTCGCCGCGCCGGGCCAGATGCTGGTGGACGGGCGGCCGACGAGGAAGTGCTCGATGTTGAGCCCGACGTAGGCGGCGACCCTGGCGCCACCGGGCCAGGTGATCTTCGGGCGCTCGGTGATCGGGCTGTAGTCGAAGGGGATGCTCTCGGTGTTCGTCATGCCGGCACGGTAAGAGTTAACATCGATGTCAGGTTCAAGTCCGGATTCACGCGGGGGTCGAGATGCGGATCGGTGAGCTCGCCCGGCGCACCGGGGTCAGCGAGCGGTCGCTGCGCTACTACGAGCAGCAGGGACTGCTCGCGGCGGACCGCACGCCCGGCGGCCAGCGCGACTACCCGGAGCGGGCCGTGGACCGGGTGATCCGCATCCAGGAGCTGTTCGCGGCGGGCCTGCACAGCAAGAAGATCGCGCAGCTGCTGCCGTGCATGCGGGACGCCGACGGCAGGCCGTCCGAGATCGCCACGCCGAAGCTGGTCGCCGAGCTCTCCGCCGAGCGGGATCGCATCGAGCGGATGATCGGCGAGCTGAACAACTCCCGCGACGTCCTCGACGAGGTGATCGAGGCCGCCTCGGAGCAGACGGGCGCGTGATGCTGCGGAACCGCGAGCGGCGGGCAGCCGAGGCGATCACCGCTCAGCTGGCCCGAGGCGGACCTCCGGACCCGCGTGCGCTCGCCGAAGCCGTGGGTGGCGCCGTGGGCGCAACCGGTTGTGCGCTCGTCATCGGGGAGCAGCGGTTCCAGTGGGGCGACGGCGAGTCGTGGGTGGAGCAGGACGTCGAACACGGCGGCTCGGTGTGCGGAAAGCTCGCCCTGGCACCGGAATCCGTCGGGCCGCTGCCCGGCGTCGCTGCCGTGCTCGGCGCACCGGTCGCGATGATCGGGCTCGCTCGGGAGACCGATCGCCTGCGCCGCGTCGGCGACCGGGCCGCTCGTGCGCTGGTCGACGACCGGTGGCGGGCCGCCGCCGAGATGGAAGCCGAGCGCCGCGGGCTGGAGCGCGATCTGCACGACGGCGCGCAGCACCAGCTGGTCGCGCTGCGCATGTCCTTGGCGCTCGCCGAGCACGCGGGCGCCGGGAGCGAGCACGTCGCGAAGCTGATGGCGCAGTTGGACGACGCCGAGCGGGTGCTGGTCGAGACCGCCGCCGGGATCCTGCCCGACGTCCTCGCCTCCGAAGGCCTCGCAGCGGCGCTGCGCACCGAGCTGGACCGGCACGACACCGTCGCGCTCGACCTCTCGGGGCTGCGGCGCCGCTATCCGACGCCGGTCGAATCGGCCGTCTACTACATCCTCCTCGAAGCCGTGAACAACGCGCGCAAGCACGCGACGGGCGCGCGCATCACCGTGACCGCGTGGGACAGCTACGAGGGCCTGATGTTCTCCGTCGCCGACGACGGGCCGGGCTTCGACGCATCGCTGGGCCTGCCCAACCTCACCGCGCGGGCCGAGTCGGTCGGCGGTGTCGTGGAGGTCCGCTCCGCTCCCGGCGCGGGCACCGCCGTCCGCGGCGTCGTCCCGTTCTGACTGGTCAGGACGGGACGAGCAGGCCTTCCGCGGTGCGGACGAGCACCTCGCAGGCTGCGCGATCGCGTCTCCCGACCACCGGGTGCTCGGCGTGCGCGCGCCAGCCGGACACCGCTGCGCGGGCCGCGACCAGCACGTCCTCATCGGTTGCGTCGGCGGGCAGGCCCAGGCGGCTGCGCGGGTCGATGCCGTCGGCACCGAGCAGCCGGGCCGCAGCACCGCTCACGCCGCGCAGCACTCGGCCGCTCTCGAGCTCGTCGAGCAGGTCCAGTTCGGCGAACTCGTGCGCGTCGGCGGCCACCTGCTCGACGGCCCAGCGCAGCTCGTGGTCGGCGGGCAGCTTGCCGACGAGGTCGCGCATCGCGACCATCGCCCGGCGCGCGGCGATCACCGGGGCGTTCGCGGCGGGCGGTGGCGCGGTCAGCTGCTCCGCGATCGCGTCCCACTCCGGCGACCCGTCCTGGCCGCGCCGCACCAGGTCGCGCACCTTCCGGTAGATCGCGCTGCGCTCCAGCTCAGCGGGGTCGACCGCGGGCGTGACCGGCTCGACCCGCTCCGGGAGCCGCACCGCGACGACGGTCGTGCCGTCGACGACCGCTTCCATCTCGCCGCCGAGCACCGCGAGCCGTTCCACGTCCTGGCTGAGCCGCAGGTCCACTTCGGCAGGTGCCTCGATCCTGGCCCGCAGCGCGTCGTCCCGGCTGAAGGTGACCGTCACCGGGTGGTCGGCCATGAGGTTCAGCACAGCCGAAACCGCGTGGTAGAAGCCGGATTCCAGCTGCCAGCCGGCTCGACGGCCGAGGTCGCCGGCGAAGGTCACCGGGCGCGGCAGGGTCGCCGCCAGCTCCTCCAGCGCCGCGCGCGGACCGCGGTCGGGCAGCATCGACGGGAACACCCCGCGCACCACCGACCGGAAGTCGTCGATCAGCTCCTCCAGCGCGTTCTCGGCCCCGGCGAGCCCCCGGCCTTCATCGGCGGCCCGCAGCGACGTGCGCACCTCGTCGAGATCGCGCAGGGTCGTCTCGGTGATCGCCCGGACCAGCCGGTGCCGTTCCAGGTCGCGGACCTGCGCGAGGCGCGCGCGGGCGTTGCTCAGCTCCGCGCTCAGGCGTTGTGCCCGCAGGTCCGCTGCGGAGTGGTCGACGTGCAGGCGCGACAGCTGGACCGCCACCCCGAGCCAGGCCGCCGTGTCGCGCAGCAACGAGCGCGCCGCGTCGTCCCACTTGGTCGGCGCGATGAGGAACAGCGAACCGCCCGTCGATCCGACCGGCTCCTCCCCCACCGCGTCGGCGACACCGGACAACCCGGCAGGCCAGGACTCGACGACGACGTGGCTGCGCTCGGTCGGGACCGCGTGAACAGCCTTCCCACCAGTGCTTTCCGCCAGGTTGCGGACCAGGGCCGCGGCCAGCCGCTCCGGTGGTTCGGCGGCGGCGACCTCGTGCGGCGGCCGTCCCGCGGAGGACAACCAACGCCGAACCCTCAACGCACCGACCCGTCGATCCGCTGCGCCTGGAGGTAGGCCAGCACGGCGAGCACGCGGCGGTGGTGCACGGTCGCGTCACCGGGCAGGCCGAGCTTGGTGAAGATCGAGGCGATGTTCTTCTCCACGGCCTTGGCCGAGATGAACAGCTCCTGCGCGATCGCGTTGTTGGCGCGGCCCTCGGCCATCAGCCGCAGCACGTCGGTCTCCCGCTCGGTGAGCTTGCCGATCGCGCCGTCGTCCTGACCCGCGCTGCCCTGCACCAACCGCCGGGCGAGCGCGGGTTCGATGACGATCTCACCTGCGGCGATCCGGTCCAGCGTGTCGCCGAGGACCTGCACCCCGGCGACGCGCTCCTTGAGCCGGTAGCCGATCCGCTCGGCGCCGATCTCCAGCACGCGCATCAGGTAGTGCGTCTCCGCGTAGTGCGACAGCAGCAGCAGGCCGATGTCCGGGTGCAGCGCGCGCACGCGTTCGGCCGCGACGAGCCCGCCGTTGGGGCCCGGCGGCATCCGGATGTCCAGGATCGCGACGTCGACCGGATCGGTGGCCACCGCGGCGATCAGCTGCTCGCCGTCGCTGAAGCAGCCCGCGACCTCGTGCCCGGCGGCTTCCAGCAGCAGCACCAGGCCTTCCCGGAACAGGGCGCCGTCCTCGGCGATCGCTACGCGCACCGCAGCACCGCCCGGTGGGCGCGGCGGGCCTCGCCGCCTGGTTTCTGGTCGGTGATGCTCACCCGGATGATCCGACGTCCCTTCACGCGCACCCGCACCACGCTACCGGGCGGCAAGGTATGGAAGTGGTCGGCGATGAGCAGCCCGACCCGCGCCCTGGTCTGGGAACCGAGTTCGACCTGCGGCAAGTCGAGGAGGAGCCGCAGGTCGCACCGCTCGGCGACGGCCCGCAGCCCGGGGCCGAGGCCGGCGCTGGCCAGCACCGGCGGGTAGATCCACGACTCGACGCTGCGCAGGTCGTCCAGGATCCCGTTGACCCGGCGCTGCGCCGTCTCGACCTGCCCGGCCACCGCTTCGTCGCGCGTTGTGTCGTAGATCATCCCGAGTTCCAGGGCCAGCGCGGAGATCTCGGCGACCGCGCCGTCGTGCAGCATCCGCTCCAGCCGGTAGCGCTGCCGCGCAGTGGCGCGGTCGGGCGGCCGGAGCGGTGTCGGCAGCACTGCCCCCGACCGGCGGATCCAACGAACGAAGCGGTGCACCGTTGCCAGCGTTGTCGACGACCGCCGCGACGACAAGGGTGCGACCCCTCGGCGGGGGTAGGGATATCCCTACCCCCGTGTCCCGAACTGCAACCAAGTCGCCTCGATGGATCAACCTGCGGCTTGCGCGGACAACCTAGATTCGGGTCGGATCGTCCAACCTGCGTGTGGTTGATTGGTAAGCAGCACCGGGTTTCACAGGAGGTGGCGTGTCGTACGCGATCGGGATCGACCTTGGCACGACGTTCACATCCGCGGCCGTCGGTGACGCTGCGGGGACGCGAATGGTGCCGTTGTCGCGGGAGATCGTCGTCCCGTCGCTGGCCTACCGCGCGCCGGACGGCACGCTGCTGACCGGCCTCGCCGCGGCGGAGAGCGAAGCCGACCCGGCGCGGCTCGGCCGCGGTTTCAAGCGCCGGCTCGGCGACCCGACGCCCCTGGTCCTCGGCGGGTCCACCTACTCGCCGAGCGCGTTGATGGCCGCGCAGCTGCGGGACGTCCTGGACCGGGTCCGCGCCGACATGGGCGGGCCGCCCGGATCGGTGGTGCTGACCTGCCCGGCGATCTGGGGCCCCTACCGCCGCGAGCAGTTCGCCGAGGTGCCGAGGCTCGCCGGCATCGACGACGTGCGGGTCATCACCGAGCCGGAGGCCGCGGCCACGCACTACAGCCGCGAGCGCACGCTCGGCGAGGGCGAGGTCGTCGCGGTGTTCGACCTCGGCGGCGGCACGCTGGACACCACGGTGCTGCGGATGTGCGCCGACGGCATGGAGATCCTCGGCACGCCGGAGGGCGTCGAGCACCTCGGCGGCATGGACTTCGACGACGCGATGCTGGCTCTCGTCGACGAGCGGCTCGACGGCGAGATCAGCCGGTTGGACCCCGCTGCGGCCGACGTTCTCGGGCAGATCCGGGCCTTGTGCGTGCGCGCGAAGATCGACCTGTCCACCGAGCCGGACGTGGCGCTGACCGTGCCGCTGCCGTCGGGGCCGCGCGAGCTGACGGTCACGCGCCGGGAGTTCGACGCGGCGATCCGGCCGTCGGTGGAGGTCGCGGTCGACGCGCTGCGCCGCACCGTGGCCTCGGCCGGGCTCCGCGGTGACGACCTGTCGGCGGTGCTGCTGGCGGGCGGGTCGTCGCGGGTTCCGCTGGTCACGCAGATGGTCTTCGAGCAGTTCGACAAGCCGGTGCGGATGGCGCACCACCCGAAGTTCACCGTCGCGCTCGGCGCGGCCACGATCGGGACGCGCGCGCTCGCCCAGCCGCCCGCTTCGGTTCCGGAACCTCCGGCTCCTGAACCGAAGCGCCGACGGTGGCTGGTTCCGGCCGTCGCGGCCGCAGTCGTGGGCGTCGCCGCGGTGGCCGGCGGGCTGTTCCTGTTCGGCGGCGGGAACGAGGCGAACACCGCGGCGGAAGCCCCGGCCTCGTCCCTTTCGGACGGTGCTGCGGCTCAGGCGCCCGGCCCGCTCATGGTGCTCGACGACGACACCGTCGATCCGTACCACGCCTACATCGCGTCGCAGGACAAGTGGGACGGCACCGAGGTCGTCGGGCACAACGCGAAGCACTCGGCGATCACCGCCAGCACCGGCGACGGGCTGCGCGTGGACTGGAAGGACGAGTCCCCCGCCCAGGTCTACCTGCAGACCGGCAACAACACCCGCGACCTGTCGTCCTACGTGGACAGCCAGGGTGCGCTGGTGTTCGACGTGGTGGTGAACCGGCCGCTGGCCGGCTCGGCCACGATCGCCACGCACTGCGGCTACCCGTGCGGCGCTTCGCTGGAGGCCAGCGAGCTGTTCCGCGGCCTGCCGGTCGGCCAGCAGTCGAAGGTCGCCATCCCGCTGCGCTGCTTCACCGAGAAGGGCCTCGACCCGAAGCGGGTCAACACCTCGTTCCTGGTCTACGCGCAGGGCCCGTTCGACGCCACGTTCCGCAACATCGCCTGGGTCCCCGGCGCGGCCAACGGCCCGGACGTGACGCCCTGCTCGGCGCTGTCGTAGGGACATCCCTACCCCGGAACGCGGGGCATCCCCCGAAGTGGAGGGATAAGCCCACAGACCGCTGCGCTCCCGAACGCGAGGCTTGCCGTCGTAGGCAGCAGGCGAATCGGCGGGAGCGGAAATGCCCAGTGTTCAGCTCGAAGACGTGATGCGCGCCCACGGCGATGCCCTGCACTCGTACGTCACACGGCTCACCAACGGCGATCGGTTCGCCGCGGAGGACGTCGTGCAGGAGACGTGGGTGCGGGCCTGGCGGAACCTCGACCGCCTCACCGAGAACCTGGGCTCGGTCCGCGGCTGGCTCCTGCGGGTCGCGCACAACATCGCCGTCGACCAGCACCGGAGCCGCCGCGCCCGCCCCACCGAAGTCGGCCTCCCAGAACGGGACCTGGAGTACGCGGCGATCGCGCCCAGCGCCAACGACCAGGTCGAGACGAAGCTCGTCGTCCGGCAAATGCTCGAGAACCTCTCCCCCGTCCACCGGGCGACCGTCGTCGAGGTCTACTACGCGGACCGAACGGCGGCCTCAGCGGCCAAGGCCCTCGGAGTCCCCCCGGGCACGGTGAAGAGCCGCCTCCACAACGCCCTCCGAACCCTCCGGGAAACCGTCCCGACCCAACCCATCGCAGCCTGACCGCGGCTACCGCTTCGTGAGTGGTTTGGGGCGTCGTGGCACCCCAAACCACTCACGAACCCAGCCCCGCTCCAAACCGGCGGTGAACGACGCCCACTGCCCGGCCGTGAAAACGCGCGTGCCGTGGCAGGCTGACCGCTAAAGCGCGCTCAGAGCCGGAGATGCGCAGCCTCGCCGGAAGACGGGAGTGAGATCTTGGCGTACAGCCATCGCCTGGCCACGTCGGAAGACCTGCCCGCGATCGTCGAAATCTACAACTCCGCGATCCCGAGCAAAGCGGCAACCTGCGATATCGAACCGGTGACCGTGGCCTCCCGGAAGGAATGGTTCGAAGCCTCGGACCCCCGACGGCGGCCCATCTGGGTTGGCCACGAAACGGACGCCCCGCACACGGTGACCGGATACCTGTCCTTCGAACCGTTTCTGAACGGACGCCGGGGATACGACACAACAGCCGACTTGGCCGTGTACCTGCACCGCGATCACCGTGGTCGAGGGCAGGGCACGTACCTGCTGCGCGAAGCGATCGCCCACGCCCCGAAGCTCGGAATCCGGAACATCGCCACAACGATCTTCGCCAGCAACGAGCCCAGCATCCGGCTCTTCCGGGCCCACGGGTTCGAGGAATGGGGCCGACTCCCACGCGTGGCCGACCTCGACGGTGTGGTCCAAGACGTCGTCTTCGTTGGACGGCCGGTCGGCGAATGACGACTACCGCCGCACGAAATGAACCTGCCTGAGCAGATCAGGACCCATGAGCCGCGATCGATGCTCCGCAACTGCCCCACCCAGGTCGTGCTCCCCGTTTGGAGCGAACCGACCGCGGCCTGACCAGCGGCTTCCGTTCGTGAGCACTTTGGGGCGCCATAGCACCCCAAACCACTCACGAGACCCAGCCCAGCTTCAAACCGGCAGTGAACGCCGCAGCCCTGCCTCATGCAAAGCCTTGTTGAACAGCCCAAATGCAGCTTGGCCGCCGAGTGGGAACCGTGAGTACTTTGGGCTGCTATAGCGGCCCAAAAGACTCACGGGAACTCAGCCCCGCTTCAAACCGGCGGTGAACGACGCCCACTGCCCGGGCGTGAAAACGAGCGTGCCGCCATCGCGGTCCTTCGTGTCGCGCACACCGACGACATCCGTCAACAGCGCCACCTCCACGCAGTGCGTGTTACTGGCGCTACGGCTGGACTTCCGCCAGCTCGCCCCACCTAAAGGCTTCGAGGTACGGAAAGTGTTCATGAATCAACTCTAGCTAGCGCGACACCTCTGTCGAGATCTTCTTGATGACCGCTTGGGACTCCTCGCGATCGAGCGCAGCCTGCGTAGCAGCGGTGTGCGCGATGGCGTACTCCCTCACCGTCATGGCATCGATGATCAGGTTCGTTGAGGTCACGGTCTCCTGCCAGAGAACGGTGGGCAGCCTGCCGTTCGGGAAGGTCATGAGATAGAAGGCCGATCCGCCCATTGCCTCGTGCCCTCTGGCCGAGAACGGAACGATGCGCAGATCCAACGTGTCGGAGTGTTCGTCGATGAGAGCGAGGATGTGCTCGAGTTGAGCTTTGAGCACATCCGGCCCACCGATCTCCTGGCGCAGCACGGCTTCCGACATGACGATGTTGAGCCGAAGCGGGTCGTCACCGGTAAGCCTCCGCTGCCTCGTCATCCGGCAAGTGACCCGTCGGTCGACTTCGGCCAGGCGGAGATTCCCGGTGCTCGCCTCGCTAATCGCTCTGGCGTAGTCCTCGGTCTGCAGCAAGCCGTTCATGACTCCGCTGTCGTAGGCGTGCACTTCTTCCGCGCCGTACTCGAAACCGAAGAAGCGCAGCAGATCGTTGCCGAAGATGCCGGAGTACTTGGCCCACCATCCGCGTTGGACCGCTTGCTCCCGCAACACGCGAAGCTCCTGGGCTTCGGAATCCTCGATGCCGTACTCCACCATCAGTGCGTCGAGTTTTTCCGGCGCCAGCGTCTTCTTCCCGTGCTCGGCCTCGGATAGGTACGCCGAGGTCACGCCGATGAGCTTGGATGCTGCGCCGCTGGTCAGACCGTTCTCCTCGCGGACTTCCCGAAGACGGCGACCCAAAGCCCAGCTGGCGACCGTCGGGGAGTTTGGCGGCATTTCGGGACTCCTTGCTGATCACACCTTTGGGTTTACGAGCTAGCTATATAGCTTCCAATGTCGCTAGCGTTGCTGCTGTCGGTGACGGTATCAGCACTGTCCGTCATCACGTGGCGGTGGCCTCGGTGGTTCCCCCTCCCCGACCCGAGGCCACCGCTTCTCCCTCCTTCGACAGTCAGGAGAAGCGATGCGCGACATGTTCCAGCCCGCGGGGTTGGTTGCGTACTGGCGGCCGGTCGACGGTGTGCGGCACGGGTTGTCGCACACCGAACCTCCGTATCCCGGTCAAGAACGGGAAACCCTTTGCGGCACAACGGTAACCATCATGATGCCGACCGAGCTGGACTGGCTCTCCCCGACCTGCGCAACCTGCTGGGACGAAGCCCGGGCGCGCCGCGACGCAGTGGAACGGGAGGCGGATGCCCAGTGATTGCAACCGTTCTCGTCTTGGTGCACGCAGCAGGAAACCTGTTGGCGTTTCTGGGAGTTGCCGCAGCTGCGTTCGCAGTGGTCGCGCTGCTGCCGGTGCGCGGTGGTCAGGGCCAGCACTCGGGTTCAGGACCGGGATCCTTGATGGTGTGGCAACTCGTCGACGCGGCAGCGCCCGAACCCCGAGATCCCGAGCCTCCCGACTCCCATCCCCCGGAATCCATCGAGTGGCCAACGGAGGACTACGTCGGTCGTCATTGGCTGTTGCCGCGGGCGTGAGAGTGCGGTCGTGAGTGCGTAACAGTGTTCGAACACTGTTACGCACTCACGACCGGGGTGGGGACGTCTTCTGGGTGGAGGAGGCAGAGGTCGTCCATCGTCGGGTTGGTGAGGGCGCGGGTTCGGCGGGCGTGGTTGGCGATCGCCTCGTCGAGGACTTGGCGGGCGTAGCGGCCGTTTCCGAAGGAATCGCCTCGGGTCATCGTCGCGAAGTGGGTTCGCAGGGCCGCTACCGCTGGGCCGGTGCACTCGTAGCCGGTGTCGGTGGCGTGCTGGTTGACGATGGTGACCAGTTCGTCCGGGGTGTAGTCGGCGAAGCGGACCCGGTGCGAGAAGCGGGACGAGAGGCCGGGGTTCGCGGCTAGGAAGCCCTGCATCTCCCGCTCGTAGCCGGCCGCGATGACCACGACCTCGTCGCGGTGGTCCTCCATCAGCTTCACCAGCGTGTCGATCGCTTCCCGCCCGAAGTCGTGGCCGCTGCCCTGGCTCGACGACAACGTGTAGGCCTCGTCGATGAACAGCACACCGCCTCGGGCCCGGTCGAACGCCTCGGTGGTCCGGCGGGCGGTGTGGCCGACGTACTCGCCGACCAGGTCCGCGCGCGCGACCTCGGTGACCTGCCCCTGCGCGAGGACGCCGAGCGCCGCGAGCAGTGAGCCGTAGAGGCGTGCCACGGTCGTCTTACCGGTACCGGGCGGGCCCGCGAAGATCAGGTGCCGGCTCACCGACGGGACCGGGAGGCCCGCCGCCTGCCTGCGCCGCGCCGACGTGAGCAGGTCGACCATGGCCGACACCTCGGACTTCACCTCGTCCAGCCCGACCAGGCCCTGCAACGTTCCGAGCAGCTGCTCGATGCGTTCCTCGTCCACCCGGCCGGCGCCCGCGCCGACCGACGAGCCGGGCAGCGGGCCGAGGTCGTCCGGGAGGAGCCTGGTCAGCGCGACGTGGCCGGCGGTCGGGTCGTCGGCCAGGCGGTAGGCCTGCCTGCCGAGCATCTCCTCGAACACCTTGCGGGCCGTGCGGCCGTTGCCGAACGCCGCGTCGCGCGGCAGGTTCGTGAAGTACGCGTGCAGCGCCGACCTGGTTTCGAACTCCAGCCGGTAGTCGTGGCTGCGGCACAGGCCCTCGACGATGGTGACCAGCTCCGCCGACGAGTAGTCCGCGAACTCGATGGTGCGGGAGAAGCGCGAGGACAGGCCCGGGTTCGCGGCCAGGAACGAGCGCATGTCGTTGGTGTAGCCCGCGACGATCACCACGACCTCGTCGCGGTGGTCCTCCATCAGCTTCACCAGCGTGTCGATCGCCTCCTGCCCGAAGTCCGGGCCACCGCCGCTGCTGCCCGCCGACAGGGTGTAGGCCTCGTCGATGAACAGCACGCCGCCGATCGCCTTGTTGAACATCTCGGTGGTCTTGATCGCGGTGCCGCCGACCACCGAGGCGACCAGGTCCGGCCGCGCCACCTCGACCAGCTGGCCGGAGCGCAGGACTCCGAGCGCGGTGAGGATCCGGCCGTAGAGCCTGGCCACCGTGGTCTTGCCGGTGCCGGGTGCGCCGGTGAAGACCAGGTGCCGGGACAGCGGCGGCGACGGGAGTCCGGCGGCGGCGCGGCGCTCGGACATCTGGTGCAACCGCACCAGCGTCTCCACCTCGCGCTTCACGCCGTCCAGGCCGACCAGTTCGGCCAGTTCCGCGAGCAGGTCGTCGAGTTCCTCGGTGTCCCCGGTGTCGGCGGGCTCCGGTCGCGGATCGTCCTCAGCGGATTCGTTCAGCGCCGGGATCTCCCCGCCGGGCAGCCGGATGTCCGTGCCGAGGTTGCGTTCGGCGGTGCAGCCGGTCACTTCCACCGGCTGCTCGGACTGCACCGCGATGCCGTCGCCGAGGTTGTCCCGCACCGCGCAGCCGGTGATCGAACCTTCGGCTTGGCCGCGCCACACCACGCCGGTCCGGCATTCGCGCACTTCACCGCCGTCGACCGCGAGTCTCGCCTGGTCCTGGGCAAGCAGGCCCGCCTCGGCCGCGCCGACGACGCGGGTGTCCCGCACCGTCGCCGAGGCCCGGCTCTCGACCAGCACGCCGTTGCCCGATCCGCCGGTGATCTCGCAGCCGGCCAGTCGAAGCGCGCCGTCGGCACCCGCGACCACCGCGTCGTGGCCTGCGCTGGTGAGCACGCACTCGGACAGGTCGGCGGACGATCCCTCCAGCACCTGCACGGCGTGCCCGCGCGCTCCGTCGACGGTGACCCGTTCCAGTTCGGCGGCGGATTCCTGCACCACGACGACGGCCTGCGCGGTGGTGTCGCTGATCCGGCAGTCGCGCAGCACCGGCCGGGACCCGCTCGCCGACAGCATTCCCACACCGTCCACAACGGACACTTCGGTTCCGGAGACAGTCAGCTCGCTGCGCTCCTCGACGACGATCGCGGTGCCGGTGATGTCGCTGATCCGGCATCCGCGCAGCTCACCGCGGCCCCGATCGGCGGCGAGCACCGCACCCTTCGCGTCGGTCACCGCGCAGTCGACCAGGACCGGAGCCCCGCCGGAGCGGGCGACCACCGCGGTCGTGCCGAGCGAGGTGAGCGTGCAGCCGGTCAGCTGGGCCGATCCCCCGTCGAAGACCAGCACCCCGGCGCCCCCGGGGTTGCGCACGGTCGTGGCGTCGACCCGGAGCTGGACGCCTCGGCGGGCCACGACCGCCACCTCCGAGTTCGCCGCGACCACGCACTCGTCCAGGTGCAGCTCGCCGGACTGCAGGTCGACCGCGACCGCACCGCCGGAATGCGCGAACTCGATGCCGGACACCTCGGCGTGCTCGGTGGTCACGCGCAGCACCGGCTCGCCCGCGGCCTCGATCCGCACGTCTCCCGGCGAGCCGGAGCCGGACAGCGTGACGTTGCGGTCCAGCACGATCGACTCCGGGTACACGCCGGGCCGGACGGCGATCACGTCGCCGTCGCGGGCCGAGCTGATCGCGTCGCCGACGGTGCGGAAGCAGTCGGGCTCGGTCGGTGAAACGCCGAGCACCGACCGGACTCCGGTCATCCTGCTCGTCACGAAGTGCCTCCCTGGTTCGGGGTCAAGGCCGCGCGCACGTGGTGGCGGGTGAGCGGGCACAGACGGCCGCGCGGTGCGTGGGCCAGCGCGTGCCCGGCCAGCTCCGCGTCGGGCGCCAGCTGGTAGCGGTCGAGGTAGTACTTGGTGGCGTCCGACCACACCCAGGTGCCGTCGGAGCGCAGGTCGGCCGGGACGGCGGTCGCGCCGGTGAACACGTCCGCCATCAGCACGTCCGCGGTCAGCACGACCTCGCCTGCGGTGAGGAAGTCCAGCAGCCGCCTGCGTTCGGCGGGGTCGACGACCAGCTCGCGGTCGGGGGCGAACCACGGCCCGGCGGCGGTGGCGCCGTCGAACGCGCGGGCCACTCTGACCTGCGGTTTCGGGGTCTCCGACCACAGCAGCGTCGCGGCCAGCAGCGCCTGTTCGTGGTAGGCGGGCAGGGGCTGGTCGGGGGCGAAGACCTCCACCCGCGGGGAGTCCACCAGGCCGGCCAGGGCGCGGTGAGCTGCGGCGGTCACGGTCGACGGGTCGGCCTCGGTTTGGACCAGGTAGACGCGGTCCGCGCCGTTCCTCGTGGTTGCCCAGCACGCCTGCGCAGCGTTTCGGACCGCAGCGAGCGCCGCGCTGTCGGCCTGCTCGTGGCCGTGCGGTTCCGGGGTGAAACTGTGCTGGGCCGCTTGAGGTTTCGGTTCGCCGAGCGTGGCGACCAGAGCGGCGAGCCTGGCGGTGTCTCCAGCCGCGAGCGCCTCCCGGGCGATGGCCAGCCAGCCGTCCGGTACGCGGCCGGCCAGCGCGAGCAGCTCATGGTGCTCCACGGTTTCTCCTCTCACACCACGGGAAGCGGGCCGAACCACCGGTCGGTGTCGGGCTGTCGTGCCGGAACTTCGGACCGGGCGGCAGCAGCCGCGCGCAACCTGGTCAACGCGGCGTCGCCGGCGGTCCCGTCCTCGGCGAGGAGGATCCGCGGCACCGGCGCGGACTCGACGGCCAGCACGCGCAGGCGGGTGTGGCCGGAGAGCACGACGTCGTCGCGGTGGGCGGGCTCGTCGTCGAGCAGGCCGTCCAGGCGGCGGCCGCTGGTCGTCCAGATCAGGGCCTCGGCGGGTCCGACCGGGCCTGCGCCTGCGGCCGGGGCCGCGACGACCGGGGTGGGCAGGCGCAGCAGTGCTTCCGGCTGGACCGCGGTGTCCGCGGGGATTCCGCGCACCACGACGGTTCGCACCGTCGGCAACCGCCGAAGCCCGTCGGCCAGGCAGACGTAGAAGTCGGCGTCGTACTCGCCGGTGGGGTCGTCGGCGAAGACCCGCACCACGGCGAGTTCGGCCAGCAGCGCGGCACGGTCCTCGGCGGCGAAGCGCATGCCCGGCCGCTCGGAGAGCAGCTTGGTGACCGCCCTGGTGGCGACGTCGTAGCGCGAGCCGAGGGTTGCTCGCATGGCTCGCCGCTGGGTGGCCGTGCTGCGCGCGTCTTCCGGTACCTCCACCGCTCGCGGCCGCTCGGGGAGGAGTCCGGTCACTGGTTGTTCCACTGTGGACTTGGCTTCGGGTTCCGCTTTAGCGGGGGCTGCCATAGCGCTGGACGCCACTGTGGACGGTAGCCCTGCAGCTGCCGGGCTGGGCGCCGCGGCCTGCTTTGTTGCCGCGCTGACCTGCGGCGATGGTTCTGATTCCATTGCGGTCGCCGCCCTGACCGCCGTGCCACCGACCGATCGAACCGCCGTTGCACCTGCCGACTCGGTGCTGACCGCCTGTGGTGACTCCCTGACCGGCGCTCGGTGCACCGGGGCCACGGCGGGCAACGTCCCCGGCATGGTCACCTCGGTCGATGCGACGGGCCCGGCGGCCGGTGGGGCGGAGGCGCTGATCCATGGCGGCTGGCCGTTCGGCGGGGCTGCCCTCGGATGTCCCCACAGCGGCGGATTTGCCGACGGCAGAGCCGAAACCGCCTGCTGCACCTGAGCCATCGGGATGGGACCCGTCTGGCTCGCCGGCCACACCGGGGCCGGGGGCAGTGGTTGAGCAGGTGTCACCGGGTCGGCTGGGAGTTCCGGGCGCACTTGCTGCCGGACTCGCTGGGGCTGAGCCGGGCTCGGCATCGGGACCACCGGCGGTGCGGGGACGACCGCCGGGGCGACGCTCGCGGCTGCCACGCTCGGGATTCCGCTGCTCACGGGCTCGGCTTCGGTGCTGGCTCCAGCGCTTTCCCGGACGTCTTTCCACTGATCGTGCTTCCCGGGCACAGGGAGGATCGGTGCGACGGGCAGAACTCGACCGTCGGTTGCCACCATCACCGCGCCCTTCGGCGGCGGCACGCGTTCCTGCGCGCTGATCGGCGCGGGTGCGGGGGCCTGCGCGATGCGGTCCGATGCCTCGATTCCGGTCAGCGCCGACGGATCGCCCTGCGGGAGGATCCGCAGGTTCTCGCGCGCGTCAGTCGGCAGATCGCGCACCAGGCGGTTGAACGCGGCCAGCACACCCGACGGCACAGCAGCCTCGGCTGCGAAAACGATGTCGGCGGTCGGCCCTGCCTCCGCGGCGGTTTCGGGGCGAGGCGCTTCATCGGGCCGCACCGCGAGTCCACGCGGCACCACGTCGACGCGCCAACCGTCGGTCAACCGGTACGAGCCCGGCTCGACCATCGCCAGGGACGCGGGCGCGGCCCAACGATCCAGCACCGGCGCGCCATCGTGCCGGTACACGCTCTCCACGGCGAACGGCCGCCAGCGGATCTCGCCCGTCTCGTCGACCTGCACGATTCCGTCGTCATCGGGCACGCCGTGCGCCACCCGCACGGGTGCGCCCAGCTCGCCGGCCACCTCGCGGACCAGCCGGTCGCCGCCGAAGCCGTAGCAGGCGAGGACCGCCCGGTCCCGGCCCTCGTCGGGAAGCGCGCGCAGCACTCCGGCCACGGACGTCGCCGCAGGTGGCGGCTCTCCCGGGGCGCCGAGCACCACGTACATCCGGTCGCGGTCGGGTGCCTGCCGCAGGAGGCGGTCGTCGGGCCGGGTCGGGGCGCCGGGATGGCGCACCCAGAGACCTGCGGGCACGTGGGTGATGTCTGCCGCGTCCGGCAGCCCGTCCTGCCACCACGGTGCGGGGAACCGCGCGCCGATCGGTATCCGCGCGCCGTCCGGGCGGTACGACACCCAGCCCGCCGTCGAGCCGGGAACGAACAAGCTGCCGTCGGCGAGCGCAACCGGGTCACCGTCCGGTGCCGTCACCTCCACGCCGAGGCGTTCGGCGCGCCGCTTCGCGGGCGGCAGCGCGCCGTTACGACCCATCGAGCCGCAGTTCGGTGCCACCACGCAGAGAACACCGCGCGCCTCGTCGGCGAGATCAGCGACCACCCACGGGTCGAGCCTGGTCATCCCGTCGAGCGCGGAGGCGCCGACCACCACGTAGGTGCGGTCCCGCTTCGGCGGCAGGTTCGCCGCCAGCAGGACGGCGGCACCATCCGCGTCGAGCTGGCCCACGACCAGCGCGTGCCGAACGCGCTGCACGGTGATCGACTCGTCCACTCCGCCTCCTCCGTTCCCCGGAAGACACGTCCCCACCCCCCTCGAA
>NZ_JAQGLA010000065.1 GCF_027853915.1 Saccharopolyspora oryzae
CCCTCGATCCGACGCCGATGGGCTGGAAGGAACGCGACTGGTACCTGCCCGCGGATTCCCGGCCCCTGTTCGACCGGAACGGCAACATCGGGCCGACGGTCTGGTGGGGTGGTGAGGTCGTCGGAGGCTGGGCGGTGCGGCCGGACGGGAACATCGCCACCAGGTTGCTGGTCGACCGCGGGGAAGCGGCGGTCCGCGCCGTGCGGGACGCCGCGGACGAGCTGCAGTCCCGGTTGGACGGCACGCCAGTGGTCCCGTCCTTCCCGACACCGCTGGAGAAGGAACTCCGCACGGCGTGATCCGGCACAGCGCGTGAGCGGTTTTCCCGGTCTGGGCCGGGATGTTCGATCACGGCCGCGTTCGTGATCGCCGGGGTTCTCACGGCATGGGAATCGGACTGTCCTCCCTCGTTCCGGACTCCTAGAGTCCTGCCCCTCGAACAGGGCACTTGACGATTGCCGTATCGGCGGGAAGTCGAGGATCGAGATGTCCGGTGCGTGGTTGGTCGGCAGTCTGGCGGTCTACTTCGCGGTGCTGCTGGCCGTGGCGATGTACAAGCGGAGGACCGCGACCGAGGAGGACTACTTCCTGGCCAGCCGGGCGATGCCGTCGTGGTCGCTCGGGCTGGCGTTCATCGCGACCTGGTACGGCGCCAATTCCGCGCTGATCTCGGTGGACAAGGCCTTCCAGTCCGGACTGGTGTCGTGGTGGGTCCTAGGTGGACCGACGGTGCTCGCCGTGATCGCACTGGTCGCACTGGCGCCCGCGATCCGGCGGGTCGGCTCGGTGTCGCAGAACGGCATCATGGCTTCGCGCTACAACGCCACCGCCGGAAATCTGCTCTCGGTGGTGCTGACGATCTACTTGATCGTCTGGGGCGCATCGCAGATGGTCGCGATCGGCGGGTTCTTCGCGTCGTTCTTCGGCATCGGCTACGCGACGGCGGTCGTCCTCGGCACCGCGGTGTCGCTGCTGTACTCGATCACGGGCGGGTTCCGGGCGGTCGTGCTGACCGAGACCATCCAGTTCGTGCTGCTGCTGGCCGGACTCGTCGTGACGGTCGTCGTCGCGGTCGTGCTCGCGGGCGGTCCGCACAACATCGGTCAAGCCGTCGAAGCCACTCGCGGACCCGGGTACCTCAACCTCTTCAGCGGCATCGGCGACAACTTGACCTACATCATCTCCTTCGGGCTCGCCTTCACGATCGACGGTGCCGCCTGGCAGCGCATCCAGGCCGCGCGCAACCCCCGGGGCGCACGACTGGCCGCTGTGACGGCCATGGGCGGGTTCATCCCGCTCTACTTCCTGGTCGTCTTCACCGGCGTCGCATCGGTCGCGGTCTTCGCGCAGCTGCCGTCGGGAGGCATCGTGTCCGCGCTGGTGCGCGACCACATGTCCCCGCTGCTCGGGAGCATCGTCTTCGTCGGGATCGCGGCCGCGATCATGTCGACGATCTGCACCACGTTCAACCTCAGTTCGCTCTACATGGCCGAACTCTTCGTGAAGTACGTGCGCCCTGCCGCGTCCGAGCGGTCGAAGGTGCGCTACGGGCGGATCGGCACCGCACTCGCGGCGGTCGCGGGATTCCTGGTGGCGGTGCGGCTGCCCAGCGCGCTGAACCTGCTGTCGTTGGCTTCGGAGGTGCTGGCGGCAGGGCTGTTCGTGCCGCTGATCCTCGGCTTCTTCTGGCGCCGGGGGACCAGCACCGGTGCGGTGGCCGCGATCGTGGCCGGTGGCGGTTTCATCCTGTACGGATTCGTGATCGAACTCGGCGTTCCGCTCCCCGCGTTCTGGGAAGGTGACGCGACCCGGATCCTGATCGGCATGGGACTGAGCCTCGTGGCGTACGTGGCCGCCAGCCTGCTGAGCGAACCGGACAACGCCAAGGCGGAGGCGTTCATGGCGCGCGCGGCGGGCCGGCTGGAGCCCGGCGTGGAGCCGGCTCAGCGGGACGCCGCGGGGAGCTGAACGCACCAGTCGGCGACGAGGACGCGTTGGACAGATCTGGACCAGGCGGGTTCTGATGGGTCTCGTCCACCCCGATTCGACGATCTTCCGGAGCCGCAGTGCCTTCGCTCACATCGCAGTACGCCGTCATCGGTGCCGGTCTGGCAGGTTCTGCCACCGCGTGGCAGCTGGCCGCCCGGGGCCACGAGGTGACCCTGCTCGAGCAGACGACTCCAGCCCACCGCGGCGGCAGCTCGCACGGATCCGCGCGCATCCTCCGCTACGCCTACGCCGAGCGCCTCTACGCCCGGTTGATGGTGCGGGCGAAACCGCTGTGGGACGAGCTCGAACGAAGTGCGGGCCGCACCCTCGTCACGCCGACCGGCGCCGTCGACTTCGGCGCGCGACGCCAGCCCGAAACCCTGGCGCAGGTGCTCGGAGACCTCGGCGTCGACCACGAGCTGCTGAGCGTCCAGCAGGCCACCGAGCGGTGGCCGGAGTTCCGCTTCGACACCCCGGTCCTGTGGCACCCGGGCGCCGGGGTGATCCACGCCCAGGCAGCGGTGGAGGCGATGGTCGAACTGGCGGTCGCGCACGGCGCGCACCTGGAGACGGGCTGGCAGCTGGCGTCGGCTGCGCGGGAAGGCGCCGGCTACCGGCTGGTGTCGAGCCGCGGTGATGTCGTGGAAGCAGAACGAGTCGTGGTGTGCGCCGGTGGCTGGCTACCCGATCTGCTGGCGGATCTGGCGCTCCCGCGCGGATTCCTGTCCCGGATGCCGGAGCTGGTGGTCCGGCAGGAGCAGGCGTACCACTTCCCGTACCGGGACGGATCCGGCAGTTCGTGGCCGACCTTCATCTCCATGACCGACCGGATCGTGGTCTACGGTCTGCCGGGTGGCGAGGACGCCGGTTTCCGCGGGCAGAAGGTCGCCGAGTTCAACGGCGGCAAACCGCTGCCGTCGGCCGCGCACCAGGACCAGCTCGTCGACCCGGACAACCGCCGCCGGGTCACCTCCTACGTGCAGGAGCACCTCCCCGGCCTGGAGCCGGAGCCCTACGCCGAGACCACGTGCCTGTTCACCAACACCCCCGACGAGAACTTCGTCCTCGACCGAGCCGACGGGATCACCGTGGTGTCGCCCTGCTCCGGCCACGGGGCGAAGTTCGCGCCGCTGATCGGTGCCATGGCCGCCGACGTGGCCAGCGCAGCGGACACCTCGGACGTGCCGGCGGAGTTCCGCGTGGCGGCCGAGCCCAGCTGAGCTCGGTCCCTTGGTGACCTTCGTGCGGTGGGCGCATCCGATGGTCATTCGGGGGACCGGGGAATGCGCGCGAGCTCCTCCTGGATCTTTTCGCGCACGAGGTCGAGAAGAGCACCACCGGCGGGGGCCGAGTACGACATCGTCGGATCCGGGTAGATGACGACGTCCACTCGTTCTGCGGCCGAGGAGATCACGGACAGCCCGGACGACCTGCGCGCAACGTTGATCTTCACCGTGGTTGGCGCAACCCTGGCCCCAGGGCTGGGAAACGCTTGCTTCCGCACCGGTTCGCCGAGGCCGACTTTCCACAGCGAGACCGCGTTGTGGTCAACGCTGAGGATGAATCCGGCCGAGCTCAGCATGCCCAGCGTTGGACGGCACAGGAACGCGAGGCCGTTCTGACGCAGCACTGCTAAGGACCTGCGCTGGTTGCGGACCACGAGCCGCCCGTAAATCACCAGCGCGAGCAACAGCAGAAGCGCCAGTGCCACGACCAGGAGCAGGAATATGTGCATCGACCGACTGTAACCTGGGACCTGGCCGACTACTGCCAAGATCGGCCGGAGCCTGCTTGGGTGGATTTCGACAGCGGGGCAAGGGCATTGGCAGCTTTGTGGTACCAGCATCGCCGCTCTCGCGTCTCGCGGAACATCTCGTGCGAGGACGTCTTCCCGATCAGCGGGCACTGCCGGTTGAGCAGGGTGTGGTTTCTGCGGAGAATCGGTGCTTCCGCGCCGTTCTCAGCAACGTCATGCCGGACGGTGGCTCGGTGTTTGGAGGTTCTGGTGCTCGACGTGCCAACTGGCGATGAGCAGTTGCGGATATCCGAGCTGGCTTCCGACGCGTTGTCGATGTTCCGGGGCATCGCCTTCTTCGACGGGCTCAGCGAGTCCGCCGCCAACGCCGACGCGCTCGTGCGGTCTGCGGCGCTGCTCGCGGAGTGCCCCGTCGGTGCGCAGTGGGCATCGGGCACGGTGATCCGGTACGGGGCGCTGGGCGACCTGCTCGACGACGGATGCCCCGCGACGTCGACCACCTCGGAACCGGCTGTGTGGGTCGAACGCGGTGGCACTGCTGAACATCCGCTCGACTCGCTCCTCCTCGACCGGCTCCAGCACGCTTTGCGGGTTGCCGTGCCGCGGTCTGCGACCGGTCCGCGGTTGGGGCATCCGGGATTGCTGGAAGTGGTGCTCTCGGACAAGGAACGGCGTGAGGACCGAGTTCGGGCGGTTGGCCTGCTCGGACTCGACTCCTCCAGGAAAGTGCGCGCACTCGCGCTGTCCACGACGTCGAGCAAGGACGCGGTGGAACTGGTCGCGCGCATCTGTCCGGGGCGCCTCGTGCACTCGGTCGCGGTCGGGAACTTGACGGCGGTGCTCCTGCAGGACGACAGCGACGACCGCCGACTCGCAGAAGACTTGCACAGCGCGATCGTCGCCGAGCATCCGATGGCGCACACCGGTGCGGACGGCGCGCGCGGCCCGTGGGTGGGGATCGGCGACCGCATGAGCGTGTACGCCGCGCCCGCGTCGTGGAAGCAGGCACGTCGAGCGCTGCGCTTCGCCTCGTCCACCGGATACGGGCGGCGGGCCGTGTCGTACGGGCGGCTGGGATCGCTGGAACTGCTCGCAGAGCTGCCGCTGAAACGCCTGCTCAACGACCCGGATGCGGCGCGCATCAACGCGATCGCAACGTCCCCGGCCGGCGAGCAGGAGGTGGCCACCTTGGAGGCCTACTGCGTGTTCGGGTCGCTCCGGCGCACCGCGGAGGAAATGCACGTGCACCACAGCACCGTCGCTGCCCGGCTCGCCCACCTCGAAGCGGAGATGGGCTGGGACCTGGCGGATCCGATGGACCGGTTCAAGGCGACGCTGGTGCTCATGGTCCGCAGGGTGACGCTGTCGTCGACGGAACTGGCCGCCTCGGAGGTGTTCGGCGAGACGTAGGGTTCCTGAAGCAGATCTACCGTTCGGAAAGCGTGTGAAAACGTTTACCGAGCCAGCGCGTTGCCGTGCTGACGTTGGCCCGCACCAGAAGGTCCGGGTCTTCCCGTGGCAATACCCGCAGCGTCCCATGGGGCCGTCTTAGGTGGGTTTCCATCGGGCTCGTTTAGCCTCGCCCCGCAACTCGGGGAGGAGGCCTCGCGCTCAACAAGGGCAGCGAGGTTGCGTGCGGCGTTGAGATCTCGGTCCAGGACCAGGCCGCACGCGTGGCAGTGGTAGGTGCGTTCGGACAGGCGCAGTTTGGCTTTCACCACACCACAACCCGAACACGTCTTAGAACTCGGAAACCAGCGGTCAGCGGTGTGCACCTTCACGCCGGACCAGGCGGCTTTGTACTCGACCTGACGACGCAACTCGGCCATGCCGATCCCCGCCACATGGCGCGCCAGCCGCCGGTTTCGCATCATCCCGGCGACGTTGAGGTCCTCGATCACGATCGCCCCGTGTTCTCTCACCAGGCGGGTGGAGAGCTTGTGCAACCCGTCGCGGCGGGCGTTGGCGATCCGGGTGTGCAGACGCGTGATCCGAGCCTGGGTCTTGCGCCACCGCGATGACGGCTTCTGTTTGGTTCGTTTGTCCGGACCGATTCGACGCGCGGCTTGGCGTTGCAGCCGGCGGAGCTCACGCTGCGCAGCTTCCAGGTGTTTGGGGTTCGCGATCACCTCACCGGTGGACAACACCGCAAGAGATTTCACTCCAAGGTCCACGCCGACACTCGAGTCCGGGCGCGCGGATGGAGGGGCCGCGCGCTGGATCTCCACCGAAAACGACACGAACCACCGACCGGATCGGAAAGAGACGGTCGCTGACCGGATCCGGGCGGTGCCACGATCCACATGCCGCGCCAGCTTCCGGGTGGATTCGAGAGTGCGCACCGTGCCGATGCGGGGCAGTTTCACATGCCGACGGTCACGGTCGACAAGGCCGAAGCTGCCGGTGGTGAACCGGCACGACAACACACTGCGCTTGCCCTTGAAACGTGGGAACCCCAGCGGGCGGCCTTTTCTCTTGTTGTTCCTCGAGGCATCCCAGTTGGCCAGTGCGGTCGCCAGATTCGCCAACCCTGAGGCGTAGGCTTCCTTGGAGTTTTCCGGCCACCATGGCGCAATCTCTGCCTTCACGGTGTTCCAGTCTTTCCGCAGCGAATAAGCAGACCAGTTCACCAACGGAGTCAGCTTCTCGGACGGGATACCGTAGGACTTCTCCACCCGACGCTGGTCCAGATTGGCCCTGATCCGGTTCAGGCCCCAGTTGTAGGCGAAACGCTGCGCACCGCAATGCGATCGCAACGCTGCTTCCTGGGAAGGGTTGGGGCCCAGCGCGAACCGATACGCCTGAATCGTGACTGTCACCGGAACACCCCGAGCTCGGCCGCGCGCACCATGCCGTCGTCGACCTCTCCGGGGTTGAACATCACACACAAAACCTAACAGAAACACACTGATTCACACAAAATCGCAAACAGTCAACAGTCCCGGTTCGTACGCGGCGCAGAGCGGGATCCCGGTCGATGACGAGCCGGCCGACTACCTCGTCGTCCACCGCCAGCTGATCCTCTGGCCTTGGACGAGAACGGCCTCGTCCAAGGCGAGGACTCGTACAACGGCGGAGTGGCCAGCGTGACCAAGCTGTCCTTCGACGAGCTGCCCCAGGAGTACATCGACCTCGTGCACTCCTCCAGCGATCTCGCGGGCCTGTCGATCATCGTGCACTTCCGCCGAGCCCGAGACCGGCGGTGGTGGAGCACCTTCGCCGCGCCAGGGATCGGCCTGCTCGGGATGCTGTCGATCGTCGTCCTGGCGATCACCAACTTCGACATCGTCGCCGGCTCCGACGCAGTGGCGGTGCGGCTCCTGCCGCTCCTGCTCGTTCTCGCGCTCATCGGAGGCATCGCCTACAGCGCGTACCTCAAGCGCACCAAGCCGACCGCGTACGACGCACTCGCCACGGACCTCGAGAAGTTCAACGCGCACGCGGATCAGTCCGGCCCGATCCCCGAAGGGGACCGGCGCTGACGAGGGCTGTCCTCGACCGCTTCGGCGGGATCGCGGCGTGCTCGTGCTCGTGGCCGATGTTGAATCTGCTGTACCGTTGCGCTCAAATTCGGCAGCAGTTCCAGTGATGATCAGGTGGTGCTTCGGTGAGCGGGCAACCGGACGTGACCCTGACGCAACTGCGCTACTTCGTCGAGGCCGCGTCCGCGCTGAGCATGACCAAGGCGGCAGAGGAGCTGCGGGTCGCCCAGTCGGCCGTCTCGGCGGCGGTCGCCCAGCTGGAACGGCAGGTCGGCACTCCGCTGTTCATCCGCCAGCACGCGCGGGGTCTTGTCCTGACCGCGGCGGGCGAGGAGTTCCTGCGGGATGTGCGGGGGCTGCTCGCGCATCTCGGCGAGGTCCTGGACGCGGCGCGAGGCCGAGGTGACGACGTGCGCGGGCGCATCCGGCTGGCGTGCATGGTCACCCTCGTCCCGTTCGTGATGCCCGAGCTGCTCGCGGAGCTGAGCGCGGCACACCCCGGGCTCGAGGTCGAGGTCCTCGAACTCGAAGCCGGCGCGGTGAGCGCCGCGCTGCGCAGCGGCACCGTCGAGGTGGCCGTGACCTACGACCTGGGGCTCGGGCAGGGGGTGGCGCGCGAGGCCATCGCCGAGGCGCCGCCGTACGTGGTCCTGCCGCCCGACCACCGGCTCGCCGAGCTCTCGCAGGTCCGGCTGCGCGACCTGGCCGACGAGCCGATGGTGCTGCTCGACCTCCCGCACAGCCGCGAGTACTTCCGCGAGTTGCTGTCCGCGGCCGGTGCGACGCCCCGCATCGCGTACCGCTCGCACAGCGTCGAGGCCGTCCGCGGGATGGTCGCCCGGGGACTGGGTTTTTCGCTGCTGAACCAGCAGCCGGTGTTCGACGGCACCTACGGCGGTGGGCGCGTCGAGTCGCGCCCCATCGCCGATGACGCGCCGTCGCTGTCGGTGGTGGTGGCGTGGATGGAGTCGGTGCGGCGCACGGCCCGGGCCCGCGCGGTCACCGACAGCGCCCGCGTGGTCGTCGAACGGCTCGGGGTGGCGACCGGGCGGCTGGGCGAGAACGTCCGCACGCCGCGCTCCTGATCCGACGACCGGTGTCGACCCTCGCCGGTGCCATCCTGCATCGGAATTGCTGATGCACTGGACCCGATATCTCTGTTTGAGTGATCACCCGGGAATGCATAGCGTCGCCTCCCAACAGCGCTGACGTCGTGCGCGCTGTTCACGGCGGGGGCGCTGACGGTCCTGCCGCCGTCCCGCGACGACCGCAGGAGGCCCTGTGTCCGAACTCGCCTCACATTCCGCCGCCGATGCCGCGCTCGACGCGACCGTCCAGACCGATCCCGCCTCGCTGCGCCGAAGCGTGGCGGCCGGTGCGATCGGCGTCTTCGTCCACTGGTTCGACTGGGCTGTCTACGCCTACCTCGCCACCACCATCGCGGCGGTGTTCTTCCCGGCCGAGAACCAGGTCGCCGGCGTGCTGTCGGTGTTCGCCGTGTTCGCGGTGTCCTTCGGCATCCGCCCGCTCGGCGCGTTGGTGTTCGGGCCGCTCGGCGACCGCATCGGCCGCCGGCGAACGCTGTCGATCGTGATCATCGTGATGTCGATCTCGACGCTCGCGATCGGTCTGCTACCGGGATACGCGACGCTCGGGATCGCTGCACCGATCCTGCTCGTCGCGATCCGGCTGGTGCAGGGCTTCGCGGCCGGCGGCGAGTTCGGCAGTGCCGCGAGCTTCCTGGCCGAGCACGCTCCCCGCGCCCGGCGAGGCTTCGGTGTCAGCTGGCTCGAGGTCGGGTCGCTGCTCGGCTTCCTGGCCGGGTCGTTCGCCTTCTACCTGCTGTCGGTCTCGCTGATGCCCGAGCAGGTCACCGCGTGGGGCTGGCGGATTCCGTTCCTGGTTGCGGCGCCGATGGGTGTGATCGGCTACGTCATCCGGACGAAGATCGAGGACACGCCGGAGTACCGGGTGCTGGAGGCGACCGGCTCGGTGTCGCGCAGCCCGATCTCCGAGCTCTTCCGCACCAATGTGCGGCAGCTGTTCCAGGCCGCCGGGATCATGACGATGATGCACGTGCTCTTCTACGCGGTGCTCACCTACCTGGTGAACTACCAGACGGACCACCTGGGTCACTCCGCCGAAAGTGCCGCGCTCCTCTCGACCTTCGTCTCGCTGCTCGGGCTCGTCCTGGTGCCCGTGTTCGGCCGGCTGTCGGACCGAATCGGTCGCAAGCCCGTCCTGGTCGGCGCCGCCGTTGCCCTGCTGGTCTCGGCCACGCCCGCTTACCTGCTGATGCAGACGGGGATGGTCGGCACCGTCGTCGCGGCACTCGGGCTGTCGGTGATCCTCTCGGCGATCCTGGGCACCCACGCCGTGTGGGCCGCGGAGATCTTCCCGACCCGGACCCGCCAGGGTGGGCTGTCGATCGCCTACAACATCACCGCCGCGCTTTTCGCCGGCACGGTGCCGTTCTTCATGACTGTCCTCATCACCGCCACCGGGAGCCTGCTGGTCCCCGGCCCCTACCTGATGGTGGCCGCAGCGATCGGGCTCGTCGCCGCGCTGAGCATGCGCGAAACCGCGGGGACCAGCTTGCTGCAGGAGCAGGACCTCGGGGCCGGGGCGGGGGTCCCGCGGACCTCCGGATCGGTTGCGGGCAAGGGGAATTCCTGACAGCTGCGGGCCCGTCCGCACGCGATCGGGCGGCCCCGCGCAATCCATTGCATCAACAGAGCCGATGCAATGATTCGAAAACATATGCTGGTCTGTTGCAATGAGTTCGCTCAGACTCGGATCATCGGCGGCCCCGTTGACCGGTCCGGGTGGTCGTAGAACGTCGAGACCAGCGAACGGAGGAAAGACATGTCGCAGTGCGAGACCGAGGTCCTCGTGGTCGGCGGAGGACAGGCCGGGGTGGCCATGAGCGAACACCTCAGCGCACGCGGGATCCCGCACTTGGTGCTGGAGCGCGATCGCATCGCCGAGCGCTGGCGCACCGGCCGTTGGGACTCCCTGGTGGCCAACGGCCCGGCCTGGCACGACCGCTTCCCGGGACTGCGGTTCGACGACGTCGATCCCGACGGTTTCGCTTCGAAGGACCAGGTCGCGGACTACCTCGTCGCGTACGCGGAGAAGATCGACGCGCCGATCCGCTGCGGCGTGGAAGTCCGGCACGTGCGAAAGAACTTCGGGCGCCCGGGTTTTCGCGTCGAGACCTCGGACGGCGTGATCGACGCCCGCTACGTGGTGGCGGCGACCGGCCCGTTCCAGACCCCGGTCATCCCGCCCGTCGTTCCCGAGGACGCGGGGGTGACCCAGCTGCACTCCAGCTCCTACCGCAACCCGCAGCAGCTGCCCGAAGGCGGTGTCCTCGTGGTCGGAGCGGGGTCATCGGGCGTCCAGATCGCCGACGAGCTGCAGCGCTCCGGCAAGGAGGTCCACCTGTCGGTCGGTCCGCACGACCGGCCGCCGCGGAGCTACCGGGGCCGCGACTTCTGCTGGTGGCTCGGAGTCCTCAACAAGTGGGACGCGGCAGCTCCGCCTCGCGGGGCGGAGCACGTCACGATCGCGGTCAGCGGGGCCCGGGGTGGCCGGACCGTCGACTTCCGCGCCCTCGCGGCCGACGGCATCACCCTCCTCGGCATGACCCGTGCTTTCGCCGACGGCCGGATGCACTTCGCGGACGACCTGCGCCAGAACATCGCGAACGGCGACGCCAACTACCTGAAGATGCTCGACGAGGCCGATGCCTACATCGAGCGCAACGGGCTCGACCTGCCCGAGGAACCGCAGGCCCGCGCGTTCGGGCCGGATCCGGATTGCGTGACCGACCCGATCTCCGAGCTGGACCTCGCAGAAGCCGGCATCACCTCGATCGTCTGGGCGACCGGATTCCGGTCCGACTACAGCTGGTTGGAGGTCGACGCCTTCGACGACGACGGCAAACCGCAACACACCCGCGGCGTGTCCGCCGAGCCCGGGGTCTACTTCCTCGGGCTGCCGTGGCTGTCGCGGCGCGGGTCGAGCTTCCTCTGGGGTGTCTGGCACGACGCCGCGTACGTGGCCGAGCACATCGAGATCCAGCGCGGTTACCTCGCCTACGCCGGATCTCCCGGCACCGACTCGTCCCGGCTGGACTGGGCCCTCGAACCGACCGCCAACACGACCGGAGCAGCCTGATGCCGACCCACACCCGCATCCGCCCGTTCAACACCCGCGACACCTATCCCGAGCAGAACCTCGACAACGACCTGTGCCAGGCAGTCGTGGCCGGCAACACCGTCTACGTCCGCGGCCAGATCGGGCAGGACCTCGACACCAGCGAGTCGGTCGGGATCGGTGACGTCGGGGCCCAGGCCGAGCAGGCGATGGCGAACATCGACATGCTGCTCCGGGAGGCGGGCAGCCGGATGGAGCACCTGGTCAAGCTGACCATCTACCTGATCGACCCGCGTTACCGCGAGACCGTCTACCGGACCGTCGGCCGCTGGACCAAGGGCGTCCACCCGATCTCCACCGGTGTCGTGGTCTCCGCGCTGGCACGCCCCGAGTGGCTGTGCGAGATCGATGCCATCGCCGTGATCCCGGAGGACGACCGATGACCTTCTCCATCTCAGCCAGGCAGGACGGCCGCTTCGGGATGGCGGTGAGCTCCTCCAGCCCCGCGGTGGCCGCGCGCTGCTCGCACCTGAGGCCGGGCGTCGGCGCCGCCGCCTCGCAGAACGTGACCGATCCTCGCCTGGGCGGGCGCATCCTCGACCGCTTGGCCGTCCACGGCGATGCCCAGCTCGCGTTGCGGGAAGTCGGCGAGGGCGCGACCGATCTGGACTACCGCCAGCTGACCGCGGTCGGGCCGGCCGGGCCGACCGCCTGGTTCAGCGGTGCGCAGACCCTCGGCACCCACGGCGCCGCCGTCGGCCCGAACTCGGTTGCCGCGGGAAACCTGCTCAGCGGCAGCGGGATTCCGACGGCCATGGTCGATGCCTTCGAGTCCGCGACGGGCGAGCTCGAAGAGCGGCTGCTCGCCGCGTTGCAGGCGGCGGTCGCGGCGGGCGGAGAGGCAGGGCCGGTGCACTCGGCGGGCCTTGCCGTCGTCGCCGACGTGGAGTGGCCGGTGACGGATCTGCGGGTCGACTGGTCAGAGGCGCCGATCGACGACTTGGCCGGAGCACTGGAGATCTGGCTGCCGCAGCGCGACGACTACGTCCGCCGCGGTCTGAATCCCGCGACCGCGCCGTCGTACGGCGTCCCCGGCGACCAGTAGGAGGAACCCCATGCCGAGCACGGTGACCCGTGAGAAGGCCGCGATCCGCACCGCCGTGGATCGAGTGGCCGACGACCTGGTCGAGCTGTCGAGGAGGCTGCACGCCCGGCCCGAGACCGCTTGGGAGGAGCGCCACGCCGCCGCGACGGTCCCGGAGCTCCTCGATCGCCGCGGGTTCACCGTGACCGCGGACTACTTGGGGCTGGAGACCGCGTTCCTCGCCAGCTACGGCACGGGGCCGCTGCGGATCGCGTTGTGCGCCGAGTACGACGCGCTGCCCGGACTGGGGCACGCCTGCGGGCACAACCTGATCGCCGCCTCCTCGGTGGGTGCCGCGCTCGGCTTGGCCGAGGTCGCCGACGACCTCGGGCTGACCGTCGAGGTGTACGGCACCCCGGCCGAGGAGGGCGGCGGCGGCAAGATCGAGATGCTGGAGCGGGGCGCGTTCCACGACGTCGACCTGGCGATGATGGTCCACCCGGGCCCGGTCGACGTCGCAGAGGCGAGGCCGTTCGCGGTCAGCCATTCCCGGATCTCCTACCGCGGCCGGTCCGCGCACGCGGCGGCCTATCCCGAGGACGGGGTGAACGCCGCCGACGCGTTCACCGTCGCCCAGGTCGCCATCGGCCTGCTCCGCCAGCAGCTCCCGTCGAGCTCGCGGGTGCACGGGATCGTCACCTCGGCGGGCTCGGCACCCAACGCGATCCCCGAAACCTCCTCGGGGCGGTGGTACGTGCGCGCGGAAACCCTGGCCGAGCTGGCCGAGATCGAGCCGAAGGTGATGCGCTGCTTCGAAGCGGGCGCCCTGGCGACCGGCACCACGCTGGAGATCGAGGCGGAGAGCAAGCCCTACGCCGAGTTCCGCACCGACGAGCGCGCGCTCGCGGCATACCGGGCCAACGCCCTGCACCTGGGCCGGGAGTTCGCCCCGGACGGGCTGGCGGGCCGGATGAACCGGGCGTCGACGGACATGGGCAACGTGTCGCAGGTCGTGCCGGCCATCCACCCCTACATCGGGATCGGCTCGCTGCCGGCCACCAACCACCAGCACGAGTTCGCCGCGCACTGCGTCGGTCCGCAGGCCGAACGAGCCCTGCTCGACGGAGCGGTCGCGCTGGCCTGGACCGGTGCGGACCGGGCCCGCAGCACGGTCGCCTGACCGGGATCGGCGACGATCGGCCGCTGTTCGGAGCGTCAACGTCTCTTGTGGACACAGATGGCCCGTTCCCGTCCAGTGCACTGGGCAGTTGCGGGCCGGTGTCACCGGGATGTGAGGATCGGAGGATGTCTCGAGGAACTGGACGTGACATCGCTTCGAACGGACCCGCCGAGTGGGACGGCGACGACTACCAGCGGCGCTTCGACGCGCTCGCCGCCTCCGGGGCGGACGTGCACGGCGAAGCCGATTTCGTCCGTTCCTTCGCCCCGTCGAACGTCCTCGACGCCGGCTGCGGAACGGGCCGCGTGGCCATCGAACTGGCCCGGCACGGCATCGAGGTGGTGGGCACCGACCTCGACAGCTCGATGCTGACCACCGCCCGCCAGCGGGCCCCGCAGATCTCGTGGATCGAAGCCGATCTGGTCGAGCTCGACCTCGGCCGGACCTTCGACGTGGTCGTCATGGCCGGCAACGTCCCGCTGTTCACCCGCCCCGGCACCCAAGCGGCACTGGTGGCCAGCGTGGCCCGCCACGTGCGCCCCGGAGGTGTGCTCGTCGCCGGTTTCAGCCTCGACCGCGGCTACGGGACCACCGACTACGACGCCCACGCCGCAGCGGCCGGCCTGGTGCTGGCGGACCGGTTCGCCACCTGGGACCGAGCTCCTTTCACCGACGGCGACTACGCGGTATCGGTCCACACCCGCTGAACCCCGTCCGGCCCGGATCCGCTCAGGCGTCCTCGTCGATCGGGGCGGGCAGCGTCCAGCGCTCGTCGCGGCGGGGGTGGATGTAGCCGTAGTAGTAGACGTATCCGACGACGAGGATGCCGACCGCGATCGTCACCGGAACCCAGTCGTTGAGCAGGTTTTCGCCGAGGACCACCACCATGGACGCCAGCAGCAGGAGCGGGGGCAGCGGCCAGGCGGGCATCCGGTAGGCCGCCCGGCTGGTCCGGCCGCGGATCCGGCCGACCAGCGCGGCCAGCCCGACCAGCACGTAGGTGATCACCAGGCTGGCTCCGGAACCGAGCAGCAGCACTTCGAACGGCAGCAGCCAGTAGGCCAGCGAGCCCAGCGCGGTCACCACCAGGGTCGCCGCGACGGGGGTGCGCAGCCGGGGGTGGATGCAGGTCAGCGGGCGGTTGACGGCATCGGGCCAGGAGCCGTCGCGGGCCGAGGAGTAGAGGCTGCGGCCGAGCTGCAGCATGATCGCGATCACCGCGTTGATCACCGCGATCGCGATGCCCAGGCTGACGATCGTGTTCACCACCGGTCCGCCGCGGGCGAGCAGGAAGTAGTTCATCGGCGAGTCGGCGCTGACCAGCTCCGACATGCTCGGCGTGCCCAGCAGCACGGCCACCAGCGGGACGAGTTCGGCGACCACGGTGATCGCCAGCGACCAGAGGATCGCCCGCCCGATCGTCCGCGTGGCCTGGCGGGTTTCCTCGGCGTAGTAGACGGCGGCGCCGTAGCCGTTGTAGGCGAAGATCGCGATCGCGGTGTAGGAGACCACCAATCCCGCGGACGCGGCGGTCAGCGTGCTGCCTGCGCCCGCTTGCTGGGCGGTCCACAGCACGGAGACCGGTTGGTCGACGCGCACGAAGCCGAGCACCGCCAGGACGACGAGCGCCAGCAGTTCCAGGGTCAGGAAGATGCCGGTGACCCAGGCGTTCGTGCGGATGCCCAGCACGGCGATGAACCCGGTGGCCACGATGACCACGAGACCCACCCACCGGCCTTCGAGGGCGGACCACACCACGCCGAGGTAGTCGCCGGTCCCGCTCGCGATCACTCCGAGGATGAGGATGCCGGAGATGATGGTCAGCAGGTAGAGGGCGAACCCGGTGGACTTGCCGACGGTCCGCGCGACGAACGCGTATTCGCCGCCGGTGATGGGAAATGCGCTGGACAGTTCGGCGTAGCACAGCGCCACCGAGATGCCGACGACGGCGGCGATGGCGAAGGCGATCGCGGAAGCGCCGCCGACTCCCCGGATCACCGACGGAATGATGATGAAAACGCTCGACGCGGGCGTCACCGCGGAGAGCGTGATGAGGATGTTCTCCCGGAAGGTCAGCGAGCGGGAGAGAGATTGCTGGTAGGTGGCTGCTCGGGGGGTTTCGGTCCGTGGTGTGACTTCTCCGGTCATCGGTCACCTCGACCTTCCGCACCAGTTATTTGGCGCAAGAGTCAAAGATGGGCGAGCCGATGTCAATAGCTGGGGAACCAACATGTTTGACTCGACTGTCGTGAGTGCCAGATAATTCGAGGATGGCACGTCCCAGTCGTAAACCGGTGCGGCGCGAGCATCTGGTCGCCGCGGCCACCCGGGCCGTCGGCCGTCAGGGCCTGGCCACGTTGCGGGTGGCCGATGTGGCCGAGCAGGCCGGCGTGGTCCGCGGTTCGGTCCACTACTACTACCCCGACCTGTCCGAGCTGCTGCGGGAGGTGTTCCGGCAGGCGGTGGAGCGGTTCTGCACCGACCGCGCGGCATTGATATCCACAATGGACGACGCGCGGGACAAGCTGGTCGCGGCGGCGCGGGCGGGCATCCCGTGGCGGGCCGACGACGAACTGGTCAACGTGCTCTACGAGTTCACGACCGCGGTCCGCCAGGACTCGGTGTACTCGGTGATCGTGGAGAGCCTGTTCGGCCGGCAGGTCACCATGTACGACGCCATCCTCGAGATAGGCCGGGCCCAGGGGCATTTCGACTTGACGGCGCCGGTCGCCGACATCGCGGCGAACCTGGTGTGCTTGGAGAACGGGTACGGCCTGGAGATCCTGGCCGGCAACGCGGTGATGCCCCCGCAGCGCGCGTTCGAGCTGATCCTGTCCTACGCGCGCGGCGCCACGGGCTGCGCTGAGCTGACCGCTGATCCGGATGACGCTGAGGTGACCCGCCTCCGGCCACGAGGAGATACCCGATGACCGATCGCACCCGCACTCCGGGTGGGCTGCTCCGGGCACGTGCCCTGGGGATTCCGTTCGACGGTACGCCCGGTGCGTGCAACGCGGTCACCGACGTTCCCGGTGTCGAGGTCGGCTACACCACCCTGATCGACGGGGACGACGTCCGCACCGGGGTGACCGCCGTCCTGCCCCGCGGCCGGGCCGGGGTCGCCACTCCGTGCGCGTCGGGCTGGTACTCCCTCAACGGCAACGGGGAGATGACCGGGACCGCGTGGCTGGACGAGACCGGCTCGCTGACGCTGCCGGTCGCGATCACCAACACCCACGCGATCGGCCCGGTCCACCGTGGACTGATCGACTGGGTGGTGGCGAACCGGCCCGATCTGGCCCGCGAGTGGCTGCTGCCGGTGGTCGGGGAGACCTGGGACGGCTACCTCAACGACATCAACGGCCCCCACGTGCAACCCGCCAACGCGGTGGCGGCGGTGGACGCGGCCCGGTCCGGTCCGATCGAGGAAGGTTCGGTCGGCGGCGGAACCGGGATGAACTGCTACGCCTTCAAGGGCGGCAGCGGCACCGCGTCCCGCGTCGTGGAGCACGAATCGGACCGGTACACCGTCGGCGTGTTCGTCCAGGCCAACTTCGGCGCCCGCCGGGAACTCGTGGTGGCCGGAGCGCCGGTCGGCCACCAGCTGCTGGCGGACAACCCGATGGAGGAGGCCGACCGGTTCGCCGCGCCCGGTGCCGGTTCGGTGATCGTCGTGGTGGCCACCGACGCACCGCTGCTGCCCGGCCAGTGCACCGCGCTCGCCCGCCGGGTGCCGCTCGGCCTGGCCCGCACCGGAACCACCGGCAGCCACTTCTCCGGCGACCTCTTCCTCGCCTTCTCCACGGCCAATGCGGGTGCTCTCACCAGCACCATGGCCGCCGGCGGACCGGCCTACGAACAACTCCGGTTCGTCCCGTGGGGTCGCATGAACCCGTTCTACGAGGCCACCGTGCAGGCCACCGAGGAGGCGGTCCTCAACTCGCTCACCGCCAACGCGGACATGGTGGGCCGGGACGGCCACCGCACTCCGGCCCTGCCGCACGACCGGCTCGTCGAGCTGCTGCGCGATTCGGGCGTCCGGCTCGACGACGGTTGACGAATGCCGCGCGGAGGCCGCTCCGCGCGTGCCGGGATGCTCGGGGAGCAAATCGTTGTGGCGGGTTGGATAGGATTGGTGGGGAACTGCGATCGGCGAGGCGGGTGAGCGTGGAAGACAACCGGGGATCCTCGGTTTCGGGGGCCCAGACGCTCGACCGGGGAATCCGGGTCCTCTGGCACCTCGCCCGGAGGCCGGACGGCGAGACGCTGACCGAGATGGCGCGCTCGCTGGAGCTCAACCGCAATGCGCTGCACCGGATGTTGGAGGCGCTCACCGCGCACAACCTGGTCCGGCGGACCGAGGACAAGCGGTACCACCTGGCCTACGGTCTCGTGGAGCTGGCGTCGGCGGTGGACAGCGATCTGCGCGGCTTGGCCTACCCGGTCATGGCGGGGCTCGCCGACGCGGTCGATGCGACGGCGAACCTGATGGTGCCGGTCGGCGACGCCGAGGTGCAGGCGGTGCTGGTGGTCGAGCCGCGGCTCGCCGCGGCGCACATCGCGTTCCGGACGGGGCAGCGGCACCCGATAGACCGCGGCTCGGGCGGCATCGCGATCCTGGCGGGCCGCCCGCCCCGCGATGACGACCCTGCCGAGGTGGTGGCCGCTCGTGAGCAGGGCTACGCCGTTTCCACCGGTCACGTGATCCCCGGTGTCATCGGGGTTTCGGTGCGGGTGGAGACCCCTCCGACGATGTCGGAGGTCAGCATCGGTGTGTCGCTGGTCGATCCCGCTGCGGTCGAGAAGGTGGCCCCGCGGGTGGTGGAGGCGGCGCGCGAGGTGAGCGCGCAGCTGTTCGCGTCGCGGTCGCGGGTGCGCTGAGGTCATCACCGCCGGTAGACCGGATCCGCGGTGTCCCTCCTGGACCGGACCCAGCCGGGGTCGAGGCCGTCGGTGATGGTCTGCGCGCGGACCTCGTCGAAGACGACGACCCGGTCGGCGATGCGCCACCGGCCGCTGCGCCGCTCGAACCGGTCCACGTAGCGGCACCGGATGATCGCAAGCTCCTGCTCGGTCGCACCGCCGACCGGCGCCTGCCTGAGGTAGCAGAGGCAGTAGGACTCGACCTCGGCTGTGTCGTCGTCGGTGAAGTCGACGAGGACGTTGCTGATGAAGTGCTGGGACGAGTCGATCGTGGTGTGCCGCCGCCGGATGTCCTCGACCAGCCCGTCGACCGGCCCGTGGTAGCCGCCGTGGTCGTCGATGGCGTCCGGGAAGTAGCAGTCCCGGATGCCGTCGTAGTCGAGGCGGTCCACCGCTCGCGCGTAGCGGTACAGGACCTGCTCGATGGCGACCCGATCGTCCGATGTGGTCATTCGGTGTTCTCCGTCCCGTTGAGCCGCAGTGCTGCTTGCTGCCCGGCGAGGCGGCCGAGCACCAGGGCGTGGGCCACGGAGTTCCCGCCGCCCACGTAGCGTTCGCCGAGGATCCCGCCGGCCGCCTCACCTGCCGCGTACAGCCCCGGAACCGCTCGGCCCTCGGTGTCGAGCACCCGGGCGCGGTTGTCGATGCGCAGTCCGGTGTGCGTGCACACCAGCTCGGCGGGCAGCATCCGGACGGCGTAGAACGGGCCGGTCGACACCGGGGGCAGCTGCGGGTCGACCTGCTTGGCCGCCAGCGACTCGTGCCGGAGGAAGTCCTCGTCGTGGCCCTGCGCGAACAGCTCGTTGAACCGCTCGACGCTCCGGACCAGGTTCCGCGCCGGTGCGCCGATCAGGGCAGCGAGCTCGGGCAGCGTGTCGGCGCAGCGGACGACGCCCTTGCCGACCTCTTCGAGGACCCGGTCCGCGGACCAGTCGGCGTAGCCGGGTGGCAGTCCTGCGCGGGCCGCTTCGTCGAAGACGGCCCAGACGAAACCGCCGTGGTCCTTGAGGATTCCGGGGCTGACCGCGTACGGCGCGTCCTCGTCCATGCACCGGTGGCCGTCGGAGTCGACGTGGATCCGGGACGCCGGCGGGAATCCGCTCTGCCAGTGGTGGAACCGCTGGAACTCGGCGGTGACCAGCAGCAGCCCCCAACCGTGGCCGAACAGCGACAGTTCGTGCCGCTCGGCCAGCGCGATGTGATCGCCCCGGCTGCCCGGGGCGGCGACCACGAACAGGCTGTCGCCCGCGATCCCGGCGTCCGGGAAGTACTCCCGCACCAGCTCGGGGTTCTGCGCCAGCCCGCCGCTGGCCACGACCACCGACGGTGCGGTGACCTCGGCGTCGTCGACGACCACCCCGCGCACCGCTGATCCGTCGCGCAGCAGATCGGTGGCGCGGCTGCCGAGCGCGAGATCGACCTTGAGCCGCCGGCGGGCGCGGTCCAGGGCTTGGACCAGCCCGTATCCCTGGTCCTTCGGGACGTGGCCGCGCCAGACGTCCTCGACACCGGCGCGGGTCAACCCCGGCATGTGCGCGTTCCGGGACAGCTGGGCGGGGATCTCGACGCCGAGGTCGAGCAGCCAGTCGATGAGCGAGCTCAACTGCTCGCAGAACATCCGCGTCGGCCCGGGCAGCACGCGCCACTGGTTGAGGTCCATGTAGTGCTGGAACATGCGTTCCGGCGAGTCGTCCACGCCCAGCGCCTTTTGCACGCCGGTGTCCGCGGCGGTCAGCATCCCGGCGGAGAGCTGCGTCGACCCGCCGATCTCGGACTCGGATTCCAGCACCAGCACCCGCAGCCCCTGCTGCGCGGCCGACACCGCCGCGGCGAGCCCAGCGCCCCCGGCGCCGATGACGACGAGGTCGTAGTCGTAACTCATGGTCTACCTCAGATGTGTTGGGAGCCGCCATCTACCGGGATCACTGCGCCTGTGATGTAGCGGGCGCTGTCGGAGAGCAGGAATTGCAGGGCTCCGAAGACCTCGATGGGCGCTCCGACCCGGCGCAGCGGCACCGTGGTGAGCGCGCGGTCGAGCGCTTCCGGGTCTTCCCGCACCCACCGCGTCATCTCGGTGTCGATGAAGCCGGGGGCGATGGCGTTGACGCGGATGTTGTCCGGGCCCAGTTCCACGGCCATGCAGCTGGTCAGGTGCCGCACGGCGGCCTTGGAGGAGTTGTAGGCGGCCCGGGTGACCCGCACCCGGACGCCGGCCACCGAGGCCATGTTGACGATCGCGCCGCCACCGTTGGCGCGCATGTGCCGGGCGGCGGTCTGCGCGCCGTAGACGACGCCGTTGACGTTGACCTGGTAGGTGGAGGTGATCTGCTCCGGCGGGATCTCGGTGAACTCGGCCTGCGGGAAGATCCCGGCGTTGTTGATCCAGAAGTCGACGCGGCCGAACTCGTCGAGCGCGGCGTGCAGCAGGCCGTCGTGGTCGGCGGGGTCGGTGACGTCGGCGCGGTGGCCGAGCACCCGCCCGCCGTCGGCGAGGTCCCCGTTGACCTGGTCGGCGATCTCGGGCGCACCGGTGAGGTCACCGGCCACCACGTGGACGCCGCGCCGGGCGAGCTCGGTGGTGAAGACCGCGCCCATGCCGCGGCCCGCGCCGGTCACGACGGCGACCTTGCCGACGAGTTCGGGGTAGTTCGCGGAGAGCGGGCTGGCGTCCGCGCGCGTCGGGTTGGCCTGGTCGTTCGGTGCCGTCATCTCGGGATTTCTCCAGGTGCTCGCAGGAAGAGGTGGTTCAGTCGCGGGTGACTGCCCGCTCGGCGATCAGCCAGCGCCCGTCGCGGCGGACGAAGCGGTCGTCGGTGGTGGTGACCCGGTCGACGCTCACCGCGTCGGAGCTCGTGGTCCGCACGATGAGCAGGTTGGCCTTGACCAGGCACTCGTCCGCGCTGATCTCGCGGTCGATGCAGACGTTGGTGACGATGTGGTGGGTGCGTGGGTTGTTCGCGGCGAAGGCGGCGGCGAACTCGGTGAGCGCGTCCCGGCCCCGGACCGGCTCGGGGTAGGTGGGGGAGCGGAACACACCGTCGTGGGTGAACGTCTCGGCCCACTGCCGCGCTGCACCGCCGTCGATGGCGTGCGCCTGCTTTCCCAGCAGGTTCAGGATTTCCAGCAGCGGACCGGTCATGAGGCGTCCTCGGCCAGGGCGGTGGTGATGCGGTGGTAGATGCCGCTGGACACCAGGCCGCCGTCGACGACGAGTTCGGTGCCGTTGACGTAGGAGGCGTCGTCGGAGAGCAGGAAGGCGACGGCTCCGGCGATTTCCTCGGGGGAAGCGACTCGACCGGCGGGAACGGATCGGAGGCTCTCGTCGACGAACCGGTCGTCACCGGAGTGCAGCAGGGGAGTGTCGACCAGCCCCGGGTGGACCGAGTTCACCCGGATCCCCTCGGCCGCGAACTCGAGCGAGGCCACTTTGGACAGTCCGCGCACACCCCACTTGCTCGCCCCGTAGGAGGCGGAGAAGTAGCCGACCATCCCGGCGATCGAGGACACGTTGACCACCGATGCGCCCTCGGCCCGCTTCAGCGGACCGGAGAGGAACTTCATGCCGAAGAAGACGCTGGAGAGGTTGATGTCCATGACTCGCCACCAGTCGTCGACCGCGGTCTCCGCGATGCCCTTCCGGAAGCTCACGCCGGCGTTGTTCACCAAGCCGTGCAACGCTTTTCCGTCGAAACCCGCCGCGAGTTCCTCCCACGCGGCGGGGTCGGCCACGTCGAGCTGGTGGGCCTGGCCGGTGCCCCCTGCTGCGGTGATCTCGTCGGCGACGGCGCGGGCGGCGTCCAGGTCGATGTCGGCCACCAGGACGTCGGCTCCTTCTCCGGCGAGACCGAGCGCTTCGGCCCGGCCCATGCCGCTCCCGCCACCGGTCACCACGATCCGGCGATCGCGAAATCTGGCAGTCACAGTTCGAGCTCCCTTCCCTTGGTCTCCTTGAGGAAGAACGAGGTGACGAGGCTGATCAGGGCGCAGGCGACGAAGTACCCGGCCGGGGCGAGCTTGTTGCCCGTCGCGCTCACCAGCAGCGTGGCGATGAACGGTGCGGTGCCGCCGAGCAGCATGTTGGTCACGTTGTTGCCCAATGCGATCCCGCTGTACCGGAACCGGGCCCGCAGCATCTCGGCGTAGGTGGCGAACGAAACGCCGTTGACCACGGACACGCAGATGAACAGCACTGCCGGGGCCAGGATCGCCAGTGGTCCCGGGCCGTCGGCCATGAGCATGAACATCGGCACCCCGAGCAGCGCCCCGGCGGCGGATCCGCCGATGAACACCGGCTTGCGCCCGATGCGATCGCCGAGGTAGCCCGAGACCGGCAGGGTGATCACGCCCAGGACCATCGCGATGCACGTCGCGGCGAAGGCGAACTGGGGCGAGCGCTGACCGGCGGTCTGCAGGTACGTCGCGGCGTAGACCGAAGCGATGTAGTAGCCGCCGGTGATCACCGCACCGAGCAGGACGATGACGAGGACCTGCCGCCAGGCGGTCGAAAGCACCGCGAACAGCGGGACTTTCACGACCTCGCTCTGCTGCTGGACGTCCTCGAACTGCTCGGTCTCGTCCAGCGAGTTGCGGATCCACAGCCCGACCAGGCCGATGACCAGGCTCAGCAGGAACGGGATCCGCCAGCCCCAGGCCTGGACCTGCTCGGCCGACAGGCCGGTGGTGAGCGCGAGCGCCATCAGGGACGCGCACAGCGACCCGATGTAGGTGCCGGAGTTGACCATCGACGTCTGGAAGGCGCGCCACTTGGGCGGCGCGTGCTCGGAGACGAACGAGTTGGCGCCGCCGAGCTCGCCGCCGGCGGCGAAGCCCTGCAGGCACCGCGACAGCGTCAGCAAAGCGGTCGCCCACACGCCGAGCGTGGCGTAGGTGGGCAGCAGGCCCATCAGGGCGGTGGCGACCGCCATCAGCAGGATCGTCCAGGTCAGCGCCTTCTTGCGGCCGTACTTGTCGCCGATGTGGCCGAAGAAGATCCCGCCCGGAACGCGGAGGAAGAACGCCACGGCGAACGCGGCGAAGGTGCCGAGCAGGGCCGCGGTCGGATCGTCGTCGACGAAGAAGTGGGCGCTGATCATGGTCGCCATGTAGCCGTAGATGCCGAAGTCGTAGTACTCGACGACGGTGCCCAGGATGGCGGCTCGGATGACCTTGGCGTGCGACTGCGCGGGCCGCGCGCCCGTTCTGTCGGCGGCTGCGACGCCGTCGGTGGTGGAATTCGCCATTGAATGTCCTTCGGTGCGGTCCTCGCGGCCCTCGTCCGGGACGGATGAGCGCAGCAGTGCTCAAATAGTGAGCGTCATGCTCATTAAATGGGAGTATATGGATCTGCCGCGCCCGTTGGCAACGGTCGGTGGAGCCCGACCCCCAGCGGTTTTCGAAGTGCTCGCAGGAGAACCTCCCGGTCGTCCAGGTAGGAGCGCCTAACGCGTGACGCCGGTGAACTCTTCGACGGCGTCCCACAGGTCACGCTCGCGCAGCGGGTCGTAGGACTCCTCGGACGACCGGGCCACGCGATTTCGGTCGACGTAGGACCCCGTCGGTGCCTTGATCCTGCCGAGGACGACATCGGCCAGGTGACGCCCCGCGGCACTGCGGCTGGTCGCGAACCGCGTGAGGGTCAGCACCGGCAGGATCCAGCGCATCGCGAACCGGGAGACGGGTCCGGCGTTGCGGGCGAGACCGGTGCCGGGAACGAACCCCGGGTTGTAGGAGAGCACGTCGATCCCGGTCGGCAGGCGGCGCGCGTACTCGTGCACGAGGTGGATGGCGGCGAGCTTGCTCGTCGAGTACGCGGTGCGCCCGGCGACCGCGGTGCCCGGCTCGGGGAACGCACCGGTGCGGGCCAGGACGTCCGGGGACTTCCAGACCGGGCCGGGCACCATGCCCATGTTGTGCTTGAAGTCGCCGAAGTGGGTGTCGCTGACCGTGATCACGATGCGTGCAGGAGTGGTGAAGCGGTCCTGGAGCGAGCGGACGAGCAGGTGGTTGGTGAGGACGTTGACGGTGAAGGTGGACTCGAATCCCTCGGGTCCTTCGGTCAATGCGTTCGTGAACTGCAGGCCGGCGTTGCCCGCGAAGCCGCGCAGCGGCGGCAGTTCACCGCGGTCGAGCCGGGCGTGGATTTCGGCGGCGGCCGATCGGACGCTCTGCAGCGAGCCGAGATCGGCCGGGACGTGCGTGACCGCGTGTCCGCCTCGTCCCAGCTCTGCGGCCAGCTGTGCGCCGGAGGCACCGCGGGCGACGACGAGGAGGTGCACGTCGGGCGACTGGCGCAGCACGTGCTCTGCTGCGACGCGGCCGATCCCGCGGCTCGCGCCCGTCATCACGATGGTGTGCTGCATGGAAGGGCTCCTGGGCAGGTCGATGGGCGCCGGACTGGCGTACCCACGACGTTCACCGCCCGCGCCGTCGCCGACCAGGGCCGTCCCCGGCACCAGGACTGGCAGTACCCAGGTTGATGTGGAGGCTGGGAGCAACAATGAAGCCGTGGCTGCCTCACGCTCCGACTTCGGCCGGCTCCTGCACGCCTGGCGCGACCGCCTTTCCCCGGCCGGCGCCGGCTTCCCCGCGACGGCCGGTCGTCGTGCCCCGGGCCTGCGGCGGGAGGAGCTCGCGCAACTGGCGGGGCTTTCCGTCGACTACGTCCTGCGTCTGGAGCAGGGGCGCGCGAAGAACCCCTCGGCCCAGGTCGTCGGCGCCCTCGCCCGCGCACTCCAGCTGTCGCGGGCCGAGCGCGACCAGCTGCACCGAGCTGCCGGGCTCTTGCCGCCGCAGGACGCGACGATCAGCACCCACGTGTCACCGGGGGTCCAGCGCCTCGCCGCGCGGCTGGGAGATGTTCCGATCGGGGTGTTCACCGCCGACTGGACCCTGGTGTGGTGGAACTCGATGTGGTGCGCGTTGCACGGTGATCCCGCCGGACTCCCGGTAGCCGAGCGGAACCTCGCCCGAGCCCTGTTCGGTGACGGCCCGGCCCGCGCCGCGCTGCGTCCGGTTCGGTCGGAACGCGGCGAGGAGGTGTTCGCAGCGTCGATCGCCGCCGACCTCAAGGACCACGGCGACGCTGGCGCCGCACGTGACCGAGCAGAAGACGATCCGGCACCCGGAGATCGGCGACATCTCGCTGGACTGCGACGTCCTCGTGGCCCCGGACGCGGACCTGCGTCTGGTCACCTACACGGCAGCGGCCGGAACCACCGACGCGGGAAAGCTCGACCTCCTCCGCGTCACCGGGGGCCGCACCGCAACCACGCCCCCGTGACCAGCTCCACCGCTGGAGGTCAGGCGGGTTGCAGGACCTCGATGTCGCCGATGGCGAGGTGCACGTCGAAGGTCCGGTCGGTGATGCGCCAGCCCGCGGGTTCGCGGCGGAGGTGGTCTCGGTAGACACCGAAGCACTCGTACGGCGGCAGTTCGGAACGGGTGCCCGCGCCGTAGTGGAAGACGCGGGCCTTGCAGATCGCGGTGGCGGTGTCACCGCTGATCTCGACCAGGTGGTTGCCCAGCAGGTGCTGCGACGGACCGCAGCCGTCGAGGTGCGACCGGATCGATGCCACGATCTCCTCGCGTCCGTGCAGCGGGGAGGCCTCCGGGCTCCCGTAGCGGGCGACCGCGTCGGCCGCGAACACCTCGTCGAGCGAACTCCACTGCCGGGTGTCGAGTGCGTAGGCGTAGCGGTTCACCACGTCGGTCACCGCGTTGCGGTCCTGGCAGGAGCACATGTGCTCATCCCGTCCTTCCGGCTGAGACGCTCGTCGGGTGGCTGCGCGGGATCATCGCCTCGTCGCTGTTCCGGCGGTGGGGCCAGTCCCGGTCACCGGGAAGGTCGCGCCGTCAGGAGGCGACGCGGAAGCCGAGGTTGCCGCTGGAGCTGTCGGGGGTGTTGCTCGTGCGGGCGGCGACGCGGTAGCGGTTGCAGTAGGAGTCGTGGCACAAGTACGAGCCGCCGCGCATCACCTTCGACGTGCCCTCGGCGGGGCCGGTCGGGTTGCGGTTCGCGGCGGCGGAGTGGTCGACGCCCCACCAGTCCGCGCACCACTCCCAGACGTTGCCCGCGACGTTGTGCAGCCCGAACCCGTTGGGCGGGAAGGCGTCCACCGGCGCCGTGCCCCGGTAGCCGTCCTCGACGGTGTTCTTGACCGGGAACTGGCCCTGCCAGATGTTGCACCGGTGCTCACCGCCGGGTGCCAGCTCGTCGCCCCACGCGAACCGCTTGCGCTCCAGCCCGCCGCGCGCGGCGTACTCCCACTCGGCCTCGGTGGGCAGCCGGGTGCCCGACCAGCGGCAGAACGCCACCGCGTCGTGCCAGGACACGTGCACCGCGGGATGGTCCAGCCGTTCCTCCACAGTGGATCCGGGACCCTCCGGGTGCTGCCAGGACGCACCTCGCACACCGCACCACCACGGGGCCGCATCCGGTCGCGGCGAGTCCTTCCGCAGCGAGCCGGGGAGGAACCCGGCGAACACGTACGACCAGCCGAACCGCTCGGCGTCGGTGACGTACCCGGTCGCCTCGGTGAACTCGGCGAACTGCGCGTTGGTCACCGCGTGCACCGCGACCTGGAACGGCTCCACGGTCACCGACCGCACCGGTCCTTCCCCGTCGGCGGGGAAGCCGTCCGGGTCCTCCGCGCCCATGCTGAACGTGCCGCCGGGCAGGGACACCAGCTCCGGGGAGCGCCCGGTGGCGGCCGGTTCCGGCGCGGGGTCGCTGGTCGTCGCGGTGTCGAGCGCGGAGCGGCTGGGGCCGCAGCAGGAGTGGTCGGTGCTCACGGGTTCACGGTAAACCGCCGGTGGAGCCGGCCGTCACCGGTGCTGCAGGGCCTTGAACTCGTCGAGCCAGGCGTAGTTGGGAGCCGGGGTGCCGTCGGGCAGGGGCTGCACCGAGCGCGAGGCGAACAAGCTGTTCAGCAGCCACGGCTTCTTGCCCGGTCCGAAGTCGCTCGACATGGCGGTGTCCTGGCCGATCCCGTAGGTGGCCACCGCGAGTTTGCCGGTGGCCCGGAACTTCCGCACCTGGTCGCGCAGGTAGTCCTTGTTGTTCTCGAACCACGGGCTGGTGCGCAGGAAGTCGTACCACCGGTCCTGCGGGAACGGCTCGTCGAGCGCCTTCTTGATGACCTGCCACACCCGCGTGCCCGGCGGCACGCCGTACTTCGCGGCGTACTCGGCGGCCACCCGGTCGGTCAGGTGCTCCTCCCAGAGCTGGACGAGGGAGAACTCGGTGACGAGGAACTTCTTGTCCGGGCCCAGCCGGGGCAGCACGTAGTCGAGGTAGGCGTCGGAGTCCGCCAGGCTCGCGACGTGCGGGTGGATGTCGGTGCCCTCGATCTCCGGGGTGTCGCGGACGTAGGTCATCCAGCGCTCGGTGCCCGCACCTGTCCACCCGGGGCCCTCGAGGTGGTTGAGCGCGCCCATGTACAGCGCTGTCCGGCACCCGCCGGGGAAGTGCGCGGCGCGGTACTCGATGACGTGGTCGGCGACGGCCTCGTAGAAGGCGTTGATGGCGCCGTTGTTCCAGTCGTCGTGCGGGCATTCGATGAACGGCTCGTTGCCGATCACCAGGACGTCGACCTCGTCCAGCACTGCCGGCAGCACCTGGTCCAGCCGCCTCAGCTCGGCGTTCATCGCATCAGTTCCGGGGCGCGGCAACGGCTTCCCGCGTTCCGGGAAGGAGGGGAATTTCAGCGACAGCACTGTTCCGTAGCCGCGCGCGCTGGCCTGCAGCAGGGTGCTGATCGCCGGTGCCTCGCCTGGTTCGCCCTCGTCCGCGTCGGGCATGGCGAAGAAGCCGCGCACCCAGGTCGCGCCGGCGGTCTCGAGCTCGCCGAAGGTCATCACGCGCGGGTCACCGTTGAAATTCGCACCGAGAACGCCGCTCGGCGGCGGTGCTGTGACCTGCTGAACGGCCGACTGGGGCTGCCCTCGGCTCGGGGTGCTGCAAGCGCCCGCGCCGAGCGTGGTGAGACCGGCTGCAGCGGACAATTGGAGCAAACGGCGCCGGGACATCGAGATCATGTGCCCGGATGCTTCCCCGGCTGCCGCACGGTTGTCAATCGGCTCAGCGAAGCGCTGAGACCTATGTGGAGGGATGATCGTGCTGGGCGTCCTCCGAACGGATCGAGGAACCGTCCGACCTCAGGGGCGGCTGATCAAGTCGTGTTCGGCGAGGAACTTGTCCAGTCGGGCCTGGTCCACCCTGCTGATCACGCTGGCCGCTTCCTGCCTGTCCCGCACGCACTTCGCGAGCGTGAACGTCGAGGTGACCGCGTACAGCAGCGCCAGGGCCAGGAATGCGCGGATCCAGCCGTCGACCGGCAGGTAGATGACGCTGATCGTGGAGGCGGTCAGCGCGACCCCGAAGGAAACGATCGACTGCACGAAGAAGGCGTTGGTGGTGCTGGAATTCTGATTCATGCCGATCATCTTGTCGGGGAAATGCCGTCGCGGCATGCGTAAATATCCTCGTTTACCGGGTGAGGGCCGCAGTCTGCTGCGTCCCTTCGGCGGTACCCTCCTGGCGTGACGCGTGACCAGGTCGACGTGATCGCCGCTGGGCTCAAGGTCTGTCCCGTGGCGAGGAGCAATCAGCGGAGGCCGGTGCCGGCGGAGGAGCCGATGCACCCGTACCGGATGCGCGAGCTCATCGTCGTCCGTGACGAGTGCCGACCGGTGGAGAGGTTCGCCTAGATGTCCTCGGACGCTCCGCAGCCCGGTTTGGCGCGACGGCTCGGTACCGGTGACGCGGTGGTCATCGGGTTGGGGTCGATGATCGGCGCCGGTGTGTTCGCCGCCTTCGGCCCGGCGGCGAAGGCGGCGGGCAGCGGCCTGATGATCGGCCTGGTGCTCGCCGCGGCCATCGCCTACTGCAACGCCGTGGCCTCCGCGCAACTCGCCGCAGCGCATCCCACCTCGGGCGGCACCTACGCCTACGGCCGGGAGCGGCTCGGCCCGTGGTGGGGTTTCGCCGCCGGTTGGGGCTTCGTGATCGGCAAGACGGCCTCCTGCGCGGCCATGGCGCTGACCGTCGCCACCTACGCGGTTCCGGGGCCGGGGTGGCTGCAGAAGATCGTCGCGATCGCCGCGGTGCTCGCCCTGGCCGCGCTGAACTACCGCGGTGTCACCAAGACCGCCGTGCTGACCCGGGTGCTGGTCGCGCTCAGCTTGATCGCGCTGGCCGTGGTGGTGGTCGGCATCTTCGCGAGCGGTGTCCACGTCGACCGGCTCGGTGGTTGGGGAGCGCTGACGTCCAGTGGTCCCTACGGCATCTTGCAGGCGGCGGGACTGCTGTTCTTCGCCTTCGCCGGGTACGCCCGCATCGCGACGCTGGGGGAGGAGGTCCGCGATCCGCGCCGGACGATCCCCCGCGCCATCCCGCTCGCCCTGGGCATCACCGTGATCGTCTACGCCGTGGTGGGGCTGGCCGTGCTCACCGCGTTCGGCCCCGACCGTCTGGCGGCGGCAACCGCTCCGCTCACCGAAGCCCTGCAAGCCACTGGAGCCGGTGCGCTCGCCCCGGTCGTGCGCATCGGTGGTGTGGTCGCCGGTCTCGGGGCGTTGTTGACGCTCATCGCCGGGATCGGCCGCACCAGCCTGGCCATGGCCCGCAACCGCGACCTGCCGGGCTGGCTGGCCGCCGTGCACCCCCGGTACCGGGTGCCGCACCACGCCGAACTCGTCCTCGCGGTGGTCGTGTGCGCGCTGGTGGCCACCACCGACCTGCGCGGTGTCATCGGCTTCTCCTCGTTCGGGGTGCTCGTCTACTACGCCATCGCCAATGCCTCGGCCTGGACGCAACCCGCTGCGCAGCGCCGGTGGCCGCGCTGGCTCAACGCCGCCGGTCTCGTCGGCTGCCTGGTCCTGGTCGTCACCTTGCCCTGGCAATCGGCCCTTGCCGGTGCCGCTGTCTTCGCCGTGGGGCTGACCGCGCGCGCCGTCGTGCTCGCCCGCCGCTGACCCGCCCTGCCGTCAGCTGCTGGCCGGAGTCGGCCAGTCCTCGGCGAGGATGCGTTCGATGTTTCGCTCGGCGAGGGCGGTGATCGTGACGAACGGGTTCACGCCGGTGCTGCCGGGGATCAGCGAGCCGTCGGTGACGTAGAGGCCGGGGCAACCGCGCACCCGCCCGTAGTCGTCGGTGGCTCGGCCGAGCACGAGGCCGCCGAGCGGGTGGTAGGTGAAGCGGTTCTCGAACGGGCGGGTGTCGCCGAAGAGGTCTGTGCGGTAGGTGGTTCCGTTCGCGCGGTTGATCTTGTCGAAGAGCGCTTTCGCCTGCTGGATCGAGAGCTGCCCCTGCTCGGTCCTCCAGTGCAGGCGTGCCGAGTCGGTGGCGGGGTCGTAGCTGAAGTGGCCGCGCTCGGGATTCTTCGTGATCGCCAGGTACAGGCTGACCCACAGCTCGGTGCCCGCCGGGATCGGTGCGATCTCGGCGAAGACCGGGTGTTCTGGGTCTTCCCACGCGTCGATGCCGAGTGCGGGCATCGCGGACTGGGTGCCTCCAGCGGTGTCCCAGACGTGGTTCGCGCGGCCGAGCATGACGTTGCCGTTAGGGCCCCAGCCCTGCCCGATCTCCGCGCCGAGCTCCGGCAGCGTTCCGGTGTCCCGCGCGCGCAGCAGCAGTTCGGTCGAGCCGAGGCTGCCCGCTCCCAGGAACACCCGCTGGGCGGCGATCTCCGTTCTCTCGACGATTTCGCCGGATTCGTCGCGCCGGTGCACCGTGAGCACGTAGCCGCCGGTGTCGTCGCGGCGGATCGCCCGCGCCTCGTGCAGCGCGCGGATGGTCACGTTGCCGGTGCCGAGCGCATCGGCGAGGTAGGTCTTGTCCAGCGACCGCTTGCCGTGGTTGTTGCCGTAGATCACCTCGCAGGCGAGCGCCGAGCGGGGGACCTCACCGGCTTCTTCCCGGCGCAGGTAGTCGAAGTCGTAGACGCTGGGCACGAAGGTCGTCTTCAGTCCCGCCCGGTGGGCGTGCGCGCGGGACAAGCGGGCGTACCGGTAGGAATCGCAGGTCTCGAACCAGTCGGGGTCGACGTGGTTGACCCCGAGCGCCGCGGTGGCCCGCGGGAAGTACTTGCCGTACATCTCGTCGGCGTCGACGGCGGGCAGGACCTCCTCGAAGTAGTTCCGCTTGGGCACCACGGCCATCGCGCCGTTGACCAGCGAGCCGCCGCCGACACCGCGACCGAGGTAGACCGACATGTCTCCGTGGTCGACGCGGTCGAGCACACCCGGGTAGCGCTCGGTGTCGTGGTTGATGACGTCCATCCACAGGAAGGACGCCAGCGGCGCCAGAGTGCGGTCCTTCAGCCACATCGCGCGCCCGTCCGGCCGCAGCATGTTGCAGAAGACGTTGCCGTCGGCGCCGGGTGTGTCCCACAGCCTGCCCATCTCGAGCATCACCGTGGGAATGCCCGCTTCGCCCAGGCGCAACGCCGTGACGGCGGCGCCGTAGCCCGTGCCGATGACCACGGCAGGCACGGCGTCGCCGGTGCGCGTCGCGGCGGACGCGGTCGTCGTGGAGATCGTGTTGAGGCCGAGCAGGGCAGCGGAGTTCAGGGCGGCGAAACCGAGGAACCGCCTGCGGGACAAGGGGGAGGTCACGCTGCCCATGGTTGCCTCGCGAAAGCACGTCCACAATCACCAATCCGAAGCAGATTCGCGTTAGCAGGGCAAACGTGAATGATGTTCACCCGCTGGTGTGAGGTGCTCCTGCTTCGGCAGCAGCAGCGGTGTGCCGAGCAGGAGGACGCCGGAGGTGGTGATAGCGGTCAGCGGGCTGGTGAGAGTGGCGAGGACGCCCCACACCGCTATGAAGGCGGCCTGGGAGAGCTTGCTGCTGATGCTCCACGCGCTGACGACTTGGGCCGCGTGCTCGGCGGGAGAGCGCTGCAGTCTCTCAGTCGCGTTGATGGGGTTGAAGATTCCCATGCACGCGATCAGCAGGCCTTCCACGACGATCACGGTGAGGAGGCCCGGGACACCGGGCTGGATGAAAGCGAGGCCCAGCGGGAAGATCGATCGCAGCCATCCGGTGGCGGTCATGACGCGCTGCCGCCCGTAGCGGGAGACGAGTCGCGCGGACAGCCGGGCGCCGGCGAAGCCCCCGAGGCTGGGGATGCCGAAGGCGAGTCCGTACTCCAGCGCCGAGAAGTGGTACTCGCCGAGGAGGAGGACGGCCAGGAGCGGGCCGGTGGCCATGATCAGTCCGTTGACCGCCATCTGGTTCAGGAACAGGAGTCTCAGCGCGCGGTCGTGGAAGATGACCGACCAGCCCCGGGCGAAGTCGGCGAATCGTAGTTTCGCCGGATTCCTGGGCGTTGCGACGTCGGTTCCGCGGATGCGGAGGATCGCGAGCGCGGAGAGCAAGTAGCTGCTCGCATCCGCCGCGATGGTGGTGACCGGACCGAAGATCCCGACCAGGGCTCCGCCCAAGGGCGGTCCCGCCGCGGTCGCCACCCAGGTCGTTCCCTCGAACCTCCCGTTCGCGGTGAGTAGGTGGTCGCTGCGGACCAGGTGCTTCAGGTGCGCGCCGGAGGCGGCGGTGAACGCGATGCTCGCCGTTCCGGAGAGGATCGAGACGACGAGCAGGTGCCCGTAGGAGAGCGAGCCCACGAGGTACGCCATCGGGATGCTCGCCATCGCCAGGAAGCGGATCAAGTCCATCCCGATCATCACGGGCCGCTTGGTGCGGTGCTGGATCCACGGCCCGAGCGGAATCGCGACGATCGCCGCCACCACCAAGCCCGCCCCTTCCAGGAGTGAGACGGCGAACGCCGGCGAGTGCAGTTCGCGCACGGCGATCAACGGGAATGCGCCGAAGGCGATCCACGTGCCGTAAGTGCTCGCCGCGTGGGCTGACCACAGCCAGCCGAAATCGCGTCCCAACCGCACGTCGATGCAACTCCCTTGAACAACCGATGCTCGTGTCCAGGCATCGCACCAGTCGTTCCAGGCGGGGATCAAACAACGACTCCTCGGTGCGCCACAACGATCAGTTGGGTCGCTATAGTCCGGGCCGGTGGACACCAACGCAGTGCGCTCGTTCGTCCTGGCCGCGGAATTCGGCCAGTTGCAGCACGCCGCTGACGAGCTCGGCGTGACCCAGCAGGCCGTTTCGAAGCGCATCGCCGCCCTCGAGCGGGAGCTCGGTGTTCGCCTGTTCACCCGGACCACGCGCGGGGTCGAGCTGACGCTCGACGGGCAAGCGTTCCTCGCTCACGCGCGGAACGTCGTCGCGCACGTCGATCGCGCGATCAGCGCGATCCGGCCGGGATCGCGGGCCCTTCGGATCGACGTCCTCGGTCTGCGCACCGCGCAGGCGGTCGTCCTGCACGACTACTGGCGGGCGCATCCCGAAACCGATCTCGACGTGGTCACCATCCGGGCCAGCGACCCGCGCCAGGCGGTCACGGCTGTTCAGACCGGCGACGTGGACGCCACCTTCCGCACCATCACCGACCCCGCCAGGCTGCCTGAAGACGTGCAGATGATCCGCGCGTTCGATTCGCCGCTCCAGCTCCTGGTGGGGCCGAAGCACCCGCTCGCCGCCGCGCGAGCGCTGACGCCCGCGCAGCTGCACGGGCACCGGATCTGGGTTCCGGGCATCACGCCGCGAAGCGAGTGGGCCGAGTTCTACGACCAGCTCACCGCGGAGTTCGACCTGCGGGTCGACGCCGCCGGCCCGAACTTCGGCACCGAGGTGCTCCTGGACGCCCTCGCGGAATCCCCGGACCTGGCAACCCTCGTCGGCTCGCGCGACCGGTACGCCTGGCCGGCGAACTACGACCTCCGCCGCATCCCGATCGCCGATCCGGCGATCGCTTACCCGATCTCGCTCATCCTGCCCAAGACGAGCCCGCACCCAGGGCTGCGCGGCATCATCAGGCACTTCCGGAACCTGAACCCCCTCCCCGGGGCGACGTGGCTCCCGTCCTGGGCTGCGATGCCCGTGGGAAGCGACGACCCCGACGCCGGAATCTCCTGAGCCGGTCGGTTTGTTCTGTTGTGTCCCGGTTCTCGGGCGTCGTCGTCTCTTGCGGGCTGCATTGCGGCTCGGCGGTGGTCTTCTGGGGGATGAGCGGATGGCGCCGGCCGGATCCCTTAGCCCTGTTATTCTTAGTGCTGCTCTTGTTCGTCGGGGTTTCGGGTGGTGAGTGCGGTGGCTCGGCGCAGCCGGTCTCGGCCGGACGCGGTTGACTTCATGCTGGAGGAGTGGCGGCGGGAGGTCCCGGAGGTCGATGCCACGGGTATGGCCGTGTTCGGGCGCCTGCACCGCGCCTTCTACCGCTACCAGGACCAGCTGAACCGGATCTTCCACGCGCACGACCTGACCATGGCCGGGTTCAGCATCCTCGCTTCGCTGCGGCGGGCCGGCAGTCCCTACCGGCGGACCGCCGGTGAGCTCGCCGAGGCCGCGCTGGTGACCACGGGCGGGATCACGCAGCGCGTCGACAAGCTCGAAGCCTCCGGCCTGGTGGAGCGGGAACGCGACTCCGAGGACCGGCGGACCGTCTACGTGCAGTTGACCGAGAAGGGGCGCGTCTTCACCGACGAGGTCATCGCGGCGCACTTCGCCAACGAGCGCGACATGCTCAGCGGTCTTTCCGCCACGGAGCAGGAGCGCCTCGCCGACCTGCTCAGCCGGCTCGAAGCGTCGCTGGACCACGCGGAGGCCAAGCGCGCGGGCGAGTGATCCGCCGGGACCGCTCACCCGCGCCGGTCAGCGGGCCCAGGGGAGCGGGGTTTCGTCCAGGCCCCAGTAGAGGCTCTTCTGGCGGGTGTACTGCAGGATCGCGTCGCGGCCCTTGTCGGTGCCGACACCGCTGGCCTTCATCCCGCTGAACGGGGTGGAGATGCTGAACTGCTTGTAGGTGTTGATCCACGCGGTGCCCGCGTCGATGCGCCGGGCCAGCCGCCAGGCCCGACGGTAGTCGCGGGTCCAGATCCCGCAGGCCAGGCCGAAGATCGTGTCGTTGGCCAGCGCGATCAGCTCGTCCTCGTCGCGGTAGGGCAGCACGACGCCGACCGGGCCGAAGATCTCCTCCTGGCAGGTGAGCGCGTCGTTGCCCAGCCCGTCCAGCAGGGTCGGCAGGTAGTACGCGCCGCCGGCCAGTTCCGGGTCATCGGGGATCCGGCCGCCGCACAGGACGTTGGCGCCCTCCTCGCGCGCGCGGTCCACCAGCGCCGCCACCCGGTCGCGGTGGGCGAAGGTGACCAGCGGCCCGACCTGGCTGTCCGGGTCGGTGCCCGGACCGACCCGGAGCCGCCGGGTCCCGGCGACGAGGCGCTCGACGAACTCGGCGTAGAGCGTCTCGGGCACGAAGATCCGGGAACCGGCGATGCAGCTCTGCCCGCTGGAGGAGAAGATCCCGAACAGGATTCCGGCGGCGGCCTGCTCCAGGTCGGCGTCCTCGCACACGATCGTCGGGGACTTCCCGCCGAGTTCGCTGGTCAGCGGCATGAACTTGTCCGCGGCGAGGCGCCCGATGGTGCGGCCGGTGTCGGTGCCGCCGGTGAAGGAGACCTTGCCCACCGCCGGGTGGCGGACGATCGCGTCCCCGACCACCGACCCCTTGCCGGGCAGGACCGACAGGAGCCCCGGGGGCAGTCCCGCCTCGTCCACCAGCCGGGCGAGCGCGAGCGATACCAGGGGTGTTGCTTCGGCGGGCTTCAGCAGCACCGCGTTCCCGGCGGCGAGCGCCGGCGCGATCTTCTGCGCATCGCTGGCGATGGGGGAGTTCCACGGGGTGATCGCGCCGACCACGCCGATCGGTTCGGGCACGCTCATCGTCAGGTAGGGCCCGCGCTGCGGGGTCAGCGGGGTTTCGGTGGTCTCCAGGGCGGCGGCGTAGAAGCGGAAGGTGCCGGCCGCGCTGCGCACGAGGGCGCGGGTCTCGGTCAGGGTCTTGCCGGTGTTGCGGGTCTGCAGCTCGGCCAGCTCGTCGGCGTGGTGGTCGACCAGGTCGCCGATCCGGACCAGGAACCGGGCGCGTTCGTGCGGGAGCAGGTCCCGCCAGGCGGGATCCGCTGCGGCGCGCGCTCCGGCGCGGGCCGCTTCGTCGACGTCCTCGGGCGAGGCCGCGGTGAGCTTGGCGAGGACCTCGCCGGTGGCCGGGTCGACGCACTCCAGCGGGGTGCCGCGGCCGCGCTGCCAGCGGCCCGCGACGGGGATCTCGTCGGCTGTCGGGAGCCTTCTCATGGTGCACCTCCGGCATCGGTTGGGGATGGCCAAGTATCTTACGGCTAAGTCAATACCTGGAGCCGGATTCCGACGGGGGTTTCCGGGTTTGTCGCCTTTGACCTGCGAAGATAAAAGATCTTCCGCGGAATTTTCGCGCTGGGGGTTGTGCGGGTCACAGCGACATGCTCATACTGCTCACCACTTAATCGCTTACTGCTAAAAGAACTTCGGAGGTTGAGCGATGACCGCAGCAGACACCGGGACCCGGACCGACCTGGACGCCCTCATCGACTCCTGCATCGCCTCGCGGGAGAGCCGCAACGAGGACTGGGACACCCTCGCGTTCCAGACCAAGGCCGGTGACGAATTCCGCCGGGCGCAGATCCGCTACATCGGTTCCGGCGCCACCGGCAACCACGACGGCGACAGCCGCACGCTGCCCTCGGAGCACTTCACCTTCTCCAACATGCGGCTGCCGCTGGGCGCGATCGGCCCGGAGCACACCCACCACGACGTGGAAGAGGTGTTCTTCGTGCTGGAGGGCCAGCTGGAGGTCAGCGTCCACGACGTCGAGGACGGCACCAGGACCGCGACCCGCGTGCTCGGCTACCGCGACCTGATCCGGGTGCCCGCCGGCGTGCCCCGCAGCCTGAAGGCCATCGGCGACACCGACGCGCTGTTCTGCGTGGTCATCGGTGCCCAGAAGCCGCAGCTGCCGACCTATCCGGCGACCTCGCCGGTGCACGGCGTCACGCGAGACTGAACCGCTTCGAGGAAGGTCCGGGGTGAGGAGCATGGCGCACGCGGTCCGAGTGCACAGCACGACGTGGCTCGCAAACGGCGTGGTGCAGGTGGAGTTCCGCGATCCGGCGGGAGCCGACCTGCCGGCGTGGGAGCCGGGAGCGCACCTGGCGCTGCGGTTGGGCAACGGCATGACGCGGGAGTACTCGCTGTGCGGCGACCCGGCCGACCGGCGCAGCTGGACGGTCGCGGTCCTGCGCGAACCGAACTCGCGCGGCGGCAGCAGCTGGGTGCACGAGCGGTTGACCGCGGGCACCCTGCTGGAGGTCGAGGGCCCGCGCAACAACTTCCCGCTGGAACCGGCCGAGCGCCATCTCCTCATCGCCGGCGGCATCGGAGTGACGCCGATCCTGGCGATGGCCCGGCGGCTCGCCGAGCGCGGTGCGGACTGGCGGATGGTCTACTGCGGACGGTCGCGGGAGAGCATGGCCTTCCTGCCCCGGCTCCAGGAGCTCGGCGGCGACCGGGTCCGCGTCCACGCCGACGACGAACGCGGCGGTCCGCCGGACCTGCGCGCCGAGCTGGGCGCTGTCGCCGAGGGCGAACTGGTGTACTGCTGCGGGCCGGAACCGCTCATCAACGCGGTGGAATCGACGCTCCCCGATCCGTCGGTGCTGCGCGTCGAGCGGTTCCGCGCGCCGGAGGTGCCGAAGTCCACTTCGGACGAATCCTTCGAGGTCGTGTGCGGCAATTCCGGCGTCCGCGTGCCGGTGGCCCCGGGCACTTCGGTGCTGGACGCGCTGGCCGCGTCCGGGATCGACGTGCCGAACTCCTGCCAGGAGGGCGTCTGCGGCACGTGCGAGACCAAGGTCCTCGGCGGTGAACCCGAGCACCGCGACCACGTGCTCAGCCCGGCCGAGCGGGAAGCCGGCGACACGATGATGATCTGCGTTTCCCGCTGCCGCTCCGCCGAACTGGTGCTGGACCTCTGAGCCGTCGAGCCGACCTCTACCTCGACGGGGCCTCCCCGTCGTGACCTGGAGAACTGACATGACGCTGAACCTGGAGCCGGTGCAGACCCGGCTCTCACCCACCACGAGTTACGAGGACGCCTTCGCCGACGAGCTGGAGGCGATCTACGGCCGGGGCGTGCACGACCTGCCCGGTCTGGTCGCCGCGCTCAACGAGACGGGGGTCCGCCCGGCGGACGGCTCGGACTGGACCGAGCAGGCGCTCACCGGCGAACTCGCCCGCCTCGGTGCGAAGGAGATCTGAGGATGACCAAGCTGCAGACCGAGGACCAGCTCCTGCGGCTCGGGCTGCGGGACCGCTGGTACCCGCTGTGCCCGTCGCGCCAGGTCCGCCCCGGTGAGCTGACCCGCATCGAGCGCGCGGGCGAGGAACTCCTGCTGTGGCGCGACAGTTCCGGTGTCGTCCACGTGCAGGAGGACCGGTGCCCGCACCGCTCCGCGCGGCTGTCGTTGGGCGTGCACATGGGCGACCGGATCGCGTGCAACTACCACGGCGTCCAGCTCGACGGCGACGGCGTCGTGGCGTCGGTGCCCGGCAGCCCGGGGTGCGCGCTGGAAGGCCGCAAGGCGCTGCGCACCTTCCCGGCGCAGGAGCACGCCGGTGCGATCTTCGCCTGGTTCGGCGCGGACGAGTCCGCCGAGCCGACCCCGCTGCAGGTGCCCGAGCCGATCGCGGGAGGGGAGTGGGACGACTTCCTCTGCTACGTCGAGTGGGACGCCTCCTACCTGCTGTCGGTGGACAACCTGATGGACCCGATGCACGGGGCGTTCCTGCACCGCAACAGCCACACGATGTTCAGCGGGAAGCGGGAGGCGGCGTTCCAGATCCGGGACACCGACACCGGTTTCGTCTTCGAGAAGACCGACCAGCGCGGCGTCAACTTCGACTGGTCGGAGTGGGTGGACACCGGCGGGCTGCAGTCGGTCACCCTGGACATCCCGTACCCGGACACCGCTGGTCCGGGCGGCCCGTTCACCATCGTCGCCTGCGTGACCGCGATCAACGAGCACCAGCACGCCGGGTTCTTCTGGCGCTGCCGGAAAGTCAGCGGCTGGCAGCGGGACAGCTGGCGGTTCCTGTACAAGAACCGGATCGAGGCCCGGCACTGGCAGGTGCTGGAGCAGGACCGCGTCATGGCCGAGGCGATGCCCGACGACGCCTGGTCCGGCGAGAACCTCTACCAGCACGACATCGCGCTGGTCCGGCTGCGCCGGATGCTGCGCGCCGAGGCCAAGCGCCAAGCCGCCGCGCTCGCCGAACGCAAGCCGGTCCGCGCGGCCGCCCGCTGATTGGAGTGCACATCATGCAATTCCCCGATGCCGAACCGGTGGTGAAGCTTCGGTCGTTGCGCTCGGTCAGCCTGCGCACCGAACGGTTCGCCGAGGCCGCCGAGTTCTACCACGAGGTGTGGGGCCTGACCCCGGTGGAGACCGAGCAGGACACCGCGTGGTTGCGCGGGACCGGCTCCGAGCACCACATCGTCGAGCTGCAGCAGGCCGAGCAGAACGGGCTGGGCAAGATCGCCTTCGCGGTCGGCACGCCCGCTGAGATCGACGCGGCCGGTCGCCGCCTGTCCGAGCTCGGGGTGCCGATGCTGGCCGAACCCGGTCCGCTCGACCAGATCGGCGGCGGGTACGGGCTCCGGCTCGTCGACCCGGAAGGACGGCTCATCGAGCTGTCCTGCAACGTGGAAGCTGTTGTGGCGCAAGATCCCAACGGTCTTCCCGCGGTCCCGCGCAAGGTGGCGCACGTCGTGCTCAACACGGTCGACATCGACGCCGCCTGCGAGTTCTACACGCGGGTGCTGGGGATGCGGATCTCGGACTGGTCCGAGCACCAGATGGCGTTCCTGCGCTGCAACTCCGACCACCACGTGATCGCGTTCAACCAGGCGCAGTGGACCTCGGTCAACCACGTCGCCTACGAGATGCCGTCGATGGACCACTTCATGCGCGGCATCGGACGGCTCAAGCACAACGGCATCACCCCGCTGTGGGGGCCGGGTCGGCACGGGCCGGGCTCGAACACCTTCTCCTACTTCGCCGATCCGGCCGGTCTGGTCTGCGAGTACACCTCCGACGTCGCGCAGGTCGAGGAGGACGCCTGGCTCTGCCGGGTGTGGCGGCGCACCGCGGAGCTCTCCGACCAGTGGGGCACCGCCGGCCCGCCGTCGAAGGACGCCCGCTCGCACATGGCGGGCAAGCCCGATCCCGGCTACCGGGAGCTGGTGCAGTCGTGAAGGTGGCGATCCTCGGCTGCGGCGCGATCGGCAGCGTCGTGGCGCACGCGGTCCGGGACGGTGGAGTCCCCGGTGCCGAGCTCGTCGGGGTGGTGCACGCCGAGCGCGACGACCCGCCAGGACTGCCGGTGCTGAGCATCGACGCCGCGATCGAGCAGGCGGATCTGATCGTCGAGTGCGCGGGGCAACGCGCGCTGGCCGAACTCGGACCGTCCATCGTGGCCTCCGGTACGGATCTGCTGGTGGTGTCCATCGGAGCGCTGGCCGACGACGCGCTGCTGGCCTCGCTGCGCGACACCGGCCCCGGCCGGCTGCACCTGTGCAGCGGCGCGATCGGCGGGCTGGACGTGCTCGCGGCGACCGCCCGGATGGGCGGGGTGTCGGCGGTGCGGATCGTGACCACGAAGAAGGCGCCCACGCTGGTCCAGAGGTGGATGGGCGAGGACGTCGCGCAGCAGTTGCGGACGGCGACCGAACCGGTCGAGCTGATGCGCGGCCCGGCCCGCGAGATCACGGCCGCGTTCCCGGCGTCGGCCAACGTCGCCGCGTCGGTCGCGCTGGCGGTGGGGGATTGGGACCTGGTGGAAGCGACCGTGGTCGCCGATCCGAACGCCCCGCTGACCAGCCACGTGATCACCGCCGAGGGCAGTGCGGGCGACTACCGGTTCGAGATCCGCAACCACCCGTCCGCAGCGAACCCGGCGACCAGCGGCGTGGTTCCGCACGCGGTGCTGGCCGCAGTGGGACGGCTGGCCGCACCCACTGGAGCGTTCGCATGATCCGGTCGAAAGTGTCCGATGTGGACGTTCTGGAAGCAGGCGATGGCACCCCGCTGGTGCTGCTGCACGGCATCGGAGGTGCGGCCGAGGCGTTCGACTCCCAGCTGTCCGGGCTGGCCGGAGAGCACCGGGTCATCGCCTGGGACGCACCCGGCTACGGCGGATCCGCCGATCTGCCCGGCGAACCGGATCTGGACGCCTACGCCGACGCGGTCGTGTCGGTGCTGCGCGGGCTCGATGCCGAACCGGCGCACCTGCTCGGGGTGTCGTGGGGCGGGGTCATCGCGACCCGGGTCGCGATCAAGGCGCCGGAGGTGCTGCGGTCGCTGATCCTCGCCGACTCCTCGCGCGGTTCGGGACGCACGGCCGACGGCCGGAAGGCGATGGCCGAGCGGGCTCGGGACCTCACCGCTCGCGGTGCGGAGGCTTTCGCGGCGGAAAGGGCACAGCGCCTGGTGGCGCCCGGTGCGGATCCAGCAGTGCTGGAGCGGGTCGTGGCGTTGATGTCGCGGGTCCGGCCGCGCGGTTACGGCAACGCCGCCCGGGTGATGGCCGCGACCGACCACTCCGCCCAGCTGGCGGAGATCACCACGCCGACGCTGGTGCTCGTCGGCAGCGAGGACGTCGTGACCGGTGTGGCCGAGAGCCGGGCGCTGGCCGAGCAGATCCCCGACGCCCGGCTGGTCGAGATCCCCGATGCGGGCCACGCCGCCAACCAGGAACGCCCCGAGGAGTTCAACGCCGCCGTGCGGGCGTTCCTCGCCGAAGTCGACACCGGAGGAGGTGCGCTGTGACGCTCGATGGACGACTGGTCGTGGTCACCGGCGCCGGCCGGGGTTTGGGACTCGCGATAGCCCACGACCTCGCCGAGGCCGGGGCGCACCTCGTGATCGCCGAGCGGAACCCGCAGTTCGCTGCCAGCGCGGTCGAAGAGCTCGCCGCGCACGGCGTTCCCGTGCACCGGGTGGACACCGATGTGTCCGACCCCGGCTCGGTGCAGCAGCTCGCGGACCGGGTCGCCGAACTCGGCGGAGCGTACGGGGTGGTCAACAACGCGGCGCTGGCCGACGGAGTCGGCGGCAAGTACTTCTACGACATCGAGCCGGACGAGTTCGACCGGATCATGTCGGTCAACCTGCGCGGCACCTGGCTGGTGTCGAAGGCGCTCTACCCGCAACTGCGCGCCAGGGGCGACGGGCGGATCCTCAACATCGCCTCCGACGTGGCGTTCTACGGTCCGCCCCGGCTGATGCACTACGTCGCGTCCAAGGGCGCGATCGTGGCCATGACCCGCGCGAGGGCGCGGGACGCCGGGCCCGACGGGATCACCGTCAACGCGATCGCGCCGGGCATCACCGAGTGCGAGGCGACCCAGACCGTGCCTGCCGAAAGGCACGAGCTGTACCGCATCAACCGCGCCCTGGAGCGCCCGCAGCAGCCGGAGGACCTGGTGGGCGCGGTGCGGTTCCTGCTGTCCGACGCGGCCGCTTACATCACCGGCCAGACGCTGCTCGTGGACGGCGGCTTCGTCTGCCGATGAGGAGGAAACGATGGACCTCGACCTGACCGGCCGCACCGTGGTGGTGACCGGGGCGAGCTCCGGGGTCGGCCTGGCCACCGCCAAGATGCTGATCGCCGAGGGCGCGAACGTCGCGGCTTGTGCGCGCGACGCGGACCGGCTCAAGACGGCGTTCGACGGACTGCCGGTGCACCTCGGGACCTGCGACGTGCTGGACGAATCGGCGGTGCAGGACTTCGTCGCGCAGGCCGCCGAGGCCTTCGGCGGGATCGACGGGGTGGTCAACAACGCCGGGCGTTCCCTGATGGCGCGGCTGTCCGAGACCGAGGACCGGCAGTGGCGCGAGGAGCTGGAGCTGAAGATCTTCAGCGTCCTGCACGTGGTCCAGGCCGCCCAGCCGTGGCTGCGCGAATCCGCCGCGGCCTCGGTCGTGAACGTCAACGCGATCCTGGCGCGCCAGCCCGAGGCGCGCCTGGCGGCCACTTCGGCGGCGCGGGCCGCGTTGCTGAACCTCACCAAGACCCTCTCCGGTGAGCTCGCCGCCGACGGGATCCGAGTCAACTCGGTGTGCCTCGGCCTGATCGACACCGGGCAGTGGCGCCGCCGCTACGAAGCATCGGAGTCCACGTTGGACTTCGATGCGTGGAGCGCGGAACTGGCCGCCGATCGCGGAATTCCGCTGGGGCGGCTCGGCACCGCCGACGAGGTCGCCTTCCCGATCGTGTCCCTGCTGTCCCCGCGCGCCTCCTACGTCACCGGTTCCGCGATCGACGTCGGCGGCGGCATCGCCCGTTACCTCTGAGCGGTCGTCACCCCCAGAAAGGACTGTCCATGACCCGAACCAACGGCGGTGACCTGCTCGTCCAGGTCATGCGCGACAACGGCGTCGACACCGCCTTCGGCGTGGTCAGCGTGCACAACCTGCCGCTGGTGGAAGCGGTGAGCCGCGACCTGCGCTTCGTCCCGGTGCGCCACGAGGCGGCAGCGGTCAACGCCGCCGACGGCTACGCCCGGGCGACCGGGGGACTCGGCGTCGCGATCACCAGCACCGGCACCGGCGCGGGCAACGCGGCCGGGGCGATGGTCGAGGCGTTGACGGCGGGCAGCCGCGTGCTGCACGTGACCGGTCAGATCGACTCGCCGTTCCTCGGCCAGGGCCGCGGTGTCATCCACGAGACCAAGGATCAGGCCTCGATGCTCGCCGCCATCTCCAAGCACTCGGCGACCGTCGCTTCCGCCGGGGAAGCCGGGAGCGTGCTGCGCGAAGCGGTGCGCAGCGCGCTGTCAGTCCCCAGTGGACCGTCCAGTGTGGAGTGGCCGATCGATCTCCAGTACGCCGAGCAGCAGGTCTCGTCCGCTCCCGCTGAGCGAGGTGCGACGCCGCCGTCGGTCGACCCGGCGTCGGTGCGCAGCGCCGTCGAGGTCATCCGCAGCGCCGAGCGCCCGCTCCTGTGGGTCGGCGGCGGTGGCACCGGGGCCGGCGAGCTGGTGCGGGAGCTGGCCGAGCTGCTCAGCGCCGGGGTGCTGACCAGCAACTCCGGTCGCGGCAGCGTGCCGGAGGACCACGAGCTGGTGATCGGCAACTTCGCGGCCAACCCGGAAGCCGCACCGCTGCTCGCCGAGGCCGATCTGCTGATCTCCATCGGCACGCACTTCCGCTCCAACGAGACCAAGCACTACTCGCTGCAGCTGCCCGCCAAGCACGTCCAGATCGACGTCGACCCGGCAGCCGTCGGACGCGTTCACCCGGCCGCGGTCGGACTGACCGGTGAGACTGAGCAGGTGCTCCCGCAGCTGCTCGCCGAGCTGGCCGGCACGACGGTCGGCGGGCCGGACTGGCGGGCGAAGGTGACCAGCACGCGCGCCGCGGTGCGCGCGCACCTCCGCTCGGCGATCGGCCGGTACCAGCTGATCTGCGATGCGATGCGGCAGACGCTGCCCGCGGAAGCCGTGATCGCGCGGGACGTCACGATCCCGTCCAGCCAGTGGGGCAACCGGCTGCTGGAGATCTACCGCCCGAACACCAACGTGTTC
>NZ_JAQGLA010000066.1 GCF_027853915.1 Saccharopolyspora oryzae
CGAACACCACGACCATTCGACCAGCGGCGAACGAACACCACGACCATTCGACCAGCGGCGAACGAACACCACGACCATTCGACCAGCGGCGAACGAACACCACGACCATTCGACCAGCGGCGAACGAACACCACGACCATTCGACCAGCGGCGAACGAGTATCACGACCGTTCGACCAGCGGCGAACGAGTATCACGACCGTTCGACCAGCGGCGAACGAGTATCACGACCGTTCGACCAGTGGTGAACGAGTATCACGACCGTTCGACCAGTGGTGAACCTCTGCAATTTCGATTGAAATTGGCAAACATCGCCCCCGCACCTCACGTCGAGAACGACGCCAATTTCGATTGAAATTGCTACACACAAAAATCAACCACCTACCGCTTTGAACCCAAAATCACCCCGTCCCCAACGCCACCTCCCCTCGCTGGTCACAGCGGGTATCACCACCGATCGACCGGAGGCGATACCCAGCGGACTTAGCGAGCAGCGACGCCCGTCGCGCACGGGGTCACGTTGAGTTCAAAGCGGCAGGTGGTCACCTCGTGTAACGCAATTTCAATCGAAATTGGCACCGTTTCGACCATCCCTGCGGTTGGGCACGCAGCCAATTTCAATCGAAATTGCGACCGTCACCCCCAGGCGCAAGGTGAAGACCCCGCCGGAACCCGACACAACCACCCCCGCGCGAGGCGATGGTCGCTCCTACATCCACCAGGGACGAGACCCTGGTCTGAGCAAAAGTCGACAACTCGGGTGAGGTGGGCAACCTTCCGGGCATGATGGCGCACGTGTCCAGCTGGGTACACGATGACCGGCAGCGACCCGGAACACCCCGACATCCCAGGTCGCTGCCGGACCCGTCTTCGCCGATCCTCGCGAGCGCCGCATGATCTCGCAGCCCCACCTGATCGCTCGGGTGCGCGCCGAGCTCGCCCGCGGCGAGCGGGACCGGTCCTGCCACTTCTTCCCGCTGCCTGCCGAGGGCAGCATGCCCTCCGTGCTGCACGCCTACTGCGGGTTCGCCATCCGCCCTGGTGAGGCCGAGCCGCTGGACGCTCCGGTCGGCATGCCGTGCACGAGCTGCTTGATGGCCGCCGCGCTCTCGTCCTGAGCCGGTGATCCGGACCGAAACGGCTGATCACCCATTAACTGTGAGTTGTTCTGCCGAACCCCAAGCTTCACCCCATGTGGTCATGAGAGAGTTTGATATCAGCGTCGGGGCGGGGAACCGGCCGCTCCCTGTGTTCGTCGGATCCGCCAGACCCGCGCTATCGAGTGACCGCCGGGGTGTGGGGGCGATCAATGCAGGGCTGGATGAGGAGTCGGGGACAACAGCGCGAGATGAACACGACGCAGCAGCCGAATCGACCGGTCATCACACCCGCCATGCGGGAACAGGCCACGAAGCAGCCCAACACCTGGCTGTACGTGGTCGATCCGATCTTCACCGATCCGAGCGCCGAGGTCCCGCCGTGGGGCTTCATCGGCGGCTACCGGGTCGATGAGAAGGGCGAGATCACCGACGACTTCTCCCCCAACCCGAACTACCGGCCGTCACCGGTCGCGCTGCGGCTGCCCGCGCCGACCAACGACGTCGAGCGCGCCCTCCAGCTGACCACCACCGGCTACGCGCAGGGGCACGCGCTGCTGACCGCGATGCTGGACGCCGAGCTGATCCTGTTCGCGCAGCCGCAGGGCACCGGCCTGTTCACGATGGAGCACGAGTCGGGGCGCCGGCAGCTCCAGGTGTTCACCTCCGAGGGCTTCCTGCCGCCGAACTGGACGACCTGGCAGCGGATGACCGGTCGCCAGCTGGCCGCGCACAACCCGGCCGGCATCGACGTCCAGGTGAACCCGACCAGCCCGGTCAAGGCCCGGGTGCCCGCCGAGGACCTGGTCAAGGCCGCCGCCTCGGTGCCGCCGAAGGCCCCCGGCGGCCCGGTGAACTCCCCCGCCACCGGCATGCCCGCGGTCGCTCCGCCGTCCCCGCCCAACGGCACGCCGGTGCCGAACGGCGCCGCGCCCGCGCCGCAGCCCCCGGCGCCGATCGACCCGGTCGAGACGGAGTTCGGCCGCCGCTTCCTGGGTTCGATGCTGGCCGGTGCGATCGGTGACGCGCTGGGCGCGCCGGTCGAGTTCTACCCGGTCGACCAGATCCGCAGCCGCTTCGGCGCGATGGGCGTCACCGAGTACGACCGCACCGGCGACCAGCCCGGCGAGTTCACCGACGACACCCAGATGACCCTGTTCACCCTGGAGGGCCTGATCCGCGGTCACATCGCGGTCCGGGCCGGGGCGGACAACCCGCTGTCGGCGATCCAGCTGGCCTACCAGCGCTGGCTGCACACCCAGGGCTACGCGTGGATGCGGGCCGCCGGGCCGTACGCGATCAGCCACCCCAAGGCCAACGGCTGGCTGATCGAGCAGCACGACCTGTTCGCCGTGCGCTCGCCGAACAGCAGCTGCATCACCGCGCTCCGCGAGTTCGCCTCGGTCGGCGCTCCCGGCACCTTCTCGCGCCCCATCAACGACTCGCCCGACTGCGGTGGCGTGGTGCGCGCCGCCCCGGTCGCGCTGTGGTCCGACGACCCGAAGCAGGTCTTCGAGCTGGCCGCCGCGACCGCGGCGCTGACCTACTCGCAGCCCAACGGCTACCTGCCCGCCGGCGTGTTCGCGGTGATCGTCCACCGGTTGCTGCGCGAGGCGACGCTGGAGGAAGCGGTGCGCCAAGCCCGCGAGCTGCTGGTGCAGTACGCGGACCACGAGGACACCGAGCGCGCACTGCAGGCCGCCGAGGACCTCGCCGCGCAGGGGAAACCGACCCCGGAGCAGCTCAAGGACTCGCTGGGCGGCGGCTGGGCCGGGCACGAGGCCCTGGCCATCGCGGTGTGCGCGGCGCTCAGCACCGACAGCATCGCCGCCGCGCTGATGGTGGCGGTCAACCACTCCGGCGACAGCGACTCCACCGCGGCGATCTGCGGCAACATCGTCGGTGCCCGCTACGGCGCGCCCGCGCTGCCGGGCGTCTGGCTGCGCGACCTCAAGCAGCGGGAAGTCGTCGAATCCCTCGCCAAGGACGCGTTGCTGGAGTTCAGCCCGACGCCGCCGGGCGGTGACGCCTGGGAGGCGCGCTACCCGGCTGCCAAGGACGTCTCCGACCTGGACTTCACCTCCACCCTGCCGCTCGTCTCGGACAAGCCCGCCGCGGAAGCCGCGCCGGCGGAGGAAGCCGTCGAAGCGGAGAGCGCCGCCGCGGACGTCGAAGAAGCCGCGGTCGACCAGGACTCCGACGAGACCCCGGCCGACGAAGAAGCCGAAGCTCCGGCCGAAGAGGCCCAGGATTCCGACGAGCCCGCAGCCGCCGACGAAGAAGCCGCTGCCGACGAGGACTCGGACGAATCCGAAGCGACGTCCGACGACGACACCGCAGTGGAGGAAGCCGAGCCCCCGGCGGCACCGGTCGTCGCGGAAGCGGCAGCTGACAAACCCGAGACCGACGAGCCCGCCGATCCGGAGGACCTGCGCGCGCAGCGGATCCTCGGCTTCCTGCTCGGCGGGGCCGCCGGTGACGCCCTCGGCTACCCGATCGAGGACGACTCGCTGCAGGACATCCGCCGCAAGTACGGCTCGGCCGGGCTCACCGACTTCGTCGACGCGCACCGACCCGGCGGCTCGGTCAGCGACGAGACCCAGATGACGATGTTCACGCTGGAAGGCCTGATCCGGGCGAGCGTCCGGCGGCGGCTGTTCGGCGAGAACGAACCGGCCACCCAGGTCCAGCACGCCTACCAGCGCTGGCTGCACACCCAGGGCTTCGACTGGCGGGAAGCCGGCGGACCGCTGGCGGCGACCCCGCCGGACGGCTGGCTGATCCGGCAGAAGGGCCTGTTCGTCCGCCGCGCGCCCGGCACGACGTGCATCCAGGCGCTGCACGGCTACGCCAACGGCAAGCCGCAGGGCTCGTTCACCAACCGGCTCAACGACTCCAAGGGCTGCGGCGGCGTGATGCGGGCGGCCCCGGCCGCGCTGTGGTCGACCGATTCCGCCGAGGTGTTCCAGGTCGGCGCGATGACCGCGCTGCTCACGCACGGCAACCCGAGCGGCTTCCTGCCCGCCGGTGCGCTGGCCGTGATCGTCCAGCAGCTGCTGGACGGCCGGTCGCTGCCGGAAGCGGTGGACGGCGCGCTCACCGAACTGTCCAAGTGGGACGGTCACGAGGAGACCTCGGCGGCGCTGCGCGCGGCCATCGAGCTCGCCGCCGGCGGCGAGCCGACGCCGGAGCAGATCCAGGACTCCCTCGGCGAGGGCTGGTTCGGCGAGCAGGCGCTGGCGATCGCGGTGTGCGCGTCGCTGACCCACCCGAAGTCGTTCGCCGACGCGGTGGTGCTGGCCGCGAACCACTCCGGCGACAGCGACTCCACCGCGGCGATCTGCGGCAACATCATGGGTGCGGCGCTGACCTCGGAGGCCATCCCGCAGACCTGGCGCGACAAGCTGGAGCTGCGCGAGGTCATCGAGCAGCTGGCCGCCGACGCGATCCGCGAGTTCGGCCCGAACCCGCCGCGCGACGCCGACTGGCTGGACCGCTACCCCATCGGCGCGGACGAGCCCGCCGAGCAGGACACCCCCGACGAGCAGCCGGAACCGGCCGAGGAGTCGGCCGCCGCGATCGAGGAACCGGTCGAGGAGCAGGCTGAAGCCGTTGCGGAGACCGATGAGCAGCCCGAGTCCGAACCGGTCGCGGAGGACGCGGAGCAGTCCACCGCAGTCGCGGCCGGGGTGGCTGCCACTGCCGTTGCCGCCGCCGGAGCGGCCGCCGTCGCGGTGACCGACGAGCCCGCCGAGGAAGAGGATTCCGCCGTCGAAGAGCAGCCCGCCGAGGAGGCGGAGTCCACCGAGGAACCCGCCGCTGAGGAAGCCGAGGCCACCGAAGTGCAGGTCGAACCGGTCGCCGAGGAGCCGGTGGCCGAACCGGCCGACGACGACGCGGACGACGGGCTCTCCAACGAGGAGCTGCAGCTGCTCGCCGCCTGGCGGAAGTTCCGCGACAACGAGGACGGCAACTCCGCGGACCTCACGCAGGACCTGCACAAGCTGCTCGTCGAGGCCTTCGGCGCGGAGCGCGCGGCGCAGCTGATCGGCGAGGCCGCCGAGACCGAGGACGAGGGCGAACTGGTCGCCGAGACCCAGGTCCAGCTCAGCCGCGACGAGCGGGTGGCGGGCTGCGTGCTGGGCACCGCCGTCGGCGACGCGCTCGGCGCGCCGTGGATGTTCTCCGACCTGAGCACGATCCTGCGCGAGAACCCGGAAGGCGTCCGGGAGATGGCCGAAGCCTTCGGCAAGCGGGCCGCGGCCACCGCGCACGGGCAGCAGACCGCGTTCGTCCTGGACGCCCTGATCCGCACCCGCGTCCGCTCGGTGCAGCGCGGCATCAGCGAGCACTGGCCGTCGGTGGTGCGCGGAACCCTGCTGCACTGGATGCACACGCAGGGCGTGAAGCTGCGCAGCGGCGTCTTCCAGCTCGGTGCGCTCGCCGAGACCGAGGCCCTGCAGGCGCAGCGGTTCCCGGACGAGGCGACGCTGACCGCGCTGGCCCGCTTCTCGGACCGCCGCGAGGTCCCGACGCCGAGCAACCCGCCGAACTCGGCTCGCACCGCAGCAGCGGCCGTGCGCGGTGCGGCGATCGGCTTCGAGTTCACCTCGCCGCAGGACGCGATCGTCCACGGCGCGGAGATCGCCGCGGTCACCCACGGGCACCCGGACGGCTACCTCACCGCTGGTGCGCTGGCCGGGCTGGTGTGCTCGCTCAACAACGGGCAGACCCTGGTCGACGCCGTGCACTCGGTGCTCGCCGAGCTGGACCAGATGGAGGTCGCGGAGGGCATCACCCAGGGGCTGCGCTCGGCCCTCGAGATCGTCGGCAGCGGGCAGGTCTCGCCCACCCGCTTCGAGGAGCTGGGGCTGGGCTGGCAGGCGCCGGAAGCGCTGGCGATCGCCGTCGCCGCGGCGCTGGCGCACCCGAACTCCTTCGCCGACGCGGTCTCGCTGGCGGCCACCCACTCCGGCAACACCGCGACCACCGCGGCGATCTGCGGCAGCCTGCTCGGGGCGGCGCGCGGCACCGAGCAGATCCCGGCCGAGTGGCTGGAAGAGCTGGAGCTGCGGGAAGTCCTCACCGAGCTGGTCGCCGACGAGCAGCGGGCTCGCGCCGAGATCACCTCCGACCAGCAAGTGCCCGACTGGGCGCAGCGCTACCTCGGATAGACCGCGTGGACGAATCCCGGCTGGACGACTCGGAGCGAGCGCTGCTCGCGGCTTGGCGCAAGGCGCGAGCCGCTGGCGAGCGCGACCCGGTGGAGCAGCAGCTGCTGGAGACCTGGCGGCGGTGGCGGGAACGGCCCGCCACCGCACCGCTGTGGGCGGCGGCCCTGCAGCACCGGTTCGGCGACGAGTCCCCACCGGTGCCCGACACGGGATTGGCCGACCGCGACGGCCCGCTCCCGGAAGCCCCCAGCCGGCTGCTCGGCATGCTGCTGGGCGGCGCGGTGGGCGAGTTCGTCGCCCTCGGCGAGGTCGGGCAGCGCACCAGCGCGCTGCTCTTCGCCCTGGAAGGCATGATCCGGGCGCACACGCAGGCGCGCGCGTCCGGCGAAGGCGATCCGCTCGGCTTCGCGCTCAACGGCTTGCGGCGCTGGCTGCATACCCGCGGCGTTCCGTGGCGGGACTGCGGAACCGACACCGCGCAGCCGAACGGCTGGCTGGTGCGGGAACGGCTCCTGCACTCGCCGCGAACCGACGAACCGACGATGCTCACCGCACTGACGCGCGTCGCCGCCGGGCACGCAGCCGGGACCCGCAAGAAGCCGATCAACAGCTCCGCCTCGGCCACCGCGGTACCGCTGGGCGCGCTCGCGGCGCTGTGGTCGGGTGATCCCGGCACCGTGTTCGCGCTGGGCGGTGACCTCGCCGCGCTCACCCACGGACACGTCAACGGGCACAGCCCGGCCAGCGTCCTCGGCGTGTCGATGCTGTGGCTGCTGCGCGGGAACCCGCTGGAAACCTCGCTGCAGCAAGGCATTTCCGGTTGGCAACCGGCCCGCAGCACCTTCGCGCACGCGCTGCGGCTGGGCCACGTCAGCCCGGCCGGGTTCCACCCCGGACCGCAGAACCTCAACGCCATGCAGTCCGGTCGCAGCGGCCTGGACGCCCTGGCGATAGCGATGCGAGTGGCGGTGGCGTGCGAGGACGACTTCGCTGCGGCGATCCGCGCGGCGAGCGACCACGACGGCGATACCGCCAGCTCAGCGATGCTGTGCGGGCAGCTGCTCGGCGCGCTGCGCGGTCCGACGGCGATCCCCGCCGAGCTGCTCGACGCACTGCCGATCACGTCCCTGGTCGAGCGGATCGCCGTCGACGCGGCAGCGGAGTTCGGGCCGTACCCGGACGAATCCGAGACCTGGGAGCGCCGCTACCCGACCACCGACGCGGCCGAACCGGCACCGTCCACAGCGGACTACCGCACCGGGCTGACCGCGGTCCCCCGGCTGGCCGCATCCCGCGACCGGTTCGTGGGCGCGGTGCTGGGCTGCGCGGTCGGCGAAGCCCTCGGCATCCCGGTGGCCGCGGACAGCTGGGAGGAGATCCGCTCCCGGCACGGCGCCGACGGGCTGACCGGTTACGTCCCCGCCGGGCACCCCTCGGGTCGCCTCGGCAGCGACACCCAGCTGCTGCTGTTCTCGCTGGAAGGCACGATCCGCGCCAACGTCAGCCGCCGCACCCGCGGAACCGACGACCCGACCCGGCACATCCAGCACGCCTACCAGCGCTGGCTGCACACCCAGCACCTGAGCTGGCCGCGCGCGGCGGGCGAGTTCCTGCGCACCACACCGGAACCGGACGGCTGGCTGGTCCAGCAGCGGGCGCTGTTCCAGACCCGCAACCCGGGCCGGACGATGATGCGCACGCTGATCGCCTTCGCCAAGGGCCAGCAGCAGATGGGGACCCCGGAGCAGCCGGTCAGCGACTCGTCGGGCAGCAGCGCGATCATGCGAGCGGTGCCCGCGGCGCTGTGGAGCAGCGACCCGGCCGAGGTCTTCGAGGTCGGCACGACCACCGCAGCCCTGACCCACGGCCACCCGACGGCCCGCCTGAGCGCAGGCGCACTGGCCTTCCTCACGTCCCGACTGCTCGCCGGCGAACCGCTGAGCGCCGCCGTGGACGACGTGTTCGGGCAGCTCGCGGCGCACTCCGGGCACGAGGAGGTCACCCGCCGGATCGGCGCAGCGACCGAGCTGGCCCGCGACGGCCGGGTACCACCGGGCGAGGTGGAGCGCACCCTCGGCACCGGCTCGACGGCGGCGGAAGCCCTGTCCATCGGCCTCTACGCGGCGCTCGTCGGCGAAGGCGACTTCGACGCCGCGCTCCCGGTGGCGGTCAACCACTCCGGCAACAGCGCGACGACCGGAGCGGTCTGCGGCTGCCTGGTGGGTGCGGTGGCCGGAGCACGCCGCATCCCGGAGCGCTGGACGTCCGAGCTGGAACTGCACGAGGTGATCGAACGCCTCGCCCACGACGCGGTCCTCGAGTTCGGCCCCCGCCCACCCGACTGGTCCGACCGCTACCCACCCACCTGACCCGGTGGACCGCAGTTTCAATTGAAACTGCGCCCTCCCTGCGTGTCGGACCCCGGTGTGTCGTGCCCCGACACGCCGACACTCGCGGACAAGTCGTCCGGCCCGTGGAGAACTTCCGCAACTTCAATGGAAATCAGACCTCGAAATTCCATTGAATTTCAATCCCCGCCGGTGACCGCATCGCCACGCTGGGCGAGTAGGGCAACGGTGCGACGTGGATCACTGGTCGGTCTGTGGTTAGCGCGGTTAACGTGCCTGTCATGGATGAACTCGTGCACCTGGTCGTGGCCGACGGCGTCGCCACGATCACCCTGGATTCGCCGCGCAACCGCAACGCCCTGTCCGCCCAGCTGCGCAAGGAGCTGCGGCAGCACCTGACGTCCGCGATCGCCGACGACGCGGTGCGCGTGATCGTCCTGGACCACACCGGCACGGTGTTCTGCGCGGGGATGGACCTCAAGGAATCGCGCTCGGCCGACGCCGAGAACCAGGGCGTGCAGGAGTTCCCGGCGATCCTGGAGCAGATCTGGACCTGCCCGAAGCCGGTCGTGGCCAAGCTGGCCGGCCCGGCCCGCGCCGGCGGGGTCGGCATCATCGCGGCCTGCGACATCGCGGTCGCGGTGGACACCGCCACCTTCGCCTTCTCCGAAGTCCGCATCGGCGTGGTGCCCGCGGTGATCTCGGTGACCGTGCTGCCCCGCCTGACCACCCGCCAGGCGCACGAGCTGTTCCTCACCGGCGAGACCTTCGACGCCCGCCGCGCGGCCGAGATCGGCCTGATCAACTCCGCGGTGCCCGCCGACGACCTGGACGCGGAGGTCAAGCGCTACGCGGACATGCTCGCCCTCGGCGCCCCGAACGCCCTGGCGGCGACCAAGGAGATGCTGACCGCCCAGCGCCCGCCGGCGATGAGCGAAGCCTTCGAGCAGATGCTCGAGCTCTCGGCCGAGCACTTCGCAGGCGAGGAGGGCCAGGAAGGCATGAAGGCCTTCGCCGAGAAGCGGAAGCCCTCCTGGGTCCCCGACGCCCTCAAGTGACCTGGCGAAAGTCCCGCCCGCCGCGGGGCGGGACTTTCCGGTCGAGCGATCACTCCTTGGTCAGGACCGAGGTGAAGGTGCGGCCGCAGATCGGGTGTTCCGCCGCGTCGCGCAGGACCGCGTTGATCCGGCCGAAGGCCTTCGGGTCGTGCTCGGCCAGGGCCTGGAAGCCGGACCAGACCAGCACGTGCTCGCCCTCGGACAGCCAGGACAGGTCGGTCAGGCAGTCGTAGAGGGCGTCCAGGTTCCGGCCCGCCCACTCCGGGAAGTTCAGCACAGCGGCGATGCCATCGAGCGTCGTCCGCTTGCTGATCAGGTCAGAACCGTCGAGCAGGTGCGCGGTCGCCCCGCGCTCCTCTGCTTCCTGCACGGCCTCGCGCGCCGAGACGTCGGCGGATGGGTGCTCCACCTCGCTCACCGGCTGCTCCTTCCGCACCCTGATGGCCCATTTAGTCGCAAACATCGCACTCAACCCGTGGTGTCGACAACCACGAAGGACTCGTAGTGATCGCCTGTGTAGTAAAGCTCAGAGTGGTCACCGGTGACCAGTCGTCGGGCACCCCGGTCGCGAGATCCCGGCGTCGGCACCGTGTACTCGTGGTAGTAGCCCGACTTCTCCTTGGGCAGGACGCCTTCCCGGTTGCCGAAGACCGTGCCGTCCTTCTGCGGGTACGGGAACGGTCCGTTGCTCTGGATCAGCTTCCAGGTCTTGCCGGCCTCCGGCGGGAGCGTCGACAGCTCCTTGACCGGCAGACCGGAGTCGGCACCGGGCACCTCCTGGACCTGCTGGCTGGCCGGCGCCTTGTCGTCGACGACGACGTCGCGGGCGAACCAGCCGCCGACCACCAGGACGATGAGCCCGATCAACGCCGACGTAATGCGCTTCCGCGAGGTCACGCCGTCTCCTTCCGACCCCGGGAGGACGCGCCGTCGCGGCGGCCGACCGGGGGCTCGGCATCGCGCACGCGGGTGAGCTTCGCGCCGAGCCCGTCGATGCCGCGATCGATCACGCGCGCCAGGCCCCAGCACAGCGGCAGCAGCACGGCGAACACCAGCACTACCTGCAGCGGGTACGGCAACTGCACGAGCCAGAGCTCGACGCCGTCGTACCACTCGACAAGCCACTCAAACACAGAGCGCCAGGGTACGCGCGGCTCCGCGCCGCCGTGCGCCACCCCGCCCCTCCGGGCGTGGGCGATGTGTCGATTTCGCGAAAAATCGCCGTCCGCCCCGGCCCGGGACGGTTCCCGGCGAAATCGACACCCGGCTCCGGCCCGCGCGGAAGCCGCATCGCACCTGGTCAGAGCCCCGGAACGACAGCGGCCCAGGCCGCTGGGGCCCGGGCCGCTGATGGGCGCTCAGCTCAGGACGAGTGCTCCCGGACGGACTTGATGATCGCGCCGAAGTCCAGGTCGCCGCCGCCCTCCTCGTTGAAGCGGCGGTAGAGCTCGGTGGCCAGGCGGCCGATCGCGATGTCGGTGCCGCTCTGCTCGGCCGCCGAGGTGGCCAACCGGAGGTCCTTGAGCATCAGCGCGGCGGCGAAGCCGGGCTCGTAGTCGTGGTTGGCGCGGCTGGTCTCCACCAGGTCCGGTACCGGGCAGTTCGTGGTCAGCGCCCAGCACTGCCCGGTGGAGACCGACGCCACGTCGTAGAGCGCCTCGTGCGACAGCCCGAGCCGCTCGCCGAGCACGAACGCCTCGCTGACCGCGACCATCGATGCCCCGAGGATGAGGTTGTTGCACATCTTGGTGACCTGGCCGTTGCCCGGCCCGCCGCAGTGGATCACCTTGCGGGCCATCGGCTCCAGCAGTGGTTCGGCGCGGCGGAAGGCGTCCTCCGAGCCGCCGACCATGAACGTCAGCGTGCCCGCTTCCGCCCCGGCCGTGCCGCCGGACACCGGCGCGTCGACGGAGTCGAACCCGGCCTTCTCGGCCCGCTCGTGCGCCGCCCTGGCGTCCGCCACATCCACAGTGGACGAGTCGACCAGCAGCGCGCCGGGCTTGGCCGCGGCCAGCACCTCGTCGTAGCACTCGAGCACGTGCTTGCCGCTGGGCAGCATGGTGATCACCGCATCGGCACCGGCGACCGCGTCGGCCACCGACGCCACGGTGGTCACGCCGTGCTGTGCGGCGACCTCCAGCGCAGCCGGGATCAGGTCGAAGCCCTGCACGGTGTGCCCGGCCTTGACCAGGTTCGCCGACATCGGACCGCCCATGTGGCCCAGCCCGATGAAACCGATGACAGCCATTGTCACAACCTTTCTGCGCTGGAACTTCGGAGTCGGGGCCGACGCGAGGTCAGCCGAACAGCTTCGGCTCGCCCGCGACCGGGGCGAAGAACTCGGCCACCCGCGCGTCGTCCACTTCGGACAGCTGCGGCGGCGACCACTTCGGGTTGCGGTCCTTGTCGACCAGGGTCGCCCGCACCCCCTCGACGAAGTCACCGATGCGCACGCAGGCCATGGCCAGCCGGTACTCCTGCACCAGCGCCTCCTCCAGCGAGGCGTAATCGCTGCGCAGGGCCTTGAGCGTGACCTTCAGCGAGGTCGGCGACTTCTGCTCGATCGCCTCGGCGGCTTCGCGGGCCGCGGCTTCCGGACGCTCCCGCAGCCGGCGCAGGACCTCCTCGACGCTGTCCGCCGAGTAGGCCGCGTCGATCCACTCCCGGTGCTCGGCCAGCGGCGCGTCCGGAGTGGGTTCGGCGAACTTGCGCAGCACCTCGTCGACCGAGCCGCCGGACAACGCGTTGATGAGCTCGGGCAGGTTGGCGCTGTCGACGAAGTAGTCGGCCACGCCGCAGTGCACCGCGTCCGCTCCGCCGACCGGGCTGCCGGTCAGCGCCAGGTGGGTGCCGAGCTCACCGGGTGCGCGGGACAGCAGGTAGGTGCCGCCGACGTCCGGGATGAAGCCGATGCCGACCTCCGGCATGCCGACCTTGGAGCGCTCGGTGACCACCCGGTGCGAGCCGTGCGCGGAGATGCCGACGCCGCCGCCCATGGTGATGCCGTCCATGATCCCCACGACCGGCTTCGGATACCCCGCCAGCGCCGAGTTGAGCTGGTACTCCTCGGTCCAGAAAGCGATGGGCAGCGACTCGTCACCGGCCTTGACCGCGTCGTGCAACGCCCGGACGTCCCCGCCCGCGCACAGCCCGCGCTCGCCCGCTCCGTCGATCAGGACTGCCTCGATGTGCTCGGCGGTGCGCCACTGCTCGATGGCCTTCGCCATCTCCCGCACCATGCCCAGCGTCAGCGAGTTGAGCGCCTTGGGGCGGTTGAGCGTGATCCGTCCGAGCGAGCCCTGCTCGCGAACCAGGACCTCGGGCTCCGTCATACAGCCACTCCCCGTATCTCGTCATGCGCACCACCTGCCGCCTCCCACCGCAAATTCCATTGAAATCGGACGTTCGATTTCAATGGAATTCGCGGACCACCTCACCCGGACAGGAGGCTGCGGGAGACGATCAGGCGCATGATTTCGTTGGTGCCTTCCAGGATCTGATGCACCCGCAGGTCGCGGACGATCTTCTCCAAGCCGTACTCGGCAAGGTAGCCGTATCCACCGTGGATCTGAAGGGCTTCGTTGGCCACCGCGAACCCCGTATCGGTGGCGAGTCGCTTGGCCATCGCGCACAACCGGGTCGCCGACGAATCCTTGGCGTCCAGCGCCACCGCCGCCCGCCACAGCAGCAGCCGGGCGGCTTCCAGCTCGGTGGCCATGTCGGCGAGCTTGAACTGCAGCGCCTCGAACTCGCTGAGCTTGACCCCGAACGCGGTGCGTTCCCGCACGTAACCGAGGCTCTTGTCGAGCGCCGCCTGCGCGCCGCCCAGCGAGCACGCGCCGATGCTGAGCCGGCCGCCGTCCAGCCCGGTCATCGCGATCCGGAAGCCGATGCCCTCCTCGCCGAGCCGCTGGTCGGCGGGCACCCGGACGCCGTCGAAGATCACCTGCCTGGTGGGTTGGGCGTTCCAGCCCATCTTCTTCTCGTTCGCCCCGAACGACAGGCCCGGCGCGTCTGCCTCGACGACGAAGGTGGAGATGCCCTTCGCGCCCTGCTCACCGGTGCGGGCCATCACCACGTAGACGTCCGAGCTGCCACCACCCGAGATGAACTGCTTGACGCCGGTCAGCACGTAGTCGTCGCCGTCCCGGACCGCGCGGGTCTGCAGCGCGGCGGCGTCCGAACCAGCCCCGGGCTCGGTGAGGCAGTAGCTGGCCAGGCGCTGCATCGAGCACAGCTGCGGCAGCCAGCGGTTGCGCTGCTCGTCGGTGCCGAAGCGGTCGATCATGCCCGCGCACATGTTGTGGATGGAGATGTAGGCGGCGATCGACGGGTCGCCGCTGGCCAGCGCCTCGAAGATCAGCGCCGAGTCGAACCGGCTCAGGCCGCTGCCGCCGACGGATTCGTCGACGTAGACCCCGCCCATCCCGAGCTCCCCGGCCAGCCGCAGCGTCTCGACCGGGAAGTGCTTGGCCTGGTCCCAGTCGACGGCGTGCGGGGCGAGCTGCTCGGCGGCGAACTCCCGCGCGGCCTCCCGGATGGCGCGCTGGTCGTCGGTGAGCCCGAACGGCGACACCGGACCGGCTACGGCTGCAACGGACACGTCCACTCCTTCGCCTTCGGCGGTCTCGCGCGAAACCGCCACCTCCTGCGCAGGCAGCGGCCCCTCCCGCGGGGCCGCCGCTCGCCCGGGTTCAGTGCATGGTCGGGATGGTGAAGCTGGCGCCTTCCTTCAAGCCGGAAGGCCAGCGCGAGGTGACCGTCTTGGTCTTGGTGTAGAAGCGGATCGCGTCCGGGCCGTGCTGGTTGAGGTCGCCGAATCCGGAGCGCTTCCAGCCGCCGAAGGTGTGGTAGGCGATCGGCACCGGGATCGGAACGTTCACCCCGACCATGCCGGTGTTGACGCGGGAGACGAACTCGCGGGCCGCGTCACCGTCACGGGTGAAGATCGCGACGCCGTTGCCGTACTCGTGCTCGCTGGGCAGCCGCAGCGCCTCGTCGTAGTCGGCGGCGCGCACGATCGAGAGCACCGGACCGAAGATCTCCTCCCGGTAGATCCGCATGTCCGGGGTGACGTGGTCGAACAGCGAGGCGCCGAGGAAGAACCCGTCCTCGTTGCCGGCCAGCGTGAAGTCCCGACCGTCCACCACCAGCTGCGCGCCTTCGTCGACGCCCACGCCGATCAGGTCCAGGACCCGCTGCCGGGCCTGGCCGGTGACCAGCGGCCCGAAGTCGGCGCTCTCGTCGAAGCTGGTGCCGATCTTGAGCTGCCCCACCCGCTCGACCAGCTTCTCCACCAGCGCGTTCGCGGTGGCCTCGCCGACCGGCACGGCCACCGAGATGGCCATGCAGCGCTCGCCCGCCGAGCCGTAGCCGGCGCCGATCAGCGCGTCGACGGCCTGGTCGAGGTCCGCGTCGGGCATCACGATCAGGTGATTCTTGGCACCGCCGAAGCACTGCGCGCGCTTCCCGTGGGCCGCGGCGGTCGTGTAGATGTACTCGGCGATGTCCGAGGAGCCGACGAACCCGACGGCCTCGACGCGCGGCTCGGTGAGGATCGCGTCCACCGCGGTCTTGTCACCGTTGACGACGTTGAAGATCCCCGGCGGCAGCCCGGCCTCGATGAACAGCTCGGCCAGCCGCAGCGGCACCGAGGGGTCCCGCTCGGACGGCTTGAGGATGAAGGCGTTGCCGCAGGCGATGGCCGGTGCGGCCTTCCACAGCGGGATCATCGCCGGGAAGTTGAACGGCGTGATGCCGGCGACCACGCCCAGCGGCTGCCGCATCGAGTAGACGTCGATGCCGGTACCGGCGCTCTCGCTGTACTCGCCCTTGAGCAGGTGCGGGATGCCGACGGCGAACTCGACGACCTCCAGACCGCGCTGGATGTCGCCCTTGGCGTCGGCGACGGTCTTGCCGTGCTCGGAGGCCAGCAGCCGCGCCAGCGAGTCCATCTCCTCGTTGACCAGCTGCAGGAAGCGCATCAGCACCCGTGCCCGCTTCTGCGGGTTCAGCGCGGCCCAGGCAGGCTGCGCCTCGGCGGCGTTGTCGACAGCCGCCACGACCTCCTCCGCGGACGCCAGCGGAACCCGGGCCTGCACCTGCCCGGTGTTGGGGTCGAACACGTCGCCGAAGGAACCCGAGGTCCCCGCAACGCGCTTGCCACCGATGAAGTGCTCCAGCTCGTTGGTCATCTCGCAACGCACCTTCCGCCGTACCGGCCGGTAATTACTCGGAAGTCAAACCTTTGGTACCCCAATCATTCCCAGAAACACGTCTCCCGCAACAGGGTGTCGCCCATCACAGTTCAGCGAGTTTTCATCCGCAGCTCAGACCTCGTGAGTGTTTTGCGGTGTCATAGCGCCCCAAAGTGCTCACGAGCCTTGGCGCACCCCGGCTGACGTCACGACTCGAGGTAGTCGTTGAGGATCTTCGCGAGTTCGGGGCTGAGGGGGCGGTCGTCGGAGGTCGTGACCCAGGCGTAGGCGTCGTGTTCGGTCAGGCGCACGCCGTCGGCCGGTTCGACGGTCACCGACCAGGTGTGCTGGCGGTTGTGGCGGCCGCTGGCGCTGGTGTAGTCGAACGCGCCGAGGTATCCGGTGACCTCGGCGATGCGCAGGCCGGTTTCCTCGATCACCTCGCGGTGCAGCGCGGTGCTCAGGTCCTCACCGGGGTCGACCTTGCCGCCGGGGAACTCCCACTCCCCGCCCCGGGAATCCGTAGCGCACCGGCGGACCAGCAGAACTCGCCCGTCGACGTCGACGACACCGGCGACGATCTGCTGCTCGACACCATCCGCGGCGTCCTGGCGGGCCAAGTCGGCGACTTCGGCGGGGTGCATGCGGTGTCCTCCGGGGCTTTTCGTCACGGTACCGCAGGCAGATCCGCGCCTTCCCGCCCCAAGTGCTCGCCTCCCCCGATCGGCAGAGCCTCCTCGCCGCCGCGATCGGTGCAGACGTCACGGACGCTGGTTCCGCGCGCAGACCTGCTGGTTCCACTCCGAGCCGGTGGCGGGCCGGGAGTCCACAAAGCACAACCGCGCGCAGCGCGCTGAGCAGCGGTTGTGGGCTTAGGCTGCAACGCATGTCCTCCGAATCACCGGACATCTGGGCGATGGCCGACCTGGCCACGCCGTTCGCGGTTCGGACCGCGGCCACCCTGCGAGTGCCCGATGTGGTCAAGGACGGGCCGCTGCCGCTCGCCGAGATCGCGAAGCGCTGCAAGGCCGTGGCCGACCCGCTGGGCCGGGTGCTGCGATTCCTGGTGCACCGCGGCATGTTCACCGAGCCCGAACCCGACGTCTTCGGCCCCAACGACGCCTCCAACGCGCTGCTCAGCGACGTGCTCGACGGGCCGCGCCCCTGGCTGGACCTCGACGGCGCGGTCGGTCGCGCCGACCTCGCGTTCGTCGAGCTCATCGAGCAGGTGCGCGGGCACCACCCCGCGTACCCGGCGGCTTTCGGCCGGTCCTTCTGGGAGGACCTGGCGCACAACCCGCAGCTGTCGGACTCCTTCGACACGTTGATGGAGACCAAGACGCACGGGATCGCCCCGCTGGTCGCAGCCGCGCACGACTGGTCCCGCTACCGCCGGATCGCCGACATCGGCGGCGGGAAGGGCGTCCTGCTCGCCGAGATCCTGCGCAGCGGTCCAGAGCTGCGCGGCGTCCTGGTCGACCTGATCGGACCGACCCGCAACGCCATCGCCTACCTGCAGGAACGCGAGGTCTCGGACCGCGCCGAGGTGGTCGCGGCGAGCTTCTTCGAGCCGCTGCCGGTTCGCGCCGACGCGATGATCATCTGCGACGTGCTCGGCGACTGGGACGACGAGGACGCCGCCCAGATCCTGCGCCACTGCGGCCAGGCGTTGGAGCCCGGCGGCCGCGTGCTGATCGTCGAGCTGCTGCCGGACGACGACCGGATGCCGACGTTCACCGAGATGGACCTGCGGATGATGGTCTACGTCGGCGGCCGGATGCGCGACCTCGACCGCACCCAGCAGGTCGCGGCCGCGGCCGGGTTGTCCGTCGAGGACTTCACCATGCTGGACAACGGCTACGCCATCATCGAATGCCGCTGCGAGCGCTAGCCACCTTGGCGGCCAACGACTCGCGCCACTTCTCCGGCAGGTCCACCAGACCGCGTTCCACGTGGTCGGCCAACTCCGGGGCCCTGTTCATCGACAGCGCGAACACCTCGGCGACCTGCACGCCGTGGTCCGGTCGGGAGAGCACCTCGACGTTGTCACCGGCCGCGATCTCGCCCGGCTCCTCCACCGCGAGGTAGGCCCCGGTCCTGCCGTGCTCGGTGAACTGCTTGACCAGCGACGGGACGTCCCAGAACCCGGCGAAGACCCGGCACGGGGTGCGCGGACCGGTCACCCGGAGCACCGCGCCGCCGATCCGCCAGCGCTCACCGATCACCGCCGAGCTGCTGTCGACGTCGACCAGCGTCAGGTTCTCCCCGGCGTTGCCCGGCACCAGCCCACGTCCCAGCACCTCCGACCAGTGCTCGAGCTCTTCCCGGTCGAAGGCGTAAGCCGCCTGGTGCCAACTCCCGTGGTGCTTGCGGTCGCACACCGTGTCCCCGCGCACCCCGGACGGCTCGAACAGCACCGGGCCCGACGTCGGCTGCTTGTCGATACCGCTGCGACCGAGCCGCCCGGTCCACTCCCCGCTCCGAACCACCGCGACGTTCACCGACTCCACGATCCCCATGCCCAGAACCTACGCGGCGCCCAACCCGCGGCACCATCCGATTTCACGTGCTGGGCCTCGGCTCACGGTGCGGTGCCGGCCCGTCGCAGCGCGTCGCGAACAGCGGCCGCGTTCGGACGCAGTCCCGCTCGAACCGTTCGCAGTCAATCCACAATGGACCGACTGGAACACGCCCGGCCACCGGAGATGCGATCGGCGGAACCCCCGCTCTGAGATCATCTTCCGACGCGGTGCCCGCGCCCGCGGAACGCGCAGCTCAGCACCGCGCGCACCACAGCTCCCGAAACCCGCTCCCATCAGGTGATCCGGCACTCTTTCAACGGCATTCCTCCTCCCCTTTCGGCATAACGGAATTGAGGCGCTGATCGGAAAGGCAACGACCCATGAAGACCACCAAGCGCGGTAGCCTCGCGCTCCGCACCGCCAGCGGCGAAGACGCCACCGCCCTCGCCGAACTGCTCGGCACCGCCTACTGCGACGACCCGCGCATGGCCGCGCTGTTCCCCGATCAGGCGCGCCGGGAATCCCGGCTGCGCAGCCTCTTCTCCCTCCTGCTCGACCACGAGCACCTCAACCACCACACCGAGATCGCGATGCTGGACGGCAAGCCGCGGGCCGCAGCGGTGTGGGACCGGCCAGGTGACCGCCAGGAGCCCGCGCTCGGCCGGCGCCTCGCGTACCTGCCCGCGCTGTTCTCGGTGTTCCGGTGGCACCTCCGCGACGCCACGCGGGCGATCCAGGTGTTCACCGACACCGACAGCCACCGCCCGGACGAACCGCACTGGCACCTGTTCGCCCTCGCGACCGCCCCGCAGGCGCGCGGCGGCGGACTCGGCCTCGCGCTGCTGGAATCCGGACTCGCCCGAGCCGACGCCCAGCGCACGCCGGTGTACCTGGAAACCACCGCGAACGCCGGGGTCGCGCACTTCGAGCGGCTCGGCTTCCGGGTGATCCACGAGTTCCCGACCGCCGGCGACCTGACCGCCTACGGGATGTGGCGACCGACCCGGTCCTGATCGGCTCAGGGCCGCAGCCCGGCCACCAGGTCGGCGGGCGCGAACTCGACCGGGAACGGTCTCGGGGTCCGGAACACCTCCTCCCCCACCACGTGCGCCACCCGCTGGTACTCGCTACCGCCGACCAGCTCCCACGCGGTCACCGACGGCACCTCCAGATCCGGGTCCACCAGCCAGAAGTGCTGGGTGCCCAGCCTGGCGTGCACCGCCTTGCGCAGGGTCGCGTCGTTGAGCCGGCTGCTCGGCGAGGACACCTCGACCGCCAGCACCGGAGCAGTCGGCAGGTTCTTCAACGTCAGATCGGTGTAGCGGGCGACCACCAGGTCCGGCAGCAGCTCGGTGAAGACGTCCGGGCGGACCGCGAACGGCCCGGGCAGCACCCGCAGATCGGGCGGACTGGCTCGCCGCAGGGCGACGTGCAGCGCACCCAGCGCTTCCTGGTGCGGCCAGCCCGGCGCGGGGCTGATCACCAGCTCGCCGTCGACGAGTTCGTAGCGGCGCCCGTCGTCGGGCACCGATTCCAGGTCCCGGACGGTGAAGCGGCGGTTCTCCAGGTTGATCGACATGGTTCGGCTCCTCCGGTTCGCGGCCGGTCGGTTTTCCGGCCCCGTAATAAAGAGGAGCGAAGGTGCCGCACAGATACAGTCGGCGCCGATGATCACCCGAACGGGCCGGGAAAACGAGAAGTGGGCGGGAACCCGACGCCTGGGTTCCCGCCCACTCGCACCATCGCGATATTTCCGACACCCCGCCACAGGGCCGCTGGTGCGTCTCGGGTGGTCGGCGCGCGGCCGACCACGGTCTCAACCGGTCAGTGGAACTGCGCGGCCTCCGTCGAACCGGACAGCGCGGTGGTCGACGAGTCCGGGCTCACCGCGGTGCTGATCAGGTCGAAGTAGCCGGTGCCCGCCTCGCGCTGGTGGCGGGTCGCGGTGTAGCCGTCGGCCTCGGCGGCGAACTCGCGCTCCTGCAGGTCCACGTAGGAGGTCATGCCGTCCGCCGCGTAGCCCTTGGCCAGGTCGAACATGCCGTAGTTCAGCGCGTGGAAGCCGGCCAGCGTGATGAACTGGAACTTGTAGCCCATGTGGCCCAGCTCCCGCTGGAACTTGGCGATGGTCGCGTCGTCCAGGTTCTTCTTCCAGTTGAACGACGGCGAGCAGTTGTAGGCCAGCATCTGGTCCGGGTACTTGGACTTGACCGCCTCGGCGAACTTGCGCGCCATCTCCAGGTCCGGGGTGGAGGTCTCCATCCAGATCAGGTCGGCGTGCGGCGCGTAGGCCAGCGCGCGGGTGATGCACGGCTCGATGCCGTTGCGGACCTTGTAGAAGCCCTCCGGGGTGCGCTCACCGGTGGTGTACTGCTGGTCGCGCTCGTCGACGTCGCTGGTCAGCAGGGTCGCGGCCTGCGCGTCGGTGCGGGCGATGACGAGGCTGGGCACCCCGGCGACGTCCGCGGCCAGCCGCGCGGCGTTGAGCGTCTTGACGTGCTGGCTGGTGGGGATGAGCACCTTGCCGCCCAGGTGGCCGCACTTCTTCTCGGAGGCCAGCTGGTCCTCCCAGTGCACGCCCGCCGCACCAGCGGTGATCATGCCCTTCATCAGCTCGTAGGCGTTGAGGACACCGCCGAAGCCGGCCTCGGCGTCGGCGACGATCGGCGCCAGCCAGTGGATGTCCTCGCTCTCGCCGCCCGGCGTCTCCGGGTCGAGCGCCTCGGACCAGTTGATCTGGTCGGCGCGCTTGAGGGCGTTGTTGATCCGCCGCACGACCGACGGGACCGAGTTGGCCGGGTAGAGGCTCTGGTCGGGGTAGGTCTCGCCGGCCAGGTTGGCGTCCGCGGCGACCTGCCAGCCGGACAGGTAGATGGCCTGCAGACCGGCCCGGACCTGCTGGACCGCCTGGTTGCCGGTCAGGGCGCCGAGCGAGTTGACGTAGTCGGTCTCGTTCAGCAGCTTCCACAACCGCTCCGAACCCTGGCGGGCGAGGGTGTGCTCCTCGCGCACCGAACCGCGGAGGCGGATGACGGTCTCGGCGGAGTGGGTGCGCTCGATGCCCTTCCACCGCGGGTTGGTGTCCCAGTCGCGCTGCAGCTCCTCAGCGGCCTGCTTCGCCTGCTCGCGGATGCTCATCTTGTTCCCCTTCCGGGCTCTCCTGCGGCCTGTTGGGAACTAGTTTTGCCCGGGATCAAGCGAAACACGACCAGATTTCCACGGTAATTTTCGGCGTTTTTCTGCTAGCATCAACGCCATGACGGAGTTCGCCACCGAAGAAGACCGCAATTTTTCAACGGAACACGACCTTCTGGTCTTCGGTCAGCGCCTGCGGCACTTGCGCCGAGCCGCCGGGCTCACCCTCGTGGAGCTGGGCGAACGGGTCGGTCGCGCCCCGTCGCAGCTGTCGCTGCTGGAGAACGGCCACCGCGAGCCGAAGCTGTCGTTGCTGCGCGCGCTGGCCGACGCGCTGGGCACCTCCGTCGACGAACTGCTGTCCAAGAAGCCGCCGAACCGGCGCGCCGAGCTGGAGATCGCGGTGGAGAAGGCGCAGCTCGACCCGGTGTACCAGCGGCTGGGCGTGCCGTCGCTGAAGGTCGGCAAGCGCGTGCCGACCGAGGCGCTGGAACACGTGCTCGCCCTCTACGAGGAGCTCAAGCGCCGGGAGACCAAGCAGGTCGCCACCCCGGAGGAGGCCCGCAAGGCCAACGCCGAGCTGCGCCAGAAGATGCGCGAGAACGGCAACTACTTCCCGGAGATCGAGAAGACCGCCGCGGACATCCTGGACAAGGTCGGCTACCACGGCGGCCCGCTGTCCGAGGGCGTGATCCAGTCGATCGCCACCCACCTCGGCTACGGCCTGCGGTTCGTCACCGACCTGCCCCGCTCGGTCCGCTCCGTCACGGACCTGAAGAACCACCGGATCTTCCTGCGGCGCGAATCGCTGGGCATGCACAGCCCGCGCACCATCCTGCTGCAGACCCTCGGCCACCTCAGCCTCGGCCACCGCCAGCCCCGCGACTTCGCCGACTTCCTGCGCCAGCGCGTCGAGGCGAACTACTTCGCCGCCGCGGTCCTGGTGCCCGAGCAGACCGCGGTCCCGTTCCTCCAGGAGGCCAAGGCCGAGCGCGACCTGGCGGTGGAGGACCTGCGGGACGTCTTCTCGGTGTCCTACGAGATGGCCGCGCACCGCTTCACCAACCTGGCCACCCAGTACCTGGACCTGGTCTGCCACTTCGTGCGCAACGACGAGACCGGCATCATCTACAAGGCCTACGAGAACGACGGGCTGGTCTTCCCCACCGACCCGACCGGCGCGATCGAGGGGCAGCGGATGTGCCGGTACTGGTCCGGGCGCCAGGTGTTCGCCTCGCCGGACCGCTACTCGACCTACTACCAGTACACCGACAAGCCGGGCGCGACCCACTGGTGCGTCGCGCACGTCGACCCCAGCCGCGGCCGGGACTTCGCGATCACCCTCGGGGTGCCCTACAACGAGTCGCGCTGGTTCCGCGGGCGCGACACCAACAACCACTCCAAGTCGAAGTGCCCGAACGGCGAGTGCTGCCAGCGCCCGCCGGCGGATCTCGCCAACCGCTGGGAAGGCATGGTGTGGCCATCGGCGCGGGCGCACTCGCACGTGCTCGCCGCGCTGCCCTCGGACACCTTCCCCGGCGTCGACGAAGCCGACGTCTACGCATTCGTTGAGGCGCACCAGGGTTGATCAGTCGTCCGATGTGGACAGCTCGCGCGAAGGCCGCGGAACTACCTCGCCGTTCCGCGGCCTTCGACGCGTTCGGCGAGCTTGCGCTGACCAGGTCCGGACAACTCCCCCACCACACCGGACCGACCGGCGGCGGCCATCAACAGCGCTTCTCCTCGGCCGCGAACTTCCAGACCTCGCCCCGAGACCCAGTCGAAATCGGTGGCGACCAAGCGCAGCCCCCGAACCCGCCAGAACGCCCTGATCGGCGGCGCGACCAGCGCGAACCGCAGTGCAGCCACCAGCCGGTCCGGCGGGATCTCGCGCGGCTTCCCCAGCGGGCGCCGGATGTCCTGCTGGTGGATCATCCCGTCCACCAGCGCGATCCTGCCGCCGAACCGCGCGGTCAGACCACGAGGCTGCCGGCTCGCCCGCATCAGCGCCACGAGTTCCTCCGGACTGCGCTTCCGGTACTCGACGACCCCGAGCTCGTTGATCCGTGACGGCAGCAGAAGACCCTTGGCGACCCGACGCGCTGCAGCTCGACCGTCCAGTTCCTCGTAGCTGAGCGCATGAGCCACCACGTCGTGCACGGACCACCCGCTGCACAACGTCGGAGCGCACCACTCCTGCTCGGACAACGTCGCCAGGAATTCCGCGAACTCCAAGCGTTCCTGCCCCGCGAACTGCTTCACGTCCATCTCGGCCCCAAGCCCTAGCCCGGCATGCCCTGAGCACGCTGCCACAACAGCCCGACACAACACCGAAGCGGGCGGAGCGTCAGCGGGGGTCCGGCGGCTCGCCGGCCGGTGCCAGCTGGTCGTGCAGCTCGGCGTTGACGTCCAGCAGGAGTTGGACCGCCCGGCGTTGCGCCATTTCCGCGCGGTAGACCAGCCGGATCGGCATCACCACGCCGAGATCCGGCAGCGGAAGCCGGTGCACCCGACCGTCCGCCAAGGCCCGGGCAGCTGCGTACCGCGGAACCACCGCCACGTACCCGGCGTTCGCGGCCAGCTCGACGGCGATGTCCGGGGTGCCGACCAAGCGGATCGGGTGGTCCGGCCCGCGCTGCGGGCAGGCGAACATCGCGACGATCTCCTCGGCTTGCTCGCTCCAGTTGTGCACGATCACCGGCGTGCTCGCGAAATCGTCCGGTTGCGGCGCGACGAGTTCGACGACGGGGTTGTCCGGCGCGGCCACGGCGATCAGCGGTGAGTCGGCCACCGCGACCGAATCGAGCCCCGCCGGCAGGACCCGCCGCAGCACGTATGCCGCGTGCGCACTGCCATCCAGCAGCGCGGCCACGGCTTCGTCGCTGTGTGCGATGCGGCAAACCACGTCCACAGCGCGGCCCGGAACCGCAGCCAGCACCGAGGGAAACACCGCAGTGCCGATGCTCGCCGGGGCGGCCACGACCAGTCGTTCCACGCCCTCCGCGCGCACTGCGGCCTCGGCCTCGGCCAGCAGCGCCAGGCAACGACGCGCGTAGTCACCCAGCCGCTCACCAGCCCGGGTGGGCACGGTGCCGCGCGGGCCCCGGTCGAACAGCCGGGTGCCGAGCTTGCGTTCCAGCGCCGCCATCCGCGTGCTCACCGACGGCTGCGCGAGCTGCATCTCCACGGCCGCCCGGCCGAAGCTGCCCGATCTGACGACCTCGAGGAAGACCTTGAGGTCCAGGACGTCGATGCTGGTTCCTCCGGACATAGCTGCACGCTATGCCCTGCCCCAGGCAAACACCTACTACTGCGAATAGTTTGCAAGAGCCAGTGTTGCTCTCATGTTCGAACCGCCCGATCACAACGAGGTGACCGCGGCGGACGGACGGGGAGGAGGGGCACCGTGACTGGAACGCTTCCGCACGCGGACCGGGCCGGCGTATCGCCGGACGACGACAACCGCTTGCACCGGAGTCTGGGCACGGCATCGCTGTCCGCGATCACGTTGTCCAGCGTGATCGGATCCGGATGGCTGTTCGCGGCGTACAACGCCGCGAAGGTGGCCGGACCGGCCGCACTGCTGTCTTGGCTGATCACCGGCGTCGCCACGCTGCTGGTCTCGTTGGTGTTCATCGACCTGGCCTTCCGGAAACCGCTGTCCGGCGGCAACGTGCGCTGGCCGCAGCTCGCATCAGGACCGCTGGTCGGCGCGATCATCGGCTGGGCGGTCTTCCTGCAAGCGGTCTACGCCGGGCCGAGCGAATCGACCGCGCTGACCCAGTACGCCGGGAAGTGGATCCCCGGCCTGATCGAGGACGACGCGCTGACCTGCACCGGGCGGCTGTTCGCGGTCGCCGTGCTCGGTTTGTTCTTCTACGTCAACATGTTCGGCGTCCGGTTCATCGCGCGGGTCAACAACGTGGTGACCGCGGTCAAGGTGGCGGTACCGCTGCTGACCGTGGGCCTCATGCTGGCCAGCGGGTTCGACACGACGAACTACGAGGTGGGCGGCGGGTTCGCGCCCTACGGCATCTCCGCGGCGCTGACCGCCGTCGTCGGCAGCGGCCTGGTCTACTCGTTCACCGGGATCAACGCGGCCGCGGTGCTGTCCGGCGAGGCCGCCAACGCCCGGAAGACCGTGCCCAGGGCGACGTTCATCGCCCTGGGAGTGGCCTTCGCCATCTACGTCGGGCTCCAGCTCGTCATGCTGTTCAGCCTGCCGACCGGTCAGCTGATCGGCGGCTGGCACGGGATCAACCTCAAGTCGCCGCTGGCCGAGCTGGCGAGCCTGATCGGCCTGGTCTGGCTGTCCTGGCTGCTGCTCGCCGATGCGGTGTTCTCCCCCGCCGGTTCGATGCTGGTCTCGGCGGGCGTCAAGGGCCGCTACACCTACGGCGCAGCGCAGAACGGGATCCTGCCGCGGTTCTTCGCCGGTGTGCACGAGCGCAGCGGCATCCCCCGGCGGGCGCTGCTGCTCAACCTGAGCCTCGGCGCGCTGATCATCCTGCTGTTCGGCGACTGGAAGTCCATCGCCAGCTCGCTGAGCTTCTACTACGGCCTGAGCTACGCCGCGGTGTCGATCGCCGTGTGCGTGTGGCACGCGGCCGAACCGTCCTCCGGCTGGCTGGGCCGGTGGAGCTCGGCGGTGGGCGCGACGTCGTTCGTCCTCTCCGGTCTGATCCTCTACTGGTCCGGGTGGGAGAAGGTCCGGGTGGCGATGCCGTTGCTGCTGCTCGGATTCCTCATCCACCTGTGGCGCGTGCGGCGCGGAGGGGAGTCCGGGTTCAACGGCGTGTGGCTGGTGGTCCTGCTGCTCGCCTTGACCGGCATCTCCGCCGTGGGCAGCTTCGGCGGCACCGGCGCGCTGATCGCCCCGCTGGACAGCGCGCTCGTCGCGGTCCTCTGCGGTATCGGGGTCTGGTTCGGCCGGAGATCCGGACTCGCTTGGCGGAAGAACCAACAACACGAGGAGGTTTGATGACCTCGCTGGACTCGCAGCCGGTGTGGCGGGTGAGCGGCACGGGCAAGCGGTGGTCCACGCACGGACCGGGTGTGCTGGACCTCGGCGTCGCCGAGATGGACCTCTCGGCCTGCCCACCGGTGTTCGACGCGGTCCGGAAAGCGGTGTCAGCGGAGGCGTTCGGGTATCCGGCACCGGATGCGCGCAGCGGGGTGCCCGAAGCGACCTCCCGCTGGCTGTCCGGTTTCGGGCTCGCCGTCCCGGCCGGTGCGGTGCGGCTCGTGGCCGACGTGCTGCGCGGCATCGCGGTGGCGATCCGGAACCTGACCAGGCCGGGCTCGGCGGTGATCGTGCCGACCCCGACGTACCAGCGGTTCATCGAAGTGGTTCCGCTGACTGGGCGCGAAACCATCGAGATCCCGCTGATCGGTGGCCGGGAGCTGGACCTCGAGGCCATCGAGCGCGCGTTGGCCGCCGGTGCGGGCAGCGTGCTGCTGTGCCACCCGGTCAACCCGACCGGCGCCGTGTTCGGCGCGGACCAGCTGGCGGACCTGGCGGAACTGGTGCAGCGGTGGGGCGGTCGTGTGATCAGCGACGAGGTGCACGCCCCGATCCGCTACGGCGTCCCGTTCACGCCCTACGCGTCGTTGAACGACGCGGCCCGCGCTCACGCGGTGACCGTGACGAGTGCTACCAAGGCGTGGAACTTCCCGGGGCTGCGCACCGCGATGGTGGCGCTGACCAATCCCGAGGACGTCGAGGTGTGGAACGGGCTGCGGCACTTGGAAACCAGCGGGGTGGCGCCGCTGGGGATGGTCGCGACCGTCGCGGCCTTCGAGCACGGGCAACCGTGGCTGGAAGCGGTGCTCGCCGACCTGGACGCCCGCCGGAACCAGGTGGTCGGCACCCTGGCCGACGCCGGACTCGGCGAGATCGCGCACCTTCCCGACGCGACCTACCTCGCCTGGCTGGACCTCCGCGCCTGGGACGAGAACGCACCAGCGGAGCGCCTGCGCAAGACGGCGGGCGTCGCACTGGGTGAGGGCGCGCTGTACGGCGCGGCCGGAACCGGCTTCGCACGGTTGAACTTCGCTACGACGCCGGACGTACTCGCGGAAGCCCTCGACCGGATCGTCCACACTCTGACCACCAGCGGTCTCGGATAGCGGGTGGCGCGCTGCTTTCGCAGCTCACCGCGGTGAGTTCGAAAGCAGCGCACCGCGCAGGAACGTCTCCACCGCGCACGACAGCTGGTCGATGCTGGCGGGACTTCCCGGCTCGGGCGCGTCCAGCGATCGACCGCCGATGACGCGGTCGAACACCAGCCCCTCGCACAGGCTGACCAGGTCGGCGCCGGCGGTGTCCGGGTCGGGCGCTTCCAATGCCGTCATCAGACCGACGGCCAGCTGGCGCGAGAACGCAGCACGGGCCAGCGGCTCGTGCAGGTCGGTACTCGCGGCCACCTCGGCGACGAGCGCGTACCTCGCGATCGTGTCGGCGCGCCGCGCTCCCAGCATGCGATCCAGGTGCACCGCGATCCGGTCAGCGGCGGCGCGGACATCCGGTGGCGGGGCGGAACCCGCGAACGCGTCGAAGTCGGCCCGCGCCCGCACCGACAGCCGCGTCACCGCCGCTTCCAAGAGCGCTCGCCTGGTGCGCATGTAGTACGACGTCGAGCCGCGCGGCAGCTCCAACCGCGCATCGACGGCCAAGTGCGTCAGCGCCCGAACGCCCTGCTCGGCGACGAGCTCGATCGCAGCATCGGCGATGCGCGTCCGGCGGTCCTGCTCACACATGCCTCGACCTCCCCTGCATCGCCGATACTCTACATCCGCAGAGGCTCTATGAGCGTAGAGGAGATGCGATGTCCGGCCGATCCCACTCCCCCGCCGACCTGCGCGAACGCTTCGACGCGGCAGCCGCCCGGCGAGGCTTCGAACTCGACGATGCGCAGCGCGCGGTGGCCGACAAGCTGGCCGAGCTGGGTGTAGCGCTGGGCAAGCGCTTCCGCCGACCGCGCGGCCTGTACCTGCACGGACCGGTGGGGCGGGGCAAGAGCTTCCTGGTGGACACGTTCTTCGCCGAAGCGCCGGTCCCGGGCAAGCTGCGCGTGCACTTCCACGACTTCTTCGACCAGCTGCACCGAGCCATCGCCCGGCAGCGGAGCACGGCGCTGGCCGAACTGCTCGACGGCCGGCAGCTGCTGCACTTCGACGAGTTCCACGTGCACGACCCCGGCGATGCCGCCCTGCTCACCAAGCTGCTGCACGCCGTGCACGCCCGTCGCATCACCCTCGTGACCACGTCGAACTACCACCCGGAAGACCTGCTGCCCAACCCGCTGCACCACCACCTCTTCCTGCCCGCCATCGAACTCGTCGAGAAGCACCAGGAAGTCGTCGCGCTCAGCGGCCCTACCGACTACCGGACGGCCCACCGGTCAGGGCGTTTCGCCGAGGGAACCTGGCAATGGCCGATGACGACTTTCCAGCAGCAGGCCCCGTCAGAACAGACCACGTTGGACATCAACGGACGGAGCATTCGTGCCCTGAAAGCACGGGATCGGTTGGTGTGCTTCGACTTTCGCGATCTCTGCGACGCCGCGACTTCGACCCGCGACTACCTCGCGATCGCCGCGCAGTACGACACCTGGTGCATCACCGGTGTCCCGAAGCTCGCCGAATGCGGCGCAGAAACCCGGCAACGCTTCGCCAACGTCGTGGACGTCCTGTGCGACCAGGACATCACCTTGCAGGTGGCAGCCGACCACAGCATCGCCGAAACCCTGTGGAACGGCAGGGATTCCGAACGCACCGCGAGCAGACTGGCCCTAATCCGACCGATCCCACCAGACTAAGCCGACTCGGCGGGGTGACTCCGAAAACCGGAAGTGCCCTCCTCCCCCGTCGGTGGGGAGGAGGGCACCGGAAGGAGTCTTACTTCTTGCCCTTGGCCTTGTCGTCCTTGGACTCGTCGGTGGACAGCGCTGCGACGAAGGCTTCCTGCGGGACCTCGACGCGACCGATGGTCTTCATCCGCTTCTTGCCCTCCTTCTGCTTCTCCAGCAGCTTGCGCTTCCGGCTGATGTCACCGCCGTAGCACTTGGCGAGGACGTCCTTGCGGATCGCGCGGATCGTTTCGCGGGCGATGATCCGCGAGCCGATCGCCGCCTGGATCGGCACCTCGAACTGCTGGCGCGGGATCAGCTCGCGCAGCTTCGTGGCCATCTTCGTGCCGTAGCCGTAGGCGCCGTCGCGGTGCACGATCGCGCTGAAGGCGTCCACCGGCTCGCCCTGCAGCAGGATGTCGACCTTGACCAGGTTCGACGACTGCATGCCCGATTCCTCGTAGTCCATCGAGGCGTAGCCGCGGGTGCGGGACTTGAGCTGGTCGAAGAAGTCGAACACGATCTCCGCCAGCGGCAGCGTGTAGCGCAGCTCGACGCGGGTCTCCGACAGGTAGTCCATGCCGGACAGCGCACCGCGGCGGCTCTGGCACAGCTCCATGATCGTGCCCACGAACTCCGACGGGGCGATGATGGTGCACTTCGCGACCGGCTCGAAGACGTCCTTGATCTTGCCCTCCGGCCAGTCGGAGGGGTTGGTGACGGTCAGCTCGGTGCCGTCCTCCATCTCCACCTCGTAGACGACGTTCGGCGCGGTGGAGATCAGGCTCAGGTTGAACTCGCGCTCCAGCCGGTCGCGGGTGATCTCCAGGTGCAGCAGCCCCAGGAACCCGCAGCGGAAGCCGAAGCCCAGCGCGCCGGAGGTCTCCGGCTCGTAGGTCAGCGCGGCGTCGTTGAGCTGCAGCTTGTCCAGCGCCTCGCGCAGCAGCGGGTAGTCGGTGCCGTCCATCGGGTAGAGACCGGAGTACACCATCGGCTTGGGCTCGCGGTAGCCGCTCAGCGGCTTTTCGGCGCCCTTGCGCTCGGCGGTGATCGTGTCACCGACCTTGGACTGCCGGACGTCCTTCACACCGGTGATCAGGTAGCCGACCTCACCGACGCCGAGGCCCGCGGAGGGCTTGGGCTCCGGCGAGATGATGCCGACTTCCAGCAGCTCGTGGGTGGCGCCGGTGGACATCATCCGGATCCGCTGCCGCGGGGTGATCTTGCCGTCCACCACCCGGATGTAGGTGACCACGCCGCGGTAGGTGTCGTAGACCGAGTCGAAGATCATCGCGCGCGGCGGGGCGTCGGCATCGCCCTGCGGCTGCGGGATCTGCTGCACGACCGCGTCCAGCACCGCCTCGACGCCCTCGCCGGTCTTGGCCGACACGCGCAGCACGTCCTCCGGCTCGCAGCCGATGATGTGCGCCAGCTCCGCGGCGTACTTGTCAGGCTCAGCGGCCGGCAGGTCGATCTTGTTGAGCACCGGGATGATCTGCAGCTCGTGCTCCATCGCCAGGTACAGGTTGGCGAGAGTCTGCGCCTCGATGCCCTGCGCGGCGTCGACCAGCAGGATCGCGCCTTCGCACGCGGCCAGCGACCGGCTGACCTCGTACGTGAAGTCGACGTGACCGGGGGTGTCGATCATGTGCAGCACGTGGTCGACGCCGTCGGTGTTCCACGGCAGGCGCACGTTCTGCGCCTTGATCGTGATGCCGCGCTCCCGCTCGATGTCCATCCGGTCGAGGTACTGGGCCCGGTACGCGCGTTCTCCCAGCACGCCGGTCAGCTGCAGCATGCGGTCGGCCAGCGTCGACTTGCCGTGGTCGATGTGCGCGATGATGCAGAAGTTCCGGATCCGCTCCGGGGGCGTGAACGTGGTGTCGGCGTAACTGCTCACTCAGTGTTCCTCGCGGATGTCGACTGGTGCGGGATTCACCCCATCGTCCCATGACACGCCAAGTGCTCGATGCCCAACTCCGGGTCATCCCCGGCACGACCACCGCCGGCACGGCGTTGAGCTGCCCGGATGCGCGGTTTCGCCCGGTTCGCCCCAGATCGTGCTTTCGGTCACCGGCTGCTTCGCCGGTGCCGGGCCCGCGCCGCCCGATGGCTACCGTTGACGCCCGGCAACACCGCCGGACATCAACTTTGGAGGACCGTCAGATGTCGTTGGGCTTGACCCTGCCCAAGGCCGAGCTGCACCTGCACATCGAGGGCACCATGGAGCCGGAGCTGGTGTTCAGCCTGGCCCGGCGCAACGGCGTGGCGCTGCCCTTCGAGACCGTGGACGACCTGCGCCGCCGGTACGTCTTCGACGACCTGCAGTCCTTCCTCGACCTCTACTACTTGGCGATGGCGGTGCTGCGCACGGCGCAGGACTTCACCGACCTCACCGACGCCTACCTGGCGAAGGCCCGCGAGCAGGGCGTGCGCCACGCGGAGATCTTCTTCGACCCGCAGGCCCACGTCTCGCGCGGCGTGCCGCTGTCGGAGGTGGTGTCCGGGCTGACCGAGTCGCTGCGCAACAGCAAGGAGCGCTTCGGCATCTCCACCCGGCTCATCGCGTGCTTCCTGCGCGACAAAGGACCACAGGAAGCGCTGGAGACCTGGGAGACGCTGCAGCCGCACCTCGAGCAGATCGACGGCATCGGCCTGGACTCCGCCGAGGTCGGCCACCCGCCGCAGCTGTTCAAGCCGGTGTTCACCCGCGCCCGCGACGCCGGCCTGCACGTGGTCGCCCACGCCGGCGAGGAAGGGCCGGCGGACTACGTCTGGCAGGCCATCGACGTGCTCGGCGTGGAGCGCGTGGACCACGGCATCCGGTCGGTGGAGGACGGCGCGCTGCTCAAGCGCCTGGCCGATGACCGCACGCCGCTGACGGTGTGCCCGCTGTCGAACGTCCGCCTGCGCTGCGTGCCGGAGCTGTCCCAGCACCCGCTGCCGCGACTGCTCGACGCCGGGGTGCTGGTGACGATCAACTCCGACGACCCGTCCTACTTCGGCGGCTACGTCGGCGAGAACTTCGTCGCGCTGCAGGAAGCCCTCGACGACTCGGTGCTGCGCCAGTTCGCCGCCGACTCGTTCCGCGCGTCCTTCCTCCCCGAGGAGGAGCGCGCCGCGCTGATCGCCGAGATCAAGTGAGGAACGCGCCCGTCTCCGGCTCCCGGAGGCGGGCGCCTTCAGAGGTTGCGGACGTCCACGCGCAGCGGGTGGTCCGACGGGATTTCCACCAGCACGATCCGCATGCCGTCCGGGTCGGCGATCCACGCCTCGTCCAAGCCCCAGGGCTGCCGCGCGGGCTCGGCCAGCACGGTGACGCCGTGCTCGCGCAGCTGCTCGAACTCGGCGCGGACATCGCGCACCTGGATCCAGAGCACCTGGTCCGGGCTCGGTCCCGGCCCACCGCTGCCGGACACCTCCAGCAGCCCCTGGCCGAGGAAGAACACCGTGCCACCGGGGAACTCCCGAGCGATCGCCAACCCGAGCACGTCCCGGTAGAACCGCACGGCCCGATCCCAGTCCCGAGGCCGGAGGATCAACCGGCTGGCCAAGACATCCATGCCCCGTTTCTACCGGCCGGGACGAAGCCCTGCCGATTCAGCTCGCCCGACGATCGCGAAGCGCCGGATCTGATGTCTTCGCGCTACTGGAGGATCTGCACTCCAGAGCCGCCCGCAACGCGGTGTTCCGCGCGGGTGTGACCGCCAGGGACCGCCGGCTGTGCGGATCCGGTGTGCGCGGGGGGTGCTGCTGGGCTGGGCGGTTAGGCGATGCCGAGGAGGACTACCCCGGTGAGGACTACGACGGCGCCTGCCATGCGGCGGCCGGGTTGGGCTTCGCCCAGGAGGCGCCAGGCCAGCAGGCCTGCGATGACGATGCTCAGCTCCCTGGCGGGGGCGACCAGGCTGACCGGGGCGAGCTGCATCGCGAACAGGACCAGGACGTAGGCCAGCGGCGAGAGCAGTGCCACCGCGAGCACCGAGGCCCGGTGCTCGCGCCAGATCTCGGCGACCTGGGTGCGGCGGCGGGCGGCGTACGGGGAGAGCAGGATCGAGCGGGCGAAATTGTTCGCCCAGTCGTACAGCAGCGGGGACAGCGCCAGGCCCGTCACCGCGTAGGCGTCCCACACCGTGTAGACCGCGATCAGCGAACCGGTCAGGACGCCGAATCCGACCCCGGCCAGGCTCGCGCCGGAGCGCGGCAAGCCGTCGGACAGACCGATCACGACCACCCCGGCGATGACCAGCAACCCACCAGCCGCGCCGAGCCAGCCGGGGCGTTCACCCAGCACCAGGATCGCGATCACCATCGCCAGCATCGGTCCGGTCCCCCTGGCCAGGGGGTACACCACCGACATGTCACCGACCGCGTAACCGCGCTGCAGCAGCAGGAAGTAGGCCAGGTGCACCACGGCGCTGACCAGCACGCCCAGCACCAAGTTGCCCCACGGCGGCGCGCCGCTCCAGATCAGCACACCGGCGGCGACCGGCAAGTACAGGACGGTCGAGCAGGCCGCGGTCAGCCACACGAACCCGGCGCCTGCCGATCCCGCGCGCTTGGCGAAGAAGTTCCAGCCCGCGTGCGCGAACGCAGCGGCGACGACGAGCAGGACGGCGAACAGACCCACGGAACCCTCTCGGTGCCGCGCGGGCGCGCAGCATCCGGGTTCCTCCAGGCTTTTGTCCCGTCAGATGTGCGATCGCTCCCGTTCCGCGATCGTCGGTGCCGCTCGGACCTGACCTCCACGCCCCTGGTTGTGGTGTCGCGGCGGAGCGGGAGCGGAACCCTAGGCACAACCAGCGGTCATGCTACGCCGCTCAGGAGCTGGGGTTGAACGATGTTGTGGCGTGCGGCACGCCTGTTCGCGCGAGTGGTTCTTTGCGAACACCCGCAGGTCTCAGACCCCGGCGGCGAGCTTCCAGCCGAGGCTGATCACCAGGCCGACGACCACCGTGAGGAAGACCCGGCGCACGAAACCGGATCCGCGCCGGGCGGCCAGCACCGCGCCGAGGACGCTGCCCGCGACGTTGCTCAGCGCCATCAGGATTCCCAGCCCCCACAGCACCTTGCCCGCGGGGATGAAGAAGATCAGGGCGCCGACGTTGGTCGCGACGTTGACGACCTTCGCGGTGGCCGAAGCCGTGAGGAACGCGAAACCGACCAGTCCGACCAGCAGGAACACCAGGAACGATCCGGTGCCCGGACCGGCGATGCCGTCCCAGAAACCGATCACCGCGCCGCCCGCGAGCATCACCAGCAGCTGCACGCGGCGCTCGAAGCGCGGCGCGTCCACCGAACCGAGATCGGGCTTGCGCCAGGTGTAGAGGCCCACCGCGACCAGGGCGGCGAGCACGATGATGTTGAGGACGTGCGAGGGCAGCGCGTTGGCCAGCATCGCGCCGCCCAGCGAACCCAGCAGTGCCACCAGCGCCATTGACAGCGCGGCGCGCCAGTCGATCGGGGTGCGCTTGGCGTAGGTGCGGGCAGCCGCGGTGGTGCCGGCGATCGCCGCGACCTTGTTGGTGGCCAGCGAGTAGATCACCTCGCCACCGGGCATGAGCAGCAGCATCGCGGGCAGCTGGATCAGGCCGCCACCGCCGACGATCGCGTCGACCGCTCCGGCGAGGAACGCGGCTGCGCAGAGGAAGAGCAGACCGGCGAGCGAGAGATCGGCGAAACCAGGCCAGTTCAGGGCATCCAGCACGAGGATCGACCTTATGGTCTGGTGGGGCGAGTTCCGAGGCTATGTGATCGCTCTCGCCCCGGCCGACATCTGCCCAGGTCGTGGCTGTTAACATGGTCGACCGTGCCGTGCGGCGTTCCGCCGTGGAGGAAACCTGCCCCCGGGCAGGGCCGATGAAGCGCGGCACGATCGATTCGACAGACGAGAAAGAGGCGAACAGTGGCCAACATCAAGTCCCAGATGAAGCGGATCAAGACCAACGAGAAGAACCGGCAGCGCAACAAGGCCGTGAAGTCCTCGCTGAAGACCGCGATCCGCAAGTTCCGCGAGGCCGCTGCCGCCGGCGACAAGGACAAGGCCATCGAGCTGCAGCGTGCCGCCAGCCGCGAGCTGGACAAGGCCACCAGCAAGGGCGTCCTGCACCGCAACCAGGCTGCGAACAAGAAGTCCGCCCTGGCGAAGCGCGTCAACGAGCTCTGACCTTCGGTTCGGCTGAGGCCCCTTTCCACGCGGGAAGGGGCCTTTTGCTTTCCTGCAGCCGGTTTTCACCACGGTTCGGGTAGCTTCAGCGCCCGGTCGGACCGCAGGTACTCCTGCGTCAGCTCACGCGCGCTGGTTTCGGAGTTCGACGAGGCGCAGGACTGTCCGTTCCAGGGCGTAGGTGGGGTCTGCGGCCATGCCCTTGACCCCGGCGTTGACCTCGGCGACCGCTTGGAGAGCGGCGGCGAGGCTCTTGGGGTTCCAGCCCCTGGACTGGGCCTGCGCCTTCTTGACCTTCCAGGCGGGCATGCCGAGTTCGCCGGCCAGGCGGAACGGGTCGTTCCGGCCGCCGGCTGCGGCGACGCGGCCGATGGTGCGGACCGAATCCGCCAGCGCGTCGGCGATCAGCACGTGCGGAACACCGAGCTGCACCGCCCAGCGCAGGGCCTCCAGCGCAGCTGCCCGGTCCCCCGTCACGGCCTTCTCCGCGACCGCGAAGCCGGTGACCTCGGCACGGCCCCGGTGGTAGCGGCGCACCGCGGTTTCGTCGACCTTCCCGCCGGTGTCGGCGACCAGCTGGGTCGCCGCCGCGGAGAGCTCTCGCAGGTCCGAGCCCACGGTTTCGATCAGCGCCGACACAGCGGCCGCATCGGCCTTTCCACCAGCGCGGCGGATCTCGTCGCGGACGAACGCCTCCCGCTCCGCCGGCTTGGTGATCTTGTTGCACTCGGTGACGCGCGCACCCAGCTTCTTCAGTGCGTTGGGCAGTTCCTTGGCGTACTTGGACCGCCCACCACCGGTGTGCACGATCACCATCGTCACACCGTCTACGGGCTGTTTGGCGTGGGCGAGCAGGGCTTCGGCGATCTCCTTGCCCGCGTCCTGCGCGGACTCCACCGCCAGCACCCGTCCCTCCGCGAACAGCGACGGGCTGAGCATTTCGGCCAGCTCCGGGACGGTGAGCTCGCTCACCTTCACCCGGCGTAGCTCGGCCTCCGGATCCGCCGCTCGAGCCGCCCCGACCGCGGCCCACAGTGCGCGTTCCACCAGCAGTTCTTCGTCGCCGAGAATCAGGTGCAGCGGATCGTTGACCACGGCCGGTGAGCTCATGCCCGCATCGTCCCACGCACCCGCGACGATCCCGCCATCTGGATCGGCCTGGCCAGATCCGCGTGGGATCCATTAGCGTGGCCGCCACAACCGAATAGCTCATCCAGAGGGGCAGAGGGAACGGCCCTGTGAAGCCCCGGCAACCGTTCGTCCGGCGAATCGTGTCTTCTTCCGCGAGGTCACCGGCGAAAGCGGTGCCAATTCCGACCCGTCCGCGGGATAGATGAGGAGAGGACCTCGCGATGACTGCTGCCGTCCGCGCCCAGAACGGGACCAAGAACTTCGACCTGGGCAACGCCGTCGAACTGGTGTCCAAGGAAGAAGGACATCGGCAGCCGCTGGCCCCCGAGTTCGTTTCGCTCGAAGATTTCTCCCCCCTGGAAGTCGCCTACGACTTCCCGCGACTGCGCCGCGAGGACATCGAAGCCGGCCCCCGGTCGATCTGGCGGTACAAGCAGCTGCTGCCGGTGCCCTCCAACGTCGAGGAGCACCCGAACACCGACCCCGGCTGTACCCGCCTGATCCGGGCCGACAACCTCGCGAAGGCGTTGGGCGTCAAGCGGATCTGGATCAAGGACGACACCGGCAACCCCACCCACTCGTTCAAGGACCGCGTGGTCGCGGTCGCGCTGGCCGCCGCCCGCGAGTTCGGCTTCAAGGTGCTGGCCTGCCCGTCGACCGGCAACCTGGCCAACGCGGTGGCCGCAGCAGCCGCCCGCGCCGGCTGGGACTCGGTCGTGCTGGTGCCCAAGACCCTCGAGCGCGCCAAGATCCTGATGAGCGCGGTCTACGACGGCTCGCTGCTCGCCGTCGACGGCAACTACGACGACGTCAACCGCCTGGCCACCGAGCTGGCCGGTGAGCACGAGGACTGGGCGTTCGTCAACGTCAACGTCCGGCCCTACTACTCGGAGGGCTCCAAGACGCTGGCCTTCGAGGTCGCCGAGCAGCTCGGTTGGCGCATCCCCGAGCAGATCGTGGTGCCGATCGCCTCCGGCTCGCAGCTGACCAAGGTCTACAAGGGCTTCAACGAGCTCGGCGAGACCGGCCTGGTGGAGCCGAGCCCGGTGCGGATCTTCGGCGCGCAGGCCTCCGGCTGCTCCCCGGTGTCCTCCGCGTACAAGAACGGGCTGGACGTGGTGCAGCCGGTGCGCCCGGACACCATCGCCCGCTCGCTGGCCATCGGCGCGCCCGCCGACGGCCCGTACGTGCTGGACATCGTCCGCAAGACCAACGGCGCCATCGAGGACGTCACCGACGACGAGGTGCGCGCGGGCATCCGCCTGCTGGCCCGTACCGAGGGCATCTTCGCCGAGACCGCCGGTGGGGTCACCGTGGCCACCGCGAAGAAGCTGATCGAGAACGGCAAGATCGACCCGGACGCCGAGACGGTCCTGCTGATCACGGGTGACGGCCTGAAGACCCTGGACGCGGTCCAGGACGAGATCGGCCCGAAGGCCACCGTCGCGCCGACCACCGAGGCCGTCAACCAGGCTCTGGGGCTCTAACCCTCGTCCCGGAAAGTGCGCGGTGCCGCTGGGATTCCGGCGGCACCGCGTTCTCGTCCGTCCACAGCGGACTGGAGTTCAGCGGTCGACCGCGCGCAGCGGATCTCCTCGTGACACGTGTCGTGGACCTCGTGGGCCCGGCAGGATCGCGATGTCTCCTTCCTGGTCGGTGCGCAGAACTCTCGTGCCTGCGCGGGTGAGCGTGTCCACCACGAACGGGCTCGGGTGCCCGTAGCTGTTGCCGTCGCCGACGCTGATCAGCGCGGTCCCCGGTCGTACCGCGTGCAGGAAACCCGGTGTGGTGTAACGGGATCCGTGGTGCGGCACCTTGAGCACGTCGGCCCGCAGGTCCAGCCCGGAGGCGAGCAGTCTCCCCTGGGACGGGAGCTCGACGTCGCCGGTGAGCAGCAGCCTTCCGGCCGGTGTGGTGGCCCGCAGCACGATCGAGGAGTCGTTGGCGTCCTCCGCTGTTTGCGTCCGGGCCAGCGCCGGGTCCGGGGCCAGCACGTCGAGCACGAGACCAGGCCAGCTCGTCCGCTGCCCGGACTGCATCTGCACGACGGGAACCCGATGTGCACGGGTATCCCGCACCACCTCCTTCATCGCCCACGCCGGTTCCCGCAGCGGCCCCACCGCCACCGCGCCGACCGAGAACTTGCCCAGCAGACCGGTGAGTCCGCTGATGTGATCGGCGTGCAGGTGCGTCAGCACGGCCAGCGCGATCCGACGCACCCCCAGCCGGTCCAGGCACGCCGCCGACCGCTCGAGGTCGGGGCCGGTGTCGACCACCACCGCCTCCTCCGGCCGCCCGGTGGCGAGCACCAGCCCATCGCCCTGCCCGACGTCGCAAGCCACCATGCTCCAGCCCGGAACCGGCCAGCCGGACACAACGCTGCGCACCGGCACCAGCACGAGCACCACGAGCAGCAGCGCCACCGATGCCAGGACGCGGAACCGCTTGCCGCGCAACAAGATCAAGCCGACGACGACCAGCCCCGCCAGCAGCAGACCACCGGCGGTGCCGGGCAACCAGTCGAATGATCCGCCGGGCACCGCTGCCGCGCGGTCCGCGACCAGCACCAGCCATTCCAGCTCCGGCGCGGCCAACCAGCAGAACAGGCCCGCCAGCCATCCGGAGAACGGCGCGACCACAGTTGCCAGCACCCCGAACACGGTCGCCGGCGCGACGACCGGACCTGCCAGCAGGTTCGCCGGCACCGCGACCAGGCTGACGGTCCCGGACAGCGCCGCGATCAGCGGAGCCGTGACGACGTGCGCCGCCAGCGGGACCGCGATCGCCTCCGCAACGCCGATCGGAACACCACGGTCCCGCAGAGCCGCGGCCCACCTCGGCGCCAGCAGGACCAGCCCGGCCGTGGCCGCGACCGACAGGGCGAACCCCGGGCTCGTGGCCAGTTCCGGCAACAGCAGCAGCAAGCCGATCACGCTCGCCGACAGCACCGGCAGCGCCGAACGCCGTCTGCCCAGGACCAGCGCCAGCAGGGTGATCGCTCCCATCGCCGCCGCTCGCAGCACGCTCGGTTCCGGACCTGCCAGCACGACGAACCCGACGAGAGCCGCACCCGCCCCCGCTGCCGACAGCACCGGTCCCGCGCCGATCAGGTGCAGGACCACGAGCACCGCGCCGCACACGATCGCCAGGTTGGCACCAGACACCGCCAGGAGGTGCGTGAGACCTGCGGTTTCGAAGTCCTGCTCCACCTCCGGCGGCAGAGCGTGGGTGTCGCCCACGACCAGGCCTGACAGCAGTCCGGCCGCAGCCGGGCTCAGCTCTGCCGAAGCCGTGCGGCGCAGCCCGTCCCGCAGGTCCGCCGCCACGCGCTGCCAACCCGGTGGCGAACTGACCTCGGTCGGCGCTCCGAACACCTGCATCGCCGCAACGGTGAGCTCCCCTGAGCGCGGTGGCGCAGCCTTGCCCCGGACCGTCACCTGCTGCCCGGCGATGAGCTCTCGCCACTGCTCAGTCGGCACCAGCAGCACCACTGATCCACCGGCCCGCACGCGCTGGCCGACGACGTCAGCGGTCTCCAGCGCGGCACGAACCAGGGCTCGGTCCTGCGCTCGCTGCGTCCCGAAAGCCGGTCCCCGCAAGGGGATCGGCGCGCTGGTCAAGGTCACCCGCGCTGTCAGCCGCTCGCCGTGCTGAGCCGCCTGGCGCACCGGGTGGTGCTCGGCTCGATAGCTCCGGACCGCCATTCCGGCCGCGGCAACACCGGCCAGCAGCAGGACCACCAGCACTCCCCTGGCCCAAGCCCGATCCCTGGAGACCGGCCACACCAGCGGAACCGCCAGCAATGCGAACACCGCCGTCGCCGCTGCCGTGCCCCACCCGACCAGCAGGCCAAGCAACGTCACCGTCCAGACCGCGGCTGCGGTCGGCGCCAGCCGGAGGTCCAATCCGGTGCTCATACCCGCACCAGCTCCCGCAGCCGGGTGAAGCGCGAACCCCCGATCCCGTCGACCTCCCGCAGCTGGTCCACCGAGTCGAAGCCACCGTGCTCGGTTCGCCACTGCACGATCCGCTTGGCGGTGACCTCGCCGACGCCTGGTAGTTCATCGAGTTGCTCCTCCGTCGCGGTGTTCAGATCGACCTTGCCGTCGCCGCCCTTCCCCGGCTGGGCCTGCGCCGGAACCGGCACCGCGACGTAGAGCTGTTCCCCGTCGGTCAGGCGGCGGGCGAGGTTGAGCCCGGTCAGGTCGGTGTCCGGCAGCGCGCCGCCGGCGGCCTCGACCGCATCGGCGACCCGGCTGCCGGGCTCGACCGTGACCAGACCTGGCCTGCTGACCTTGCCGACGACGCTGACGACCAGTTCTTGATCGGCTGCGCTGGTCGCCGGCAGCGGGGGCGGCAGGACCGGCGGTGGCGCCGGATCGGCGACAGACCGCGACGTCCACGTCAAGGCGATTACCCCGACCAGCAGCACAGCAGCCACCAGGGCGAGGGCGAGCACCCCTGCCCGTCCGGGGTCCACTCTGGACCTCAGCAGGGATTCGGGCAGCCACCTCTCGGCGAACTTGCGCATGCGCGTGCGCGGCGCCGGTTCTGGTGGCGACACCGAGTAGCCTGGCCCGGCGCGCTCCGCTGCGTCGTCGCGGGCGGCATGTCGCCCCAGGGACTGCAGCCTGCTTCGCGGGTCGAGTTCTTCGTCGGGTTCACCAGCAGCGCGGAATGCTTGTACGTCGAACATGACGACGAAGGTAGAGCAATCGAAAAGCCTTGTGCAGCTTTATTTTTCGCAGATTTGACCACAGTGGACGCGGATTCAGCCCGATGGTGTGGAATCCGCCCGCCGAAAGGTTTTCAATCGAGCGAACGCCACCCGTTCGGGAGAACCACGACACCCACCGCACCGGGCCCGATGTGCGCCCCGATCACCGCGCCCACCTCCGAAACCACGCAGTCCACGGACTCACCGCGTTCGGCCCGGATCCGGCCCGCGAGCTGCTCCGCGCGCTCCCGCGCGGCCAGGTGGTGGATCGCGATGGCCGCTGCGCCGGAACCCGCTGCGGACGAGGAGATCTCCAGCAACCGGGACATGGCTCGCGTGGTGGTGCGGACCTTCTCCAGCGCGTCGATGCGCCCGTCGTGGACGTGCAGCAACGGCTTGATCGCCAACGCCGTGCCCAGCACCGCCGCAGCGGTGCCGATCCGCCCGCCGCGGCGCAGGTACTCCAGCGTCTGCACGGAGAACAAGGTGGTGGTCCGCTCGGCCGTCGTGGTCGCGGCGCGCACCACTTCATCCAGGTCAGCGCCGGATTTCGCGACCTCGGCGGCGGCCAGCACCGAGAACCCCAGCCCCATCGCGGCCGAACGCGAGTCGACGACCCGCACCCGTTCCGGATCGACCTCGCGGGCGGCCAGCCGGGCCGCGTCCCAGGTGCCGGAAAGCTGCCGGGACAGGTGAATAGCCACCACACCGTCGGCGCCTTCGTCGAGAGCTGCCCGGAAGGTGCTCGCCAACTCCTGCGGCGTCGCGCCCGCAGTGGTCACCCGGTGCTTTCGCGCGAAGGCCCGCGCTAGATCGTCCGGGCCGAAGTCCGACTCGTCGACCGCGACCGCGCCGTCCACGCTGACGTGCAGGGGAACGGTCCGCACCGCGTACTGCTCGGCGTATCCGGCCGGCAAGTACGCCGTCGAATCGGTGACGACTGCAATGGGCACACCGCAACCCTACGACGTCGCACGCCGAATCCGATCAGTGCTCGCCCGCAGTGCGCCCAACGGCGATGGACCCGCGGTGCCGATCGGCACGAGCAGCGGATCAGTTCCCGGCGGGCATCCCGGTGTTGTAGGCCAGCAGCCGCCAGTGGGTCTCGCTGCGCCGCTTGAGCACCACCCAGTGGCAGTTGCCGATGCCGCCCAGTCCCGGCCACAACTCCAGCGGGAGCCCGACCAGCTTCGCGGTCACCGCGGTGATCAGCCCGCCGTGCGCGCACAGCAGCGCAGTGCCCCGGTGCTGGTGGTCGAGCTCCTCGACCACTTCCGCGGCGCGCTCGGCGACCTCGATGCGGGTCTCCCCGCCCGGTGGCGCCCACGTCGGGGACGATCGCCAGGTGTCCAGCGCACCGGGCCAGCCGTGCTCGACCTCAGCTCCGCTGAGGCCCTGCCACTCGCCCAGGTGCGTCTCGCGCAACCGTTTGTCCAACCGCACCGACGTGCCGCTGACCTCGGTGAACGCTTCAGCGGTGGTCCGCGCGCGGTTCAGGTCGGAGCTGACCGCGATGTCCGGGGAGAACCGGGCGATCGCCGGCGCCGCCTGGCGGGCCTGCTGCCGTCCGGTCTCGGTGAGCGAGCTGTCCAGATGTCCCTGGAGGCGTCCGGCAGCGTTGTAGTCGGTCTCGCCGTGCCGCCAGAGCACCAGCCGGTCGAGGCTCACGCCTCGGCGTCCGACGAGTCCGCCGCGGGCGCGTCCTTGTCCTCGAACTCGATGCGCGGGCAGTCCTTCCACAGCTTCTCCAGCTGGTAGAAGGAGCGCTCCTCGGCGTGCTGGACGTGCACCACGAGGTCGACGAAGTCCAGCAGGACCCAACGCCCCTCGCGCGCGCCCTCGCGGCGCACCGGCTTGGTGCCGGCTTCGCGGACCTTCTCCTCGATCTCGTCGACGATCGCCACGACCTGCCGCTCGTTGGACGCCGAAGCGATCAGGAAGCAGTCGGTGATGACCAGCTGCTCCGAAACGTCCAGCAGGACCACGTCGGTGGCCTTCTTGTCCGCCGCGGCCTGCGCCGCGATCTGGGCCAGTCGGCGGGCGTTCTCAGTGGCTGCCACGTCACTCCTCTCGAGGTGGGCCCGGTGTGCGCCCACGCCGGGGTAGAGGATAGGCCAGCCCGCGGCACGCCAGGACGGACCACCTCACGCGACCACCGGTCACATCGTCCTTTATGCCCGAAGAACGCGATCGTTTTCAAACTGCACCGGGACCAGCGCCGATGCGCTGAGGCGAACGCCACGGAAGTTCGCCGCAGCGGGACCGGGATCAGTCCTGATCGGAGGGCAGGACCACGGCCTGCCCGGCGATCACGGTGTCGCCCTTGCAGGTCAACGTCGGCCCGCCGTGGAGGATGTAGCCCTCCTCCAGCAACCCGCTGATCCGACGGCAGAACTCGGCATCATCGGGACCGGTGATGAAGCGGTAGCGCAGCTTTTCCACACCGAAGACAGTACGGCGCCCCACCGACGAACCGACAGCGTCGTACGCACCACCGCGACCTACGAACCCCGCTCCGGGGTGAAACCGCAGTAGAGGCCGCGTTACGAGATGTACTGCACCAAGGGGTTCCCCGACCAGCAGTAACTCCCCCCAAGAAAAGCGACTATGAGCAGGGATAACAGTAGTGATCGTTTGTCGTCAGTTTCCGGCAGTCGCCGTACCGCCTTGTACCGGATTTGTACCCGGCATGCCCCTTCCCTCACCTGCAGGGGTGCCCCACACATTGCTGTTCGCCACTCTCGACGTCCTCGCAAGGGTGCCTGCCGAAAGGCGGGGCACGATCAGCTTAGTCACCGAGCCCAAGTGCCCGCAGAACCTCTCGGCGTGAACACAGCGGCTACGCGCGAATCCGGCTGCTTCTAGTATCGCGCCGCGTCATCTTAGGCTGCTGGCCCGCCTGTCCTGGTCCTGACATGGCAATCTCACGTCGACTGCTTCGAAGTCAAGGGCGTACGCATTAGAGTTCTGCCTGGTCAAAAACCGAATATAGCTTCGGGAAGTCCACGGCGGGCGGCATAGGCCGAAGGGGTACAAGTGTTCGTATCGATCAAAGAGGGTACACGTGCTGCGGGTCGCATCGCAGGACGAATCTGGAAGAAGTGGCGCAGCTCTTCCTTTCCACTAGAAAGCGCAGCGATTCAAGAAATTTCTGACGCGGGCGTAGAACCACGCCCCCTGATCGACACTTGCCGAGGAGCAATTTACCGCACATTCTGGAAAAATGTACTTCATGTTGCGGTTTTGGCGACGTCGACCTTCTGCCTATACAACGCCCCCTGGGGAATTGTCACATGGAATGACATGGAATCGATCAAACGGTTCGCCGCGAATCCGCTCGTGATCCCCCCTCTACTCCTCCTATTCTTATTCCTGCCGAGCATTGCGCGAAACGCACGCGGGCTTTCGAGAGGGGCACTCCTCGGGGGGGGTGTTCCTATGGTTTTGTCAAGCGGCTGCTGGGGGCGCCGTGGGTCGGGTTGGCTGGTAGTGGGTCTTGTTTTTGAGCATGGCGAACAGGACGTCGCAGCGTCGTCGGGCCAGGCAGATCA
>NZ_JAQGLA010000067.1 GCF_027853915.1 Saccharopolyspora oryzae
GGCTGCGGGATCCCGTTTTTATGTATGCCAATACACGGCAAACGGGCTGTCCTCGCCAGGCGACGTCTGAGAACCCGCGACGGTGCCGGTTGCCAGGGTGGGTTATTCGCCTCGCGGCGAATCAAAGGCAAGCTCAAGACCGAGGTCAGGGCCGGAGTGTGGGACCTCGAAGTTTTGGTGTCGTGAGTGCGGGTGGGCGCGGTTGCGCACTCACGACACCACCAGCACGGACCGCGGGGGCCGGGAGGTTCACCGCCCCCGAGAACGAAGAACGCCGCCTCCGGGATTCCGGAAGCGGCGTTCTCGTGCTCTTGGGGTCAGCCGCGCCAGGCGGTCTTCTTGCGGCGCAGGTCCACCAGCAGTCCGATGACCAGGACGATCGCGGTGATGACCAGGAAGTAGTCCTCGGTCTTGAAGTGGTCGCCGCCGCTGAGGATGCCCTGGTGGTTGCCGATCAGCATGACCAGGCACGCGAAGACGGAGAACCAACCGGCGAACTGGGTCGCCTTCGGGAACCCGCCGTGCCAGCCCCACTCGGCCGACGGCTCTTCGGCCGGGTCGACGGCCTGGCTGGGCTTCTTCTCCAGCTCGGTGCTCGCCACGTTCCCCTCCTGGTGCCACGCCCGGCCGCCCGGACCGGAAGATGATGCTCGAAGTGCGAACCGCCGATCGGCGATCCACACGCCCATCTTCGCACACGCCATCGATGCCCCGGCGCCCGCCCATCTACCCGCGAGCAGCGAAAAGGGTGTTGCGGAAGCGCCTTCCGCAACACCCCCCGGTGTGATCAGCCTCGCGATACCGCCTTGCGGCCGACGATCGCCCGGTAAACGCCCAGCACGATCAGCGATCCCACGACGGCCAGGATCCAGGTGCTCAGGGACCAGAACCGGTCGATGCCCACGCCGAAGATCCAGTTGCCGATCAGGCCGCCGACGAAGGCGCCGACCACTCCGAGCAGCATGGTGACGAGGATCCCGCCGCCGTCCTTGCCGGGCATGATCGCCTTGGCCAGCGCGCCCACGACGAGACCGAGAACGATCCATCCGATGATTCCCATGACCGACCTCCTCCGGTGCCGCGACCGATGCTCCTGATCGTGACCCCCGATCGTGATTTGTGCACCGCGAGCGACCTCCCCCTCGCTCCTTCGGGGACAATGGCGGTGATGCACGCCGACACCCCGAAACAGAGCGCGCCCGGCCCCCGCACCGTCCTGGTGCTCGGCTCGACCGGGTCCATTGGCAAACAGGCACTGGACGTGATCCGGGAGAACCCGGACCGGTTCCGGGTCGTGGGCCTGGCCGCGAGCGGCAGCGATCCGCTCGGCCTGGCCGCGCAAGCGATGGAGTTCCAGGTCCCGAACGTCGGGGTGGCCAAGGAGAGCGAAGTCGAGGGCGTCCAGCTCGCCATCCGGCACCACGCCGAGTCGCGGGGTCTGCTCTCCGAGATGCCGGACGTGCGGACCGGGCCGGACGTGGCGACCGACCTCATCGAGTCCGTCCCCGCCGACGTGATCATCAACGGCATCGACGGCTCCCGGGGCCTCAAGCCCACCCTGGCCGCGCTGGAGACCGGCTCCCAGCTGGCGCTGGCGAACAAGGAATCGCTGGTCGCGGGCGGTTCGCTGGTGCTGGACAAGGCCAAGCCCGGGCAGATCGTGCCGGTCGACTCCGAGCACTCCGCGCTGGCTCAGTGCCTGCTCGGCGCCGATCCCGACTCCGTCGAGAAGCTGGTGCTGACCGCCTCCGGCGGGCCCTTCCGCGGCCGCAAGCGCGAAGAGCTGGTCGACGTCACGGTGCAGCAGGCGCTCGCGCACCCGACCTGGTCGATGGGCAACGTGGTGACCATCAACTCGGCGACCCTGGTGAACAAGGGCCTGGAGCTGATCGAGGCGCACCTGCTGTTCGGCATCGGCTACGACCGCATCGACGTGACCGTCCACCCGCAGTCCATCGTGCACTCGATGGTCACCTACGTGGACGGTTCGACGATCGCCCAGGCCAGCCCGCCGAACATGCGGATCCCGATCGCGATGAGCCTGGAGTGGCCGCGCCGGGTGCCCGGGGCCGCCCCCGCGCTGGACTTCTCGAAGGCGCAGGAGTGGACCTTCGAACCGGTCGACGACGAGGCGTTCCCGGCGATCGAGCTGGCTCGCGCGGCCGGTTCCGGCGGCGGGTGCCTGCCCGCGATCTACAACGCGGCCAACGAAGAAGCGCTGGCGGCTTTCGTGCGAGGCCGACTCGGGTTCACCGGAATCGTGCAGACTGTGGGTGATGTGCTCGCCGGGGCCGACCAGTGGCGGTCCGAGCCGGCGAGCTTGGACGAGGTCTTCGCGGCCGAGGACTGGGCGCGGGCCAAGGCCAACGAACTGGTGGCCGCAGGGAAGGCGGAGTAGTAGATGCTGGTCGTCGTTGGCATCCTGATCTTCTTCTTCGGGCTGCTGTTCTCCATCGCGTGGCACGAGCTGGGCCACCTGGCGGCCGCGAAGCTGTTCGGGGTCAAGGTCACCCAGTACATGGTCGGCTTCGGCCGCACCATCTGGTCGCGCAAGAAGGGCGACACCGAGTACGGCGTCAAGCTGATCCCGTTCGGCGGCTACATCCGGATGATCGGGATGTTCCCGCCGAAGAAGGACGAGGAGTACGGGCGCACCGTCTCCTCCACCCCGATCCGGGCGATGATCGAGGACGCCCGGCAGATGTCCGCCGAGGAGATCACCCCCGAGGACGCGCACCGGCAGTTCTACCAGCGCAGCCCCTGGAAGCGGATCATCGTGATGATGGCCGGGCCGGTGATGAACCTCATCCTGGCGGTCGGCATCTTCGCCGCGATCCTGATGGGCCACGGCATCATGACCGCGACCACCACGGTCGCCTCGGTCAGCGAGTGCGTGCTGCCCGCCGACGCGCCGAACAAGGACGTCTGCCCGGCAGGCGCGAAGCCCTCCCCGGCCGCGGAGGCCGGGTTCCTCCCCGGCGACCGGATCCTCGAGTTCAACGGCAAGCCCTACACCACCTGGGAAGACCTGCAGCTGGCCATCCGCCAGTCGACCGGGCCGGTGCCGGTGGTCGTCGAGCGCCAGGGGCAGCAGGTCACGCTGACCCCGAGCCTGATGCAGAACCAGATGCCGAAGCTGAACTCGACCAGCGAGTACGAGACGGTCGGCTTCCTCGGGCTGACCCCGACGCAGGTGCTGGTCAAGCAGGACATCGGTGGCGTGGTCAGCACCATCGGCGGGTTCGTCAGCCTCACCGCGCAGAAGGTCATCGAGCTGCCGCAGCGGGTGCCGGACCTGGTGTCGGCCATCTTCGGCGGCGAGCGGCACGCGGACTCGCCGGTCGGCATCGTCGGTGCCAGCCGGTTGGGCGGCGAGGTGCTGGCCTCGGACAACATCGGCGTGGACGCCCGGATCATGCTGATGTTCAACCTGCTGGCCGGGGTGAACCTCTCGCTGTTCGTGTTCAACATGCTGCCGCTGCTGCCGCTGGACGGCGGTCACATCGCGGGTGCGCTGTGGGAGTCGATCCGGCGCGGCTTCGCCAAGCTGGTGCGGCGCCCGGACCCGGGCCCATTCGACACGGCGCGGCTGATGCCGCTGGCCTACGCGATCAGCCTGGTGTTCATCGCGTACTCGCTGCTGGTCCTAGTCGCCGACGTGGTGAACCCGGTCAAGCTCTTCTAGCGCGGCGTTACAGCTGGTCAGGTCCCGTGAGTCTTTTGGGCTGCTATGACGGCCCAAAAGACTCACGGGACCTTTTTCGCGTCCGGGAGGGGGGCGATTGGGCCCGGATGGGCGAGCGCGTGCGGTGGGGCAGAAGGTCGCTCAGCGGGGGTGATCGAGTTTCGGTCGGAGGCCCCCGGACTTGCGCGAACAGGTGACGAGCGAGGGGTGTCGCTGGGCTGAACGCGGCCTTGCCCGACCGAAACGATCACCCAACGTGATCTGGCGTACCCCCCACGACGTCCAGCCGGATGAAGGCTCGCCGGTATCGTGGTGCGCAGGCGGTGGCAGCCGCCGGAAGAACACCAGAAGAGGTGGAGAGGTTTCGATGACCGTCGATCTGGGCATGCCCGCGGCCCCTGCTCCGGTGCTCGCGGAGCGGCGCAAGACCAGGCAGTTGCAGGTCGGGGCGGTCGGAGTGGGCAGCGAGTCCCCCATCTCCGTGCAGAGCATGACCACGACCGTCACCGCGGACATCAACAGCACGCTGCAGCAGATCGCGGAGCTCACCGCGGCCGGCTGCGACATCGTGCGGGTGGCCTGCCCGAGCGCGGACGACGCCGAGGCGCTGCCCGCGATCGCGCAGAAGTCCAAGATCCCCGTCATCGCCGACATCCACTTCCAGCCGAAGTACGTCTTCGCGGCGATCGAGGCCGGCTGCGCCGCGGTGCGGGTGAACCCGGGCAACATCAAGAAGTTCGACGACAAGGTCAAGGAGATCGCGCAGGCCGCCAAGGACCACGGCACGCCGATCCGGATCGGCGTCAACGCCGGCTCGCTGGACCCGCGGCTGATGCAGAAGCACGGCAAGGCCACCCCGGAGGCGCTGGCCGAGTCGGCGCTGTGGGAGGCGAGCCTGTTCGCCGAACACGACTTCCACGACCTGAAGATCTCGGTGAAGCACAACGACCCGGTCGTGATGGTGCGCGCCTACGAGATCCTGGCCGAGCAGTGCGACTACCCGCTGCACCTCGGTGTGACCGAGGCCGGTCCGGCGTTCCAGGGCACGATCAAGTCCGCGGTCGCCTTCGGCGCGCTGCTGCGGCAGGGCATCGGCGACACCATCCGGGTCTCGCTGTCCGCGCCGCCGGTGGAGGAGATCAAGGTCGGCGCGCAGATCCTGCAGTCGCTGAACCTGCGCCCGCGCAAGCTGGAGATCGTCTCCTGCCCGTCCTGCGGTCGCGCGCAGGTCGACGTCTACAAGCTCGCCGACGAGGTGACCGCCGGCCTGGAGGGCATGGAGGTCCCGCTGCGCGTCGCGGTGATGGGCTGCGTCGTCAACGGGCCGGGCGAGGCCCGCGAGGCGGACCTGGGCGTGGCGTCGGGCAACGGCAAGGGCCAGATCTTCGTCAAGGGCGAGGTCATCAAGACCGTGCCCGAGCACAAGATCGTCGAGACGCTGATCGAAGAGGCCATGCGCATCGCCGAGGACATGGAGCCCGTCGACGGTGACGCTCCGACCGTCTCGGTCGGTTGAGTTCGCGAGATCGGCCGTCCCCGGTTCGGGGGCGGCCGATCGGCTGCGTCATGAGCGCTGTGCGTCAGGACGACCGGGTGTCGAGCTTTTCCGCCCACCGGGCTAGTCCGAATGGGTGAGCGCGAGATCTACGGGTGTGGTGCCCCGCCGCCAGGGGAGTTGCGCAGCCCGCGTTTCTGGCAGTCTTGGCGGGTGCTCAAGCTCGCCGGTGCACGGCTGTTGGAGGAACGGGACTCGGTGCTGGTCCGTTCCGTGCTGGACTCCGCTCCGGTCGCGGCCTGCATGGTCGCCGCGCGCGTCGAGGAGGCGGGCGTCCACCCGCTGCGCCTCGGCGGTGAGCTCTGGGGTTATGGCAGCAAGCTGACCGGCATGTGCTTCTCGGGCGCGAACCTGATCCCGCTGCGCGGCGGACCGGACGCGATGCGCGCTTTCGCCGACCGGGCGCTGCGCCGCCGCCGGATGTGCTCCTCGCTGGTCGGTCCGTCCGAGCAGGTGCTGGCGCTGTGGGACGAGGTCGCCGCGCAGTGGGGACCGGCGAGGGAGATCCGCGCCGACCAGCCGCTGATGGTGCTGGCGGAGGCGCCGCACGTCGTGCCGGACCCGCTGGTGCGCCAGGTCCGGCTGAACGAGCTGGAGACCTACCTGCCCGCGGCGATCGCGATGTTCACCGAAGAGGTGGGCGTGGATCCGTGCAGCGACGGCGGGGCGGCGAGCTACCGGGCTCGGGTGGCGGACCTGATCAACAGCGGCCGGGCGTTCGCCCGCTTCGAGGACGGCGAAGTCGTGTTCAAGGCCGAGATCGGCGCGCTGTCGCGGACCGTCGGCCAGATCCAGGGAGTCTGGGTGCACCCGGACCGGCGCAGCACCGGGCTGGGCACCGCCGGTACTGCTGCGGTCGCCGACCGCTTGGTGCGCGGCCTCGGTCGGACCGCGAGCCTGTACGTCAACGACTACAACGTCGCCGCGCGGCTGGCCTACGAGAAGGTCGGCTTCCGCCGCATCGGCTCGTTCAGCACGGTCCTGCTCTGACCTGCGGTTTGTCCACTGTGGAGCGGTGAACACGATGGGGTGAAGATCGTGGGATCTTTCACCGCCCCGACCGCCGGAGGCCGTCCCCGGCGACCGTCCGGACATGATCGACATCTGCGCGCCGGACGCCTTTGACCGGCGTCGTTGGTGCCCGATCCGGACCTGATCCCCACCTCGGAGCCCGGTGGAAAAGAGGGTGGACCTTTCAGGGGGTTTCGGCATACTCGCGGACATGGTTTCCACGCGGATCTTCGCCGGGCTCGCCGCTCTGCTGCTGGTGCCGTTGGCGTCCTGCAGCACCGGGCCGTCCGAGGAGGACGTCGCCACGTCCTTCGTGAACGCCGTGGCGGCCGGCGACGCGGCGGGTGCGGCCGACCAGACCGACAACCCCGGGCAGGCGAAGCAGGCGCTCGAGGCGCTGCACCGCAACCTGTCCCCGCAGGCCGCGCACGCGACGGTCCAGGGCGTCGCCGACGATCCGCAGGGCGTGCCGACCGCGAAGTTCGACATGTCCTGGGACTTCGGCGCGGGCAAGGTCTGGGAGTACCCCGGCGAGTTCGGGCTGGTCGAGGGCGAGCAGGGCTGGAAGGTCCGCTGGGCGCCGAGCGCGCTGCACCCGAAGCTCGGGCCGGGCCAGAGCCTGGCGTTCCGCGAGCAGCGCCCCGACCCGGCGCCGGTGCGCGACCGCGACGGCACCGAGGTGATGCGACCGGAGCAGCTGGTCACGGTCAGCCTGACCGCGAAGGACGCCGGGGACGTGCCGAAGGTGGCCGCCTCGCTGGCGAGCGCGCTGAGCACCATCGAACCGGAGATCACCCAGCAAACGATCATGGACGGCGTCGGCAAGACGCCGAAGGACCAGCCGTACGCGGTGGTCACCCTCCGGCAGGGCGACTACGAGAAGGTCAAGTCGCAGATCTACGAGCTGCCCGGGGTGAGCTTCCCGGCGAAGACGCGGCTGGTGGCCAGCGACCGCGGCTACGCCTCGCAGGTGCTGGCCGGGGTGGCCCGCAAGGCCGACGAGCAGGTCGAGGCCAACGCGGGTTGGCGGGTCGTCGCGGTCGACCAGGCGGGCAACGAGGCCGCCGAGCTGCACAGCGTCGCCGAGAAGCCGGTCCCGCCGATGACCGTGACCCTCGGCGACCGCACCCAGCGGGCCGCCGAGCAGGCGATCGACCAGATCCCGCAGGCGTCGATGCTGGTCGCCGTGCAGCCCTCCAGCGGTGAGGTGCTCGCGGTCGCGCAGAACGCCGCCGCCGACGCGGAAGGGCCGGTGGCGCTGTCCGGGCAGTACCCGCCCGGCTCGACGTTCAAGATGGTCACCGCGACCGCCGGGCTGGAAGCGGGCAAGGTCAACCGCGACACCCCGGTGGACTGCCCCGGCAAGAAGGTCTTCGACGGCCGGGTGCTGCCCAACGACGACGAGTTCGACCTCGGCAGGGTGCCGCTGCACATGGCCTTCGCCAAGTCCTGCAACACCACGTTCGCGCAGCTCGCGGTCGACCTGCCCGCGCAGGCGCTGACCGACACCGCGCACCAGTACGGCCTCGGCGTGGACTTCGACATGCCGGGCGCGACGACCATCACCGGCAAGGTGCCGCCGGGCGACAGCGTGGTGCAGCGCGCGGAGAACGGCATCGGCCAGGGCACGGTGCTGGCCAGCCCGTTCGGCATGGCGCTGGTGACCGCGTCGGTGGCCAACGGCCGGATGCCGGTGCCCACGCTGATCGAGGGCATGCCGACCAAGGCCAGCGACACCCCGCAGCCGCCGTCGCCGCAGGCCCTCGACCAGCTCCGGAGCATGATGCGCGAGGTCGTCACCGAGGGAACCGCGACCGGGCTGGCCAACTCCGGTGAGGTGCGGGGCAAGACCGGGACCGCCCAGTTCGGCGACGGCACCCACTCGCACGGCTGGTTCGTCGGCTACCGCGGCGACCTGGCGTTCGCGGTGCTGGTCACCGACGCGGGCAAGTCCGTCCCAGCGGTCGACGCGGCCAAGCGGTTCCTCGCGGCGAGCTGATTTCCTGTCTTTGAACTCGTTTTGCGTGGCGGTGCGGGTGGCGGAACCTCAGCGCCCGCCTGGACTGCGGGTGCCCGACTTTATGTATGCCAATACACGGCAGTCGGGCCGTCCTCGCCAGGCGAACGCTGAGAACCCGCGGCGGTGCCGGTTGCGAGGGTGGGCTATTCGCCTGGCGGCGAATCAAAGCAAAAGATCAAAAGCAGGTGTTGAGATCGCTTCACGTGTTCGGGTGATCACCGGTGGTGATCGACGTGCTACTTTGTAGCGCATGGAGCGGATCGGCGTGCGCGAACTGCGGCAGAACGCCAGCCGGTACCTGAGACGAGTCGCCGCCGGCGAGTCGATCCTGGTCACCGACCGGGGCCGCACCGTCGCGGTGCTTGCTCCGCCCACTCGTGACCAAGCCCTGTACGACGAGCTCGTCGCGGCCGGGGAGCTGGTGCCCGGCGATGGCGGCGAGCTGCCCGACCCGTTGCCCGCGGCGCCGACCCCGAGCGTCTCCGACCGGCTGCTGCGCAGACGTGAACAGGAGCGGTTTTGATCTACTTCGATTCCTCCGCGCTGATCAAGCTCATCGCCCCCGAACCGGAGAGCAAAGCGCTGAGCCAGTGGGTGCGCGAGCGCTGGGAGCACCCCAGGGTCACCAGCGCGCTGTCCAAGGTCGACGTGCTGCGGACCTTCCGCGAGATCGGCCCGCACGCGGTGGACCTGGCCTCGATCATCATCTCCAAGATCGACCACCTGCCGGTCAAGCAGGACGTGCTGGACGCGGCGAGCGAGCTGCAGGCCGGGGTCGGTCCGGTCGACGCGATCCACCTGGCCTCGGCCTGCAAGATCAAGGACGGCCTGGTGGCCTATCTCTCCTACGACCCGGCCCTGCTGGCCGCGGCGGAGGAAGCGGGACTGGCCACCGCATCACCAGGCGCGAACTGACCGGGCAGCCCCAGCCGCACCGCCGGAGCGGGTGATCCGGCGGTCACCGCCCGGAGTTCGGCGCCAGCAGCGCGGTTAGAGTGGGGGACATGCCGGTTCGAGCTCCGTTGCAGCCAGGCGTGCAGACGCCTCGCCGCCCAGTCCCCGCGCACATCGAGCGTCCCGAGTACGTCGACAAGCCGGCCCCCAAGCGCGGCACCGACCCCGACGTGCAGCCGCCCGAGGTCATCGAAGCGATGCGGGTCGCTGGCAAGCTCGCCGCGCAGGCGCTGGTCGAAGCGGGCAAGGCGGTGCAGCCCGGCGCGACCACCGACCAGGTCGACGCGGTCGTGCACGAGTTCTTCTGCGACCACGGCGTGTACCCGTCGACGCTCGGCTACCGGGGCTTCCCCAAGTCCTCCTGCACCTCGCTCAACGAGGTGATCTGCCACGGCATCCCGGACTCGACGGTCATCGAGGAAGGCGACATCGTCAACGTCGACGTGACCGGCTTCGTCGGCGGCGTGCACGGCGACACCAACGCGACCTTCATGGCGGGCGAGGTCTCCGAAGAGGTGCGCCTGCTGGTCGAGCGCACCCACGAGGCCCTGATGCGCGGCATCAAGGCGGCCAAGCCCGGCCGCCAGCTCAACGTGATCGGCCGCGTCATCGAGTCCTACGCCAAGCGCTTCGGCTACGGCGTGGTCCGCGACTTCACCGGCCACGGCATCGGCCGCTCCTTCCACAGCGGACTGGTGATCCTGCACTACGACGAGCCGTCGGTGCAGACCGTCCTCGAACCGGGCATGACCTTCACCATCGAGCCGATGATCACCCTCGGCACCCACGAGTACGACATGTGGGACGACGGCTGGACGGTCACCACCAAGGACAAGAGCTGGACGGCCCAGTTCGAGCACACGATCCTGATCACCGAAGACGGCAACGAGATCCTGACGCTGCCCTGATCGTCGGGGGAGGAGCGCTCGTCCTCCTCGGCTTGAACCGGAACTGCCCGGGTGGGCCACCGAACGGTGGCGCACCCGGGCAGTTCCAGCTGGTCCGCTAGCGGCTGGACCGGCGTTCTTCCTTCGCCTTGCGGCGGGCTTCCTTGATCGCGGCGTACCGCTGCCGCGACGCCTGGCGGGCTTCGCGCTCCGCCAGTTCCTTCCGCTTCTTCGCGGCTCGTTCTTCCGGGGTGCCGTGGATCTTCTCCCAGAACTTGCGCTGCTCGGCCTGGGAGAAGCTCCACACGACGGATGTGGCCAACATCCAGAGCGCGGGCGGCAGCAGGACGATGAACGAAACGACGGAGATCGTCGTGGTGAAACCGGTGGAGTAGCCCTCCGCCGGGGTGTACGTCCGCTTCTCCGTGTTGATGTTGCTGCGGCCGCCGCCGTAACCCCAGGTCAGCCGCTTCTCCTTGCCGATGTCATCGGGTGAGAAGAAGTTCATGTCCAGGGTCTGGGTCCAGGTGTTCCCCGTCTTGTCGTCCCGGATCGTGGCCGTGCAGCTCCAGTTGTGCCCGAAGCCGCGGCGCGTGATCGGCCCGGTGTCCTCGCAGGACTGCACGTAGGCCGTGCCGTTCGGGCGGTCGTGCTTCTCCGGGAACGAGAAGACGATCGTCAACCACGACAGGACGATGGTGGCCACGACGACGAACCCGCCGAGCATCTTCGCCAGCCGGATGGCGATGTTGTCCGACTTCCACACTCCGACCGCCTACTTCTGTTCCTCTTGGTTCTCCGCGGCGAGGTCCTTGCCGTCGTCCAGCGCGGCCGCACCCTTGGCCACCTCGTAGGTGGTCTTCGCGCGACCGCCGTCCGGGCCCATGTCGATGGTCGGCTTCTGCAGGAGGTCGCCCTGCGCCCACGGCTTGTACTCGGCGCCGCCCGCCTTGAAACCTGCCCAGGCGTCTTTGAGCCGACCGGTCGTCGAGCCCTGCAGGCCCTCCCCGAGCTCCTTCACGCCTTGACCGGTGACGGCCTTCTGGGCGTTGGGGTTGACGACGCTGGCGCTCGGCGCGTTGGCGAGGCCGCTGAAGAAGTCGTCGACCTTCGTCTTGAGCGACTGCCCGGCGGAGCCGAGCTTGTTCAGGACGTTGGACAGGTTCTTCAGGACGTCGGCGAGCTTGTCCATCCAGCCCTTGATCTTGCCCGCCCAGGTGATCGCGGTCTGGACGGCTTCGGCGATCATCCCGCCAGCGGCGATGCCCGCGGTGGCCACGGCCGCGGCACCCCACTTGAGGACGATGGAGATGATCTCGCCGATGGCCCCGGCGATGAGGTCGCGGACGATTCCGCGCACGGCCCCGACCACGACCCCCGCGCCGTCCACGGCGGCCTTCATGCCGTTGCAGGCCTCACCGAGCGCGTCGATGGTCTTGGCGGTGTCCTCGCCGAGGGTGCGGTAGGCGTCTCCGGCCTTGCCCTCCCACGCAGTGGTGCCCGCCGCGGATTGGCCGTACTCCTTGCCGGTTTCCTTGAGTTCCTTGCCGATGTTCTCCCAGGTGCTCGCCATGCCGCTGATGGCATCCGGGTTGCCCATCAGCGCGTCGAACGGCTCCCGCAGGAACGAGACGTTCTCCATCAGCCAGCCGACACCCCAGCTGGCCAGGGTGGCGAGCGGATCCGCGGCGAGGCCCACCGCATCGACGCCGGCGCCGAGGGCGTTCAGACCTGCGGAGTCCCAGTCGCCGTTCTGGATCGACTGGACGGTGCCGATGACGTTCTCGACGCCGCCGGCACCGCTGGCGGGGTTGGCGGTCCCCTTCGCCTCGGATTCCTTCGAGGATTCGTCGGCCGTGACGACGAGATCACTTTCCGAACTCAACGGTCACCCCCTTGATGAAGTCGCTGTTCTCCTGGTCGGTCCGCTCGTACTCGGCTGCGGTCTCGTCCAGCGCGGTTTTGATCGCTTCCAGCGCTTTTCCGCCGGTCTCGATGGCGGATTTGGTGATTTCGCCCTGGGCGGTGCACTGCATCGCCAGGAATTGGCCGAAGATGCCGAAGGCGTTGCTGTCCATCGTCGTTTGAGCTGCGCCGTGCGCTGCGTTCACGCGGTCGGCGAAGCCCCGGACCTGGTTGCTGTGCTCCTTGATCACCGGCACGTCGGCCTTGAAGCCGTCGCTCATCGCAGGAAGCTCCCGCCGTTGTCGTAGTCGTCGTCCTCGTCGGGTTGGGCCGGGCGCTTCGGAGCCTCGTCCGGGTCGGTCCCGTCGCCGGTGTAACCGTGCGGGAGGCTGCTCTTGACGAAGTCCAGCGCCGTGCCGTCACCGACGAACTGCTGCATGACCTCGACCATCTGGCCCGCTGCCTGGCGCTGGGCCTGGCGGACGCATTCCATGATCGTCGCCGCGACCTGGTCGGGCTTGGGGTGCGGGAAGTCGCGGCTGAACTCGATGTCCTCCAGCGCACCGCTGCTGTTGACCCGGACCGTGATCTGGCCGTCGCGGGACGTCGTGGTGGCGCCGAGTTGCGACAGTTCCGACTTCGCGCGGTCGGTGTCCTCCTTGAGCTGCTGCAGCTTGGTGTTGTACTGGGTCAGCCAATCGTCTGGATGCATCGTTCCCCTACTCGACGTGCCCGGGCGTTGCGGGAAGGGTAGAGGAGTGCTTCCGGAATTATGCGACTTCGCGGACATTTGCGCGGGCAATTGGGGCGATCAGGTAGGAAATACTCGTGAATGCGTTGTTGGTGGCTGGGACCACTTCTGATGCCGGGAAGAGCGTTGTCACCGCTGGGATTTGCCGGTGGTTGGCCCGGAGCGGGGCTCGGGTTGCTCCGTTCAAGGCGCAGAACATGTCCAACAACTCCGTCGTCACCGCTGATGGCGGCGAGATCGGGCGGGCTCAGGCCGTGCAGGCCGCGGCGTGCGGGCTCGAGCCCTCCGTGCGGTTCAACCCCGTGCTGCTCAAGCCGGGTAGCGATCGCAGTTCGCAGGTCGTCGTGCTCGGGCGGGTTTCCGGTGAGGTGACCGCGATGTCGTACCGGGCTCGCAAGGCCGCGCTGCTGGACACCGTCGTGTCCACATTGGAGGAACTGCGGGCCGAGTTCGACCACGTCATCTGCGAGGGGGCCGGTTCGCCCGCCGAGATCAACCTGCGGGCCAACGACATCGCGAACATGGGGCTGGCGCAGGCCGCTGGATTGCCGGCGCTGGTGGTCGGCGACATCGACCGGGGTGGCGTGTTCGCGCAGCTCTTCGGCACTCTCGCGCTGCTGGACGCGGCCGATCAGGCGCTGATCGGCGGGTTCGTGATCAACAAGTTCCGGGGGGATCCGGCGCTGCTGGAACCCGGGCTGGACCAGCTGCGGGCGTTGACCGGACGTCCGGTGCACGGTGTGCTGCCGTGGGCCGAGGACCTGTGGCTGGACGCCGAGGACTCGCTGTCCTACGCCGCGGACGGGGTGGTCGGACGGCCCGCTCCTCCGCGCGGTGAGCAGTGGTTGCGGGTCGCGGTCCCGCGGTTGCCGCGGATCTCCAACGCCACGGACGTCGAAGCGCTGGCCGCCGAGCCGGGTGTTTCGGTCCGGTTCGTCACCGAGCCCTCCCGGCTGGCCGACGCGGACCTGGTGGTGCTGCCCGGATCCAAGTCCACCGTCGCCGATCTGGCCTGGCTGCGCAGCAGCGGACTGGCCGACGCGATCCTCGCGCACGCCCGCGCGGGGCTGCCGGTGGCCGGGATCTGCGGCGGCTTCCAGATGCTGACCCGGCGCATCCACGACGAGGTCGAATCGGGCTCCGGCGCGGTCGACGGACTCGGGCTGCTGGACGTGGAGATCGAGTTCGAGATCCGGAAAACGCTGGCGAGGCCCAGCGGGAACGCGTTCGGCGAACCTGTTTCGGGCTACGAGATCCACCACGGCGCACCTCGCCGCCGCGGCGACCTCGAGCCGCTGGTCACCACGTCGGACGGGCAGCCAGAGGGCGGGATCGCCGAATCCGTGCTCGGCACGCACTGGCACGGGCTGTTCGAGAACGACGCCTTCCGGCGCGCGTTCCTGCGCTGGGCGGCGCGGCGTTCTGGGCGGGACGGCTTCGAACCGGCCGACGACACGGTGTTCGCCGACATCCGCGCCGGACAGCTCGACCTGCTCGGCGACCTGGTGGAGAAGCACCTGGACACCGATGCCCTGCGCCGGTTGCTGGACGGGGGAGTGCCCGCCGGGCTGCCGACGGTTCGCCACGGTCTGAACTGACACCGCGGCGGATCCGGGCCTTTCCGGTGTGACGCGGGTAACGTCGTCGGCATGGCTGCCGAGTTCAGCGTTGACGAAGCCCGCGAGCGGTTGGTCGAGCTCCTGGACCGCGCCGAGTCCGGGGAGGAAATCGTGATCACCCGGTTCGGCGCGCCGTCGGTCCAGCTGGTGCCGGCGCAAGGCCGATCAGGTGGCGGCTTCGCCGCCGGCGTGATCGCAGCTTCCTGGGTCGTGCCCGCCGGTGCGGAGGCCTTCGACGTCGGGACCGACTACTGGCCGGACCCCTCGGCCTGAATGCCTGTTGGTGGTCGTCTTGCTCGGGTGGTCGCTTAGCGGAACCTGAGTGCTTCCCTGGACTGCGGGTGCCCCTCCTGATGTATGCCCGATACACGGCGGAGGGGCCGTCCTCGCCAGGAAACCACTCAGAACCCGCCAATGGTTGCTTTGCTGGGGTGGCCCAAGCGGCTGCCGCCGCTTACTCAGGCGCGGACGGCTTCGCCGACAGATTCTCTGGGCTCATCTGGGCGAGCAGCTCGTCCAGGAACCCGCCCGCTTCTTCCGCTGCTCGCCGCGGGTCGCCGTCGCGCACCGCGGTGAGCAGTGCCGTGTGCGAGACGTGCTGCTCCGGCGGGATCTCCGGGTTGAAGGTGGTCGCCACGCTGGAGGTCACCGCCTCGTGGATCCCGGCGTAGAGCGAGATCAGCACCGGGTTGTGCGAGGCCGCGACCAGGCGCCGGTGGAACTCGGCGTCGGTGGTGATGACCGCTGCGCTGTCCCGGTCCTGCACGGCGGCGTCCCGCTGGCTGAGGCAGTCCGACATCTCCCGCAGGTCGCCCTCGGTGCGCGCCCGGGCGGCCAGCCGCGCGCCCTCGACCTCCAGCGCTCGCCGCACCTCCAGGACCTGCTGCAGCTCGGGTCCGCACAGCTTGCGGACGGCGCCGGAGATCTCGTTGGTCGCGCGCACGAACGTGCCATCGCCCTGCCGGACCTCGAGCAACCCCGCGTGGGAGAGCGCGCGCACCGCTTCGCGGACGGTGTTGCGCCCGACGCCGAGGGCTGCCACCAACTCGGCCTCCGGCGGGATCTTCTCGCCCAGCGGCCATTCCCCGGACGTCACGAGTTCGCGGATCTGGGCGATGACCTGATCGACCAGCCCGGTCCGCTTGGCGGTGACCAAAGGCACTGACAGGTCCTTTCGTCCAAACATCCTACGTTTGACATACTAGTCCGTGATGTCCACCGAGTCACGAACCCAGCCTGCCCCCGACCACGTGGCTGATCAGGATGCCACCCGACGCCCCGCCGACGTGCACCCGGACGCGCTCACGCGCGAGAACGACGGTGCCGCGGAAACGGTCGAACCGAACCGGCACCTCGCGGTGGCCGGCGGCGGCCTGCTGCTCGCCGGTGTGGCCCTCGCGGCGGCGAACATGCGCCCCGCGGTCACGAGCCTGGCGTCGGTGCTCGGTGAGGTGCGGGACTCGCTCGGCGCGTCCAGCACCTGGGCGAGCATCGTGACGTCCGTGCCCACGCTGTGCTTCGGCGTGGCGGGCATCGGTGCTCCGCTGCTGGCGCGGCGGATGGGCATCAACAAGGTCGTCGGCCTCTCGCTGGCCGTGCTGACCGCCGCGATGCTGCTGCGGACCGTCGGCGGCACGTGGACCGTGCTCGGCGGGACCGTGCTGGTGTGCGCGGCGATCGCGATGTGCAACGTGCTGATCCCGGTGGTGGTCAAGGAGTCGTTCCCGACCCGCGTCGGGATGGCGACCGCGCTCTACACGACTGCGATGGCCGCCGGCGGCTCGACCGGATCCGCGCTGACGCCGTACTTGAACTCGGCCACCGGCAGCTGGCGGCTCGCGCTGGCGACCTGGGCAGTGGTGGCGCTGGCCGCGCTGTGCGTGTGGGTTCCGGCGACCGCGCGCCGCTCGTCGGGGCGCCAGGTGACGGCGTCGTCCGGGCCGCGGCGCTCGCTGATGCGCAGCCCGCTGGCGTGGGTGATCACCGGGTACTTCGCGCTGCAGTCGCTGGTCGCCTACGTCGTGATGGGCTGGCTGCCCGAGGTGTTCAAGGGCGTCGGGATCGACGGCACCACCGCGGGCATGCTGCTCGGCCTGTTGCTGCTGGTCGGCGTGCCGATCAACATGATCCTGCCGCCGCTGGTGACCAAGACGCGCAGCCAGTCCGGCTGGGCGATCGGGCTGGCGGCGCTGACCATCACCGGCCTGCTCGGGCTGCTGCTCGCGCCGCTGACCATGCCGGTGGTGTGGGCGCTGCTGATCGGCATCGGCATGAGCGCGTTCCCGCTGGCGCTGGTGCTCATCTCGCTGCGCACGGCCAACGCCGCCGACACCGGCTCGCTGTCGGCGATGTCGCAGAGCATCGGCTACCTGATCGCGTCGTTCGGGCCGTTCCTGTTCGGCGTCCTGCACGACGTGACCGGCGCGTGGTCGGCCTCGCTGACGGTCCTGGTGGCGATCGTCGCGATCCAGTCGGTCTTCGGAGTCATCGCGGGCCGCCCCCGCCACGTCTGACCCCAGAACCCCGAAGGGCCCCTCCTGCCACTGGTAGGAGGGGCCCTTCGAGTTTCGAACTGGCTCGTCAGAAAGGCACTGGCGTCAGATCAAGCCGAGGCGGAGCATGGCGTCTGCGACGTTGGTGAAGCCGTTGATGTTGGCTCCGGCGACGTAGTTGCCGGGCATGCCGTACTCCTCCGCCGTGGCGTAGCAGCGTGCGTGGACGTCCTTCATGATCTGCTCGAGGCGCTGCTCGGTGAACTCGAAGCTCCAGCTCGCGCGGGACGCGTTCTGCTGCATCTCCAGCGCCGAGGTCGCCACGCCACCTGCGTTCGCCGCCTTGCCGGGGCCGAAGGCGACGCCCGCCTCCTGGAAGCTGCGCACCGCGTCCGGGGTGGTCGGCATGTTCGCGCCCTCGCCGACCGCCACGCAGCCGTTGGCGATCAAGGTCGCGGCGTCGTCGGCGTCGAGCTCGTTCTGGGTGGCCGAGGGCATCGCGACCTGGCAGGGAACCTCCCAGACGCTGCGGTCGGCGACGAACTTAGCGCCCGGCCGCCGCTCCACGTAGGCGCTGATCCGGGTCCGCTCGACCTCCTTGAGCTGCTTGACCAGCTCGACGTCGATGCCGTTCTCGTCGTGCACGTAACCGGAGGAGTCCGAGCAGGCGACCACGGTGCCGCCGAGCTGGTGGACCTTCTCCATCGTGTAGATCGCGACGTTGCCGGAGCCGGAGACCACGACCTGCTTGCCCTCGAAGGACTCGCCGCGCGCCGCCAGCATCTCCTGCACGAAGAAGGCGCAGCCGTAGCCGGTCGCCTCGGTGCGGACGCGGGCGCCGCCGAAGGACAGGTGCTTGCCGGTCAGCACGCCGGACTCGTAGCGGTTGGTGATCCGCTTGTACTGGCCGAACAGGTAGCCGACCTCGCGGCCGCCGACGCCGATGTCACCGGCCGGCACGTCGGTGTACTCACCGATGTGCCGGTGCAGCTCGGTCATGAAGCTCTGGCAGAACCGCATGATCTCGCGGTCCGAGCGGCCCTTGGGGTCGAAGTCGGCGCCGCCCTTGCCGCCGCCGATGGGCAGCCCGGTGAGGGCGTTCTTGAAGATCTGCTCGAAGCCGAGGAACTTCACGATGCCCTGGTACACCGACGGGTGGAAGCGCAGGCCGCCCTTGTACGGTCCGAGGGCGCTGTTGAACTCGACCCGGAAGCCGCGGTTGATGTGCACCTCGCCGCTGTCGTCCTCCCACGGCACGCGGAAGGTGATCTGGCGCTCCGGCTCGCAGATCCGCTCGATGATCTTCTGCTCGGCGTACTCGGGGTGCTTGTCGATAACCGGTCCGATGCTCTCCAGCACCTCGCGGACGGCCTGGTGGAACTCGGTTTCGCCGCGGTTGCGCTGGACCACGTTGTCGTAGACCGGCTCGAGACGTTCGTGAAGCACGGGGGTACTCCTTCGTTCGGCGCCACAGGATCGAGTTGCACCCCCAGGGCCAGAGCACAACTTTCGCTACAGCACACCCCCGCATCTGGAACGGATCAAGATGATGCCGGACACACCACGCGGGTGGCGGAATCCGCGCGGTGCGTCCGGATGATCAGTTCAGCGGCAGGTTGAGCAGCGCGTTCTCCACCAGTTCGGGCATGCCCGGGTGGATCCAGTACTGGCCGCGGGCCATGCGGCGGGCGTCCAGCCCGAACTCCATCGCCTGGATCAGCGGCTGGATCAGCGTCGGAGCCTGCGGGCCGATGATGTGCGCGCCGAGCAGCTGCCCGGTGTTCGGGTCGGCGAGCAGCTTGGCGAAGCCGGTGGTGTCCTCCATCGCCCAGCCGTAGGCGATGCCCGCGTAGTCCTGGGTGGAGGTCACGTACTCGACGCCGCGCTCCTGCGCCTGCTGCTCGGTCAGGCCGACCGAGGCGATCTGCGGCGAGGAGAACACCGCGTGCGGGACGAACCGGTGGTCGGACTCGATCGGTTCCGCCGGGTGCAGCAGGTTGTGCTGCACGACGCGCATCTCGTGGTTGGCGACGTGCTTGAGCTCGTAGTCGGAGCTGATGTCGCCCAGCGCCCACACGCCGTCGACCGAGGTCCGCTGGGTCGCGTCGACCTTGATCTTGCCGCCGTCGGTGAGCTCCAGACCGCCGCCGGCGGCGTCGAGCAGGTCGGTGTTGGGCACCCGGCCGACCGCGATCAGCAGTGCTTCGGCCTCGACCGCTTCGGCGCCGTCCGGGCCCTCCAGGTGCAGGCGGACCAGTTCGCCGTCCTGCTCGACGGAGATCTCCTTGCGGTGGAGCCGCAGGTCCCAGCTCCGGTCGGCGATCTCGGTGAACCGGGCCGAGACGTCGGTGTCCTCGCTGCGCAGCACCCGGCCGGAGCGGCCGATCATGGTGACCTCGACGCCGAGCGCGGAGAACACGTGCGCGAACTCGGCGCCGATGAACCCGGTGCCCATGATGATCATCCGGCGGGGCAGCCGGTCGAGCCGCATCACGGTGTCGCTGGTGTGGAAGTCGACCTGGTCGAGGCCGGGGATCTCCGGGATCGCCGGGCGCCCGCCGGCGGCCACCACGAACCGGTCCGCGGTGATCGTCTCCGGACCGCCCGCGGTCTGCACGGTCAGCTGCTTGACGCCGGTGAACCGGGCCTGGCCCTGGTACAGGGTGACGTTCTCGTTCTCCTCGGCGCGGTAGCGGCGACCGCCCGCGGAGATCGGGTCGATCCGGCCGAAGATCCGGTCCCGGATCTCGGCCCAGCGCACGCCCTGCAGCTCCAGGTCGACGCCGAGCTTCCTGCCGCTGCCGGGGGCGCCGGCGATGTCCGCGGTGTGCACGAACATCTTCGTCGGGATGCAGCCGACGTTCAGGCAGGTGCCGCCGTAGGCGTCGTTGGGGCCGATGCCCTTCTCGACGATGGCGACGTCCCAGTCGGCGAACCGGTCGTCGAGGATCGAGTTGCCGGAACCGGAACCGATGATCACTAGGTCGTAATGCCGCACTGGTCCATCCTGCCTCAGGTCGAGCGGGCCGCGGTCGGGGCGCGCTGGCTTCGTCTGGCGTCGATCACTTGCAACCCGGCCACCAGGCCGGTGATTCCGCGATGATCTCGGGTGACCGTCACACCGCACGCGTGCGCCGTGCACCACAGCATCCCCAGCACTGCATCCGGTGCACCGAGCACGACCGTGCACGTGCCTTGAGCTGCGGCGAGTCCGCCGATGCCGAGCGCCCAGCGCAGCAGCGCGGCGGTCTTCGGCCGGGTGGGCGCGCGGGCGCGCAGGCAGACCGCGTGCTGGCCGAGCGAATTGCCGCCGAGCAGCATCGGGATCAGCAGCACCACGGCGGGCGCGAACCACAGCGCCGACGCTTCCCACCAGGCGCCGGGGGAGGTGCCGGTCAGCCAGAGCACGAGCTCGGCGCCGCGAGCGCAGGCGATGCCCAGCCACCAGAGCAGGAGCAGGTCGCAGGCCATGCCCAGCAGTCGACGCGGTGCGGTCACCAGGCGCGGTGTCGCTGGTCGATCGCGGGCGGCGGTGGGCACGCGGCGCAGCAGCGGTGCGAGCAGACCGCCGAGCGCTGCGCCGGTGGTGTTGGCGATGACGTCGTCGACGTCGAACACCCGGTACGGGCACGGGTGCAGGAACCACATCCCGGTGAGCTGGGTCAGCTCGACGAACACCGAGACGGCGGCTCCGACCAGCGCAGCCGCGGCCGGTCCGCGGCGCAGCAGCGCACCGAGCGGGACGAACAGCGCGATGTTGCAGGCGAACTGCTCCACCATCAGCACGCTGCGGAAACTCGCGAAGGGCTGCCACTGCGGCTCGAAGCAGGTCTGGTCGTCGGCGAAGGGCAGCAGCACGTAGCTGGCCAGACCGACCGCGTAGAGCAGGGCGGCGAAGCGCAGCAGCGCGACGCCCGCGCGGAGCTCGCCGTGCCGCCGGTGCTCGGCGGCGACGAACGGCGCGAACGCCATCGCCGCCAGGCCGGTGGCGGCGAGCACGGCGAACGACGCGGGCAGCACGCTCATCCCGATCTCCTGACGTCCGAAGAACCCCCTGTAATAAAGAGGAGCGAGGGGCCGATTCAGATACATCTCGATCGAGTGATCGTCGAACGTGAAAGAGCCGTGCCCGCCTGGAATCCAGAGCGGGCACGGCTCTTTCGCAACTGCAGTTTCAATTGAAACTGCGCTCAGCCGTGCCCGGGCCCCGCAGTTTCAATTGAAACTGCGGATCTGGTCAGTGCTGGTAGGTGGGGGTGATGATCGCGCGGGCGAGGGTGTGGAACGCCAGGTTGAAGCTGATCACCGCGGGGCTGGCGGTGGCGTCCGGGCCGAGCTTGTCGGTGTCCACCGCGTGCACCACGAAGTAGTAGCGGTGCGGCCGGTCGCCGGGCGGCGGGGCGGCGCCGCCGAAGGCCTGCTCGCCGAAGTCGTTGGCCACGTGGAAGGACCCGGCCGGGATGCCTTCACCGCTGCGGTTGCCCGCGTCGGTGGCCAGCTCGGTCACGTCGGCCGGGATGTCGGCCAGCACCCAGTGCCAGAAGCCGCCCGGGATCGGCGCGTCCGGGTCGAAGCAGGTGACCACGAAGCTCTTCGTGGCCTCCGAGAAGCCCGACCAGCGCAGGTGCGGCGAGTGGTTCTGCCCACCGGCACCCATCCCGTCGAAGGCGTGGGCCTGCGGCATCTGCTGCCCGTCGGCCACGTCGTCGGAGACGACGTCGAAGCTCGGGACCGCGGGGAGCAGCGAATACGGATCGGGGTCGATCGGGCGCTCCAGACTCATGCGAGCAACCTCCATTCCTGGGGACTTCAGGGCGATCAAGGGTCAGCCTAAAGAACCTTCCCGCGACCGGGCGAGCGGCCGGATCCCAGCGCCTCACCCGGTCGCGGGCAGTGGTATTGCGCTACGTGCAATGGCGGTGGGTATTTCGCACAGATCTCGATAGGGTGTGCGCGACGTCGTGGCGGAACGAGGAGGCGGACTTGGCCGAGCCTGGCCCCGAGGTGCTGTGCTTGGGGGAGACGATGTCGCTGGTGTCCCCGGCGTCCCCGGTTCCCCTGGAGGAGGCCCCGGTCTTCACGCTCTCCGCAGGTGGGGCCGAGTCCAACGTCGCCATCCACCTGGCCGCGCTGGGGCACCGCGTCGGCTGGGCGAGCCGGGTCGGGGACGACCCGCTGGGCCGCCGGATCGTCGCGACCATCGCCGGAGCCGGCGTGGACACCGACCTGGTCGAGGTGCGCTCGGACGCGCCCACCGGCGTCTACTTCAAGGACCCGACTCCGGACGGCACGCGGGTGCACTACTACCGCGCCGGGTCCGCGGCGTCCACGATGGACGAGGACTTCCTGCCGGACGACCTGCTCGACGGTCCGGAGCTGCTGCACATCTCCGGGATCACGCCCGCGCTCTCGGCGAGCTGCGACCGGCTGATCCGCCACCTGCTCAGCCGCGACCGCGACGTCCGGATCACCTTCGACGTGAACTACCGCCCGGCCCTGTGGCCGGTCGAGCAGGCCGGTCCGACGCTGCGCGAGCTCGCCCAGCTCGCCGACACCGTGTTCGTCGGACTGGACGAGGCGACCGCGCTCTGGGGCGTCGAAACCCCCGAGGACGTGCGGAAACTGCTGAACCGGCCGAGCGTCGTCGTGGTCAAGGACGGCGCCAACGCCGCATACGCGCTGGGCGCCGAGACGGTGGTCGTGCCCGCGCCGAAGGTCGAGGTCGTCGAGCCGGTCGGAGCGGGCGACGCTTTCGCCGCCGGATTCATCTCCGGTGTGCTGCGCGGTGCGGACGTCACGCGCTGCTTGCGGCTCGGGCACGTCCTGGCCGCGCACAGCCTGCTCAGCACCGAGGACCACACCGCGTCGCCGGACCGCGCGGACCTGGAGCGGTGGCTCGACTGCGACGAAACCGGTTGGAACGCCTTGAGCTTCGGCGGTGAGCGGTGATCGGTTTCGACGAGCTGTTCACCGGACCGGTCAAGGCGTTCCCTGCGGCAGAACTCGGTGCTGGCTGGTTCAAGGCGGTGCGCGGCCCGTTCCCCGGTCTGCGGATGGTCGCCACCGGCGGGATGAACGCGCGCAACGCGGCGGAGTTCCTGTCGGCGGGGGCGGCCGTGGTCGCCGTCGGATCGGCGTTGGAGGATGCCGATCAGCTGCCCGCGCTGGCCGGGTTGGTCGAACGTTCCCGAATGGAGAAGTCGTGAAGGTCCACGTTGGTCCGGTCGCCCTGCCCGAACTGGAGGCGGCTGTCGTCGCGGCCGGTGCCGAGCTCAGCTCCGCCGCCGACGCCAGCGCGCTGGTCTGGTTCGGCGGGTCGCCCGAGCAGTTCGCCGAGCTCGACCACCCGGCGCTGGAGTGGGTGCAGCTGCCCTCGGCAGGGATCGAGTCCTGGGTGTCGGCCGACGTGCTGCGCGACGGCGTGACGTTCACCTCGGCAGCGGGCACCTACGCGCAGACCGTCGCCGAGCACACCTTGGGCCTGATGCTGGCCGGAGCGCGCCAGATGCACCAGATGGCGCGGGAAACCAGCTGGTCGAAGCCGGAAGAGCAGCGCAGCGTTTTCGGTTCCACCGTCGGCATCATCGGCGCCGGTGGCATCGGCCGGGCGCTGATCGACCTGCTGCGGCCGTTCGGGGTGCGCGTGCTGGCGGTGAACCGGTCCGGCAAGCCCGTCGACGGTGCGGCCGCGACCTGGCGCTCCGATGACGCTGAGGGCGTTGCAGAGCTGCTCGCCGAGTCGGACTTCGTGATCATCGCCGCGCCGGCCACGGCCGAGACCTCGAAGCTGATCGACGCCGCGGCGCTGTCCCGGATGAAGCCCGGATCGTGGCTGGTCAACGTGGCTCGCGGGTCCCTGGTCGACACCGACGCGCTGGTCGAGGCGCTGGATGCGGGGCGCATCGGCGGCGCGGCGCTGGACGTCACGGACCCGGAGCCGCTGCCCGACGGCCACCCGCTGTTCCAGCACCCGCGGGCGATCATCTCGCCGCACGCGGCGAATCCCCAGTCGCTGCTGATCCCGGCGCTGGCCCGCCGGGTCGAGGAGAACGTCCGCCGCCGTATCGCCGGTGAGCCGCTGCTCGGTCTCGTGGACCGCACCGCCGGCTACTGATCGCGAGTCGTTCCAGCAGGTCGTCTCGTGCGGGCGCGGTGCCCGACCGCGCCCGCACGCCTGGTATGTCCATTCTGGACTCGGCCCCGCCGCGTCGGACCCGCATTGCGGGCTTCTCGATCGGAATTGGGGAACTAATCGGAGTATTGACAATCGTCCGGTGTCATGAGTGCGAATACGCATTTTCCGGCGGTGGAAGAACCTTGGGTATTTCAGTCCTTTTTGGACAGTGCGCGTAAGTCGATCGAGTGGAAAATTGCGGTGTTTTCCACTCGAACGGGTTGCGCTCATTGCTGCTTCTGTATCCAACAGCGGGTCGTGATCCTCTTTCTAATGGACACTTCAATCGAGCCGGAGGCGGCAGGTCGAAACGCGACGTGCCGGAAGGCTCCGGGGGAGGAGGCACGACATGGCGGACACACGGAGCCGGGTGTGGTCGGTGGCCGGGCTGCTGGCAGCGGCGACCCTGTCGTCGGGACTGCTGACCGCAGCGGCCGAGGCGGCGGAGTCCGGGACCGCGTCGACAGCGGCACCCCCCATCGTCGGGGGACAGCAGGCCAAGATCACCGACTACCCGTGGGTGGTGTACCTGACCGACACGCAGGGCAACCAGTTCTGCGGTGGCACGGTCGCCAAGGCCAACAAGATCATCACCGCGGCGCACTGCGTCAGCGGGGAGAAACCGGAGTCGGTCCAGGTCGTCGCCGGCCGGGAGGACAAGCAGCAGAACGACGGCGCGGTCGTCAAGGTGAGCGGGATCTGGGTCAACCCGAACTACCAGGACGCCAACACCGGTGCGGACGTCGCGGTGCTCACGCTCGCCCAGGACCTGCAGCAGCAGCCGCTGGCGGTGGCGTCCAAGGACGACACGGCGCTCTACGCTGCGGGCAAGACGGCCACCACGCTCGGCTGGGGGGCCACCGCCGAAGGCGGCCAGGCATCGCAAACCCTGCAGAAGGCGGACGTCCCGCTGACCAGCGATGACGACTGCAAGAAGGCGTACTCGCAGTACAACGCGGAAGCCATGGTGTGCGCCGGGTTCCCGCAGGGCGGCGTGGACGCCTGCCAGGGCGACTCGGGCGGACCGCTGGTGGTGGAGAACAAGCTGGTGGGCATCGTCTCCACCGGCAACGGCTGCGCACGGCCCAACGCACCGGGCATCTACACCCGCGTGGCCACCTACCACGACGAGGTCCAGAAGCAGCTGGATTCCTGATCCAGCGAAGAGACTCGGCCGGGGCGTAGCGGGAGCGCCCCGGCCGAGTCGTGTTCAGGCTTAAGGGGTTTCCAGGCTCGTTTTGCGTGGCGGTGCGGGTGGCGGAACCTCAGAGGCTTTCTCGCTGCGGGATCCCGCTTTTATGTATGACCAATACACGGCAAACGGGCTGTCCTCGCGAGAAAGCCTCTGAGAACCCGCGGCGGTGCCGGTTGCGTGCGTGGGTTATGCGCCTGCGGCGCATCAAAGGCAAAAGATCAGATCGAGAGCCGCGCTCACGCGAGTCGTAGGCGGGGGCCGAGGTCTCGGGCGAGGCTCGTGGTCAGGGAGCGGAATTTCCGTACCGCTGGGTTGCGGTCGTCCGCGCGGGTGGCCAGGACGCTGTGATCGGGCGGTGCGTCGATCACCGGGATGCAGACCGTGCCCGGCCACGGGTAGTAGCGCTGGAAGGACTCCAGCGCCGATCCGGCGCCGCGGCCGGCGGCAGCGGTGGTCAGGACCTCGTGCGGCGTCACCGCGTGGGACCTGCTGCGGTTCGGGGACAGGCCGCCGAGGGCGTCGGCGAAGTAGAGGTAGTCGCTGAACTGGCGCGGGGTGTGCTCGGGGAGGCTGATGAAGGGCAGTTCGAGCACGTCGTCCAGGCGCACGGCCGGGGCGTCGGCCAGCTCCCACGACGCGGGCACGACGATGATGCGCCGCTCGGTGGTCACCACGTCCACGGCGATCCGCTCGTCCTCCGGGGCGGGTCGCACGAACGCCACGTCGACCCGGTGCTGCACCAGCGCAGAGACGTGCTCGGTGAAGTCCAGCGCGACGAACTCGACCGAGACTTCGGGGCAGGCCCGCTGGAACGCCTGCACCGCAGCGGGCGTCAGCTCGGCGGAGCCGTTGCTCATGACGCCTACCCGGAGCGTTCGCTCCGACGGAGCGTCGGCCACGTCCTCGATCGCTGCGTCCAGCGCGGCCAGCAGGGATCGCGCGTGCCCGACGAACCGCTCGCCGGCCGGGGTGAGGCGCACGGGCGCGCGGTCCAGGAGCTGGGCGCCGAGGTCGTGCTCCAGCTGCTTGATGTGCGCGGTGACGGACGCGGGCGACCGGAACAGCCGCTCGGCGGCCTTGCCGAAATGTCCTTCCTCCGCGACCGCCAGGAAGGACGTCAACCGACGCAGGTCCATACCCGCAGCGTACGAAGCTCGGGAAGCTCTGGCGCCCGCTGAGCTCGCGAGAGGCGGAGATCACTGCCGCGTTCACGAAACCTGAACGGCCGGTGCGGTGCCGGTTCCCGGCGGCATAGAACGACTGCTGTGCAGAAGAAGTGGTTGTCCGCCGCGTTCCTGTTGACCGCCGCGGGGTGGGGAGCGAACCAGTTCTCGCCGCTGCTCGGCGCGTACCAGCGCGACCTGGGGCTGTCGGCTCAGGCGACGACGGGTCTGCTCGCGCTCTACGTGGCCGGTCTGCTGCCGGGCCTGCTGTTCGGCGGCCCGCTGGGAGACCGCCGGGGTCGGCGCCCCGTCGTTCTCGGCGCGGTCCTGGTCAACGCCGTGGCGACCGTCGCGCTCATGATCGGTGTCGGCGGGGCGTTCTGGCTGGCGGTGGGCCGGCTGCTGACCGGGTTGAGCACGGGCGCGGCCTTGGCCGCGGGCAGTGCTTGGGTCCGGGAGCTGTCCCACCCGCCGTTCGGCACCGCGGTCGAGGACGGCGCTGGCGCCCGCCGGGCCGGGGTGATGCTGTCAATGGGGTTCAGCATCAGCGGTCTGGTGTCCGCGCTGATCGCGCAGTGGGGTCCGCATCCGCTGGTCATCGCGTACGTGCCGCATCTCCTGCTGTCGGCGGCCGGTTCGGGGCTCGCGCTGTCGTGCCCGGAGACGCGCTCCGCGGGGGCCGAGTCCGGGGGACTCGGCAGCGCGCTCCGGGATCGGCGGTTCCGGCGGCTCGTGCTGCCGGTCGCGCCGTGGGTGTTCGTCGGGCCGACGATCTCGTTCGGGACGTTGCCCGGTTTGGTGACCAGCGAGCTGCACGGTTTCGACATCGCCTACGCCGGGATCGCCGCGCTGATCACGCCGGGCTTCGGGGCCGTCGTGCAGCCGATCGCCCGTCGGGTCGCCCAGCGCGGCGAGCGGATTCCCGCCGTCGTCGGCCTCCTCGGCTTGGCGGCCGGGCTCGGGCTGGCCGCGGTGTCGGTGACGTGGGTGCTGCCGTGGCTGGCGCTGCTGGCCTGCCTGCTGATGGGCGGCGGTTACGGGTTCTGCGTGACCTTCTGCTTGACCGTGGTCGGCCGGATCGCCGGACCAGCCGCGCTGGCCCGGCTCACCGCGGTGTTCTGGTGCATCGCCTACCTGGGCTTCTGCACGCCGTTCGTGATCAGCCTGCTCGCCCCGGTGGCCTCGGCGGGGGTGCTGCTGCTGGTGCTGGTCGGCCTCGCGCTGGTCACCTGCGCGGTGGTGTCAGCCGGCGACCAGCCCGATCGAGATGGTGAGGAACGCCGCCGCGCTGATCATGTCCAGCGACTTCGCGACGCGGGGGTTCTTTAGCCGGTCGGCGATCTTGGCGGCGCCGAGCACCATCGAGGCCTCCCAGATCAGGGCCAGCACCAGGAAGACCACGCCGAGCATCACCAGCTGCAGCGCGGGCTGCGCGGCCGAACCCACGAACTGCGGCAGGAACGCGAGGCTGAACAGCAGCATCTTCGGGTTGGTGAGGTTGCTGAACAGACCGCGCAGGAAGGGGTTGGAGTTGTCGACGGGCGGCCCGGTGAGCGCGCCGTCGGCGGTCTCCTTCCTGGTCAGCCACAGCCCGCGCAGGATCATCGCGGCCAGGTAGACCAGGTAGGCGGCGCCGACCCACTTCAACGCGGACAGCACGGCGGGGCGGCTGGTGATCAGGGCGCCGAGCCCGGAGATCACCAGCGCCACCTGCAGGATGCTCGCGGTGTGGATCCCGGCGAGCGCGAGCATGCCGGCCCGGCGGCCGCGGTTCAGCGAGGTCCGCAGCAGCAGGAAGACGTCGACGCCGGGGGTGAGCACGACCACCACGCTCGCCACCAGGAAGGCGGGCAACGGGGTCAGGTCCACGAGCACGGTTCCTCCTTCGCGACAGCGCACAGCACTGATCACTTGATCGGGTTGGATCTGTCACCTGGTCAGGCACAGTTCACGGACCCGTGCGCAGAGACGCTTCGGATCCGTGTCGACAGGGGAAGGATGAGCAGCTGTCATCGTCGACGCGCTCAGTAAAATTTCCCGGCGTAATCCATCTTAACGAAATATTTTCCTGGTGCCGTGTGAGTTGCGCCTCGTGATGTTCCGGTATCCGGGTGACTACGGTGTGCCGTCGGCAAGATCCGCGACAGTGGGAGGCGCGACGTGGCGCGTGGCAGGACCGGAACCGCAGTGCTGCGGCTCGTGATCACCGGCGCAGTGGTGGCGCTGGCCGGAACGAACCCCGCGACGGCGAGCGCGGCGGAAGAACCGCAGGCGCGCGTGCTAGGTGGCTCCGAGGCCACGACGGCGGAGGCCCCGTGGGCGGTGGCCCTGACCGACGAGTACGGCCGGCAGTTCTGCGGCGGCACGCTGGTGACGCCGATCAAGGTCGTCACGGCCGCGCACTGCACGGTCGAACCGCTCACCGGCGGTCAGCGCGACCCGCAGCAGGTGCGCGCGATCTCGGGCCGCACCGACCTGACCGCCGAGGACGGCGCGGTCGCGGAGGTGGACCGGATCTGGGTGCACCCGGGTTTCCGCGGCTACACCACCGGTGACGACCTCGCGGTCCTGACGCTGCGCGAGCCGATGTCGCAGAAGCAGCTGCCGGTGGTCGACCAGGGCGACACCGAGCACTACCGGCCCGGCACGGTCGGCCGCGTCTACGGCTGGGGCAAGACCAGCGAGCAGGGCTCGCCGTCGACGACCCTGCGCTCGGTGGACGTCCCGATCACGACCGACGACGCGTGCCGCAGCGCCTACTCGAACTACGACCCGCGCAGCATGTTCTGCGCCGGAGTCCCGGAAGGCGGCCGCGACGCCTGCGCCGGGGACTCGGGCGGCCCGATCGTGGCGGACAACCGCCTGATCGGGGTCGTCTCCTACGGCACCGGCTGCGGTCGCCCGAACACCCCGGGCGTCTACACCCGCCTGTCCAGCTACGCGAACGAGCTCGCCGCGCAGCTCTGACCCGCCGGACCGCCGCCCGGCCCGTGCCGGCCGAGCGGCGGTTCCGCCGGTCCGCGAAACGAGACGCCGGAGTTCCGGGAAGAGTGTTGTTGGCTACTCCCGGTGCAGGTGAATGCGGGTTTCGCGACCCAGTTGTGATATCCAAGTAGGGATGACCCTGCAGCCGCTCGCGACCGCCGTCCACCGCGCCTACACCGCGGACCTGGACGCCGAGGACTTCTACCGGATGTTGCGCCTGCGCGTCGACGTGTTCGTCGTCGAGCAGGAATGCGCCTACCCGGAGCTGGACGGTCGCGATCTGGAGGACTCCACCCGGCACTTCTGGATCGACTCCGCCGACGGTTACGTGCTGGGTTACCTGCGGCTGCTCGAAGACCCCGACGGCGTGTTCCGGATCGGCCGGGTGTGCACCGCCAAGTCCGCGCGCGGGATGGGGCTGGGCCGCAAGCTGATGCGCGCCGCCGTCGCCGAGGTTCAGCACGCGCCCGCGGTGCTCGCCGCCCAGGTCTACGCGAAGGACTTCTACGCCTCCTTCGGCTTCGTCGAGGACGGGGACGAGTACCTCGAGGACGGCATCCCGCACGTCGACATGCGCCGCGAGCCGCGCCGCCGGGCGTGATCGGCGCTACTCCGAGCTTGACCCCGCGTGATCGGGGTGTCACGCTCCACCGCGTTCAGCAACGACGTGGAGGAGCCGGAATGGGCGCATCGGTCGGCGTTTTCGCCGCGCTGCGCGCCGTCGCGCTCCCACCGGACCCGGCGCTTCGCGGCCGGGTCAACCGCGCGCACCCCTTCTGCCGGTCCCGGACCGGCCCCGACGCCGCCTGAGCCTGTCCTGGCCCAGGTGGCGCGCCTGCGCGCTCCCTCATCCGCGAGCGATCTCTGACCTGCTCGCGCTCTTCTTTCCACCTCACCGGGACAGCCGAACCACCGGCGCGATCCCGGTTGCACGTGCGTTCGCGCCGGTTCGCGCACACCGCCGTGCACTAGGAGGAGAACCATGTCCGCACCGCCGCTTCTGGAACGGATCGGCATTCCACCAACGTTGAAGTGGGGCTTCGCCGGCCTGCTGGTCTTCATGATCGGCGACGGCGTGGAAACCGGGTACCTGTCGGCGTTCCTGGTCGAGGAGCAGGGCTTCAGCGAAGGCCGCGTCGCCCTGGTCTTCACCATCTACGGCATCACCGCGGCCGCCGCGTACTGGTTCTCGGCGGCGCTGTCGGACATCTGGGGCCCGCGCCGGGTGATGTTCCTGGGCGCGGGGATCTGGATCGCCTTCCACGTGCTGTTCGTGGCCGGCGGGATCATGGCGCACAACTACCCGCTGCTGCTGGTCAGCTATGCGATCCGCGGGTTCGGGTACCCGCTGTTCGGCTACGCCTTCCTGGTGTGGATCACGGCGAGCACCGAGACCCGGCGGCTGGGCACCGCGGCCGGGTGGTTCTGGTTCGCCTACAGCGCCGGGTTCGCCGCGCTCGGCCCGCAGCTGGCCAACCTCGCGATCCCGCTGATCGGCCAGCTGGGCACCCTGTGGCTCGGGCTGGTGGTGATCGTCGCCGGCGCGCTGCTGATGCTGCTGGTGCGCGACCCGAACGGGGACCGGCCGACGTCGGCGGTCGACGAGAAACCGCTGCGCAGCCTGCTGGCCGGGCTGACGATCCTGTGGCAGCGGCCGCGGATGTCCGCCGGGATGCTGGTGCGGATGATCAACAGCATCCCGCAGTACGGGTTCATCGTCTTCATGCCGATCTTCTACACCCGCGAACTCGGGTTCACGCTGTCGCAGTGGCTGACGGTCTCGTCGGTGATGTTCGTCAGCAACATCTTCTTCAACCTGGTCAGCGGCATCCTCGGGGACCGCTTCGGGTTCGCGGTGGTGGTGCGCTGGATGGGCGGTGCCGGCTGCGCGGTGACCACGCTGCTGTTCCACTACCTGCCGCTGACCACGCACAGCTACGCCGCCGCGCTGATCACCTCGGTGCTCTACGGCGCGACGCTGGCCGGGTTCGTGCCGATGTCCGCGCTGATGCCGACCATGGCCCCCGACCGGCGGGGCGCGGCGATGGCCGCGTTGAACCTCGGTGCCGGCTTGGCCACCGCTGTCGGCCCGGCGATCGTCGGGATCACGCTGCCGCTGTTCGGCGTCGGCGGCGTGATGTGGGTCTTCGCCGCGCTCTACGTGGTCGCGGCACTGCTCACGCTGGTGCTCAAGGTGCCGAACTCGCAGGCCGCTGAGCAGATCAGGGCCTGATTTCGTCCGCAGCCGCGGGCGCGGGCGCTCGCGGGATTCGAGAGGAGTGGCAAGTGAACCTGATCGGAATCCACGCCGGGGTGTGGGTCGGCGGTTGGAGCCCGGAGGAGACCCGGCTCGCGCTGGGCAAGGCGAAGGAGACCGGCTACGACCTGATCGAGCTGACCGCGACGGACTTCTCGGCGATCGACACCGACCTGGTGCGGCAGCTGCTCGACGAGCACGGGCTGGCGGCTTCGGCATCGCTCGGGCTGACCTTCGACGCCGACGTCAACAACGACGACCCGGCGGTCGTGCAGCGCGGGCGGGACAAGCTCGGCGGCGCGCTCGACCTGGTGCACCGGATCGGATCGAAGCACCTGGTCGGCGCCCTGTACTCGACGCTCGGCAAGTACCCGGCGGCGGCCACGCCGCAGGCGCGGGCCAACGCCGTCGCCGCGATCCGCGACCTGGCGGCGCAGGCCGCCGACCTCGGCATCGCGCTGGGCCTGGAGATCCTCAACCGGTACGAGACGAACCTGCTCAACACCACCCGGCAGGCGCTGGAATTCCTCGACGACGTCGGCGCGGACAACGTCACCGTCCACCTCGACACGTACCACATGAACATCGAGGAGCCGGATTTCGTTCGGCCGGTGCAGGAGGCCGGAGAGCGGCTCGGGTACGTGCACGTCGGGGAGAGCCACCGCGGCTACCTCGGGTCGGGCACGATCGACTTCCCGGCGTTCTTCCGCGCGCTGGTGGACATCGGCTACACCGGGCCGATCACCTTCGAGAGCTTCTCCTCGGCGGTGGTGGACCCGGCGCTGTCGGACACCCTCGCGGTGTGGCGGAACCTCTGGGACGACAACGAGGACCTCGCCCGGCACGCCCACCGCTTCATCACCGACGGGCTGCACTCCGCGCGGAGATGAGGCTTTCCAGGCTCTTTTTGCGTGGCGGTGCGGGTGGCGGAACCTCAGACGCCGCCTGGCTGCGGGATCCCGTTTTTATGTATGCCAATACACGGCAAACGGGCTGTCCTCGCCAGGCGACGTCTGAGAACCCGCGGCGGTGCGGGTTGCGAGGGTGGGTTATGCGCCTGCGGCGCATGCGACTGTCGCCGCGCGGCGCCGGTTGCCCTTCGCGGTTGCGGGAGCCGGACGGGATCGAGGTAGTGGCGCAGGTCTCGACGGGGCGGCGGAAGGTTGGTCCGCCGCCCCGGTTCTGCGACGATGCTCCATGATCCGAATGCAAGGGGTGCGGCAGGAAGCCGGTGCGAGTCCGGCACGGTCGGCGCCACTGTGACCGGGGAGCGGCCCTCCCCCGAGAGCCACCGGGGAGACCTGGGAAGGCCGGAGGGGCGCGGTGATCCGGGAGTCAGGACACTGCGATCCCTTGTTCCCGCCACCGGGGCGTCCGCACCCCGAGGAAGGAACACCGGCATGCCCGCCGCTCCGCGCTTCCCCTTCTCCGCCGTCGTCGGCCACGACGACCTCCAGCTGTCGTTGCTGCTCAACGCCGTGCACCCGCGCATCGGCGGGGTGCTGGTCCGCGGCGAGAAGGGCACGGCGAAATCCACCGTGGTGCGCGCGCTCGCATCGCTGCTGCCGGCGCTGGACGTGGTCGCCGACTGCCGCTTCGGGTGCGCGCCGAGCGCCCCCGACCCGCAGTGCCCGGACGGGCCGCACGACTCGACCGCGGTGCAGCGCCCGGCGCAGCTCGTCGAGCTCCCGGTCGGCGCCACCGAAGACCGCCTGATCGGTTCGCTCGACCTGGAACGCGCGCTGACCGAGGGCGTCCGCGCTTTCCAGCCCGGTCTGCTCGCCGCCGCGCACCGCGGCGTGCTCTACGTCGACGAGGTGAACCTGCTGCACGACCACCTGGTCGACCTGCTGCTGGACGCCGCCGCGATGGGGCGCGCGCACGTCGAGCGGGAAGGCGTCTCGGTTTCGCACGCGGCGTCGTTCTTGCTGGTGGGGACCATGAATCCGGAAGAGGGCGAGCTGCGGCCGCAGCTGCTCGACCGGTTCGGCCTCACCGTGCACGTCGCGGCCTCGCGGGAAGTCGCGACCCGCACCGAAGTGGTGCGCCGCCGGTTGGCCTTCGAAGCCGACCCGGCCGGGTTCGCCGCGAAGTGGGCCGACGCCGACGCGTCCCTGGCCGCGCGCATCCGCGCTGCGCGGGACCGGGTCGAGCACGTGGCGCTGCCGGACTCCGAACTCCGCCGGATCTCCGCGCTGTGCGCGTCTTTCGACGTCGACGGGATGCGCGCCGACCTCGTCCTGGCCCGCACCGCGATCGCGCACGCGGCCTGGCGCGGAGCCGACGAAGTCGCCGAGGCCGATGTCGAAGCGGCGGCCCGGCTCGCGCTGCCGCACCGGCGGCGCCGGGACCCCTTCGACGAGCCGGGCATGGCTGAAGAGCAGCTGGAACAAGCGCTCGCCGAGGCGGCGGAGCACGCCGAGGACGACGAGCCGCCGGAGGGGCCGGACGGCCCCGGAGGCGGCGGTCGGACGCCGGACGAGCCGACGGAGCCGTCAGGCGGAGGCGGGGAGCAGCGCGAGGAGGAGCGCAGCGACGGGCGGGCGCCGGCGGACAAGGCGCCGGCGGCGCCGACGCCGGCGTTCCGGGCGCGGCTGCTGGAGGTGCCGGGGCTCGGCGACGGGGCGCCGGGACGGCGCTCGCGGTCGCGGTCGCGGAGCGGCCGGACGACGCGGTCGTCCACTGTGGAGGGTCACGGCGTGCACGTGGCGGCGACCTTGGCCGCTGCGGCGCCGCACCAGGTCGCCCGCGGGCGCAGCGGCCCGGGGTTGGTCCTGCGGTCGGATGACCTGCGGCGCGGTATTCGGGAGGGGCGCGAGGGGAACCTGGTGCTGTTCGCGGTGGACGCGTCCGGGTCGATGGCTGCGCGGGAGCGGATGTCGGCTGTCAGCGGTGCGGTGTTGTCGCTGCTCAGGGACGCCTACCAGCGGCGCGACAAGGTCGGTGTGGTCACGTTCCGGGGCGACTCGGCGGAGCTCGCGTTGCCTCCGACGTCCTCTGTGGACATCGCTGCGGCGCGGATGCGCGGGCTGCGCACGGGAGGTCGCACGCCGCTCGCGGATGGTCTGCTGAAGATCGAGCGGGTGGTGCGGCGCGAGCAGATGCGCGACCCGCAGCGCCGGGTGCTCGTCGTGCTGCTGACCGACGGGAAGGCCACGGTGGCGGTGAATTCCGGGCTGAGCGGGCGAAATCGGGCCCAACGCGCGGTCGAGGACGCGCTGCGCGCGGCGGGTCTGGTCGCCGGGACCGGCGCGGCGTCGATCGTGGTGGACTGCGAGAACGGGATGGTCCGGCTCGGGCTGCCCGCCCGGATCGCCGCTGCTCTGGGCGGACCGTGCCTGCGGCTCGAGGAGCTGTCGGCGGAGAACGTCGCCGGTGTGGTGCGCGCGGTCCGCGATGAACGGCCGCATGCCGCTTGATCTCGTTTTGGTTACGAGATTCTTGATTGCACGTACCCGCCCACTGCCCGGATTGGTACGGTGACTGCCGTCCACCTGACCCCCAGGGGTGGACTTGCGAAGCGCCCCCGCGCTCCCGGCGACCCCCAGGCCGGTCGAGTGCGGGGGCTCTTTTTCGCCCAGCGCGGCTCGCTCCGCCGGTGTCCCGGGTGCGGGTGATTTGCCGGGTTTCGGAATGCGAGGATGCATTCGCCGAAGGGCTCGGCAACGCTGAACGCAGGAGGGACATGGGCGCGAAGTCGGCCGCTGACGCTCCGGACCTGAAGGGGGAACCAGCCCGCAACCCGCGCACTCCGCCGTGGCGGGAGCCGTGGACGAGCCTGCCCGGCGTGGGGCGTTGGGCAGACCTGCCAGGGCAGGAGCGGTTTTGGCGGATCGCCTACGTGGTTTCGCAAGTGGCGGTGCGCGGACTACTTGCACTGGTGCTGCTCACCGTTGCCGCCAACACGGGAGTGCTGAGCTCCGACGGTTCCGTGGCGAAGCGGGGAACTGCGCTGGCCACCCACTGCGAGTCGACCGGTCCGGTCAGTCGAGCCGGTTTGGGCTGGTACTGGGCCTGCGATGCGCAGATCACCTGGTCCGACGGGACGGAGACGCGGAAGAAATTCCTGAACTCGGAATTGACGCCGGAGAACGAGACCCGGCCTGAGCCCGTGGTGTACCGGAAGGTGCGGAACTCGGCGGACCAGATCGCGGTCGACAAGCCGATGCCGTTCGTCGGACTGGGCTACGCCCTGTTCATCGCGTTGGTGTTCGCGACCTTCTACGGGGTGCGGATTCCCGGCTTGCCGCCGATGCCTGCTGAGCGACGTGCAGAACGGCGTCGTCGGGTCCGTCTGCAGTGGTGGCAGCCGCTGGCGTTGCCGATCGGCTGGGGCCTGGTCGTCGCGGGTGGACTGGGCACGGCATCGGCCGCGACGGGCCGTTCGGTGCTGGTGATCGTATTCGGTTTCGTTGCGCTCATCGCTGGTTGGTTCGTATCGCAGGGGCGGCGGAAGTACGGCGTCCTCGAGCCGAAAGTGCTGCCGCCGGACCAGACGCGGCGGTTCGGCAAGGTCGGGCGTTTGCTGGTGATATTCGGCTGCGCGGCGGCCGTCTTGAGCGCCGTGACGGCCTTCCCCGAGTGGTTGAACGTCATCAGCGCTGTTGCGGTGCCGTTGGCCGTGGTCGCGGTGGGATGGCGGCTGAGTCTGGTGGCGAACCGGCGATCGGGTGGAACCGACCTGGCGGAAACTGCGTCAAACCGGACGTCGTAGGGGCAACGGGAGGAAATTCAGTGGAGCAGTCGCCGGAGCAGTGGTTGGCGATGATGCAGGAACGGGCTGACGAGATGGTGCGCCAGTCCGAGCAGATCCAGCAGCAGATGCAGGAAATGGCCGAGACGGCGAGCGATCCCGATGGTGCGGTGTCGGTCACGGTCGGCGCCAACGGTGCGCTGAAGGATCTGCAGATCGACCAGCGGGCGATGCGCCGGAGCGCGGCGGAGCTGCAGGCGACGATCCTGCAGCTCGCCGGGCAGGCGCAGGCCGCGGTGGCCGGTCGCGTGGTCAGCGCGGTGGAGCCGGTGGCGGGCGCCGCCGGGATGGACTTCCTGCGTTCGCAGCTCCCGCCCGAGCCGGAGCCCGAAGCGGCCGCGACCCGGCGCCCTGCGCCGGACGACTACGACGACGAACCGCCGCAGACCTTCCTTCGCTGACCAGGAGCAAGCACGATGTCGCAATTCGCCGTGAAACCCGCCGCGCTGCGGTCGCATTCGGACTACCTGTCGGAACTCGCGGGGAAGATCTCGGCCGCCGCGGACAAGGCCAGCGGGGTCAGCTTCGGCGTGGATTCCTTCGGCCTGGTCGGCCAGATGTTCGCCACCCAGGCGCGGGAGACCTCGCAACAGGCGGCCGAGCAGATCCGCACCTTCTCGCAGAACACCGACCTGCTCGGCGAGAACGTCAACGCGTGCGCGGCCGACTACGAAGGCGACGACCAGCGCAACGCCGATTCCATCGGAAAGATCGAGGTGTGAGCTGATGTCGTCGATGTTCGTCGATACGGAGACGCCGTCCCTGGAATCGGGTACCTGGAGCGCTGGGGCGGGATTCGTGGACTCCGCCCGCGCCACCGCCAATGCCGTGCAGAGCGGCGACTGGGGCGACTTCGCAGCCAGCGGCGGTGTGCTCGCCCTCGACGGGCTGCTGATGGCGATCGACCCGGTCGGATCCGTGCTGGCCGCCGGCGTCGGCTGGCTGATGGAGCACCTCGCGCCGCTGCGCGAGCTGCTCGACTTCGTCGCCGGTGATCCGAACGCGATCAAGGAGGGCGCGGACACCTGGCAGGCCATCAAGGAGGACCTGCAGCAGCTCGCCGACGAGCTGCCCGGGCAGGCCGAGCAGCAGACCAGCGAGTGGTCCGGTCAGGCCAAGGACGCGTATTCGCGGCAGGTCAAGGAGTACACCGACGGTCTGCAGGCGCTGTCGATCAGCGCCGGTAGCGCTTCGGCGACGATCGCCACCGCAGGCACGATGGTGGCCACCTGCCGCGGCATCATCCGCGACATCATCGCCGCGATCGTCGCGGAGCTGATCAAGGGTGCGCTCGCGGCGTTGGCCGGTTCGGTGGTCAGCTTCGGTGCGACGGTCGCCGGTTACCTGGCCTACGCGGCCGGGCGGATCGGCATGACCATCGGCAAGATCACCGCCAAGATCAGCCAGCTGCTGGCCAAGCTCGGCAAGGCGGGTGCGCTGATGGCGCGAGCACTGGACGACATGGCCAAGGTCGGCTCGAAGATCGGTGCGGACCTGGTCACTTCGGGCGCGAAGGTGTTCCCCGCATCCCCGGCGCTCGGTGGCGCCACGCATGCGGCCGGACGCGCGGCGACGGCGGGCGCGGACGGCCTGGGGACGGCGGCCTCCGGCATGACCCGTGCGGCGGACGGCCTGACCGGGGCGGCCGGGCGAACCGCGGACGCGGCCACCGGCATCACCCGCGGTTCGGAGAACCTGGCGGGCACCGGCTTGCGCTGGGCGAACGGTGCTGACGATGCCGGCCGGTCGGCCGCGGAGGGCGTCGGCAACGCGATCGAGAAGGGCCGGTACCGCGGGGCTTACGAGGACGCCATGGACCAGGTTTCGAACGTGACGAAGCCGGAGAGCGCGGTCATCCGTGGTGGGCTCGGCGCCGAGCAGTACCACGAGCAGAACTACGACGAGGACTCCGGTTCGTACTACGACGGCTACAACGGCAGTGGTCAGTACACCGGCGACCACGGTCGGGACGGCTACCGCGACGCGCCGCGTCCCGAGTAATCGCTTCCGGTCGTGAGCGGCGATGGTGGCAAGAGCGGCCATCGCCGCGCACGACGTTCACACGGGTGCGGTGCGGGACTGGTAGCGGTAGCGGCAGGCGGACGCTGTGATCAGCAGCGGGATCGCGGTCGCTGCGGCGATGGTGAAGAGGGTGGTGTACTCGCCCCGGTCCGCGGCGTAACCGGCCGCTGCCGATGCTGCCGCGCTGCCGAGGAACAGGGCGGACGCGAACAGGGACACCGCCAGGCCCCGGGCCTCGGGGACCACCGAGGTCGCCCAGGTCTGCAGGGACGAGTGCATGAACGACCAGCCGCCGCCCAGCAGCAGCGCGGTGATTACCACCGAGGCGATGTCCGTGCGCAGCGCCACGACCAGGTAGCCGAGCGCCATCGAAGTACCGCCGATCGCGATCAGCTGCCACACCGCCAGCCGCCGTCCCAACGCCTTGACCAGCCTGGAGAACAACCACACGCCGATGCCGTAGGTGGCGGTGGCCAGGCCTGCGACCGCGACGTCGACGCCGTGGTGCACCAGGGCGGACGGGAGGAACGTCATGATGCCCAGCAGGACCGCGCCTTCCACGAAGACCAGGCCGAACACCAGCAGCGCCCAGCGATTCGTCAGCACCAGCGCCAAGTGCTCGCGCACGCCGCCGACCTGAGCGCGCTCCGGCTCCGGGAGCTTGCCGATCACGATCGCGCACAGCGCGGCGCACAGCGCTGGGAGCGCGAAAACCACGCGCCAGTCGAGGAAACTCGCGAGCACGCCGCCCACGGCCGTGGCCAGCGCGGTGCCCATCGCCGATGCCGCCATGAGGTCGGACAGCGCGCCTTGCCGCTGCTCCGGGGGAACCGTGTCGCCGACGTAGGTCAGCGAAGCCGGGACGATGGCGCCCACGCACGCGCCCGTGATCACGCGCGCGGCGATCAGCGCGGCCAGGTTCGGTGCCAGCGCGGACACCAGACCTGCTGCCGCTGCGGCGAACAGCGTGCCGCGCATGACGACGATGCGCCCGAACCGGTCCGACAGCATTCCCCAGAGCGGCTGGGTGAGGCCGTAAGCGAGGAAGTAACCGCTGGCAGCGGCCACCGCCGAAGCGAGCGGGACCTGCATCCCGAGCGCGAGGAGCACCAGCATCGGCGTGACCGCGAACCGGTCGAAGTTGGCGATCAGCGTGGCGGCGGACAGCACCAGCGGTGGCCTGGTGGACGGCATCAGCGGCTCCTGCGGTCTGGGACGCCCGTCCATGTTCGCCGACCGCGCGGTCCCGAGATCAGTGAGGTTGACCACCCGTCCCCGGGAGCTGATCTCCCCGGGCGGCGGCGGATAGGGTTCGGGTATGCCTCAGGGACAGCCTTCTAGCGTGCCCAACGATGGTTTGACGACCCGCCAGCGCCGCAACAGGCCGCTGGTCGTGGTCCACACCGGTGAGATGAAGGGCAAGTCCACAGCCGCTTTCGGACTCGCGCTGCGCGGGTGGAACCAGGGCTGGTCGATCGGCGTGTTCCAGTTCGTCAAGTCCGCGAAGTGGCGGGTCGGCGAGGAATCCGCGTTCCGCGCGCTGGGGCGGTTGCACGAGGAGACCGGCGAGGGCGGCCCCGTCGAGTGGCACAAGATGGGCGAGGGCTGGTCCTGGGCCCGCAAGCAGGGCACCGAGGAGGACCACGCCGCTGCCGCGCTGGAGGGGTGGCGCGAGATCGCCCGGCGGATCGGCGAGCAGCAGCACGGCATGTACGTGCTGGACGAGTTCACCTATCCGCTGCACTGGGGGTGGATCGACGTCGACGAGGTGGTGGCGACGCTGCGCGACCGCCCCGGCCACCAGCACGTCGTGATCACCGGCCGCTACGCCCCGCAGGCGCTGCTCGACGCCGCCGACCTGGTGATGGAGACGACCAAGGTCAAGCACCCGATGGACGCCGGCCAGAAGGGCCAGAAGGGCATCGAGTGGTGACGTCCGCTTCGCACGCCCGCGTGGTGATCGCGGCCCCGGCCTCCGGGCAGGGCAAGACGACGGTGGCGACCGGGCTGCTCGGAGCGCTGCGCCGTCGCGGCACCGACGTCGCGCCGTTCAAGGTCGGTCCGGACTACATCGACCCCGGTTACCACCGGATCGCCGCAGGCAGGCCCGGGCGCAACCTGGACCCGGTGCTGGTCGGCGAGGAGCGGGTCGCGCCGCTGTTCCGGCACGGGGCGGCGGAGCTGTCCGTGGTGGAAGGCGTGATGGGGCTGTTCGACGGTCGCATCGGCCCCGGCGAGGGCTTGGCGACCGGCTCCACCGCGCACGTGGCGCAGCTGCTCGACGCGCCGGTCGTGCTGGTCGTCGACGCCAGGGGCCAGAGCCACAGCCTCGCCGCGCTGCTGCACGGTTTCCGCAGCTACCGGCCGGAAGTCCGGGTGGCCGGGGTGATCCTGAACCGCGTCGGTTCGCCGCGCCACGAGCAGGTGCTGCGCGATGCCGCGGACGCCGCGGGGTTGCCGGTGTTCGGCGCCATCCCGCGCGCCGACGACCTCGCCGTTCCGTCACGGCACCTCGGTCTCGTCACCGCCGTCGAGCACGGTTCCGAGGCGGTCCGCGCGGTGGACGCGATGACCGAAATCGTTGCCGGCTCGGTGGATCTCGACGCGATCGCCGCTCTCGCGCGCTCGGCGCCGGAACTCCCCGGGCCGACTTGGAACCCTCGGGACGAGGTCGAACCGCAGGGCTCGCCGGTGGTCGCGGTGGCCGGGGGACCGGCGTTCACCTTCGCCTACGCCGAGCACGTCGAGCTGCTCGAAGCCGCAGGTGCCGAGGTCGCCGTCGTGGACCCGCTCAACGACGAACGGCTGCCGGAGCGCACCGCGGGTTTGGTGCTGCCGGGCGGGTTCCCGGAGCAGCACGCCGCCGCGCTGTCCGCGAACACCGCGCTGCGCAGGGAGATCGCGGCCTTCGCCGCTAGCGGGGCGCCGGTGCACGCCGAGTGCGGCGGACTGCTGTACCTGGCCGAGGAACTGGACGGGCATCCGTTGTGCGGAGTGCTCCCGGCGAAGGCGCGGATGTCCTCGCGCTTGACGCTCGGTTACCGGGATGCGGTGGCCGCGACCGATTCCGCGCTGTTCCCCGAAGGATCGCGGGTGAGCGGGCACGAGTTCCACCGCACCGTGCTGGAGCCCGCTCGTGGTGAGCAGGCCGCTTGGATCTGGCGGAGCGAGGGCGTCCAGCGCGAGGGCTTCGTCGTCGGCGGCGTGCACGCGTCCTACCTGCACACCCATCCCGCCGGGCAGCCCGGCTCGATCGGACGGTTCGCGGCCAGGTGCGCGGGAACCGCGTGATCGGGGCGGCAGCGTGGGCTTCGCCACTCGACGTCCGGCGGTTCCGCGGTCGGCCCGCGCGCGCTGATGATCGAGATCGAGCTGGCCACGGTGCCGCGCGTCGTGGATCGTCGCGCGGGCCCGTGCGGTGCCCGGTGAATCCCGTTCGTCACGGGTGGTGACAGGCGCTGTGCGGGACGTGACCGCCCTTCCGTAGGTGGTGCGGTCACGCGGTACGGTCATTGCCTACACAGGCGGGCGCCGGTCGGGTGAACCGCGCGCCGCACGCGGAGCCCCGGGGCGCTCGGTCCGCACCGGGCACCTGGGCGCACCGGCCGAGCGGCCGGATGCGTCCGAAGTGGACGACGCGCCGCATCTGTCCACAGTGGTAGGACTTCCACCCCGAGGCGGAAGAGGAGAGCAATGGTGACTGGCCGGATCTCGTTCATCGGTGCCGGTCCGGGCGCTGCCGACCTGATCACGGTCCGCGGCGCGCGCCGGATCGCCGAGGCGGACGTCGTGCTGTGGGACGCGAGCCTGGTCGCGCCGGAGTGCGTCCAGGAGCACGCGAGCACCGACGCCGAGCTGATCGACTCCTCCCGCCTCACCCACGAGCAGGCGCTGGAGGTCTACCGCCGCGCCGAGCGGGACAAGCTCAAGGTCGTCCGCCTGCACTCCGGTGACCCGGCGATGTGGAGCTCCGTCCAGGAGCAGCACGACGCCTGCACCCGGATGGTCGTGGAAACCGAGATCGTGCCCGGCGTCGCGCCCTTCTCCGCGGCGGCCGCCGCGATCGGCCGCGAGCTGACCTCGGAGGTCGCCCAGTCGCTGGTGGTGACCCGGATGGAGAGCAAGGCGCCGACGCCCGCGGGTGAAGAGGTGCGCGAGCTCGCCAAGCACGGCACCACGATGGCGCTGTCCCTCGCCGGTTCGCGCACCGGCCAGCTGGTCGAGGAGCTGCGCGCCGGCGGCTACCCGGAAGACACCCCGGTGCTGGTGGCCTACAAGGTCAGCTGGCCCGACGAGACGCTGCTGCGCACCACGCTCGGCGAGCTGGAGAAGACCGTCAAGCAGCGCAAGCTCTGGCGGAACCTGCTGTTCATCGTCGGCAAGAGCCTCAAGGGCAGCGGAAGCCGTCCGCAGCCCTACTTCCACACCTACCGCCGTGCGGAACCGGCGGTCCGGCGCACGGTGCGGACCGAGCGCCCCAGCGCATCGCGGCGCCGCAGCACCGAGCCCGCGGCGGGCAACGGGCGGGTGAAGGAGTCCGACGTGGCCTGGTGGGCCGTGCGCGACTGGCAGGAGAGCGCGCGCGGAGCTGCGCGCGTGGCGGCGACCCGTCCGGCGTCGGCCCGGCGCGTGGACGAGGCGCAGTCGCAGCTGTTCGTCGACGAGCCGGTGGCGGTCGACACCCTCGAAGCGCCGGTCCCCGCCGAGGTCGTCCCCGCCGTGGAGGAGTCCGCCGTCCCCGGTCCGGTCGAGGAGGCCGTCGAGGCGGCGCCGAAGAGGACGTCCGCGGCGAGCAGGACGACCACCCGCGCCACCGCGAAGGCGACCCCGGCCAAGCGCACCACCGCCAAGAAGACCGCTGCGGCGAAGTCGACCAGCGCGAAGACGACCGCCGCGAAGCGGACGGCGGCCAAGGCGAAGCCCGCCGCGAAGCGGAAGTCCACGGCGAAGGCGGACGAGCCCGGCGAGTGATGCCGGCCGTCCGAAGTGGACGTGGGGTGGGGCTCGGTCGGGGGATCGCTGCCGCCACCAGCGCACCGCGTCGGCGTGTGCGGACCGGCTCCGGGAGCCGGTGGCAGCAGTATTGGAGCAGTTCGGCGAGGAATGCGGCCGCCGGTCGCGTGTTCGGGGTGTGCCGGTGGAACACGCGGTCGCGGTCGCCGAGGTGAGGTGGGTGACGTGGCAGTCACGGTGATCGGGATCGACGGCGGCGACCTGCCCAGGGGTGCTGCGCAGGAGCTGGAGTCGGCGCGGCTCGTGGTGGGCGGCAAGCGGCACCTGGACGCGCACGCGCCCGAGCACGCGCGCAAGTTCGAGCTGGGGCCGCTGGAACCGGCGCTGAACGCGCTGTCCGCGCTGTCCGGCGAGGAGCACGGCGTGGTGCTCGCCTCCGGCGACCCCGGTTTCTTCGGCGCGGTGCGCGCGCTGCGCGAGCGCGGCATCCGGTGCACGGTGCTGCCGTCGACGTCCAGCGTGCAGCAGCTGATGGCCCGCGTCGGCCGGTCGTGGGACGACGTGGTGGTGGTCAACGCCAGCGGCCAGGACCTGGCGAAGGCGATCAACGTCTGCCGCGCGCGCCCGGCCGTGGCGGTGCTGACGACCGCGCCGAAGGCCGGACCCGCGCAGATCGGGTCCGGGCTGACCGGCTGGCGGCGCACCATGGTGGTCGCCGAGGACCTCGGCGGCGCCTACGAATCGGTGGTCACGGTGGACCCGGCGGAGGCGGCCAAGCGGACCTGGCGCGAACCGAACATCGTGCTGTCCCTGGCCGACCTGGACGACGTGCCGCACCGCGGCTGGATCGTCGGCGGCGAGCCGGTCCCGCCGGCCACCGGCTGGGCGCTGTCCGAGGACGAGTTCTCGCACCGCGACGGCGTGATCACCAGCGCCGAGGTGCGGGCGGTGGCGCTGGCCAAGCTCGCGCCGCGCCCGGGAGCCCTGGTGTGGGACGTCGGCGCGGGCTCCGGCTCGGTGGCCGTGGAGTGCGCCCGGCTGGGCGCGGCGGCGATCGCGGTGGAGTCCGACGAAGCGCAGGCGATGCGCTTGATCACCAACGCGGCCAGCCACGGCGTGGACGTCCGGGTGGAGGAGGGCGAAGCGCCGCAGGCGCTGCGGAACCTGCCCCGGCCGGACTCGATCTTCGTCGGAGCAGGCGGCACCGAGGTCGTCACGGCGTGCGCGCACGCGGGAGCGACCCGCGTCGTGGTCGCGCTGGCGGCGCTGGACCGGATCGGCCCGACCCGCGACGCGCTGCGCACCGCGGGCTACGAGGTCGAGGGCGTCCAGCTCTCGGCGTCCCGCCTCGCGGAGCTCTCGGACGGAGCGTCCCGCCTCGAATCAGCGAACCCGGTGGTCCTCATCTCCGGCCACAAGAAGCACTGACCCGTCGTCTTCCTTCCCCGGGGGCGCAAATTCCATTGAAATCG